>JBKBLR010000017.1:18340-51992 GCA_046296195.1 Parvularculaceae bacterium | reverse complement strand
GCGCCATTGGCCGCGCTCTGTTGGCGTGTTCCCCCGGCGCCGCGTGGGAGGCCTGCTGAGATTATGGGGGGGGCGCGCCCGCCGGGCCTCTGTCGAGGCGCTCGTCGTCAAGGAATGTTGATGTCAGATACCGCCATATACCCCGTCCTTCCGCTTCGCGACATCGTGGTGTTTCCGAGCATGGTGATCCCGCTGTTCGTTGGGCGCGACAAATCGGTGCGCGCCCTCGAGCATGTGATGGAACATGACAAAAAAATCCTGCTCGTCGCCCAGAAGGACGCCGGCGACAATGACCCGAAGCCGGAGGGGATTTATTCGGTCGGCGTTCTCTCAACGGTTCTGCAGCTTCTGAAGCTGCCCGATGGGACCGTCAAAGTTCTAGTTGAAGGCGAGAGCCGGGCGAAGGTTCAGAAGTTCACAAGGCTCGATGACTATTTCGAAGCGGAAGCGTCGATACCGTCCGAAGAGGAGCCCGACGAGGCGGAAGTCGCGGCTTTGTCCCGCTCTGTCGTGTCGCAGTTTGAAGCTTATGTGAAGCTCAACAAGCGCGTCCCGCCGGAGGTCATCGTCTCCGTGAGCGGGATCGAGGACCCCGCGCAGCTTGCAGACACGGTCGCTTCCCATCTCAACATCAAGATGTCAGAGAAGCAGGAGCTGCTGGAGATTTTCGACATCGGCGCGCGCCTTGAGCGCGTTTACGCGCTCATGGAAGGCGAGATGAGCGTTCTTCAGGTCGAGAAGAAAATCCGCAACCGCGTCAAGCGGCAAATGGAGAAAACCCAGCGCGAATATTATCTCAACGAGCAGATGAAGGCGATCCAGAAGGAACTCGGCGAGGGAGATGACGCCCGCGACGAGATCGCCGAGCTTGAAGAGCGCATCAAGAATACAAAGCTCTCCAAGGAAGCCCGCGCCAAGGCCGAAGCCGAGGTGAAGAAGCTGCGCCAGATGTCGCCGATGTCTGCGGAATCGACCGTCGTGCGCAATTACCTCGATTGGATGCTGTCGATCCCGTGGAACAATAAGTCCAAGGTCAAACATGATCTTGCAAAGGCGCAGGAGATCCTCGACGCAGACCACTATGGCCTCGACAAAGTCAAGGAGCGCATTCTCGAATATCTCGCCGTGCAGAAGCGGATGGGCTCGCTGAAAGGTCCGATCCTTTGCCTTGTCGGCCCGCCGGGCGTTGGAAAGACGTCGCTTGGAAAATCCATCGCCGCGGCGACGGGGCGCGAGTTTGTGCGCGTCAGCCTCGGCGGCGTTCGCGACGAGGCGGAGATCCGCGGCCATCGTCGGACTTACATCGGCTCGATGCCTGGCAAGATCATCCAGTCGATGAAAAAAGCGAAGAAGTCGAACCCGCTCTTCCTGCTCGACGAAATCGACAAGATGGGCCAGGACTTTCGAGGAGACCCGTCATCGGCATTGCTCGAGGTGCTCGATCCCGAGCAGAACTCAACATTCGCCGATCACTATCTCGAGGTCGATTACGACCTGAGCGACGTTTTGTTCATCACCACGGCGAACAGCCTCAACATGCCGCAGCCCTTGCTTGACCGGATGGAGATCATCCGGATCCCGGGCTACACGGAGGATGAAAAGCGCGAAATCGCCCGTCGACACCTCATTCCCAAAATAATGAAGGATCATGGACTAAAAGCGTCGGAATGGAAGATAACCGATGAGGGCCTGATGCAGCTGATCCGCCGCTACACGCGAGAGGCCGGCGTCAGAAGCCTCGAGCGCGAGCTCGCTCGTCTCGCCCGCAAGGCCGTCCGCGACATCGAGACGTCGAAGGCGAAAAAGGTCGAGATCACGGAAGCGAACCTTGCTGATTACGCCGGCGTCCCGAAATACCGGTATGGTGAAATCGAGACCGACGACCGCGTCGGCGTCGTGACCGGGCTCGCCTGGACCTCGGTCGGCGGCGACATCCTGACGGTCGAGGCGGTGAAGATGCCTGGCAAAGGTCGGATGACGCCCACCGGAAATCTGAAGGAAGTCATGAAGGAGTCGGTTTCAGCGGCGTCGTCTTATGTCCGCAGCCGGGCGACCGAATTTGGCATCGAGCCGCCGGTCTTTGATAAGACGGACATCCACATTCATGTGCCGGAGGGGGCGACTCCGAAGGATGGCCCGTCGGCAGGCGTCGCGATGGCGACGGCGATCGTGTCGGTGCTGACCGGCGTGCCCGTCCACAAAGATATCGCCATGACCGGCGAGATTTCACTGAGGGGCCGGGTGCTGGCGATCGGCGGTTTGAAGGAGAAACTGCTCGCGGCTCTGAGGGCGGGCATCAAGACGGTGCTCATCCCTCAGGAGAACGAGAAGGATCTGGCGGAAATTCCCGACAATGTGAAGGCGGGCTTGACCATCATTCCGGTCTCCCGGGTGGAGGAAGTGCTGGCGCATGCGCTGACGCGGAAATTGACGCCGATCGAATGGAAAGAATCCACAGCGGCACCGCTCCCTGCGCCGGAAGCGGATAGTGAAGCCATCATCACGCATTAGCCCGTATGGGCGATCAGAGACGAAAAACCCTGCGTGCGATCGCCGGGTTTTTCGTGACCTCAATCGGCGCCGGTCCGGACCTAGCCCATCACCATGATCGCCGCTGGCACCGCGATGGCAATCGCGGCGACCGCCATCACGAAGTAAAGGAGCGCAGACCCTAGAACTGAGCCGGCTGAATGGGCACCGTGAGACTTCGAAGTGACTGCCATTTTTCAACTCCTTACATTCTGGGACTGACGAGACCTGTGGGAAGCTGCTCCGGTGGCTTTCATAAAAATGTCATATAACGCACTTTTTGCGCTAACGCAATGGGTGCGCCGAAAATTAACCAATCGGCAACTTCCCCCGCCCCCGCCCCCCCCGCCAGGGGCGCTTTGCCCCAGCCCTGGCGGCTAGGCCGGAAGGTCTGGCTCGCCTAAGGAAGGGTTATGAGAAATCCCCCGGACGAACGGGCTGTAGCCCCGGAAGCCTGTCGCACCATGGAAGAAGTCCGCGCCGAGATCGACCGGCTTGACAGAGCGCTGGTGAGGCTCCTGGCCGAGCGCCAGTCCTACATTGAGGCCGCCGCGCGAATTAAAGATCGAGCGAGCGATGTCCGGCTCGAATGGCGGATTGAAGATGTCGTCGCCAAGGTGCTGGCCGCGGCCCGTCAAGAGGGGCTCTCGCCGGCGATCGCGGAGCCGGTGTGGCGAGAGTTAATCGAGCGCTGCATTGCGCATGAGCATGAATCATGGCGGCTCTTTCACCAGGCTGCGCCGCAGCGGCGTGCCATGTAACGCTGCTGGCGCTTTCGACGACTTGAAGTTTCGGCGGGATCGTCCGCGCGCCACATTTTGTCCTGCGCCGATTTGAGGCGCTTTCGTCGACCGGAAGGCACAAGTCATGAACAAGAACGAATTCATCGATCGCGTCGCCGACCTCTCCAAGATGAGCAAGGCGGATGCGACACGCGCCGTCGACGCCGTCTTCGATGCGATCACGCAGGCGCTGAAGCGCGGCGACGACGTTCGCCTTGTGGGCTTTGGCACGTTCTCGGCCTCGCGCCGTGACGCACGCGACGGCCGCAACCCGCGCACCGGCGAGGCGATAAAAATTCCGGCGTCGGTGCAGCCGAAATTTTCGGCCGGCAAAGGCCTCAGGGACGCACTTAATTAGCCAGGCGTTCGCTTGCCGACATTTGGCCCCCTGCGCTAGGCCGAGGCCTCGGGCGGTTAGCTCAGCTGGCAGAGCGGCTGGTTTACACCCAGTAGGTCGGCGGTTCGATCCCGTCACCGCCCACCATTGCAGCGCGGTTTTCCTGTCTCGTCTGCTATGCGAGCACGGGCCGTGCGCAGACGCCGCGAAAAGCACAGCGCCGTTGACCATTGGCGCCCCCAGGTTGACACTGCAGCCAAGACAGGCGCCCGGCGGCGTCTTTACCAGCGAGGCGTCGTGAGCGGTTCGCCGCCCTCCCAATCCCGCAAGCTTGGACTCCTCATGTGCACGGCGCTCGTCGTCGGCAACATGATCGGCTCGGGCGTTTACCTGTTGCCTGCCTCGCTCGCCCCGCTGGGTTGGAATTCGATTTTCGGCTGGGTCCTGACAATCTCTGGCGGGCTTTGCCTCGCCTTCGTGTTCGCAAGCCTTGCCCGCGCTATGCCGCTCGCCGGCGGTCCTTACGCCTTCACGCGTGCGGCCTTCGGCCCTGCCGTGGCGTTCATGGTGTCGTGGAGCTACTGGATCGGTCTATGGGTCGGCAATGCGGCGATCGCAACCGCCGGCGTCAGCTATCTCAGCGTCTTTTTTCCGCAACTGGCGTCGACGACGGGCCTTCATGCCGTCGTCACGCTTGCAGCCATCTGGTTGCTCACCGGCGTCAATTGCCGCACCACGCGGCTCGCCGGCGCCGTTCAGGTTCTCTCGACCGTACTGAAGCTGATGCCGCTGGTCGCCGTGATCCTCCTCGCAGCGCTCATACTCAGCGAACAGGGCGTCGCCGCAGCGCAGCCCTTTGTAGCGGAGGAAATCGCGCTCGCCCCAATCACCGCAGCAGCGACCCTTGCGCTCTGGTCGTTGCTCGGCCTTGAATCGGCTACAGTGCCCGCAGAACAGGTGCATGAACCAGAGAAAACGGTTCCGCGCGCTACGATACTCGGAACCATCCTGACGGGGATAATCTATCTCTTCGTCTGCACTTCCGTCATTCTGCTGCAGCCGCCGGCCGAGGTCGCCGCGTCCAATGCGCCGCTCGCCGATTTCATCGCCGGCCGCTGGGGCGAGAACGCCGGCCGCGTCCTAGCGCTTTTCGCTGCGATCAGCGTCTTTGGCGCGCTCAACGGCTGGATTCTTGTAACCGGCGAGTTGACAAGCGCGATGGCGAAGGACGGCTTGTTTCCGTCATTCCTTGTAAGGCGCTCGCGCCGCGGGCCGCCCGTCAACGCGCTCGTGGTTTCAAGCGGCCTTCTGACCGGCGTCGTCCTTCTCAATTACTCGGAAACGTTGATCGGGCTTTTCAACTTCGTCGCGCTCCTTTCGACGACGTCGATCCTGTTCATGTATCTCGCAGTGTCGCTCGCTGCGCTGAAGCTCAATGCGCAGGGCGCAATCAGACGCCCCGCCGCGCTTGGGGTGGTGGGCGCGCTCGCGACCGTATATTCTCTTTGGACGATCTACGGTGCCGGCCTGAAACCGCTCGTCTGGGGGCTAGTCCTTCTCGCGGCCGGGCCGCCCGTCTACCTGATGATGCAGCGCGCCGGCGTTAATCGGAAAGCTCCTTAATCAGAACATGCCAGTGGTCAAGCGCGCCGTCGATCGAAGCGATCGGCGCACGCTCATTGAGACCGTGGCTGAAATCGTCGGATGGCTTCAGAAAGAGGCCGGAGACGCCATAGCTGTCGACGCCCTGCGCCCTGAAATACAGGCTGTCGGTCGCGCCCGATGACATCTGCGGAACGACCGGCAGGCCCGGATAGCGCCGTTCGAGCGCATGCTTTACCGCCGCGGACACGTCCTCGCGCAAGGGGGATGCGGGCCCCGCCGGCGTCGCATCGAGGCGCCGGATCGACGCCGTATCGTCGGCGACGACGGCGAGAAGCTGCGCCTCCACCTCCGTTGGATCGACCCCCGGAAAAATTCGACAATTGACGGACACGCTCGCCCGCTGCGGCAACGCGTTGAGCGCATGGCCGCCGTCGAGCATCGTCGCCACGCAGGTGGTGCCAAGCTGCCCGACATATTCAGGATCCGCGCGCAGCGCCGCGACGGCCTTTCTGTCCGTCGGCTTGTGTGCAAAGCGCAGCATCGCCTTTCCAAGCGCGCCATCGGTCATCGCTCCCGTGACACGGAAAAATTCCCGCGTCGTGTCGCTCGCCATGACCGGAAAGTCGTAATCCGCAATGCGATCGATGGCGCGGGCTAGGCGATAAATGGCGTTTTCCTTCGAAGGCCGGCTCGAGTGGCCGCCGGGATTGGTGAAGGTGATTTCGTAGTCGGCGTAGGTCTTTTCCGCCGTTTGCAGCGAGTAGACGAGCGCCGAACCATCCTCACGCAGCGTGCCGCCGCCGCCGTCGCCATTGAGAATCATGTGCGCGCCCTTGAAGCGCTTTGCGAGAGCCTCGGTCGTGACCATCTGCGTCTCTTCATCGCCAGAAAGGGCCAGAATGACATCGCGCTGAGGTTTGAACCCCTCGGCTTTGAGGCGAAGGAGCGTCGCGACAATCATCGAATTGTCGAATTTGTTGTCGACGGAGCCGCGCCCGTAGACGAAACCGTTCTCAACGACCGCCTTGAACGGGTCGCGCGTCCAGTCGGCGGGGTCGGCTTCAACGACATCCATATGGCCGGAGAGGATCAGCGGCGCGCCATCGGTCTTGCCTTGATAGACGGCAACGAGCGTCGGCGCCGCGCCGCTTCGATCGACAGTGACATCGCTTTTGGCGAAGCCTCCTTTGAGGAGAAGTTCGGCGATATAGTCGGCATAGGCGCCGATCGCTTCGTCCCCTTCGACAGAACGGAAGTCGACCGAGCGCGTTAGAATGTCGAGCGCCCGTTGCTCCTCAGCCGCCGGCGTCAGATCCGTTTCGGCGGCGGCGGCGGACGCCGCGAGAAAGGCGCTGGCTAAGAGGGCGAGGCGCATAGATTTTTCTTATTGTCAGAGGACAGAGCCCTTGCAGTGTAGGGATGTGCGCGCCGTTCTGGCAATCCTCGCAACGCCTGGAAGTCGCCAATGAGGCGGCTGGCCGTGACGAGCTGCGCGCGCGTCCCGGCGCGACCAGCGTTGCCCTTCGACGGACAGCGTCACGAACAGCCCGCGCCGCCTGTCTGGCGGCTCAAAGCCGGTAATCACGCCGCTACGGTCCGGCGAAAAGAATGTCCGTGTCGCGCCAAACCGGCGGCCGCCGATCCCCCGCAAGGAGAGCCGCGACTTGACGCCGAGATAGCGCGTCATTTCGACGAAAGCGGAAATCTCCTTTCCGTCGTGAAACGCAAAGGTTTCGTTCGCGAAGATGAGATCGGTTTTCTCAGGGAGTTTGTAGCTTGCGGCCCATGACGTGCGCAGCCCTGCCAGATGCTGCCGGAATTTGATGGTGACGACGGGTGAGGCGATGTCGGTGAGCGGGCGCGCGGCGCCGGTGAGCGGGTCTTCAAAGCGTGAGGCGCGGAGCGTCGCCCGGGTCTCAACAAGGCCTCCAGGCACGACCGGCGATAGGTTGAGCGACGCCGACGCGATCAGGCCCCAAACGCGGCTCGCCGGCGTTTGCGACGCCGAACACGCCTGAGGGCAGAACGATCTGCTCAAGCACATCGCTTCGCCATTCGTGAAAGACTTCAAGATTGACAGCGCCGCGCTCACCGCCGTGCGACAGGGTGGCCCGCGCGATCTTTTCAATCGGGGTCTGCCTGTTGGTGAACACCGATCGTGACGCAATCGTCTCGATCGGCCGCTCGGTTCGGGTATTGGTGATTTCATCGAGCGGCCTGATTGACGCGAGCGTCAGCGCCTTCGGCGTCCAGTCGCCGCCCATCGGCCGCGTCCATTCAGCGCCGGCTTCGCCGGTCCATCGCACGCTGTCGAAGTCGATATAACTCCGCCCATCCGGCGCGCCGTCGGGCGCGCGCCCGTCGAATTTGAAAGCGAGCCGTCACCGGAAAAAACTGGAATAGCCAAAGTTCGCATTGAGCGTCAGCTTGCCGCCGCTGAGCGGCCGGCTCGCCTCAGTCGCGGCGAAGCCTTGCGTGAACGCGCTTGGCCGATCTTCGGTCTGGGCGGTGACGAGCGCGCCGGACGGACCCAGCCGGTCACGACGGCCGACGAGGTCGAATTGCTCCCAGAAGCCGTTGAGCTTCGTCGATATCGTCCAGTCGCCGAGCTTGGCGGTCAGCGATCCTTCCGCACGCGGATAGGTCACGCCTTCAGAATTTCGTTCGATTTCAAGTTTCCAGCTTGCGGACCGCTTGCTGCCGGCGTGCATGATATTGGCGACGACGGATTGCCCGGCCGCTTCGCCGGCGCCAGCGGCGCCGCGGATCACTTCAATGCGATCGACGTCGTTTGCGGGAATGCGGCGCAGCGCGTCTTCGATCCCGCCCGATTTGTTTGCGGGCCTCGCCCCGTCGACCAAGACACTACCGGCTGCGCCGCCGAAGCCGCGTGTTTCGCCGCCGGCGTCAAAGCTGAAGCCCGGCAGGCGATCGATCATGTCGCGCGCCGTCTGCAGATTTTAGGGATCGAAATAGCGGCGGGGATAGGTCGCGCTTTCAGGGTCTGGCGCGGCCGTTTCCGCGGCGTTGGCGGAAGCAATGGCGAAGGACAGGCAGAACAACCCCGGTAGAATTCCTTGCATAACAAAAATTCTCACGACCAAAAGAACTCAGGATTCTTGCGCCAGGAGACCCGCAAGAACCCTGAGAGTTGTCAATCCCATCCGGCGTAGGTTGCGCCGGGGCTCAAAGGGATCGACGGACGGCGAAGGGGTCAGGAAAGCGGCGGCGCGCGCGGCTGCGTTGGCGTCTTGCGGAACGCAAACAGGAAGGCTTGCGGCGCGCCGGCGACTATTGCGCTGTAGCGCTTTGCACAGCAGACATTTTCCGGCGGGTCCGCCGGTAGGGGCGCAGGACCGGCGGCAAAACAGACAGCGCAAGCGGTCTCTGCATGGAGATCGCCGCTTGCGGCTTCCTCAGCGTGGGCCCCGACAAGAAAGAGCGCCAACGCAAAGACCAGCGCCGCGGCGGCGCGCAGCGCATCAGACGACCAGCTTGGCGAAGCGAACCGCACCTTAAAGCGCCCCTGAACCGCCGAACGGCCCGACAAATAGCTCACAGTTTGTTCCGTGATACTATCACGCCGGTGCGCCAGCCGCCGCGGCTTGACAGCAGTCGCCGCCATCGCAGTCGCCAAACGCTTCGATGTAGACCTCCGAGATCGCCATGTCCGCTGTCACAAGCAGCGCCTCGACGACCTGTCTCTGGATACCTATCGACCGGGTGCTGCCGCATCTGGTGCAGGTGACAAAGGCGCCAAACTCGGCGCCGATGTCCGGCGTCAGTGCGACAAACGCGTTGAGGCTTGCAATCTTCCGGACAGATCCACGCCCGATGAGGCTGTCGAGGGCGCGGTAGATCGTCATCGGCGCTCGGAGGCCTTCATCATGCAGTTGATCGAGAAGGGCGTAGGCTTTGAGCGGCCCCCCCGCTTTCAGCAATTGTCCGTAAACCAATTCCTCGTTGCGCGATAAAGGGCGAGATGCGCTGACTTTCTCAGGACGCGACCTGGGACGCGTTTCGTCCGCTGCTCTCGCAGCCAGGCCATAAAATCCCACGTCTTTCTCCCAATGAACGCCGCGCCCAGACGGGCGCATTCAGCTCCGGTCACAGGGAAAAAATGGGCGGTCCGCGCGAGCGAATGGCGGCGAGCGCCAAGCCGCCCGTAATGACGTCCGGCGGCGACGGCCTTGCCCTGACGGCGGGCGGCGTTGGCGATACGATGACGGCGAGCGGCGCCGGCGGCGCATGGTCGACTGTCTTGGCGATGCTGCAAACGGCGCACGCGCCCGCCGAGTAATCATACCCGGCCGCATGCGCGGTTCCAAGGATCATCATGACCACGGCCAGCGCGACCGCGATCAGGCTTGCGACGCTGCGCCCCGGCGCAAGCGCACCCGCCATGCTCATATCGACCCGTCGCATGGCGTGATCGTACCACATGCCGCGGGAAGGGGAAGCGTTTGCGCTACCGTTTTCCGACCGGCGTATAATCCCGGCGCGCGGCGCCCGTGTAGATCTGGCGCGGACGGCCGATCTTTTGGCTGTCGTCCTCGATCATTTCCGACCACTGCGCGATCCAGCCGACCGTGCGCGCAAGCGCGAACAGCACTGTGAACATCGTGGTCGGAAATCCGAGCGCCTTCAGCGTGATCCCCGAATAGAAGTCTATGTTCGGGTAGAGCTTCTTTTCGATGAAATAGCTGTCCGAAAGCGCGATGCGCTCAAGCTCCTTCGCCACTTCGAACAGCGGGTCATCCTTGATCCCCAGCTCGTTCAGCACCTCGTGACATGCTTTCTGCATGACCTTCGCGCGCGGATCGTAGTTTTTGTAGACGCGGTGGCCGAAACCCATAAGGCGGAACGGATCGTTCTTGTCCTTGGCGCGTGCGATGTATTCGGGGATGCGTTCCGGCGTCGCGATTTCTTCAAGCATGTTGAGCGCCGCCTCGTTGGCGCCGCCGTGCGCGGGCCCCCAGAGCGAGGCGATGCCGGCGGCGATGCAGGCGAAGGGATTGGCGCCGGAAGAGCCGGCAAGACGCACGGTCGACGTCGACGCATTCTGCTCGTGATCCATGTGCAGGATGAAGATCTTATCGAGCGCGTCGGCTAGAACCTTGTTGACCTTATAGTCTTCCGCCGGGACCGCGAAGCACATCCGCATGAAATTCTCGGTGTAATCGAGGCTGTTCTGCGGGAAAATGAAGGGCTGGCCGATCGAATATTTGTAAGCCATCGCCGCGATCGTCGGCATTTTCGCGATCATCCGGTGGCTGGCGATCTCGCGCTGCTTCGGATCATTGATGTCGGTCGAGTCGTGATAGAATGCGGCTAGCGCCCCGACGACGCCGACCATGATCGCCATCGGATGCGCGTCGCGACGAAACCCGTTGTAGAATGTCTTCAGCTGCTCATGCACCATCGTGTGCATTGTAATGTCGTGATTGAACTGTTTCGATTGCTTCACCGTCGGCAATTCGCCGTGGAGCAGGAGATAGGCGACCTCGAGGAAGTGCGATTGCTCGGCGAGCTGCTCGATCGGAATGCCGCGATAAAGAAGAATGCCTTCGTCGCCGTCGATGAATGTGATCTTCGATTCACAGCTTGCCGTGGACGTGAAGCCAGGATCGAAAGTGAAGAGGTCCGTTTCCGCATAAAATTTCCGAAAATCGACAACCTTCGGCCCGTGGGTCCCGCTGAAGACCGGCAGTTCGGTCTTCTTGCCGTCAAAGGTGAGGGTCATCGTTCCGTCGGGCTTCAGCGTGCTTTCCATCAGCGCCTCTTGTGCAATGCGGCAGAGATTTTTCGGCGCGACTATAGAAGGAAACGGGCGCGTTTCCAGACGATATCTTTCAACTCATGGTTGATGGGCAAAAGCATGCTTTAGCCTATAACCCGATGATTTCATTGAGCGGCGGCGTCAGCGAGCCTGGCGAGGGATTCCCGCTTGCCGAGCGCATACAGCACCTCGCCGAGGCTTGGGGCTGGAAGGCCAGCCGTGAGCGCGGCGCGAATCGCTGGTCCGACAGCGCCTAACGCCAGGCCCGATTCGGCGGCGGCGGCCTTCAGCGCTTCTTCAAGCGCGTCGGCGCCGTCGAAGCATGCGGCCTCAAGCGCCTTGGCGATAATGGCGAGCAGGGCGCGGGCGCCCTCCTTTTCGAGCGCCTTGCCTGCCTTGCCGGAAAGATCGAGCGGACGCCTCAAGAACAAGAACGCCGCTGCCTCCGGCGTTTTGGCCAGCGTCGTCGAACGGGCCTTAAGGAAGGGCGCCGCGCGCAGGAGCATCGCGCGCGCACCTTCGTCGATAACCTGACCGGCGGCGTTGAAGAATGGCTCGGCGCGGGAGACGAAATCTTCGTCGCCGAGCGCCTTCATGTAATGGGCGTTGGTGAAGTCGAGCTTGGCGAGGTCGAGCCGCGACGGCGCCCGATTGATGCTGGTGATGTCAAACCATTGGAGCGCTTGCGCGCGCGGGATAATCTCATCGTCGCCATGCGACCAGCCAAGGCGCAACAGGTAATTTTCAAGCCCCTCCGGCAGGTAGCCCATGTCGCGATAGGCCTCCACCCCTAGCGCGCCGTGGCGTTTCGACAGCTTGGCGCCGTCCGGGCCATGGATCAGCGGCACATGGCTGAAGGACGGGACTGCCCAACCCATCGCCTCATAGATCTGTTGCTGCCGTGCGGCGTTGTTGAGGTGATCATCGCCGCGGATGACATGCGTGACGCCCATGTCATGGTCGTCGACGACGACGGCGAGATTATAAGTTGGAGCGCCGTCGCTCCGCAGGATAATAAGATCGTCGAGCGCAGAGTTTGGAAAGGTGACATCGCCTTGGACGACGTCGCGGACGAGCGTCGTTCCGTCGCGGGGCGCACGGAAGCGAATCGTGTACGGACGGTTTGGCGCTGTCGCAGGGCCGGCGTCCCGCCATGGACTTTCGAAGCGGCGCTTTTCCTCAACCGCTTTGAGACGCACCGCCTCGATCTCGTCGGAGGTCATGTAGCAGCGATAGGCGCTGCCGCGGGCGAGCAGCGCCCTTGCGATTTCGGCGTGGCGGTCGCGGCGGTCATATTGAGAGACGGGCGCGCCATCCCAGTCGAGACGGAGCCATGAAAGACCGTCGATGATCGCCGAGACCGCCGCCTCGTTGTGCCGCGCGCGGTCGGTGTCCTCGATGCGGAGAAGAAACCGGCCGCCGCGCCCACGCGCATAGAGCCAATTGAAAAGCGCGGTGCGGGCCCCGCCGATATGGAGAAAGCCGGTCGGAGAGGGAGCAAAGCGAGTGACGACGGTTGACGGCATGGTTGCTAGGAGGGGGCGATTGCGCTTTTCTGGCGAGTGATGTGTGTGAACTTGGCGCTTAGCACGGCCGCGCACGGGAGCCTATGGCCGACGTCACCAGGGGGAGGGAAGTCGCGCGCACGGACGCACTGTCCGGTTGGCGTTCCGCACTCTCGGGGTTTTTGAGGTTTCTGCGAGCCTCGGCGGCGCGGGACGCCGCCCGTCTTGGCCTGTGGGCGCCGGCGGCGATCGGCGTCGGCGCGGCGCTCTACCTCGGTCTCACGACGGAGCCGCCGGCGATTCTCGCGCCGCTTGCGCTTCTTGCCGCTACGGTCGCAGCCTTTCGCCTGGAGAGGTTCCGCCCCGCGGCCGTCGGCGCAGCGTTTACAGCGCTCGGTTTTTGCGCCGCTGATTTTCGCGCAGAGCGCGTAGATGCGCCGATCCTCGACCGCGACATCGACTATGCGAAGATTGACGGCCGGTTGCTTGCCGTCGAGGAATCGGAAACGCTCCGACGGCTGATCATCGCCCCTGACTGGATCGACGGCGTCGACAACGAGCGTCTGCCAGCGCGTCTTCGCCTGTCTTGGCGCGGCGGCCCCTTCGAGGCGCTGCCCGGCGAGCGCGTGACGCTGACGGCGAGCCTGTCGCCGACGCCGCAGCCGGTAGCGCCCGGCGGCTATGACTTCGCCCGCCATCTTTATTTCCTGCGCATCGGCGCCGTCGGGATCGCCTTTTCGCCGCCGTCTGCGATCGTCGCCGCAGTCGTCACCGGCAAGCGGGAGGCGGTGAGCGACGAGGCCGAAGCGGTGTTCCGCGATTCAGGGCTCACTCACCTTCTGTCGATTTCGGGGATTCACCTCAGTCTGGCGACGGGCATCGTCTTCTTCGCGCTGCGGGCGGCGCTGGCGCTCATCGAACCTGTCGCGCTCCGCTTTCCGATCAAAAAATGGGCGGCCGCAGCGGCGATCCTTTCAGGGGCGGCATACCTTTCGATGTCGGGACTCGCCTGGCCGGCGCAGCGGGCCTTTCTGATGACATCGATCTTCTATGTCGCGATCCTCTTCGATCGTCGCGCGCTCTCCTTGCGCAATGTCGCGATCGCGGCGGTCGTCATCCTGCTTCTTGCGCCCGAAGCGGTCGCCAATCCCGGTTTTCAGATGTCCTTCGCGGCGGTGACGGCGCTCATCGCCGCCTTTGAATGGGCAAGCGCGCGCACCGATCCGAATAGAAGCTTCTCGATCCCGGCACGGCTCAAGCGTTACGCTGCGGGCATAGCCGCGACCGATATAATCTCTTCGCTTGCGACAGCGCCGTTCGCGCTCTTTCACTTCAACCGGGCGGCGAACTTCGGGCTGATCGCCAATTCGATCTCGATCCCGCTGATGGGCTTCTGGGTGATGCCGGTCGCGATCCTTGCGCTTCTCGCGATACCCTTCGGGCTCGACAGGCCGATCTGGTGCGTCGCCGCCGCGGGCGTTGAGATCATGCTGGCGCTTGGCGAATGGACGGCAGCGTTGCCGGGGGCGGTTACAGTCTTTCCGAAATGGCCGGCAGCGGTGCTGCCGGCCTTCGCCTTCGGCGGTTTGTGGCTGTGCCTGATGACGGCCCCCTGGCGGCTCGCGGGCCTCGCCGCCGTGCCAGTCGCCGTGCTGATGATCGCCAGCCACCGGGGGCCGCAGGTTTTTGTGACCCCGTCGGGAGAAAACGCGGCGGCGGTCATCCTCCATGCAGGAGAAAGGGCGCTTGTAGTCTTTGATCTGCGGGCGGATCGGTTCGCCGCCGGCGCATATCTTGAACAAGCGGGTCTTGATGAGCGGAAGGAGGCGCCGTTTCCCATGGTGCGCGCCGGCCTGTGTGATGATGAAGGGTGCGTCGCAGCTATCGGCGTGGCGCAAGTCGCTTTCACCGATCGGCCGGAGACGCTCGATGATGACTGCGCGCGCGCCGCCCTTGTCGTAACGTTTTATCGGGTGTCGCGGAAGGAGCGCCAGGGATGCGCAGGCGCCATCATCGATCGCGGCGATGTCTGGCGCGAGGGCGCTCATGCCGCGACGATCCTGCCGTCAGGGAACATTGTGATCGAGAGCGTGCGCGACCGCCGCGGCGATCGCGCTTGGACCGGCGGGCGCGATCAGTAGCGCCGCATCAGGCCGACGAGCCGGCCTTGGATCGACACTCTGTCCGCGCCGTAGATGCGGGTCTCGAACGCCGGATTGGCGGCTTCGAGCGCGATCGAGGCGCCCTTCTTCCGGAGGCGCTTCAGCGTCGCCTCCTCCTGGTCGACGAGGGCGACGACGATCTCACCGTTCGAGGCGTCATCCGTGCGCTGAATGATGGCGTAGTCGCCGTCATGTATCCCGGCCTCGATCATCGACTCGCCCTGCACCTCGAGCACAAAGTGTTCGCCTGAACGCAGGAGCGCCTCCGGCGCGCCGACGCGGTCCACCTCATGCTGGATCGCCTCAATCGGCGTGCCCGCCGCAATGCGACCGAGCACCGGCAGGTCGGTCGTAGTTGACCCTGACAGGGTGGGGCGCGCTCGCAACGCCGCCCCCTTGCGGGAAAAATTCCCCTGGACGACGGAGGGCGAGAATTTGCCCGCTTTTTTCGGCGCCGCCGCCGAGGCGTCGTCAGCAAGGCGCAGGACCTCGAGTGCGCGCGCCCTGTTCGGCAAACGCCGGATGAAGCCGCGTTCTTCAAGCGCCGTGATGAGACGGTGGATTCCCGACTTCGATTTGAGGTCGAGCGCTTCCTTCATCTCGTCGAAGGAGGGCGAAACACCCGTCGTCCGGATGCGCTCGTCGATAAACTGGAGAAGCTCGTGCTGCTTCCGGGTGAGCATCTCTTGAGGCCTCCGCCGCGTCGATTCCGCTGTTGCGGGCCTTGCGCGTCCTTGCGCGCCCGAAACGAGGCGGGAACAAAACAAGGACGTTCTATGGTTGTTCCAAAGGGCCGTCAAGCCGTCCCACGCCGCTATCCGCCTGATTCCCAGACGTTATCAGACGGTCCCACTCGCGCGCAGCAAAGCGCGCGTCGCAGCTTCGACATCGGGCTGCCGCATCAGGCTTTCCCCAACCAGAAAGGCGGCGGCCCCGTCGCCTTTAAGCCGCACGAGGTCTGCGTGGGAATTTATCCCGCTCTCGGCGACGAGAATGCGATCGCGTGGGATCATTCGGGCAAGCCGCGTCGTCGTATCAAGGCTGGTCATGAAGGTCTTGAGGTCGCGGTTGTTGACGCCGATAAGCGTTGCCCCGAGAGCGAGGGCGCGTTCGATCTCCGCTTCATCATGCGTTTCGACAAGCGTATCGAGGGCATACTCCTTCGCCGCCGCGAAGAGCTCTGCGGCGAGCGCGTCGGAGGATGAGGCCATAATGATGAGGATGCAGTCCGCGCCCCAGGCGCGTGCCTCGGCGACCTGATAGGGATCGACCAGGAAATCCTTGCGAAGGATCGGAAGGCCGACCGCGCTGCGCGCCGCTTCAAGATGGGCGCGGGCGCCCTTGAAGCTCGGTCCATCGGTAAGGACGGACAGGCACGCCGCGCCGCCCCTGTCGTAGGCGCGCGCAAGCGCTGCCGGTTCGAAATCGGCGCGGATGAGGCCTTTCGACGGGCTCGCCATCTTGATCTCCGCGATGAGCGCAAAACCCGTTTCGCCGCGCCGCCGCAGCGCCGCTTCGAAGCCGCGCGGCGCGGGCGTCTGACGCGCCAGGACATCGACCGCCGCAAAGGATGCCGCCTGCTTCGCCGCCGCGACTTCTTCGCGCTTGTAGCCGATGATGTCGTCGAGGATCGTCATGCGATTGCGCCGTTTGAAATGGCGACGAGGCGATCGAGCGCCTCCCTTGCGCGTCCGCCGTCGATGGACTGAACCGCGAGCCTGGCGCCGCCGCGGAGGTCCGCGGCCTTGCCGGCGATAATGAGCGCTGCGGCGGCGTTAAGGACCGAGATGTCGCGATAGGGGCCACGCTCGCCGGCGAGAAGCCGGCGGAGCGCCGCGGCGTTTTCGGCGGGATCGCCCCCCTTTAGATCGGCGGGAGAGGCCCGCGCAAGGCCAGCCTCCTCCGGCGTGACCATGAAGGACCTGACGGCCGCCGGCGTCGCCTCGCAGACGAAGGAGGCGCCGGTCGTCGTCAATTCATCAAGGCCGTCTTCTCCGGCGACCACCCAGACATGGGCTGAACCGAGCGCGATGAGAGCCCTCGCAAGAGGCTCGCACAGCGCGCGGTCGTAAACGCCCATCAGCTGGCGGCGCGCGCCGGCGGGATTGGTGAGGGGCCCCAGAGCGTTGAATATTGTCCGAACGCCGATCTTCTTGCGCACCGCCGCGACCTGCGCGAACGCCTTATGGTGAAGGGACGCCCACATGAAGCCGACCTTCGCCTCGCGGATCGCGCGCGCGGTCGTCTCGGGCGCGGCTTCTATGTTGACGCCAAGCGCCGCAAGCACGTCCGCCGTGCCAGATCGCGAACTCGCCGCCCGGTTGCCGTGCTTGGCGACCGGGACGCCGCAGCCCGCGACGATGAAGGCGGCCGCCGTCGAAACGTTGAGTGTGTGAGCGCCGTCGCCACCGGTGCCGCAGGTGTCGATAGCGTCTTCGGGCGCATCGACCTTGAGGGCGCGGGCGCGCATCGCCTCGGCGGCGGCGACGATTTCATCGATGGTTTCCCCTCGCGCCTTGAGCGCGATGAGGAAGGCGGCGATGTCGTCGTCGGCAAGACCGCCGGCGAGGAGATGATCCGTCGCCGCCCGCATTTGTGCGCGGGTGAGCGGCCGCCCGGATCGCGCGATATCGAGCAGCGCGGCAAACTCGATCATGCGGCGTCCGACCAGGTGAGGAAATTGCGGAAGAGGGCGAGGCCGTGCTCCGAGGCGATGCTCTCGGGGTGGAACTGCACGCCGGCGACCGGCGCAGCCGCGTGTTCGAGGGCCATGATCTCGCCGTCGTCCTCCGCGTGCCCGCTCGCCCTCAGCGCATTCGGAAGGCTCGCGGCCTCTGCGACGAGGGAATGGTAGCGCGTCGCCTGAAAGAGCGGCGGCAGGCCCTTGAAGAGCCCATCGCCCTGATGGCGGATGCGCGAGGTTTTGCCATGCATCTGCCGACGGGCGCGGATGACCTTGCCGCCCGCCGCCTCGGCGATCGCCTGCAGCCCGAGGCAAACGCCGAACAGCGGGGTTCCGGTGTCGATGGCGCGGCGGACGAGCGGCACGCAGATGCCGGCCTCGGCGGGGGCGCCGGGCCCCGGCGAGAGCACAATGGTCGAGGCGCCGGCGCTGATCGCGTCATCGACCGATAGCGCGTCATTGCGCACCACCTCGACCGTTTCCCCCAGCCCGCCGATCAGGTGGACGAGGTTCCAGGTAAAGCTGTCATAGTTATCGATCAGCAGAATCATCGGAAGGGGACACTGCACGCCCGGAAGCCGTCCGCAAGATCCGCCGGGGGCATGAAGCAAGGGTAAAGCGGGCGCCGGAGCCTCAAGTGACACAAAAGCCGAAACCGACTGCCGCCAGCGCTGGGCTTGCCTCCTTGCTGCAAAACCCGGCGCCCGCCATCGCCCTCACGATCGCGGGGCTTCTCGCCGGGGCGGCGATGACGGGGTTGATCGGCGCGGCGTCGACCTCCCACGCGGGCGGCTATGCGGCCGCGCTCGATCTGCGCGATGCGCCGCTCTTTGCGCCCGACGCCGGCGGACGGGACCGCGGCCACATCATCGAGGCGCTGATCAGCGCCGGCGCGCCTGAGCGCCTCGATTTCCGGCCCCAAAGGCCCTCTCCGCGCGTCATCATCATATTCGACGATGTCGGCCCCGACCGACGCGCCTTCGACCGGCTGATGACGCTGCCTGGCCCCCTGACCATCAGCTTTCTCCCCTACGCCAGAGACGTGCAGCAGATGGCCAACCGGGCGATCGCGGAAGGCCATGAAATCCTGCTTCACCTGCCGATGGAACCCGCGGGCGGCGCCGATCCCGGACCCGGCGCGCTGAAGACCTCGATGGCGCCCGCCGACCTGTTCGCCGCGCTCGGCGAGAACCTCGCGCGTTTCGAAGGCTATGCCGGCGTCAACAATCACATGGGATCGAAACTCACCCGCGACGAACAGGCGATGAAGCGCATCCTCGCGTTTCTCGACAATCGGGGCCTCTTTTTCCTCGACAGCCTGACGACGGGCGAGAGCAAGGCGCGGATCGCCGGCGACGCGGTCGGCGCCGAGGTCATCGTGCGCGACGTCTTCCTCGACGCCGAGCCGGGGGAGGAGGCGGTGCGCCGCCAGCTCGCGCTCGCCGAACGCATCGCGGCGGAGACGGGCTATGTCATCGCCATCGCCCACCCGCGCGAGGAAACGCTCGCTGCGATCGGGCCGTGGTTGACGAGCGCGCCGGCGCGCGGCTTCCGCCTCGACACCTTGACGGCGATGCGCGGCGAGCGCTCCGGCGCTTATGCGCAGAACGCCGCGCCAGCGCGCCTGCGTTAGGCGGCGTTCTTTTTCGCCGCGATGTAGGAGTCAACGAGTTCCTCGAGAATCGGCAGCGGCACGGCGCCGTTCTTCAGGACCGTGTCGTGGAAATCGCGGATGTCGAATTTCGCGCCCAGCGCCTTCTTCGCCTTGTCGCGCAGGGTGAGGATCTTGATCATCCCGACCTTGTAGGAGAGCGCCTGCGCAGGATTGTCGATATAGCGCTCGACCTCCTTCGTCGCCTCAGCCTCGGTCATCGGATTGTTGTCGAGCATGTATTTGATCATCTGCTCGCGCGTCCACTTCTTCGAATGGGCGCCGGTGTCGACGACGAGGCGGGCGGCGCGCAGCATCTCGTTCTGCAGCCGGCCGAAATCCTGCATCGGATCGGTGAAGCGGCCCTCCTCCTTGGCAAGGCGCTCGGCGTAAAGCCCCCAGCCTTCGATATAGGCGCCGAAGAACGCGAACTTCTGGAAAGTCGGGACGCCTTCGAGCTCCTGCTGGATGGCGATCTGGAAATGGTGCCCCGGCGCGCCTTCGTGATAGGCGACCGTCTCCATCTCGTGCTTTTGCTTCTCCGCCATGTTCTTCAGGTTGACGTAATAGACGCCCGGACGCGAGCCGTCTGGCGTCGGCTGGTCGTAGAAGGCGATCGGCGCGGTCTCCTCGCGCCATGTCTCGACGCGGCGCACTTCGAGCGGCGCTTTCGGCAGGATGTTGAAGTATTTCCCGACATCCGCATAAATCGAGTCGATATAGGCCTTCGACTGGTCGAGATAGGCCTGCCGGCCTTCCTCCGTATCCGGAAAGAAATTGTTCGGGTCCGTGCGCAAATGCTCGAAGAAGGCGGGAAGATCGCCCTTGAAGCCGACTTCCTTCATGATCTTCTTCATCTCACCGCGAATGCGCTTGACCTCGGCAAGGCCGAGCTTGTGGATCGCGTCGGCGGAGAGATCCTTCTCGCTCGTCCAGAAGTCGATCTGCGATTTGTAATAGGCTTCGCCGTCGGGAAGCGCCCAGACGCCGTTCGGTCCGACTGATTTCGCGCGCAAGGATTCGACCTTGGCGATGAACCTTTCGATGCTCGGCCGCACGACGCCGGTCAGCGCCTTTTCACCGTTGGCGAGCAGCTTCTTCTTGACCTCCGGCGAGGCCTTCAGCTTTTCGACCTTGCCCTTGAAATCCGCCCAGATGGCGCTGTCGGCGCCGGACTGATCATAGGGCGCGCCCTTGATGACGTTGCGGGCGTCGGTGAGAACCGGGTCGAAGGAAAAGGATGTCGGCACGATGCCTTTACCCGCCGCAATCTCCATGCTGGCGATGAACTGGTCCATCGCGCGCCCGAGCCCGTTGAGACGCGAGACATAAGCCTCGGCGTCCGAGACATCGTCGACGCGGTGGATGTTCTGAAGGAAGGTCGCAGGGAACGTGACGGGGTTCTGCTGGGTTGAAAAGGCGTAGCCGTGGAACCGCCAGGGAAAGCCGCGCAGCGAGCGCTCGCCGAGATATTCGAAGATCTTGTAGCTGACCCGCGACTGCTCGGAGAGATTCGCGACGTCGAACTCGGCGCGCAGGCGCGCAAGGTCCGCCTTCGTCTCCTCGTTCTGGCGCACGGCCTCTTCGTCGGAGAAGTCGTCCCATTTGCCGTAGTCGGGTCCCTTGATCCCGAGCTGCGACTGGAAGAGCGGGCTGTTCTTGAGGTTGCGCTGAAAGATTTCTTCAAAAAAAGCGGCGAGGCGCTGGTCTTCGGTCTGCGCCGTCGCCTCGGCGGCGGGGGCGCCTTGTGCGAACGCGGCGGGCGCGGCGAAGGCGGACAGGATCGTCGTGGCGGCGAGAAAGGCCTCGAGCGAGCGGCGCATAAATCCCGTTGTGCGATTTCCGGCAGGAAGCCTGACTATCCCGTTGCGGCGGCGAAGGCGAGGCGGCTCGTCGCGCCCTTGCATCGCTTCGCCGCGCAGGAACAGCGGCGCGCCGATTCGGCTAGCCGCGACGACAGCACCGGCGTTGATCGCTGCGCGCATGATCCGGAAAATCCGTAAGGTTCGGAGAGTCCGGCGGCGGTGCGCGGACGCGGGCGCCCCGCCGGGGCGCCCGCAAAGGGCGTCCTTCCGGAAAATCCGGAAAATCCGGAAAGTTCGGAAGGCGCGGAGGGCGCGCGGCTTTTCCGCCGGCGGTCCCAAGCGCTGCAAAGCGGAATCCTTTCCGCCGTCCGCGCACATCCCGCGTCCGCTGCCGCCCTTGATCGTCTCCTCGCGCATTCCTCTCACTCATGACGCAACGACCGCATCATAAAGCCTGCCGGAGGGGGTGGGACGGATTTTTGTTTTCGAATGAAATCAACAGAATAGATGGTTAACGATATTTCGTGAGCGGAGCGGCCCCGGACTTCCTGCGGGCCTTGTCCGCCGTCCGGGCCGCCGCCCTCACCCCGGACGCCGGAGGCGATCCGGGGGTCCATATGGCAACCTGCCGTACACGGAGCGATATGGCCCTCGGCCCCGGGGCGACGGCGCGGTGCGAGGCTGGCGGCGGGACGCGGCGCGCGCGTTAAAGGCCGAGGGCGGCGTCGATGGCCGCTTGCGGCGGGCGCTCCGGGCTTCGCGCGAGCGGGATCGTCTTGCGCATCTCTTCGGCGAAATGACGAAGGCAGATTTCCTCGCGGCCAAGGGGGCCGGTTGAAAAGCTCGACGAGCCCATGCCCGCCTGCACGCGCTCGATGAGATCCTTGTCCTCGCGGTTGACGTCGCGATTGATGCGGATGTTGAGATAGCGAGCCGCCTTCATCTCGCGCCGCGCATCGGGGAGGGCGTAGGCGCTCTCGCGCAGGAGGCAGCTCGTCGGGGTGAGCGGGATGAACTGCATGAAATCGACCTGATCGGGATAGACGTCGAACATCAGGCTCGGCCAGAGCTTCCAATAGGTCCATTGGCGCTGGCGCTCTTCGGGCAGATGATCGACGCGCGGCAGGAGCTGCTTGTAGGCTTCGTTGGAGCGCGAAGGCCCGCGCCCGCGTTCAAGGTCGCCGAAAATCTTGAAGACGCCCCGGTCGATGGTCAGCCGGTAGGTCGGGCCGATGAGGTCGTTCAATCCCCAATGCGCGACCGGAATGTGCAGAGCGTCGCAGTAATTGTCGGTCGCGTTCTTCCAGTTCACTTCGCGCAGGCGCTCGCCGATTTTCCGCAGCGGTTTCATTCCGGCGGTCCGGTAGAGCGCCATCTCATCGGCGATCGGCGCCATGTAGTCTTTCAGCGCCGGGCCGCCGGACCGGAAGCGGATGAAGACGAACCCCCCGAAGGAGCCGCATTCGACCGGGGTAAGTCCGTGTTCGGATTTGTCGAAATTCTCATACTGCTCGATGAAGGGCACGCCGGAAAGGCGCCCGTCGAGCTGGTAAGTCCAGGCGTGATAAGGGCAGACAACCGAGCGCCCGCAATTGCCCTGATGGCCGTCGACGAGCCGCGCGGCGCGGTGGCGGCAGACATTGTGAAAGGCGCGGATCGCGCCGTCCTTGCCGCGCACGGCGAAGGCGATCTCGCCGAACATCTTAAATGTCGCATAGTCGCCGACGGCCGGGATGTCGCTTTCATGGCAGACGAGATGCCAGGCGGGCAGGAACACCTTCTCGCGTTCGAGCGCCATGAAGGCGGGGTCGGAATAGGTCCACGCCGGCAGGCTTGAGGAGGCGCTGTCGGCGACGAGTTTCGGAGCGGGGCGCGCGGCGGTTAACATCGGCCCATCATAGCCCGTTCGAGCGGATCAACGAAAGCCCGGTCAACCGCGCGCGAGCCGCGGCCAGTCGCGCAAAAGTTCCCGCGCCGCGTTATGGCCGGGCCAGCCGGTGACGCCGCCGCCGGGATGGGTCGCCGATCCGCACATGTAAAGACCGGGGACGGGGCTGCGATAATCGCCATGGCCGAGCACGGGCCGCGCGCTGAAGAGCTGGTCGAGCCCCAACTGACCGTGAAAGATATCGCCGCCGATGAGCGCGAGCTTTCGCTCGAGGTCGAGCGGGGTGAGGACCATGCGCGCGATGATCGAGGACCGGAAGTTCGGCGCGAACGCCGTCACCGTGTCGATGATCGCGTCGGCGGCGGCCTCGCGCGCCTCGTCCCATGACGCGCCCGCGGGCAGGGAAGGCGCGAAATACTGGCAGAAGAGGCTCGCGACATGCGCGCCCTTCGGCGCGAGCGTCTCGTCATAGGCGCTCGGCAGGTGCATCTCGATCGCCGGCGCGCGCGACCACCCATGACGGTGTGCGTCCGTATACGCTGTATCGAGCCAGGTGAGCGAGGGCGCGATCAGCATCGAGGCTGTGTGATGACGCGCGACGCCGGAGGAGGGCAGCGCCGTGAAGTTCGGCGGCTCCGACAACGCGACATTCATGCGCAGGACGCCGGAACCCGATTTCCAGCCTTTGACGCGGCGCATGAAGTCGGCGGGCAACGCCCCTTCGGGCACGAGCCCGCCGAACAACAGGCGTGGATGGATGTTCGACGCGACGGCGCGGCTGACGATTTTCTCGCCCGTCGCCAGCACGACGCCGCGCGCCGCGCCGCGTTCAAGGATCACGCCGCTGACGGCGGCGTTGACGCGGATGTCGGCGCCCGCTTCCCGCGCGGCCTTCGCCATCGCCTCAGTGATCGCGCCCATGCCGCCGATCGCGTGGCCCCAGGCGCCCTTGACGCCGTTCACCTCGCCGAAGACGTGATGCAGCAGCACATAGGCCGAGCCCGGCGTGTAGGGGCTTCCATAAAAGCCGGTGATCGCGTCGAAGCCCAAGGCGCCCTTGATGAGATCGTTCTCGAAGGTCGCGTCGAGTATGTCGCCGGCGCTCTTGGCGAAGAAGTCGAGGAGATCGCGCTGGCCTTCAAGACCCAGCTTCCTCACATCATTGCCGAGCGCTGCGGCGGCGAGAATGTCGCGAAGGCCCCCGCCGGCGTTGGGCGGCGTTTTCCCCAGCATCGCGCGCAGGAGATCAACGAGACGGTCGAGCCTGTCATTATACGGATCGTAGGCGGCGGCGTCTTTCGGGGAGAGCCTTGAGAGCGCGGCATGGTTCTCGGTCTTGTCGCGGCCGAGGAGAAGATGGCGCCCGTCCGGCGACGGCGCGAAATAGGCCATCGGGCGGATGACGACCCGAAGGCCGTGGCGCGCAAGGTCCATCTCCGTGATAATCTTCGGCGACAGCAGGCTGACGGCGTAGCTCGCGACCGAGTTGCGGAAGCCGGGATGAAACTCCTCCGTCACCGCCGCGCCGCCGACGATTTCGCGCCGCTCGAGGACGAGAACCCTCCTCCCGGCGCGGGCGAGATAAAAGGCGCAGACAAGCCCGTTATGCCCGCCGCCGATGACGATGACGTCGTAAGGATCAGTCGACAAGGACGCCGCCCTTCATCACCGTCTTGTCGCCTGTCAGGACCGCGACGTCGGCGAGCGGATCGCCATCGACGGCGATCATGTCCGCATATCTGCCCGGCGCAATCGAGCCGACGTCGTTCCTTGAGCCGAGAAGCTCCGCCGCCTCGATCGTCGCGGAGCGGATCGCCTGCATCGGCGTCATGCCGTAGGTCACCATATAGGGAAGCTGTTTCGCATTGTCGCCATGCGGGAAGACGCCGGCGTCGGTGCCATAGGCGATCCTGACTCCCATCCGGACCGCTTTGCGGAACACGGCGCGCTGGGCGTCGGTCGTTTCGCGATTTTTGCGCAGCGTCTCTTCGGGCCAGCGGTCGCGCACGCCGATCGCGCCGATATAATCGCCATTGTAGATGTCGGCGACGAGGAACACGCCGCGTTTCTTCATCATCGCGAGCGCGTCGTCGTCGAGGATCGATCCGTGCTCGATCGACTGGACGCCGGCGCGGATGGCGGCCTTGGCGCCGTCGGCGCCATGGGCGTGGGCGGCGACTTTCTTCCCGTAGCGGCGCGCTTCCTCGACGATCGCGCGCATCTCCTCCTCGGAAAGCTCCTGCCGTCCTGGCTCGGTGCCGACGGTGAGGACGGCGCCCGTTGCGATCATCTTGATGAAATCGACGCGGTTCTGGAGGAAGAGCCGCGCTTTGGCGCGCGCATCGTCTGCTCCATTCACGATTCCCCTTGTGAACGCTTCGGGGACGCGCACGTCAGGGGCAAGGCCCGTCAGCGTTCCCCCGCCCTCGGGGATGGTGAAATAGCCGCCCGCGACGGCCATGCGCGGGCCCTCCACCAATCCCGCTTTGATCGCATCGCGCAGCGCGACATCGGTGAAAGCGCGCCAGACGCCGACATCGCGCACGCTCGTGAAGCCGGCGCGCAGCGTCGCGCGCGCGTGCGCCGCCCCGAGGAGCGCGTCCTCGGCCTCGGTATAGACGAGGGGATCGGCGAGCCCGGCCCCTTGAATGTCGCCGAGGAGATGGGTGTGCATGTCGATGAGGCCCGGCAGCACGGTCTTGCCCGACCAGTCGATGAGGCGCGCGCCCGCCGGCGGCGCCGACCACGCGGTCACGGCGGCGATGCGATCGTTCTCGATGCGGATCATCTGGTCGGTGAGGACGCGAGAGCGTTCGACGTCGATCAGGCGGCCGGCGCGGACATAAAGGGTTTCCGCCTGCGCGGCGCCGGCGAGCGCCAGAAGGGCGGCGAGGCCGGCGGCGAACGGACGGTTCATGGTCGGCTCCAACGAAAACGGGCGGAAGGGTCGCCCCGTTCCGCCCCCAATTCAACAGCGCTGACCGCGCCGTCAGAAGTCGTGGCCGAAGCGCAGGCCGAAGGTGCGCGGCTGCGCCGTGCCCTGATAGATGCCGCTGCCGCCGCCGGGGCCGGTGATGCCGCAGGTGCTGATGGCGCAGGCGACGAAGCTGAGGAGGTCCGGCCGCTCGTCGAAGGCGTTGTTGATGAAGCCGACGAGGCGCCAGTTGTCGCGGCGGACGCCGAACGAGAAGTCGACGAGGACGAAGCCCTCCTGGTCGCCGATGATCGACTGGTCGACGACGAGAAGGTTCGACGGCGCGGTCGTCTGGCCGGAGACCGAGCCCTGAAGGTGGCCGGTAAGGGCGCCGACCGGGAACTCGTAGCGCGCCGTCAGCGTGCCCTTGAACTTCGGCACGACCGGCAGCGGCGTTCCCTTCGGCGCTTCCGGCGGCGCGGTTTCGTCGCCGAGCGTCAAGGGATCGTCGACCGGCGCCGGGCAGTCCGTGAACGGGCTGCCGTTGACGTTGAACCCACAGAAATTCTCGCTGAGCTCGGCGTCGATGACCGACATCGCGCCGTTCAGCGTGAAGCGGTCGGTCGGCGCCCAGGTCATGTCGGCTTCAAACCCGTAGATCCGCGCCGAGGCGGCGTTCTGGATCTCGGTGAGGCCGTTGAGGCCGAGGATCGGGAACTGGAAGTCGTTCCACTTCTGATAGAACGCGGCGCCGTTCAGCACGAACGTGTTGTCGGCCCAGGCCGTCTTGAAGCCGGCCTCGTAGTTGATGAGCTTGTCCTCGAGATAAGGCGGCAGCGGCGTGCGCCGGTTGGCGCCGCCGGGCCGGAAGCCGGTTGAATAGGTCGCATAGATCATCTTCGAATCGGCTAGATCGTAAGTCAGCGAGAGCTTGTGGGTCTCGCCGGTGTTCTTGATCCGGCTGTCGAGATTGGTGCACGGCGTGTCCGGAATGATGGGGGCTGCGAAGCACGCCGCCTCGCCCGTTGTGGATGAGAACCCAGCGCCGTAGCCGTTAAATCCGACGAGCGAGTTGTCATAGCGGTAGCCCCTGACGCCGCCGATGAAGGTGAGACGGTCGGTGAGGTCGAACTCGATCTCGGTGAACAGCGCGAGGTCGCGGTCGATCCGCTGCTGCTTGGTCAGCCAGATCGTGTCGGCCCAGCCGGGCACCTCGAGCCCGTCATTGAGGTTGCGGATGACATAGCGCTGCAGGATGTTGTGACGCTGCCGGTTCTGGAAGAAGCCGACCACCCAGCGCAGGTGCCCGTCGGTGTCAGACAGGCGCACCTCGTTCGAATATTTCCCGTAGCCGTCATCGCCTTGATAGAACTGCGTCGGGTCGATGTTGTTGAGCGCGTTGTCGTAGAAATAGGCCGCGAAATTATAGGCCGGCCCGAACGACTGGTAGAGCGCATCATAGTAATAGGCGTAATCCGTGTAGTCGGAGTTGGAATCGATCTGCCGGCGCAGATAGGAGCTCGCGACGACGAGATCGAAATCGCCGACCTTGCCCTCGACCGTCAGCGCGGCCTGCACGAACTTGTCGGTGTTGAACTCCGGCTCGAAGCGGGCGACATTTAGATCCCCAAGGTCGGGGTCGAACACGTTGACGCCCTTCGCCTCGGATTTCTGGCCGAGCGCCGACAGCGTCGCCGCCCAGTTCTCGCTGAGATCGACCTTGAGCGCCACGCGACCGCCATAGGTGTCGATGTCGTTGAAATCGTCTTCAACGAGCGCGGCGTTGTTCTTTGTGATCGGGATCAGGGGCGTGCCGGTGATGGGGTTGATGCCGCCCGCATCCGGATCGACGGTGCCCGGGAAGGTGCGGGAATCGAGCACGTTGTCGATATAGCCTGCCTCGCGCTTGTAATAGCCGACGAGGCGCACCGCGGCGTTGTCGGAAATCGGCTGGTTGAGATAGCCCTCGAACTGATAGCCGATCTCGCCGTGCTCGACCGCGTTCACTTCGAGATTGTAGCCCGCCGCGAAGCCGCTCGGGTCGGGCTTGTTGGTGATGATGCGCAAGACGCCCGACTGCGCCGAGGCGCCGTAGAGCGTGCCTTGCGGGCCCGCGATGCCCTCGACCCGCTCGATGTCGTAGATGTGCATCGGCAGGAAGCCGAGGATCGTCGTCACCGGCTGTTCGTCGAGATAGACGCCCACCGAGGGCAGCGAGGCGGAATGGTTGCCGTCGCCGCCCGACACGACGCCGCGGAAATAGACGGTCGTGGTGTTCGGCCCGGTCGACTGGAAGGACAGGCTGGGGATGAATTTCGCGTAGTCGTCGAAGGCTGCGACCTCGAGCTCTTCAAGCCGCTTCGTGCCGAGCGCGATGATCGAAATCGGCACGTCCTGCAGGTTTTCGGTGCGTCGCTGCGTGGTGACGATGATCTCGTCGACCTGCGCCATCGCCGGCGCGCCCGCGCCCGCCGCGGCGGTCAGGATTGAGGTGGCGAGCAGCGCTGACTTCGCAGCCCCGGCGCGCGGACGTCTGGCGATGGACATAAATTCCCTCCCGATCACATACCGCCCGCGCGCAAGGCCCCGCGCGGGGGATCATTCACCCTCTGGAGCGGGACGCTAACCGCTTCGCAGAACCGTCACAATCGCGAATATTCTGCATCCGGTTTTGACAAGCGGGTGTTGCCGCAGCGCTGCATCGCCGGCGCATGAAACGGCTGCCGCTGCAATTTTCTGCTGCAATGCAACAGGCCGAGAAGGGCGGCGCTGCGGCTGAATAAGGCTGGCGCGGGCGCGATTGTCCCCGAGTATACGCCCTTCGATTCGGGGCCTTCGGGACAGTCAGGAATCTTGTGCGGGGGGCGTGTTGATCTTTCTATTCCTGACCTTCGCCGCGCTCGCCGCTCCGGCGGGGGCGAGCATTCCCTCGCGGGCCACGGACACGGTCAAGACCGACTATGTGAACGTCGGCGGCGCGGCGTTGCGGCTGAAGAAGACCGGAACCGGCGCCTTTATGCCGCAATACACCCATTTCGACGCGCAAGGCTCAGCCGTCACCGCCACGGGACCGAACGGCTCTTCCGTCTGGCGAGAGCGCTACGCCCCCTTCGGCGAGGAGCTGTTGAACGCCGCCGGCAACGCCAACAACACCGGATACACCGGCCATTTGAAGGACGACGCCACCGGCCTCACCTACATGCAGGCGCGGTACTACGACCCCATCATCGGGCGGTTCCTCTCCACCGACCCCATCGGCTATCAGGACCAGCTCAATCTCTATGCGTATGTCGCAAACGATCCGGTCAATAAGACGGACCCGACTGGCGAAGAGAGCGCCTGCTTTGGGTCGCCCTGCGGCCCATTTCCAGCATTTGTGGTGGCAGCGGGCGTAACAAGATAACAAATGGCAACAGATAGCCGAGGCCGGCGTAGCGTAACCCAATTTACAGTTGGATTGGCAGCAGGCTCTGGCGAAAATTTTGCCGGCCGTGATACGTTTGGCGCAACGATGTTCTCTTCTGTCGAATACGGCATCGGCATCGAAAAAGGGTTTGGAGCGTTCGGCGCACTTTACTTGGGCGACCCGAGCAATTTCGAAGGCCCATTCTCAACAACTGGCGGCCAAGGCCCTGGTGGGATTGGTGGCTCGGTGACGGTTGCCGATGGCATAACAGGCGCCCAAGTCAACTTCGGCGGCACAGGCGGCAGCTCGACAGTAGGCTTTACAAAGAACCTCCTGACCATCGGCGACGCCTTTCAAAAAACTCAAGAAAAGGTTGGCGCGACATTTTCGAACCAGAGCGTTTCCTTTTCAAACAATGAAAACGGAAGCGTTACGGCAACAACATCGACGGCGGGTAGCCGGATTACTCGCGAGGTCACATGCGATGAGGACGGATGCAAATAGGGAGCTTTTGAGAGGAAGTGGATTTTCGAATGAACAAAAACGGCAATTGGATGGACCGCCTTGAAAAACAGAATGATGCTTTTAGACAATCGAAGAAGTACCGCAGAGTTATGACGGTAGTGACGATATTCATGGCGATATTCATTTTACTATTTCTCATAATCTGGTGGTTCGAGCAAGCGTAGTTTTCAGCGCTCCGCGGCCTCACGCCGACAGGCGCGCGCCGAGCGCCTGAGCTTTGGGGCGGCTCCGCGCTCGACGCGCTCGCCAACACCAACGCCTTGAGCTATTCAACCAGCGGACTCTCCCAATGACCTCGGGACCCATCGGGGGCGCCTCAAAGGGTAAGTAGCAATGCGCACACGGTGAGATCGCTCGGGGCATGCTTGTAGCAAGCAAGTAGGGTGCATTAAGCGCAGCGCAATGCACCGTCTGGTCTGGCGGCGGGCTTCGACGGCGACTATCAACATGTACAAAAACGGTAATCGCCTGACAGTCGCCGCGTACGATGGGGTTCGGCAATCCGAGCCCGGATTGATTTCAGCGGTTGGGCGGAGCGGACTGTAGGGCGGGTCTTGCCCCGCCGTCTTCGTTGCTCCCGGGTGAACGCGGCGCGGATCAAAGGTAGCATCGCCGCATGGGACTTGTCCGGCTGATCCTCTTTGTCCTGACGATGGCGGCGCTCGCCGGGCCGGCGGACGCCTTGGTCGCCATGGGCGATCTGAACGCCGGCGGGGCGGCGCTCAGGCTGAAGAAGACCGGCGCGGGGGCGTTCGTTCCGGAATACACCCACTTCGACAGCCAGGGCTCGGCGGTCGCCGCGACCAATTCGGCGGGCAGCGTGACCTGGAGGGAGCGCTACGCCCCCTTCGGCGAAGAGCTCCTCAACGCAGCGGCGAACAATAACAACACCGCCTACACCGGCCACCTGAAAGACGACACGACCGGCCTCAATTACATGCAGGCCCGCTATTACGACCCCATCATCGGCCGGTTCCTGTCAACCGACCCCATCGGCTATCAGGACCAGCTCAATCTCTATGCCTATGTCCACAATGATCCTATTAACGCCGTAGACCCCAACGGAGAGTATGCTGTTGGCGTTGCAAGAGCGGTCGTGGGGGCTTGTTCGCGCAATAGCCAGTGTGCGAGCGCAACCGCAAATCTAGTCGGTGTGCTGTATCTATTGGCAACCGGCAATCTCAACCGAGACAACCCGAATTATGTCTTTCGTGGTCTGAACAGTCAGGACGTGGGGACTTTGGCGGCGGGTTCGGGAATTGTTGCGAGAGATCCGCTCGGCGATCTGACGATCGCAGAGCATCAATCCGGCGCGTTCGCTAAATATTCTCAGTTCATTTCGACATCCAAGTCATTTGCGGTCGCTGCAGAGTACGGAAAGCAATTTGGCTCCGTTGCGATCGATACGCGCAAGGTTCCGCAAACTGGCATTGATGTTGCGGCAAGTAGCGATCCCGGCGTCAATCGTGAACTTGCCGAACGGGAACAGGAAGTGCTGAATCGCGGGTCTATTCCTCAAGGGGCCGTGGCAGGTTACGCGCCGCCGGGAAGCAACAATTTAAAGCCGACGAAGAACGATACGTTCAACGGCTTTTTGGACAACGACACAATTGTTGGCAATCGTTGTACTGGTCGATTGGACTGCTGAAACGCGTCACTTTTTCAGATGGATGAAGGCTACGTGCAACCAGTCTTTGGCTTTAAGGATGCGGCTGAAATGCTCGAAAGGGCGTGGAAATTTGGTGGCGAAGTTCATGCTGAGCATGGATTTTTATTCGCCCTCAGATACGGCCAGCTGCGTCTGGATGAGATCGAAGATGCGATATCCAAATTGGCGCTTCTCCCGTCGGCCGAAGATCACGTGGCTGCTGAGGATTTATACCATTTTCGGCGATTTGTAGCGGCGGCATGGTCAATTCCATTGTATCTGTCGTCGAAGCGCGATGTTGGAATCTTCGACATGAGGGACTCAAGACACTCGGCGGCGTGGCACGGGCTCATGAGAGCGATCACTAGAGTGCTTGGGCCGGGCGGAATACATGCGGCAAGATGAAAGGACTGGTGGATAACGTAGTGTACAAGAACGGTAATCGCCTGACAGTGGCCGCGCCGAGTGGGGTTCAGGCTGCGGTCTGTTGAGGCTGCGGGTCGGGGGCTTTCTCCTTTCGTTTGGCGGTTGGTTGCTTGAGGCCGTCAACGAAGGCGCGCGCGGGGGTTCTGCCGTTCATGCCGCGGCCCTGATGCGGGCGCTTGGTGTTGTGGGACAGTCAGGAATCTTGTGCGGGGGGCCATAGAGGTGGGAAGAAAGGAAGCCGGCTATGGCGATCGAGAAGGATATTCTGGACCAGCTTCTTTCGGGGCGCGACCCGAAGGAGATTTTCAGCCGCGACGGGCTTGTTGATGAGCTGAAGAAGGCGCTGTCGGAGCGCATTTTGAACGCCGAGATCGATGAGCATCTGGGCGCCGAGCGCGGCGACGGCAAACCGAACCGGCGGAATGGAACCTCCAAGAAGACGGTGCTGACGGGGACCTCGCAGGTGACGATCGAAGTTCCGCGCGACCGGGCGGGGACGTTCGACCCGAAGCTGATCGCGCGGTATCAGCGGCGGTTTCCGGACTTTGATGATAATATCATTTCGATGTACGCGCGCGGCATGAGCGTGCGTGAGATCCGCGGCCATCTGGAAGAAATCTACGGCATTGATGTGTCGCCGGACCTCATCTCGGCGGTCACCAACGCGGTTCTCGAAGAAGTCGCGGAATGGCAGAGCCGGCCGCTCGACGCGTGCTATGCGGTTGTTTTCTTTGACGCCATCCGGGTGAAGATTCGCGATGAAGGCTTCGTCCGCAACAAGGCCGTCTACATCGCGCTCGGCATAAGGCCCGACGGGACGAAGGAGATACTGGGCCTTTGGATCGAACAAACCGAAGGCGCGAAGTTCTGGCTCCGCGTAATGAACGAACTCAAAGCGAGGGGTCTCGCCGATATCCTCATCGCCGTCGTTGACGGCCTCAAGGGCTTTCCCGATGCAATCACGGCGATCTTCCCCGAGACGATCGTGCAGACGTGCATCGTGCACCTGATCCGCAACTCGCTGGAGTTCGTGTCGTGGAAAGACAGGAAGGCGCTCGTCCCGGTCCTCAGGGCGATTTACCGGGCGAAAGACGCCGACGCGGGCGCCAGGGCCCTCGATGATTTCGAGAAAGGGCCCTGGGGCCAGCGATACCCCGCGATCGCACAAATCTGGCGCCGGCAATGGGCCCAGGTGATCCCGTTCTTCGCCTTCCCGGAAAACGTCCGGCGCATCATTTACACGACGAACGCCATTGAGGCGCTGAATTCCAAGCTGCGCCGGGCGATCAGGGCGCGCGGCCATTTTCCATCGGATGACGCAGCGACGAAATTACTATATCTCGTTCTCAATCGCGCGGCTGAAGACTGGAAACGGCCGCCGCGGGAATGGTGCGAGGCGAAAACACAGTTCGCTGTCATGTTTGGCGAGCGGTTCGTGAACGGATGATCAACACGCCCCCCGCACAAGATTCCTGACAGTCCCGGCGCAAGAGCCGCTCGTGCTTGGTCAAAAGCCCGTGGCGCTGCCAGACGCCCCGGACGCCGCCTGAGGAGACCTGGACGCCCTTGAGGCGAAGCTCCTGCTCGACCCTCGTGCAGCCGTGGCAGGGATGGTCCATGGCATGATCGAGGATCGCCTGTTCGATCTCCGCCGCGACGCGGTTCGGGTGCGGGCCTTTCGCCCCCGGCAGGCGGTCGATGAGGCCGTCCGCCCCATAGGTCTGGAAGTTCCACCGGATCTCGTAAAACTGCTGGCGCGAATAGCCCATCACCTTGCAGGCGCGGCTGACGTTCGAAAGCTCCCTGGCGAGGTCGAGCAAGGACAGCTTCCTTCGTGCTACTTTCTCTTCCGTGGTCATGTCGTTCTCCGTCGTGGGTTGGGGTGAAGCGTGGAAACTCCTTCCTAACCCCCCTTCGGGAGCGGCATGGCCCGCCCGGCCGGCGCGCCGCGACTCTGACGGTCGCGCGCCGGCCTCACGAGCCAAACTGTCAGGTGATTACGATCTA
>JBKBLR010000017.1:0-18331 GCA_046296195.1 Parvularculaceae bacterium | reverse complement strand
CCCGCCCGGCCGGCGCGCCGCGACTCTGACGGTCGCGCGCCGGCCTCACGAGCCAAACTGTCAGGTGATTACGATCTAAGGACACGCGGCGTTTTTCAGTTTCTGGGGGGGCGTCGCTTCGCCCAAGCCGCCCTACGCGGTCTCTCCTGGCGCCGCCGGATAGGCGGCGAGCACCGGGCCGAGGGCGGCCTTCATCGGCGACAGCCATTCCTCATAATTCCGCCACTGGTCGAGGCCTTCGGTGAAGATCGGCCGGCGCACCTGTTCCGAGCTCGGCGTCCGCACCGCGCGACCGGTTTCATAAAACCGGAGGCAAGCCTCCTCGAACGGCACGCCGACATAAGCGAGAAGGGCGCGCACCTCGCGCTCAAGGTCCTCGACCAGGCGCTCATGGATGACGCGGTGAACGGCGCCGGGCATCGCCGCGTCATAGCGCGCCATAAGGTTGACATAGTCGCGATAATAACGCGCGATGCGTTCCTGCCCGTAGGAAAATCCCTGGCCCTTCGCAAAGTGCTGCTTGAAGTTTGAAAAGCAGCACGCCATCGGGTGGCGGCGCGCATCGATGATCTTCGCGTTCGGCAATATCAACCGGATCAGCCCCGCATGCATGAAATTGTTGGGCATCTTGTCGATGAAATAGGGCTTGCCCGTCTTTCGCTGGGGCCGTGTGCGGCGAAGGTAGTCCTCGCCGAGGCGGCGGAATTCCTCCGCCGGGAGGTCGGCGAGGATCGCCGGATAGGCGGCGGCGCCAGCGCCATTGCGCGCGCTCAGCTCGCGCGCGATGGAGAGAATGTCCGGAAGTTCCGTCGTGCCCTCGATCAGCGAATGGCTGGCGAGGATCTGCTCGATCAGCGTCGAGCCGGCGCGCGGCATGCCGACGATGAAGATGGGGTCCGGCGCTGGGCAGCCGGCGCCCGCGCGGTCGGCGAAGACTTCCGGCGTGAAGAAGCGGCCGATTTCCGCCATGCGGCCGGCCATCTCGTCCTCGTCATAGCCGATCTGCTTCTGGCGCAGCGTGTTGGCGCGGTCATAATGCGCGAAGGAGCGGGCGTAGTCGGCCCTGTCCTCGAACGCCTTGCCGAGCGCGAAGGCAAGATGCACGCGGTCCTCGTCGGAGATGTCCTCGCGCGCATATTCGCGGTCCATCGTCGCGACGTCGTCTTCGGAGAAGCGGAAGGTCTTGAGGTTCGCAAGGCTCCACCACGCTTCGCCGAGGCTCGGCTTCAGCGTGATCGAGCGGCGATAGGCGTCGATGGCGTCCGGCGTCCGTCCGACCGTCTTCAGCGCGTGGCCGTAGCTCATCCAGTTCTTCGGGTGGTTTGGAAACGCCTCGAGGAGGCGCGCATATTCAGGGATCGCCCGGTCGAAATCGCCATGGCGGACGAGCGCGGCGCACAAAAGCGTGCGGTAGCCGGGATCGCGCGGCTCGGCGGCGAGGAGCGCTTCCGCCGCCGCGATCGGCTCTTCCGTCTTGCCCTGGCGCAGCTGCACGATCGCCAGATTGTGGCGCGCGGCGCGGAAATCGGGGGCGAGCTCCAGCGCGCGTGACAGCAGCGCCTCGGAGTCGCGATAGCGCCCGAGCCGCGCGGCGAGCTCGGCGAGCATGCGGATCGCGGCGACATCGGTCGGATGACGCATGAGGTAGTCTTTGAGCTTGCGCTCGGCGACGGCGATCCGCCCCTCATTGAGCGCGACGGCGGCCTCCAGAAGCACCGGGTCCTTCGCCGATGCGGTGACGTGATTGACATAGGCGCGCCCCGCGGCCTCATCATCGCCCGCGCGCGTCAGCTCGTCGGCGAGCGCGCGCCAGCCATTGGTGACGCCGCCATTCGTCGCCATCGCCCGCGCGGCGAAGGCGAGGGCGCGCTTTCCTTCCCCGCGCGCGGCTTCGGCGAGGGCAAGTTCAAGGAGAAGGTCCGCCGACGGCGGCAGGGTCTTGAGCGCGAGCGCAAGATGCGAGACCGCGGCGCCCTGCTCGCCGAGGCGGCGCTTCGCCGCCCCCATCAGGAAATGCGCGCGCGGTTCGCGCGGCGCAACCTTCAGGATTTCGCCGGCCTGCTCGGCGGCCATCGCCGGCTCGCCCGCGAGGAGGGAGAAACCGTGCCGGAGCGCGACGGCGATCGAGCCTTTGGGATCCTCGGCCCCTGTCAAGCGATCCTCTTCGCCGCGGCGTCGAGCGCCTCGCCGAAGCGGGCGACGACGGCGCGAAGGTCTTCGTGCGGGATCATCAGCGGCGGGCAGAAGGCGATAATGTCGCCGAGCGCGCGAACGAGGACGCCGCGTGCCTTGGCTTCCGCCTGCACGATCGCGCCGACGCCGCGCGCAGGGTCGAACGGCTTGCGCGCGCGCCGGTCCTCGACGAGCTCGACGCCGGCGATGAGGCCGAGACCGCGCACCTCGCCGACGAGGGGGTGATCCTTATACTGACGAAGGCCGTCCTGGAGCAGCGGCGCGCGCTCGCGCGCCATGGCGACGATGTCGCGCTCCTCGTATATTTTGAGCGCCTCGAGCGCGACGGCGGCCGCGACCGGATGGCCGGAATAGGTGAAGCCGTGGCCGAACAGGGTGATCTTGCGGCTTTCCTCGACCATCGCGGCGAAGACCCGTTCATTGACGAGGAGCGCGGCCATCGGAATGTAGGAGGCGGTGAGCGCCTTGGCGCAGGTCAGCATGTCGGGCTTCAGCCTGTAGGTCTCGGATCCCCACATGGCGCCGGTGCGCCCGAAGCCGCAGATGACCTCGTCGGCGATGAAGAGGAGGTCGTATTTGCGGCAGAGCGCCTCGACGCCCTCGAAATATCCGGCGGCGGGCGGGATGACGCCGCCCGCGCCCTGCAGCGGCTCTGCGAAGAAGGCGCCGACGGTGTCGGGCCCTTCCCTCAGGATGATCGCTTCGGTTTCCGCGACGATGCGCGCGGCGAAGGCCGCCTCGCTTTCGCCGTCCTTCGCGCCTTTCCAGTAATGCGGGCAGGGCGCACGCACCACGCGCGCGATCGGCAGATCGAAATCGGCGTGCATGCGCGGCAGGCCGGTGAGGCTCGCCGAGGCGATGGTCGAGCCGTGATAGGCCTTCTCGCGCGCGATGACTTTCTTTTTCTCCGGCTTTCCTTGCGCGTTCCAGAAATACCAGACGAGCTTCAACGCGGTGTCGATCGCTTCGGACCCTGAGTTCGCATAGAGCGCGCGCGTGAGCCCCTCGGGCGCGATCGCGACGAGGCGTTCGGAGAGTTCGATCAGCGCGGGGCTCGTGCGGTGCGCGAAGGTCGAGCAATAAGGAAGCTCGAGGAGCTGGCGATAGGCGGCGTCCGCAAGGCGCTTTTCCGAAAAGCCGAGCGAGGCCGACCACAGGCCCGCCATCGCGTCGATATAGCGCTTGCCGGCGTCGTCGATGACGGCGGCGCCTTCGCCCCGAACGACGATGAAGGGGCCGTCCCTCAGATGGGCGTCGAGATTGGTCTGCGCGTGGACGTGATAAGCGACGTCGCGCGCGGCGTCGGAGTTCGGTTTCATTGCGCGGCGGTCCTTTCATTGGCGTCGGTCGCTTCCGCGATCATGGCGCTTTCATAGGCGTCGAGCACGGATTTCGGATCGCCCATCATGCGCACTTTGCCGGCGTCGATCCACACACAGCGATTGCACACGCGTTCGATGAGGGAGCGGCCGTGGCTTGCGAGCACGACGATCCCGGCGGCCGAGACGAAGCGGTCCATGCGTTCGGCCGCCCGCTTCTGGAACTCGACGTCGCCCGCCGAGAGCCATTCGTCGAGGAGGAGGATTTCCGGGTCGAAGGCGGTCGCGATGGCGAAATTGAGCCTCATGCGCATGCCGGCCGACAGCGTGCCGACCGGCATGTCGAGGAAAGGGCCGAGACCGGAAAAGTCTTCGATCTCGCTCTGGCGGGCGAGGATTTCCTTCTTGCTCCAGCCGGCGGCGAGGCCGCGCAAGAGGATGTTCCGGCGCCCGTCGGCCTCGAGCTCCATGCCGAGATTGATGTTGATGAGGTTCGTCGGCGGCGAACTCATCTCGACGAGGCCTTCATCCGGCGGCAGAAGGCCCGCCAGCACCTGGAGAAAGGTCGACTTGCCGGACCCGTTGCGCCCGATCAGCGCCCAGCGGTCGCCTTTGGCGGCTTCAAGACCGACGCCGTCGAGCGCCTGCACGCCGGTGATCGCGCCGGACGCGTTCCGGATGAGGCGCGAGTCATCAAGGCCGCGCGGCGCCTCATGCCCATAGGAATTGGGGCCGGCGCCGCGCAGCACCGGAAAACGAACCCTGATATCTCGCGCATGGATGTAGGCCACAACGCGCCTCAGACGAGATAGGGGAGGCGGCGGCGAAGCAGCGCCCCTGCGAGGATCGCCGCGCCCCAGAGGACGACGGTCGAGGCCGCGACCATCGTCCAGTTGAGCGCCGTCGGCGCGGCCCCGAGGAGGGGCGCCCGGAAAATTTCGACGAAATGGGTCACGGGATTTAAAGTGGCCAGCGTGCGCGCGAACCCTGTGGTCGCATCATAAACATAGAGGATTGGGGTCATGAACAGGAGGACGCGCAGGATCGTCGACAGCATATGCTCGACGTCGCGGAAGCGCGCGCCGATGAAGCCGAAAAAAATCTGCATCGCCACGCCGTTGACGGCGATGATGGCGACGGCGACGAGGCTGATCAGGGCGACCGGTTTGAACTCGTGCCCGGCGATCAGGGCGAAGACGAGCCACGACGCGACTTGGAGGGCGAAGGGCGTCAGCGTGCGCGTGACGTTCTTGAAGGCGTAGACCGAGTAGGGGAGGGATACCGATTTGATCCACGCGGCTGACCCGGTGAAGGCGACGGCGCCGTCCTGGATGTTCGAGGTGATGAGGCTGAAGGCGGCGAAGCCGAGCGCAACATAACTCGCGAAATGTTCGACGGTCTTGATCTGTTCGCCGCCCGAAAGGTTGAAATTGCTGAAGAAGAGCACGATCGCGCCGACAAAGGCGACATAGCCGATGACGATCCAGAGGAGCCCGAGCGCGCTGCGCCGGTAGCGGCGCTTGGTCTCCTCCCAGGCGAAGGCGCGCCAGACGCGCGCCGCGCGAAGGCCGCCGGCGATGTCGGCGATCATGCCCGCGACGCCGGCGTGCGATCGCGCGGAAAAGACGAAGGGCTCGGGCGCTGCGCCTGCCGCATGCTCCTTCCAGATGACCGACATTCAACCCTTCGCCGCGATTGGCCCCTCAAGGCCGGCTTGCCTCGATGTGCGGATTCCAATACCCCCTGTCGGGGTGTTTTCAAATGCTCCGGCGGCGCATCCTGGCGTGCGCCGGCGCTGCGTGGGTTTGGCTATGCGAGATACCGACAGCGACTGGCGCGAAGTCGCACGCAAGGAACCTTACTGGGGCGTCATCAGCGTCGACCGCTATAAGGGAAAGTCGCTCAAGGAGCAGGACGAAAAGGTCTTTTTTCAAAGCGGGCCCGTCTATGTCGAGGCCGTGCTTGCGCTCACCCGGATGCTGCTCGATCCGAAGTTCGAGATCCAGCGCGCGCTCGATTTCGGCTGCGGCGTCGGGCGGCTTGCGATCGCCATCGCTAAGGTCGCTAAGGGCGAAGTCGTCGGCGTCGACATTTCGCCGGAGATGCTCCGGCTGTGCGCCGGGCACGCAAAGGAAGCCGGCGTCACGAATTTGACGCTGATTGAGAGCGACGACGAGCTCAGTCGCGTCAAGGGCCAGTTCAATTTCATCAACTCCTATATCGTCCTGCAGCACATTCCGCCCGATCGCGGGATTGTGCTGATCCGCAAGCTTTTGTCGCTCGCAGAAAACAACGGCGTCGTCGCGCTTCAGTTCACCTACGCCAAGGCGCGCCGGCTGTTGAAGCATGAGGATGGGCGTTCGGCCTATTTCCGTCGTGAGGGCGGGCTCCTCTATGAGTTGTCGCCGCGCCCGGACCTGAGGCCCGAGGGGTCGATCACGATGTATGACTATGACCTCAATCAGGTGATGGCGGTCATTCAGGAGGCGACGAAATATCCGATGGTCGTCAAGCCGACCGATGATGACGGTCATATCGGCGTGCAGATCGTGCTGAAGGTCGTCCGCTGACGGCGCGCCGGCGAGGCTCGGCATGACGGCCGTCTCCGTCATCATCGTCAATTATAACTCCGGCGCGCGCCTGGCGCGGTGCCTCGATCATCTCGGCCGCCAGACTTTCCGTGATTTCGAGGTCATCATTGTCGACAATGCGTCCTCGGACGGGTCGCTGGACGGCGCCATGGAGCGCGCCCCGGCGGGCCTCCTGCCGCGCGCGATCCGCATGCCCGTCAATGGCGGCTTTGCCGCGGCGAACAATCGCGCGGCGGCGCAAGCGCGGGGCGAATGGCTCGCTTTCCTCAATCCCGACGCCTATCCAGAACGCGACTGGCTCTCGGCGCTGATGAGCGCCAGCGCGCGCTATCCTTGGGCTGACGCCTTCGGCTCGACGCAGCTCAACGCAGACGACCCCGCGCTGATCGACGGCGCCGGCGACGTCGTGCATGTTCTCGGCGTTCCCTATCGCGGCCATTTCGGCTGGCCGGTCGAGACGCTGCCGGATGACGGCGAATGTTTTGCGCCCTGCGCCGCGGCCGCTCTTTACCGGCGCCGGACGTTTCTCGCTCTCGGCGGCTTTGAGGAACGCTTCTTCTGCTATGGCGAGGATGTCGATCTCGGCTTCCGCCTGCGGCTCGCCGGCGGGCGCGCCGTGCAGGTGAAGGCGGCGAGGGTGCTGCACGAAGGATCGGGGATCTCGGGCCGCTACAGCGACTTCACCGTCTATCACGGCAATCGGAACCGCATCTGGATGACGTTCCGGAACATGCCCGGCGCGATCTATTGGCCGCTCTTCCCGGCGCGCCTGCTCGCCGACGCCTATCTTTGCCTGCGGGCGTGGAGCGTCGGAACCGGGCCCGCCTATTTGCGGGCCGTCGTCGACGGCTATCGCGGCCTGCCGGCCTTCGCCGCCGATCGACGCGCCCTGCAACGCCGGCGGCGGGCGAGCCTGATGTCAATTGCGCGCGCGCTCACCTGGTCGCCGCTGAAAGTGTCGCGACGCGAAGCCGATCTGCGGCCGATCGAAGGGCCCTGAGGCGCGGCGGCGGGATCGTCAGCCGAAGGTGAAATCGTCGGCGGCGAGGCCGGCGATCGTCGCGTTGAGGATCGTCAGCGTGTCGCCGGCGCCGAAATTGATGACGACGTCCGCGCCGACCTGCGTCGCCGCCGCGGTCACTTCCGCGAAGCTGTCGAACGCCGTCCCGAAACCGATCAGGCGGATGACGTCCGCAAGGCCCGGCCCCTCGACGAAATCGACGAGGCGGTCCTGGCCGCCGCCTTTCGCAAACTCGAAGATGTCGTTTCCGGCGCCGCCGGAGAGCGTGTCATTGCCGAGCCCGCCGTTCAGCGTGTCGGAACCGCCGAGGCCGGATATGTTGTCATTGCCGCCGCCGCCGTCGATGCGCGCCGCGCCGCTGCCGGCGACGAGGCGGTCGGCGAAGTTCGAGCCGATGATGCTCTCGACACTGATGATCTGGTCCTCGACTGCGCCGCCCTGATAGAAGCCCGAGGCGTTGACGAAGCCCCCGGTGAGCGCGACGCCGTTGAAGAGGTTGACATTGACCCCGCTCGTGCGGTCGGCGTAGGTGACCGTGTCCTGCCCGTCGCCGCCGTTCAGCGTGTCGTTCCCGAGGCCGCCGCTCAGCGTGTCATTGCCTTCCTCGCCGAAGATCTGGTCGGCGCCGCCGCCGCCCTCGATGAAGTCATTGCCGAAGCCGCCAAGCAGCGTGTCATTGGCGGAAAACGCGGCGATGCGGTCGTCGCCGGCGCGGCCCTCGATTCGTGTCGCGCCGGCGTGGCCGACGAGGCGGTCGCCGAGATTGGAGCCGATGATGTTTTCGATCGAGATCAGCGCATCTTCCAGCGTTCCGCCGGAATAGATCCCCGACGAATTGATCGTTCCGCCGGCGATCCCCGTGCCGTTGAAGAGGTTCACGTTGACCGCGGCGAGGCGGTCCGAATAGTCCGCGGTGTCGATCCCGTCGCCGCCATTGATGGTGTCGTTCCCGGTTCCGCCGTTCAACGTGTCGTTCCCGAAGCCGCCGAGCAGGATGTCCGAGCCGGCGCCGGCGTGAATGACATCGTCCCCATTGTCGCCGGAGAGGGTGTCGTTGTCGAAGTCCCCGATCAGGTAATCGTTCCCTTCGCCCCCGGAGATGCTGTCGCGGCCGTCGCGGCCGTAGAGCGAGTCATCGCCGTCGCCGCCTGAGAGCGTGTCGTTGCCGACATTGCCGGTCACGCTGTCATTGAGCATGGTCCCGGTGAAATTGACGCCCGCGACCGGCGCGACGCGGATGTCGTCGCCGTCGACGAAGACGTTGCCCGCGGTCACTCCTGTGAGACGGATTTTTGAGCCGCTCGCGGTGAAGGTGATGACGGTGTCCGCGCCGTCCTGGGCGATGGTGATCGCCAGCGGATTGATGACCGTCTGGTCGACTTTGATGGCGTCGATGAACTCGAAATCAGTGATGACGTCTTCGCCGAACGCGGCGAGGCCGAGATAGAAGATGTCGGCGCCGGCGCCGCCGGTCATGGTGTCGTTGCCTGCGCCGCCGTCGAGGCGATCGACGCCGGCGCCGCCGATGAGCACGTCGTTAAGCGCGCCGCCCTCGAGAATGTCGTCGCCGTCGCCGCCGTCGAGCCTGTCCGCGCCGTCGTCGCCGAGAAGCGTGTCGCTTCCTATCCCGCCGAGGAGGGTGTCATTGCCGCCGCGCCCTTTCAGGAAATCATCGCCGGCCTCGCCGGTGAGCGTGTTGGCGTTGTTGTCGCCCTGGAGGGCGTCGGCGCCTGCGCCACCGACAAGGCCGGCGCCGGTGATGAAATAGATCTGGTTGCCGTCGATGGCGATGTTGGCTGCGTTCACGCCGGTGAGACGGATCGTCGAGGAGTTCACCGGGTTCGACAAAAGGACGTCAGCGCCGTTCTGCGCGATCGTCCATTGGGCGGTGGTGAAATTCGATCCGGTGAAGTCGACGCGGTCGCCGACGCCGAAATCGGAAATGGTGTCGTTGCCGAAGCCTTGGACGCGGACGAGAAAGACGTCACCGCCGGCGCCGCCCGCCATCATGTCGTTCCCGGCGCCGCCATGAACGGTGTCCGAGCCGGCGCCGCCGCTCAAGCTGTCGTCGCCGTCATCGCCCTGGACGAGATCGTCGCCGGCGGATCCGGCGATCGTGTCATTGCCGGCGCCGCCGAAAAGGAAGTCGTCCCCCGTCCCGCCGTCGATCGAGTCTGCGCCGCCGCCGCCGCCGATGCTGTCGTGCCCGATGCCGCCGAAAACGGTGTCATTGCCGTCATTGGCGTTGATGGTGTCATCGCCGCCGAGGCCGTCGATGAGTTCCGCCGCTGGCCCGGTTTCGAACCGGTCGCCGAGGATGCTCCCGAAAATCATGAACTTTACCCCTGAACGATGGACGGAGCGTCGAGGCGCTCTGTTGGGCGACAGCCAAAGGACCGGACGGCACCCCCGCCCCCGCAGGACCGCCGGAATGAGGCGTTTAAGCCGATGCGACCAAAGAGTTCAACCCGGCCGCGCGCCGGCTCGACGCTGTCTCGAATTCCAGTCAGAATCAACCGCTTTGGGCCTCGTCGCGGGCACGCAGGCGGACCGCCCGCCGCGCCGGCTGCGGAAAGCGAGGATCGGCCTAGCCGAAGCTGAAGTCGTTCGCATCAAAGCCGGCGATGGCTGCGCCCGCGACAGTGATGGTGTCGCCGCCGCCAAAATCGAAGATGACGTCGGCGCCGGCTTCGGTCGCGACTGCGATGACTTCCTCGAAACTGTCAAAAAACTCGCCAAGGCCAACGAGGCGAATGACATCCGAAACGCTGGCGCCCTCGTCGAAGTCAGCGATGCGGTCGGCGCCGAAGCCGGGGGCGAACTCGAAAGTGTCCGCGCCGGCGCCGCCGGCAAGCGTGTCGTCGCCAGCCCCGCCGACCAGCGTGTCGGCGCCGCTGAGCCCGGCGATATTGTCATTGCCGCCGCGCCCCTCGAGGCGCGAGGCGAAGCTTCCCGCGACGAGGCGGTCGCCGAAATTCGATCCGAAAACGACCTCGATCGAGGTGATCTGATCTTCGGTGACGCCGTTCACATAGAAGCCGGAGGCGTTGAGCGATCCGCCGGTCACGGCGACGCCGTTGAACAGGTTGACGTTGACCGCGCCCGTCCGGTTAGAATAGTCGGCCGTGTCCGTCCCGGCGCCGCCGTTGAGTGTGTCCGCGCCAAGCCCGCCATTCACCGTGTCGTTTCCGTCGCCGCCAAACAGCTGGTCGGCGCCGTTGAGGCCAAAGAGGAGGTCGTTGCCGGCGCCGCCGTCGAGGCGCTCGGCGCCGTTCGCTGCGATCAGGCGGTCGGCGAAGGGCGAGCCGATGACGCTTTCGATGCTGAGGATGGTGTCTTCGACGGCGCCGCCCTGATAGAATCCGGCGGCGTTGACGGCGCCGCCCGTCACCGCGACGCCGTTGAACAGGTTGACGTTAACGCCGCCGGTCCGGTCGGCGTAGCTCGCGGTATCGAAGCCGTCGCCGCCATCGAGCGTGTCGTTGCCGGCGCCGCCGTTCAGCGTGTCGTCGCCGTCCCCGCCGAGAAGCGTGTCGGCGCCGTTGAGGCCGGCGATGTTGTCCGCGCCGCCGCGGCCCTCGATGCGCTCGGCGCTGTTGGCCCCGACGAGCCGGTCGCCGAAGCCCGAGCCGACCGCCGCTTCGATCGCGAGGAGCTGGTCCTCCGTCGCGCCGCCGACATAAAAGCCCGAGGCATTTAGCGCGCCGCCGGTCACCGCGACGCCGTTGAACAGGTTGACGTTCACCGCGCCCGTCCGGTCGGAATAATCGGCCGTGTCAAGTCCGGCGCCGCCGTTGAGCGTGTCAGCGCCAAGGCCGCCGTTCAGCGTGTCGTCGCCGTCAGCGCCGGAAAGCGAATCCGCGCCGCCGCCGCCGATGAACTCTTCATTCGCGGCAAGGCCCGAAATCGTGTCATTGCCGCCGCCGCCGATTATTCTCTCGATGCTGACGAAGGTCGCGCTCGTCGCCAGACCCAGCGTGCCGGCGCCGCCGATGATGCGGATCGCGCCGACCGCAGAAGCGTAACTGACCGTGTCGGTCCCGGCGCCGCCGTCATAGGCGTCGCTGCCGCCGTTGACGAAAAGATCGTCGCCATCATCGCCAAAGAGGCTGTCGAAGCCGTCGCCGCCGTCGATCAGGTCATTGTCGGCGCCGCCGCGCAAGGTGTCGTTGCCTGATCCCCCGAGCAGCGTGTCATTCCCGGCGCCGCCGTCGACGGAATCGGTTCCGCTGAGCCCATTATACCAGTCGGCGCCGGCGAGCAGCGCAATGACGTCATTGCCCCCGACGAGCGCGCCGCCGTCGACGAAGCGTTCAAACCCGAACAGAGAATCGTCGCCGGCGGTCGGTTCAAGGATCGGCAAGCCGGCGTCAGCGAGGATGGCGATATCGAGCGCGGAGACGAAATTCCGCTCGCCATTGGAAATGGACGGGAACAGCAGGTCGAAATCAGCAAGATGGCTGCCATCGCCGTTTTGCAGCGGCACATTGCCGCCATAGACGGCCACCGCCCGCGGACCAGTGAAGAAGTTCCCGCTTTTGAAGAGATCGAACTCGGCGCGGTTGGCGGCGGCGTTCGCCGGATCGAACGAGATGAAGCCGATGCCATGTCCGATTTCGTGGGCGAGGATCGTGAAGAGGTCGAACTGGGCGAAAGGGACATTCGGGTTTGATAGCCCGCCGTAGTAATATTCGTTCTCATTGATGGAGGTGAGGTTGACATCGATGTCGATGTCAGGCGTCGACCCGTTCGGATCGACGCCGGTCTGAATTTCGAGGATCGGGCCCGCCTGAAAGACCTGCGCGCCGCTGACGACCTGAGTCGGAAAGAAATCCGGCCCCGCCTGCGCCAGGGTCGTCTGGCCGAGATTGACGATATTGACCCGGATGTCGATCGTGGCCGAGCCGAAATTGATGTAGCGGCCCCAATAATTGGCGGCCTCAAGCGTGATCTGCTGGATGCTGGCGAGAATGGACGATGACACGCCGCTCGTCGTCCCCAGGGTCACCGTCCACATGCTGTTCATCCTCCTGCTTTGCCGCGTAAGCGGACGCGTTTTATCCGCCGATGATCGGGGGAGCGTCGACGCTGTCGAGCCTAGCCGCCTTGCTCGACAGTGCAACGTAAAAGATCGGCAAGTAAGGCTTGCAGGGAAGGCTGGTTCCGCCCCCGCACGGTCGGCCTCGATGCTTGGACGCTTGGCGCTTCATGCGCCTTGTCCGATGCGGCGCCTCCCGATAGGTAGGACCAAGGGTCTCCGAATCCCTTAAGGGGCCCTTGGTCAGGGGTCGGCTTGCGCCGTCCCGGTCTGAACGGGTCGCGGATGGAATCGAACGGGGTGATGTCGCTCAATGGCGCCGCTGCGGCGCGTGTCTGCGTTCTTGTGCTCGGCATGCACCGGTCGGGAACGAGCGCGCTGGCGCGCACGCTCAGCCTTCTCGGCTGCGATTTGCCGAAAACCCTGCTCGGGGCCGCGCCTGGGAATGAGCTCGGCCATTGGGAATCGGCGCCGGTCTGCCGCGTCAATGACGATCTTCTGGAGTCGGCCGGAAGCAGCTGGCACGATTTCGAAGCGGTCAATCCTGACTGGTTCCGGTCGCCCAAAGCGGGCGAGTATCGCGAACGGGCGATCGCGACCTTGAAGGACGAATTCGGCGGATCATGGCTTTATGCGCTGAAGGATCCGCGCATCAATCGCCTCGCCGGCTGGTGGGCGGAGACGATCGAATCGGCCGGGGCGCGGCCTGCGATCCTCACGACGCTGCGTCATCCGCTCGAGGTCGCCGCCTCGCTGAAGAAGCGTGATAACTTTGATATGGCGCGCGGCGTGCTGCTTTGGCTGCGCAATACGCTCGACGCCGAAGCGCAGACTCGCGGGCGCCAGCGCGCTTTCATCTCCTATGACGCGCTTCTTTCGAATTGGAAGGGAACCCTTGATCGTGCTGCGAAGACGCTCGATCTCTCTTGGCCGAAGCGTCAGAGCGCTGCGGCCCCGGCGATCGATGAGTTTCTGTCCGACAAGGAGCGACACCACAGGCGCGACAGCGATGCGATTAATGACGGCGCCCATGCGTGGGCCAGCGAGGCTTTCGCGATCTTGAGCCGGTGGGCGGAGGCCGGAGAGGACGCGCAGGATTATCCGGCGCTCGACCGCATCCGGTCGCGGCTCGACGAAGCGGGCCATGCCTTTGCGCGTCTCGTCGCCCTTCAACACTTTCATCAGGGGCAGGCCGCCAAGCTCGAGAACGCGCTTGCCGCCGCCGAGAAAAGATCGGCGGAGTTGGAAGTAAAGCGCGCTGACGACGAAAAGCGGCTCTCTCTTGCCGCCGCGGAGATCGCGGATCTGAAGTCGCGCCTCGCGATGACGGAAAGCGCCCTCAAGCAGCGTTCGGTTGAAGCTGAAGATCAGGCGCGCGCGGTCGCTGATCTCGCCGCGCGCCTGAAGGATGCAGAAGCCGCCGCAACGAAGCTGGCGGAGCTCGAGGCCGCGCTGGCGGATACGAAAAGAGAACTCGAGGCGGCCCGGCAGGCCGCCGAGCAGGCTGCGGCCCGGCACAAGGCGGATCTCGCCTCCGCCAAGGCCGCGAGTGAAGCGGAAGCGTCAGCGCGGTTCAAGGAGATCGCCGAGATGACGCGCATGCTGAAGGCGCGCGAGGCCGCGCTCTCGCGGGCGCAGGCCGATTACGCAACGCTTGATGCACTGTTTGCGACTCGCTCCGGCGAGACAGACGAACTGCGCCGATCGCTGAAAGAGGCTGACGCTGGCCGGCATGCGCTGGAACTCGATTCCGCGCTGCGCGCCGCTGCGGCGGCGCGGGCGATCGCCGAAGCCCCGCTGGCGCCGGTGTTCAAGGGTCGGCAATTGCGGGCGCGCGTCATGATGCTGATGAAAGCCGGGCTGTTCGACGCCGACTGGTACCGGGCGCACAACAAGGACGTCGCGGCGGCCGGAGTCGATCCGGCGCGGCATTTCGTTGAGTTCGGCGCCCGCGAAGGGCGCGCACCCAGCGCCGCGGTCGAAGAGGCGATGCGGCGGGCGACGGCGGGTGCGCATTGACGGCCCAGGATTCCGACATCGAGGCGATCAGAGCATCGAAGCTCTTCGATTCGCGCTGGTATCTCGCGCGTCATCCGGACGTCGATCAGCTCGGCATGGACGCCGCCGAGCATTATCTCTGGATCGGCGCAAGGCTCGGGCGCAATCCGTCGCCGAATTTCGACGGCGCGGCCTACCTCGCCGCCAATCCTGACGTCGCCGCGGCGGGGATCAATCCGCTCCTCCATTATGAGCGGTCGGGTCGCGCCGAGGGACGCCCGCTCAATCGGGCGCAGGCGATGCAGGTCGCCCGGATCGAACCGGCGTTCCCGGACCTGTTCTCGGTGCGCGCCAGCAATCCGGGGTCGCCGCGGCTTCTCGTTCTCATCGCGCCGCCGGGCGCTGACGCCGTGCGCCTTCCGGCGCTTGCCGAAATCGTCCGCGCGGAAGGCGATCTCATCATCGCTGTCACGGACGCATCACAGATTGAGCCTGCAGAGCTGACGACGGCGCGCCTTCGTCGCGGCGCGGTCGTCGCTTATCCGCCGCAGGCGAATACATCTGAGATCCTCGCCCATCTCATCAATGCGGGGCCGCTCGCGAAGTATGACCGCGTCGCCGTGGTGACGGCGGATGAAGGCGCTGACGCGGGCGCGATCGCCGACGCCTTTGCGCGCTTCGCCGACGGGCTGGCGGCGGCCTCGCTTGCGGCGCCGGGTGAAGCGGCGGCTCTGAGGCTCGGCGCGTGGTTCGACCGGCTCGGGCGCGCGGCGCCGAAGATCGGGGCGGTCCCGACGGGCCCGGCGCTGCTGATCTCGGGCCTCATCATCCACCAGTTCCGCGCCCACCGCATCGAGCATGGCGAATTTAGCGGCGCCGCCGCGCCGTTGCTTCCGGCCATGCTCGCGGGGATCGCCGAGGAAGCGGGCACGCCGGCGACGACGTTTGACGCCATCGAAGAAGCAAAGCCCGCCGCGCGGCAGGTGCGGGCGATCGCGTTCTACCTTCCACAATATCATCCGATCCCGGAGAACAATCTCTGGTGGGGCGAGGGCTTCACCGAATGGCCGAATGTCGCGAAGGCGAAGCCGCTCTTCCGCGGTCATGACCAGCCGAAGCTTCCTGCCGACCTCGGCTATTACGACCTGCGCAATCCCGAAACGCAGGAAGCGCAGGCCGCGCTCGCGCGCCGGTTCGGCGTCCACGGCTTCTGCTATTATTACTATTGGTTCGACGGCAAGAAGCTCCTCAACCGCCCGATCGAGCAGATGCTTCAGTCGGGAAAACCCGATTTTCCCTTCTGCGTCTGCTGGGCGAACGAGAACTGGTCGCGCAACTGGGACGGCCAGAACAAGCATGTCCTCCTCGCGCAGTCCTATTCGCCGGAATCGAACCGTGCGCTGATCCATGAATTCATCCGGATGATGCGCGACCCGCGCTATATCCGGCACGAGGGCAAGCCGGTTCTGATCGTCTACCGCATTCGCCTCATCCCGAACTGGCTCGAAACGGCGGCGATGTGGCGCGAGGAATGCCGCTTGGCCGGAATCGGCGAGATCCACCTCTGTGCGGTCCGGTGCGGCGCCGAGCCGCTCGACGGCATGCCGGCGGATTTCGGTCTCGACGCCTTTGTCATGTTTCCGCCGCATGAGAGCTTCGGCGCCGACAAGCGCCGCGTCGTCGCCAATCTCGCCAAGGACTTTCGCGGCCAGATCTACGGCTATGACGAAGCGGTCGATGCGGATCTCAAGCGCTTCGACGACAGCTATCCGTGGCCCGTTCATCGCGGCGTGATGCTCGACTGGGACAACACGGCGCGGCGCAATGTGGAAGCGCGCATCTTCACCGGGGCGAGCCCGGCGCGATTCCGTCGCTGGCTCGCCGGCGTCGTCGATCAGGAAGGACGGAACAATCCGGCCAGCCAGTCGCTTCTCTTCATCAACGCCTGGAACGAATGGGCGGAAGGAACGACGCTCGAGCCCTCGCAGCGCTTCGGCCGCGGCTATCTCGCGGCGGTGAAGAGCGCGCTCGGGAGCGCCGCGGCGCCGCCCGCTTTTCCGCTCGCGGCGCCGAGGCTTTGCTGGACGCCGGGCTTCAAGGCGCCCCGGAAGGACGCGCCGACCGTCCTCCTCGTCTCGCATTGGGTCAGCGACAAGCTGTTCGGGGGCGAGCGCAGTTTCATCGACATGCTGGGCGCGCTCGAGACGCTCGATGTCAACGTCATCGTTGCGCTGCCGAGCGCGGCGCATATTTTTTATGGTGAGCTATGTGCACGGCGATCAATGGGCGTCGCTGCGATCCCCTATCGGCAATGGGCGGACGCGCGCGAGCCGGATGAAGAGATCGTCCGGCTGTTCGAGGGCCTGATAGAGCAACACGACATCGATCTCGTCTATGCGAATACGATCACGCTGCTGGAGCCGCTCGTGGCGGCGCGGCGCAAGGGAAAGCGGACCGCGGTTCATGCGCGGGAGCTCATCGATCGCGACGAGGATCTCATCGCGCAGATCGGGCTGCCGCCGTCGTCGATCGTGTCGCGCGTCTTCGAGCTCGCCGATCACGTCATCGCCAATTCGGCGGCGACGGCCGAGGTTTTCGCGCGGCCGGGCCGCACCCATCTTGCGCCCAATGTCGTCGATCTCGCAGCGCTCGACCTGCCGAACGATCCTGGTGACACCGTCAACGTCGCCCTCGTCAGCAGCAATCTGCCGAAGAAGGGCGTCGCTGATTTTGTCGACGTCGCCCGCCGCTGCGAAGCGCTCGCCCCGAATGCGCGTTTCCTCGTCATCGGGCCGGATAATCCGGTCACGGCGGCGTTGAAGGCCAAAGCGCCCGGCAATGTCGTTTTCGCCGGCTACGCCGAAAGCCCTCGCGACGCGATGGCGGCCTCGAATATCGTGATGAGCCTGTCGCACTTCGCCGAATCCTTCGGCCGCACGGTAGCCGAAGCGCTGGCGGCGCGAAGACCCGTCGTCGCCTATGACCATGGCGCGGTGTCGGAGATTGTCGAGGACGGGGTCAGCGGCTATCTCGTGCCCTTCCGCGACATCGACGCGGCGGCGGCGCGCGTCGCGGCGCTCTGCCGCGACCCGGCGCTCATCGCCCGCATGGGCCGGGCGGGGCGGTTGAAGGTCGCGCGCGACTATGCGCCGGCGCGTCTTGTCGACACGCTGCGCGCCGCGCTGACTGAGGCGGCGGGCGTGGCCATCGGCCGGCGCGCGCCTTCGCGCCGCGTCAGCGTGATCGTGCCGGTTTTCAATGCGCCCGATGAGACGGCGGCCTGCCTGCAGTCCCTCGAAAAAACCATCGACCCGCGCGCAGCGCGCGTCATTCTCATCAATGACGGCAGCACCGACCTTCGAATCGCGCCGCTTCTGCGCCGCTACGCCGCCGTCGAAGGGTTCGAGACTCTGACGAACCCGCACAATCTCGGCTATACGAAGACCATCAACATCGGCGTTCAGGCGGCGGGCGCGGATGACGTCGTGCTTCTCAACAGCGACACGATCACCACGCCCGGCTGGCTCGACGGGCTCCTCGAGGCGGCGCGCCGCGGCGATGACATCGGCGCCGCGACGGCGATGAGCGACAATGCGGGCGCCTTTTCCTTCCCGGTGAAGGATGCGGCGAACCCGAAACCCGACTTCATGACGCATGAGGACTATGCCGGCCTCATCCTCGGGCGGACGCGCCGTCTCGATCCCGTCGCGGTTCCGACGGGGTCCGGATTCTGCATGTTCATCCGGCGCGAGGTTTTCGACCGCGTCGGCCTCTTCGACCAGGAAGCGTTCCCGCGCGGCTATGGCGAGGAGAACGACTATTGCTTCCGCGCGGTCAACGCCGGCTTCGGCCTGGTCATCGCCACGCACACCTATGTCTATCACAAGAAGTCGCAGAGCTATCAGGACGAGCGCCGGACGATCCTGATGAAGAACGGCAACATGAAGATCCGGGAGTTGCACGGCAAGGAGCGCGTGCTCCGCGCCGTGCGCTCCATGCAGGGCAACCCTCACCTGGTGCGCATGCGCGCGCTGGCTGCGGGTCAACTCGAGCTCACGCCGGCCCTGCGGGCGCATCTCGACTTGTGTTTGGGCTGCCGCGCCTGTGAGCAAGTGTGCCCCTCGCAGGTACGCTACGGGCGGCTGTACAACGCAACGCGCGCCGTCACCTG
>JBKBLR010000016.1:0-54482 GCA_046296195.1 Parvularculaceae bacterium | reverse complement strand
GCGCGCTTTGCCAATGCGCGCCCTCAGCCGAGGGCGACCTCCGCCGCGGTCGCTTCGACAAGCCGCTGGTCGCGGATGACGACGATGCGGTCGAGCCGGTTCGCGAGCCGATGATCATGGGTTGCGATGAGCGCTGACAGTCCTTCGGACTTCACCATCTCCAGAAGCGCGTCAAAAACCTTGCCCGAGGTCTTTGGATCGAGATTCCCGGTCGGCTCATCGGCGAGCAAGACGCGCGGATGATTGGCGAGCGCGCGCGCGATCGCGGTCCGCTGCTGTTCGCCGCCCGACAACTGCCCCGGCTGATGCGACAGGCGCTCGCCAAGCCCCATCGCCGTCAGCAGACGCGTCGCTTCTCGGTCCGCCTCGCGGCGCGACGCGCCACGGATGAGCTGCGGCAGCGCCACGTTATCGAGCGCCGAGAACTCAGGCAGCAGATGATGGAACTGATAGACGAAGCCGAGATTGTCGCGTCGAAGCCGGGTCCGGGCCGCGTCGTCAAACGCCGACGTCGCCTTGCCGGCGATCACCACCTCGCCTTCGCTCGGCCGCTCGAGCAGCCCTGCGATATGGAGAAGCGACGACTTCCCTGATCCCGAAGGCCCGAGCAGCGCCACCGTTTCCCCACGGCGAAGCGTCAGATCCGAGGGCTGGACGATGACGAGGTCGCCATAACGCCTGCCGACGCCGCGAAGTTCGAGCGCCGGATCACTCATAGCGCAGCGCCTCCACAGGATCGAGGCGGGCGGCGCGCCGCGCCGGGTAGATCGTCGCGATGAACGACATGAACAGCGCCCAGCCGACGATGACGCCGACCTCGCGCCATTCGAACTTCGCCGGGATGGAGCTGAAATAATAAACGTCCGCCGGGAAGAGATCGGTGTTGAACACCGCTGAAAGAAACGTCTCGATGGCGTCGATGTTCCAGACGAACAGCGCCCCCGCGACGGCGCCGGCAAGCGTGCCGAGCACCCCGATCAGCGAGCCGGAAAGGAAAAAAATTCGCATGATCGAGCCCTGCGTCGCGCCCATGGTGCGCAGCACCGCGATGTCGCGCGTCTTGTCCTTCACCAGCATGATGAGGCCGGTGATGATGTTGAGCGCCGCAACCGCGACGATCAGCAACAGGATGAGCCGCATGACGCTGCGTTCGGTGTCAAGCGCGCTCACATAAGCCTGGTTCTGGTCGCGCCAGTCGCGGACGGAGAGGCCCCCCGCGGCGCCGATCAGCGCCGCCCGGTAATCCCTGATCCGTTCCGGGTTCGCGACCTTCACCTCGACCTGTTGCACCGCGTCGTCATAACCAAAGAACAGCTGCGCCTGCTCGAGCGGCATGAACGCGATGAAGCTGTCGAATTCGGAATTGCCGACCTCGAAAATCGCTCCAACCGTATAGGTCTTTTTCTGCAAGGTCGGCCCGAAGGGCGTGTCTGCGCCCCGCCCCGAGATCAGCGTCACCTTGTCGCCCGGCCCGACGCCGAGCGTCCAGGCGACGCGGTTGCCGATGGCGATTTCGTTCCCGCCGTTCGCGCCGACGCCGAAATTGTCAAACGAACCGCCGACGACGTGGCGCCGGCCGGTTTCGGGATCGACGCCGACGACATAATTGATCTTCAGCATGTCCTCGCGGGAAAGACCGCGGACCATCAGCCCCGTCTCGCTCGCAGCGCTGGCGTAGACGGGCGCTGCAATCATCGGCGTCGCATCGACGACGCCAGGCGTCGCGCGCAGCCGCTCGATGAGCGAGCCATAATCAGCGATCGGCCCCTCGCCGACGATGAAAGCGTGTCCGTTGACGCCGAGAAGCTGGTCAAGGAGTTTGGTGCGAAAGCCCTGCATCACCGACATGACGATGATGAGGGTCGCGACCGCCAGCATGATGCCGACAAAGGCGATGATCGAAATGAGGGAGACGCCCTTCTCCGACTTCGTCGCGCCGAGGTAGCGCCGAGCCACCATCCATTCGAAAAACGAAAAGGGCGGTGTCGCCGCTGACCCTGCCGACGTGGATTGCGCCTTGCGCAGGTCGGTCGGTCGGCTTGCTGCATGCGGCGTCATCGCGGAATTCAACGCCCTACACCTTCAATGCGTTTCTGACGTCGCGCTTCAGCATCTCGAGCGCGGCGTCGAGCGCGAGCTCGTCGCGATGGCCGTCAGCGCGGCGCTTGACCTCGACCTTGCCGGCCTCGAGCCCGCGCGGCCCAATGATGAGCTGGAACGGCAGGCCGATGAGGTCCATTCGGGCGAATTTCTCGCCTGGCCGCGCAGGCGTATCGTCATAAAGGACCTCAACGCCCGCGCCCGCCAACGCTTCATAGGCTTTCGCGCAGGCTCCATCGGTCGCCGCGTCCCCCTGCTTAAGATTGACGAGCCCGACATGGAAGGGCGCGACCGGCACGGGCCATTTGCAGCCTGCTTCGTCGTGGAAGGCCTCGATCAGCGCGCCGGCGAGGCGCGAAACGCCGACGCCGTAGCTTCCCATCTCCGCAGGGCGGTCCTTGCCATCGGGTCCGGCGATCATGGCGCGCATCGGCGCTGAATATTTCTCGCCGAAATAGAAGATGTGACCGACCTCGATCCCGCGCGCGGCGATGCGGTCGCCCTTGGCGACCTTCGCCTCGAATTCCGCGACATCGTGCTTTTCTTCCGTCGCGGCGTAATAGGAGGTGTAGCGATCGATGACCGGCTGCAGATCGCCGTCGAAATCGAGGTCGGCGCTTGGCGCGGGGAGATCGAGCAGCCGGCGGTCGCAGAAGACCGCGCTCTCGCCCGTCTCCGCCAGCACGATGAATTCATGGCTGAGGTCCCCGCCGATCGGGCCGGTGTCGGCGCGCATCGGGATAGAGGTCAGCCCCATGCGCTGGAACGTCCGCAGATAGGCGACGAACATCTTGTTGTAGCTGCGGCGCGCGCCGGCCTGGTCGAGATCGAAGGAGTAAGTGTCCTTCATCAGGAATTCGCGTCCCCGCATGACGCCGAAGCGGGGCCGGACCTCGTCGCGAAACTTCCACTGGATGTGATAGAGCATCTTTGGAAGATCCTTGTACGAACGGACCCCGGCGCGGAAGATTTCGGTGATCATCTCCTCGTTCGTCGGGCCGTAGAGCATTTCGCGGTCGGCCCTGTCCTTGATGCGCAGCATCTCCTTGCCATAGGCGTCATAGCGCCCGCTCTCGCGCCAAAGTTCAGCCGACTGGATGGTCGGCATCAGCATTTCGACGGCGCCGGCGCGGTCCTGCTCTTCGCGAACGATCTGCTCGATCTTCTTGAGGACCCGGAACCCGAGCGGCAGCCAGGCGTAGATGCCGGCTGATACCTGCCGGATCATGCCGGCCCGAAGCATCAGCTGGTGTGAGATGATCTGCGCCTCGGCGGGCGTTTCCTTGAGAACCGGCAGATAATAGCGGGAGAGGCGCATTCGGGGCTCCGGACGGGGAAAGTCCGCCGTCTATAGGGACCGCCGACGCGGCTTGTCCATGCGAGGGGCGGTTCCGCCGCAAAGATGGGCGCAAGCCCCGGAGCGGCCTTAGTTCGGCGCCGTGAAGGGGCGCGGGCGCGAACAGCCCGGCTCGCCCGCGCCCGCTGCTTGCGGCTCGAGGTCAAAGCGCATGAGTATGCGGGCGCTCGCCCATCCCTCGCGTAGCGGCGGGTAGACGACAAGAATCCGGCCGAGCGCGACCTCAGGGTCCCGATTGAACAGCTCGACATCGCCAAGGTCGATGATGAGCGGCTGCTCGGCCGCCGCCGGACAGGGATCAGGACTCAAGATGACGGTTTCCGCCCGCACCGGCGGTCCGGTCAGAAGAAATGCGGTGGCGATGGCGATCGACCGTCTCACAATGGAGGCGGGGCGCAAGCCTCATGCCTCTTAACCCTGACCGGCGTTCCTCAGTGGGCGGAGGACCTCCGGGTCAGGCCTCGTCCCCGGAATGGACGAGACTCATGTGCGGCGGTCGGGTCGGCGACCGGATTTCAAGAGCGGGACCGTCAAGTTCCCGCCCGACGGCGCGAAACAGCCCGCCAAGCGCCAACGCCGCCGCGCGCGCTGTTTCGCTGCCGCGCCCGGCAAACAAACAGGAGAGATGAAAGTCCACGCGCGAAACATCGCGCGCCTGCGCGGCGCCGAGAAGCGCCAGAATGCGCCACTCGTCATCGGTTAGACGGCAACAGCCTGGACAGGCGATCGTCATCCGCCGGCAACCTCGCATGCCGATTTCCCGCACCAAGAGATGCATGGCGCCGAGCGCAGCCCGGCCCGCAAACCCGAACTCGTCGTCAAACCGCGCCACAAGTCCGCATTCATCGCTTCCGGTCGCCATCAGCCGGAAGGCGTCAAGCGCGAGCGCGGGACCGGCGCCCAGCCGAGGAACGGCACTCAATGCGTCAAGGAACATTCGATCCGGGTCTCCCGCACGCGAAGGAATCGCCTGCGAGAAGAGTCTTTAATGCAAATGCGAGTTATTCGCAACTATGGACCGACGGCGAATCGCTGGGGCTCCCGGCTGCCAACGGCGAAGGACTTGGGCGGCCTTACGGACTTCAAGGCTCAGTCCAATAGCGGCCGTCTCGCAACTCCCTGGAATGGGAAGGACGAACTTTCGGCGACGCCTCGAACAGAAATTTGGAGCCCGACAGGGGGTTCCCAATGGTGCGGTCGAGAGGACTCGAACCTCCACGATGTTACTCGCCAGCACCTCAAGCTGGTGCGTCTACCAGTTCCGCCACGACCGCATTGATTGCTTCAGAGGATTTCGAAGCAGGCGGGGGCCATAGCAAATGCCCCCTGCCGCCTCAAGCCCGGTCCGGCTCGATGTCAGGTCGGCGCGGAAACCGCGGCCGCGACCCGGTCGCCGATCAGGGTAACGTCCGCCTTCGCAATCTCCCGGCCGTTCGCCAGCAGGGAAACCGGCCCGGAAACGCCACGGTCGAGCGTCACCACGTCGCCCCGCGACAGCGTCATCAGCCGAGCCAGCGGCACGCCGGCGCTCCCGACGAGAACGGTGATCTCAACATCAGCCTGTTCGAGCGCGGCCATGGGCGCTAGGGACTCCGCAAACGCAACCAGGCGAGCTTCAACGGCTTTGGTTAGAACCGCGTTAAGTCCTCTCTTCCGATCGCAACGGCCCGTGCGCTGGGCCGTATCGGAGGGGCTCGTCCCCTACCCGGCGGCCTCGGAAGCCATGGAGGGGATCGTCTCTGAAATCCGCCACGGGGCCCCCGAGATGGTCTGGCTCCTCGAACATCCGCCGCTCTACACGGCCGGCGCCAGCGCGAAGGACGGCGATCTCCTCGACGCGCGCTTCCCGGTGTTCCGATCCCCGCGCGGCGGCCAGTTCACCTATCACGGCCCGGGGCAGAGGGTCGCCTACGTCATGTTGGACCTTTCCGCGCGCCGACGGGACGTGCGCGGCTTTGTCGGCGCGCTCGAGGATTGGATCATTGGCGCTCTAGCCCATTTCAACGTGACAGGGGAACGGCGCGAAGACCGGGTCGGCGTCTGGATCGACCGGACAAGACCGGGCGAGCCGCGGCGCGAGGACAAGATCGCCGCCATCGGCGTCCGCCTGCGCCACTGGGTCAGCTTTCACGGGATCGCTTTAAACGTGGAACCTGACCTTTCTCATTTCAGCGGCATCGTTCCCTGCGGCGTGACGGCGCCGGGGCTCGGCGTGACCAGCCTCGTCGATCTCGGCCTGCCGGTGACGCTGACTGAGGCCGACGCCGCGCTGCACACCTCCTTTCATGCCGTTTTCGGCCCGACGGTCTCGGCGCCGCCGCCCCTATCGGCCGGGGCGCGCACCTGATCTTTCCGTAATAGGGCCGATTGAAGACATTTCCGCCGGCCATGAGTATTCTCCAGTCGAAAACCTTAACTCCGGGGCTCCTCCATGCGTGTTCTGACCGTCTCGTTCATCGCTCTGTCCAGCCTTGCCGGCGCCGCCGCGCAGGAATCGCCGCCTGTCGACTTGCCCGTCGCCACGGATGCGGCGGCCGCCGCTGAGACGCCGACGATCAACGAGGACGAAATGGCCTCGTTCCTCAATTCGCAGCAGCAGATCCGTCAGGGCGTCACGCTGACCCGCACGATCGACGGCAAGGTCGTCGAGACCCGCACCGAGACGATCGTCTATTCGCCGGATGATCCCATTCGCGGCACCGAGGCGGCGATGTCGCCGCTCGAACGGCTCAAGGCGGAATTCGCCAGCGGCGCGCTGACGCGAAAGGAAGCGTTCGAGGAAGCGAAACTCGATTTCGTCATCGCGGACCAGAACCGCGACGGCAAGCTCGACGTGAACGAGTTCGTGTTTCTTGTGAACGGCTGGCACGAAGCGACGGTGAGCGGTTCGGGGCGCGGGCGCTTCGTCGACCCGACGCCGCATGCCGATGAAACGGCCGCGCGCGCCGAGCACGAAAGTCAGGCGCGGGCGAAGTTCGCTTTCATCGCCGGGGGCGCGCCCACGGTCAGCCGGAAAGATTACATCCGCGAGGTGCTGATCGATTTCGACGCCCTCGACAAAAACAATGACGGGGTGCTCACCGGCGATGAACTTCTGAATTTCCGCATCGCCAATCGCGGCGAGTCGATCGCCGATCAGCCCGCGCCGGCCAGCGACAGATAGCGGGCCGCGTCGAGAAAGTCCGCCTTGAGACGCCGGGCGCGGGCTTCCGCCTCGGCGTCGAAGCCCCATTTCTCCGCCTGAAATCTTTCATCCGTCCGCGCGGCGTCGAACAGAGCGTGGTCCTCGAACGCGCGCCGCCAGAGCGCTAGCGCAATGACCGCCGAACCCGTGATTTCGGCGGCGCTCTTGATCGCGATGAGCATGTCCGCCGTCGCCCCCTCAAGAAGACGGGCCCCGCCCGCAAGGCTCTCCGCCGGCTGGGCGATGAACCCGACGCCGGCGCCGGTCTTGAGCGCCACTCCCTCTGACGCCGCCCAGGCGAGGATCGGATCCCACGTCCTCGCCTGACGCTCGATCAGCGCCGCCGGCGCCTCGGCGCGGTAGCAAAGGAGGTCTGAGGCAAGAAAGTCGAGCACCCCGCGGCGCCATAAATCGGCGTCTTCATCGCCGCGGTCGATGACCGTCATGCGAAATCGCGTCATGGGCATCGCCGGAAACAGCAGCCAGTTCCCTTGCGCCTTCCATTCCGCGGCGATCGCCGCCGCGAGCGGGTGCGACGGAGTGGACAGCGGCCGGCCTGCCCGCGTTCGCGCCGGTCTTCCATCGAGGGTGAGGACGAACGCGTTCCCCTCCTCCGCGAGCGCCGCGCTCTTGAAGAAGCGTTTGGGCGCAGCCGGCGGATTTTCGCCAGCTTTGGTCATCGCGCGGGCTTCTTCCAGGGCAGGTCAGGCCAGGAAACCTTGGCGTCGGCGTCGAAGTCGAAAAGCGCCAAGCTCGCCTTCATGGCGCCGGTGAGCGGCGCGGTCAGCGTCATCAGCTTGCCGGTCGTTGGATGCGGAAAGCGCATCGACCGGCAGAAGAGGTGAAGCCCTTCGCCGACGCCTTCGACGCGCGCGCGCGGCCCGCCATATTTGCGGTCGCCGATGATCGGGGCGCCGATCGCCGCGCAATGGACCCGCAGCTGATGCGTCCGGCCCGTCACCGGCTTCAGCGCCAGGAAACTGACAGGACCGGCGCTGTCGAGAACCATGTAATCGGTGATCGCTGTCTTGGCCTCCGCCTCGTCGGCCGGTGCCATTTGCTCGCGCTGGCCGGCTCGGGTCCAGACCATCTTCTTTCCGATCGGCAGGTTGATCGTGCCTTCAGCGTGTTCCGGCGCCCCGGCGCAGAGGGCCCAATAGGTCTTCTCAACGCCGCGGCCCTGAAAGGATCGGGCGAGCGCCGCCGCCGCCTTGCGCGTCTTTGCGACGATCAAAAGCCCGCCGGTGTCAGCGTCGAGCCGATGGACGAGGCGGGGACGTTCGCCGTCCTTCTCGAGCGCGGCGAGCATGCCGTCGACATGCTCCTTCGTTTTCGTGCCGCCTTGAACGGCGAGGCCGAACGGCTTGTTGAGAGCGAGAATCTGATCGTCCTCATGGATCGTGATCTTGCGGAGAAAGGCCGCCGCATCCTTGCGCGGCGGCGGCGGCGGCGAGGCTTCGGCCGGCGCCCGGTCGATCGGTGGTATACGGATCGTTTCACCGGTCTCGACCCGCCGGCTCGCCTTCGCGCGCCCGCCGTCGACGCGGATCTGCCCCGTGCGCAAAAGCTTCTCGAGCCGCGCATGGCTGAGCCCCGGGAAATGGGTCTTGAACCAGCGGTCGAGACGCAGGCCGTCATCCTTCGCGGCGACGACGACCGATTGAACGCCGGTCATGGAATGGCCCTTCCGGCGGCGAGCCCCGCCCCGAGCGCCATGATCGACAGAATCACTGACGCCAGAACATACAAGCCGGCGACCGTCAGCGAGCGGTCCCGCCACAGCGTCACCGCCTCCAGCGCAAAAGCCGAGAAGGTCGTGAAGCCTCCAAGCATCCCCGTGGCGACGAAGCTCCGCATCGCCGCCGAGTGAGGCTCACGCGCGGTCAGCCACGCAATGAATAGCCCCATGGCGAAACAGCCGATGACGTTAACGCTGAAGGTTCCCCATGGGAAATTGGGGCCGAGCGCTCGCATGGCGGCGATGCCGACGCCGTAGCGCGCCATGGCGCCGATCGCGCCGCCGAGGCCTACCGCGAACCAGAGGTGACCGCCGAGCATAAGCTGAAATCCAGAACTGGCGGGCAGGTTTTGCCCGAGGCCGGGCGGCGCGGCAACGCCCCGGGGACCGGCCGCCAGGGTGCGCGCGCAAGGACGATCAGGCGTCTTTCTACGGCTTGCGGCGGCTGTCCCAGACGGCAAGCCGCTTCACGATCTCGCGCTCGAAGCCGGTCTCCCGCGGGGCGTAGAAGCGGCGGCGTTCCATTCCGGGCGGGAAATAGTCAAGGCCCGCGAAGGCGTCCTCGGCGTCGTGGTCATAGACATAGCCTTGCGAATAGCCGAGCGACTTCATGAGCCCTGTCGGCGCGTTCATCGCATGGAGCGGCGGGGCGAGCGAACCGCTCTCACGCGCCGCCGCCTTCGCCTCCTTGAAGGCGACATGGGCGCGGTTCGATTTCGGCGCCGTCGCCAGATAAGCGACGAGCTGCCCGATGGCGATCTCGCCTTCCGGCTGGCCGAGACGCTCGAAGGCGTCCGCCGCCGCGATGGCGAGCGGCAGGGCCTGCGGGTCGGCGTTTCCGATGTCTTCGGATGCGATGACAATCAGCCGCCGAAGGACGAAGCGTGGGTCCTCGCCGCCGACGATCATCCGCGCCGCCCAATAGAGAGCGGCGTCGACATCCGAGCCGCGGATCGACTTCTGCAGCGCGCTTGCGAGATTGTAATGGCTCTCCTGCGCCTTGTCGTAGACGGGCGCGCGGCGCTGGACGAGCCGGCCGAGCGCGGCGGCGTCGAGCGCCGCGGCCGGGGATTCCTCAAAGATCGCCTCGGCGAGCGTGATCAGGAAACGCCCGTCGCCATCCGCCATGCCGATAAGCGCCGCGCGCGCCTCGGGCGCCAAGGGCAGGTCGCGGCCGACCAGCCGCTCGGCGCGACGCAGAAGGGTTTCAAGCGCCTTTTCGCCGAGCCTGTTCAGCGTCAGAACCTGCGCCCGGGAGAGCAGCGCCGGATTGAGCTCGAAGGACGGGTTCTCCGTCGTTGCGCCGACGAGCGTGACGAGGCCTGACTCAAGATGCGGCAGGAAGCTGTCCTGCTGCGCGCGATTGAAGCGATGAATTTCATCGACAAAGAGCAGGGTTCCCTTGCCGACGCGCCGGCGTTCCGCGGCTCTATCGAAGATCTTCCTGAGATCGCCGACGCCGGAGAAGACTGCGGACACCTGCTCCAATTCGAGACCGGATTCCTTCGCGATGAGGCGGGCGATCGTCGTTTTGCCGACGCCAGGCGGTCCCCAGAGGATGATCGACGACAGCCGCTTGCGATCGAGCATGCGCCGCAGCGGCGAGCCCGGCGCGGTCAGATGCTCCTGCCCCGCGACCTCGTCGAGCGATCGAGGCCGCAGCCGATCCGCCAGCGGCCGCGGCGCTTCACTCTCAAGGCCCGCCGCCGCAAAGAGATCCGACATGCGCGTCCCTAGCGGCCGACGCGCCAGAGGACGGTCCGGTCGCCGCGATCGACTTCGATCTCCCAGGCGATCGCCGGCTTCGAGATTTCCCTCTGCAGGTCGGCGACCGAGGCGACGCGCACCCGGTTCACCGAAAGGATGCGGAAGCCGCGGCGCAGCCGCGAGCGCCAGGCATAAGAGCCTTGCGCGACATCGGTGACGACGACGCCGCCAAGGAGCGGATTGACGCCGATTTCCTCCGCAAAGCGCGGCGAGAGATTGGCGATCGTCACGCCGTTGAAGGGATGCTGGCCGGACAAGGTGCGCTCATCCTTCGCCGGCGTGTCGGGCGGCAGCGCGAAGACCATCTCCCCCGTGAGGCGCGCGCCGTTTCGGAGGTAGACGATCGTCGCCTTGTCGCCGGGATTTTGGACCCCGACGCGATAGCGAAGCGTCTCGGCGTCGAAGACCGGCTGGCCGCCGATTTCAACGACGACGTCGCCCTGGCGCACCCCGGCCTTCGCGAGCGGACCGGTCGGATAAAGATCGCCGACGATGGCGCCGATCGGGCGATCGAGCTTCAGCGCGCGCGCAAGGTCGGCCGTCACCGTTTCGGTCGTCGCGCCGACCCAGGGCCGGGCGAGGCCGCCGCCGCGCATCGCCGAGGCGATCACCTGCTGGACGAGCCGTGAGGGGATCGCAAAGCCGATACCGTTCGAGCCGCCCGACCGCGAATAGATCGCCGTGTTGACGCCCAGCAGCTTGCCCTCCGTGTCGATGAGCGCTCCGCCCGAATTGCCGGGATTGATCGCCGCGTCCGTCTGGATGAAAAACTGATAGTCGGAAATCGAGACGGCCGTTCGGGCGAGCGCGGAGATGATGCCGTTCGTCACCGTCTGGCCGACGCCGAACGGATTGCCGATGGCGAGCACGATGTCGCCGACTTCCGCCGCGTCGGAGTTGGCGAATTCAAGGTAAGGAAGCGGCTCGCCGGCGGCGATGCGCAGCACCGCAAGATCCGTCTGCGGATCGGTGAGCAGCACCTTCGCCGAGAATTCGCGCCGGTCGGCGAGCACGACCTTGATCTCGGTCATGCCCTCGATGACGTGATTGTTGGTGACGATCACGCCGTCCCGGCTGACGATGACGCCCGAGCCGAGCGAATTCTGGCGTTGCGGCCCGACTCCGAAGAAGCGGTCGAAGAAAGGATCGCCCGTCGAGCGGTTGACGACGCGGCTCGTATAAACATTGACGACCGCGGGCGCAGCGCCCTCGACGATCGGCGCGAAGGACAATTTCACCTCGGCGGCGTCGCCCGGGACTCGGCGCGGCGCCGGCGTCATCGCCTCGCCTTTCATCTCCGGCGCAGGGGACCTGACCGGCAGCGGCGTCGGCTGGGCGACGGCCACGCTGGCGATCAAGCTTGTTGCGGCGATAGTCAGGAAACGCATGGGCTCTCTCTCAGTCTGGCGATGCGGTCGCATCGGGACGGATGATCGGACTTTAAGGCATTTTAGCGTCAGGCACCGTCGGCGCAAAACCGGCCCCGGCAGCCGCTCACCGGGTCGCCTCAAGGTGAATTGTCACCGTGACGTCATATCCGACCCACCTGTCGGTCGCGAACTCTTCCCCCTGCCCGACGCCGAACTCAGACCGGTTGACCGACACCGAAGCATCGGCGACCGCTCGGCCGTTTGCGATGGTCACGGTGAAGGGCAGCGTCAAAGGTTTTTCCACGCCGCGTATCGCAAGCGTCCCGTCCGCTTCATAGGCGTGTGGGCCGGTCGCCCTGATCGCGCGCGACGAAAACTGGGCGGTCGGATAAGCGGAGGCGTCAAACCACTCTGCGCCGGGGAGCGCGGCGTCGCGCTGACGGTCCCCGGTTCTGGCCGAGCCGGTGTCGACCGCCGCCTCAATCCGCGAAGAAGCAAGGTCCGCCGGATCGAAAAGGATGGTTGCGTCAAACCGCTCGAAGGCGCCGGTGAACGCTTTATCGGTCTGCGTTCCCGTGAACCCGATCCGGCTTGCGGCCTTGTCGACGATCCACGCGCCGTCGACGGGCGGAGCCGCCAGCGCGGGCGCCGCATGGTCCTGCTCGGCGCCGCAGGCTGCGAGCGCCGCCGCAAACGACAAAAAGGTCAGCGGTCGCCTCATACCGGCTTCTTGGGCATGAACGGCAGCATCGATTCAAGAACGCCGTCGCCGTCCATCAGCCAGTGCTTCATTGCAGCGCCGATGTGAAGGACGATCATGCCGATCATCACTTTCGCGCCGAATTCATGCAGTTCGCCGAAAGTCCGCGCAAGCTCGCGGCGGTCTTCGACGCCGTCGAAAAACGGCAAATGCGGCCAGGGAATGACGCCGAACAGATAGGTTTTCACCGTATCGGCGAGCGGCGAGGCCGAGACCATCGCCCAGCCGCCGAGCGGCAAGCCGATGAGGAGCGCGTAAAAGCCCCAGTGGAGCGCCTTCGCCGTCGTCTTTTGCCAGCCTGGCATCGCCGCGGGCAAAGGCGGGACAGGATGCGTCAGCCGCCAGCCGAGCCGGGCGAGCGTCAGGAGCAGGATCGTTATTCCAAAGGATTTGTGGAGCTGTATGAGCTGATAGCGCTCGGCGTCGGCGCTTTTCGGGAGGTCTTCCACATAAAGACCGCCGGCGATCTGTCCGATCGCGAGGACGGCGATCAGCCAGTGAAGGCCGATCGCGACGGAAGTGTAGCGGCTGCGTTCAGAGGCCATGCCCGTCTCCATTATTGAACCGGCGCCGGCTCTTTCGGCAGGACGAACTCCGCCTCGACGACGATTTCCACGTCGTCGCCGACGAACGGAACATATTTGTCGACACCGAAGTCAGAGCGCTTCACCAGGGTCTTGCCGGAAAAGCCGAGCTTGTAGCCTTTGGCGAAATCATCATCCGCGGCGCGGTTGATCCTAACATCGAGGGTCACGGGCTTTGTCACGCCCTTGATGGTGAGATCCCCAGCGATTCTCGCCGACGCAGGTCCATCGACCGTGACCCCGCTTGAGTTGAAGGTGATCCGGGGGTGATTGGCGACGTCAAAAAAGTCGGCGCTCTTCAGATACTCGTCGAACTTGTCGACGCCTGAATCTATCGACGCGGCGTCAATGACGACGCTGATTGAGGATTTTCCGGGGTCGGAAGGATTCCAGTTCAGCTCGCCCGCCCATGAACGCCAGCGCAGCCAAGGCCGCGAATAGCCCTGATGGTCATAGCTGAAGGTGATATAGGCATGCGACGTGTCGGATTTGTAGACCCCGGGCGCGGTCATCGAGACGTCGAACGGCGCTTCCGCCGGCGCGGCCTGCGCGGCGGGCGCTGCCGCCTCGGCGCTTTCCGCCGGCGCAGCGGGCGCTTCTGATTCCTTCGGTTTGCTGCAAGCGGCAAGCGTGAGGGCGGCGGCCGACAGTAGAAGATGAAAGCGCATGTCGATCCTGTAGCTGCTGAGGGACATAGAACCGGACGCTTCAAGACTACTCCGAACCGCTCCCGGCTGTGAACTAAGGCCGGCAGCCTCGCCGGTCATCGGTCAGAACCGTCGGACGATCTCGGACAGAACCGGCCGCTGGCGCTCGCGCGGGCTTTCGCGCGCCGACCCGATATAGATGAAACCGGCGAACCTCTCGCTCCCCTCGAGGCCGAAGGCGGCGGCGACGCCCTCGTCATAACCATACCATTCGGTAAGCCAACAGGCGCCGAATCCATAGGCCGACGCCGCGCACAACAGATTGAAGCAGACGGCGCCGCAGGTGAGCTGCTGCTCCCACGCCGGGGTCTTGTGATTGGGGTCGATCCTCGAAACGACCGCGACGACGAGGGGCGCCCGCAGGAAGCGCCGCCGTTCGGCCTCGACCTCAGCTTCGGCCGCGCCGGGGTTCAGAGCGACGTGTCGCTCGGCAAGAACCTTGCCCGCGCGCGCGCGCGCCTCGCCGTCGAACACAAGAAAGCGGAAGGGAACGATCCTGCGGTGGTCGGGCACGCGCGCCGCGGTCTCGAGGATCGCTTCCAGACTCGCTCCATCCGGCCCCGGTCCCTGCATCAGCTCCGGTGACAGCGATCGGCGGAGCGCAAGGAGACGCCTTGCGTCGGGCGAGGGCTGCGCGTGCGCCATCGGCGCTCCGAATTCCGGCGGCGTAATTCTCTCTGTCATCCTTCGATCCTCAGCCCAAAGGCGGCCGTTCGTTCCTCACCCGGAAAATACCGCTCGACGCCGAAGGCGAAATCGCCGCGCTCGGCGTAAAGCTTGTCGAGCAAATTCCGCAAGGCGAAGGTCAGCGCCGCCCGGTCGGTGACCGCCCACTGCGCCCGCACATTCACGAGATCATGGCCGGGATAAAGGGCGCTGTTCGCCGCATCGAGGAAATAGCGGCCGAGATGGCTCCATTCGACTTCCGCCTGGAACCGGCGATCGGAGGAGGTCCACAACGCGCGCGCGCCGGCGATCCAGCGCGGGCTGGTGTCGATGTCGTCGCCGAAGGATATCGCCTCGCTCGCCTGCGGCAGGCTGAGAACGGGCCGGTCGAAACGGTAAGTGTGCCGGCCGTAGCTCGCCTGCGCTTCGAGCGCGAACCCGAATGGCAGATCCGCGGCGATTTCCGCCTCGCCGCCGACATGACGCGTGCGCCCGTCATTCACATTGAAGCCGTCGGCGTCGCGGAAGAAGAAATTCCGCTTCCACATGAAATAGCCGGCTGTCGAATAGCGCAGGAACCCGGCCGAGCCTTTCAATCCGAGTTCAAAGGCGTCGATCGTCTCCGGCAGCGCCGGATCGGTCGTTTGGTTGATCTGCAGGCGGTAAAGGTCGGTCGTTTGCGGGGGGCGCGCGCCGCGAGCATAGCTCGCATAAACAAGCGCGCGGCCCGCATCATAACGCAGCGACAATTTCGGGCTGACCGTCGTGAAACTGTCGATGCGGTCGCCCGGCCTCAAAAAGCGCCCGACGATTCCGTCCGCCGTCAGGTTGTCATAATCATAGCGCGTATAGTCGAGCCGCGCCGCCGCCGTCGCTGAAAGGCGCGGCGCGAGCTGCAGCGTCATGCTGGCGAAGGGCGACACCGAGGCCGCCGCAACCTCGTAGTCATAGTGCACGCCCTGGGTGAACGTGCCGATCGTCGGCCGCGACTGCACCTCGGAGAGATCGCCCCGCGCATACTCGACATCGAACCCGGCGATGAAGGATGCTTTGTCGTTCCTGTCCCAGTAGAGCGCGTTCTGCGAGCCGACGCTCCAGTGCCCGTTTTTCTCCAGCGCCTGTGAAGGAAAAAAATGCAGCAGGAACGCCATGTCGCTCCAGCGCGCAAAGGGCGTCGCCGACAAGGTGAGCCCTTCGGCGAGTTCTGTATCGATGCGGCTTGCAAGGCGCATGCCTCGCGCATCGCGGAAGGCGTTGGGATTGGCGTTCCGGCGCCGCAGCGTCTCGTCGAGATAAGCATCCGGCCCTTCGACGAAGCCCGCCGTTTCCTGATTGAGATTGTAGGCGGCGAAGATCGTCGACGTCGTCGTCCGGCCGCCGGCCCAGTCATGGCGGAGCGTGAGCTTTTGCTGATCGGCGCCGCTCGCCAGGCGGTAGCCAGGATCGTCGAGCAGCGACAGGCCCGCAAGGAAGCCGTGCGCGCCGCGCTCGCCCGAGACGACGGCGCGGCCCTTGATGCGCCCGATCGTGTCGACGCTCGCATCGAGGAAATAACCGCTTGCGTCCATCGGCTCCGGCGTGATCACGTTGATGACGCCGTGAATGGCGTTCGCCCCATAAGCAGCGCCCGAAGGCCCGCGCACGACTTCGATGCGTCCGGCGATCTCCCAATGCGCCTCGAACAATTCATTGACGTTGGCGAAGCCTGCTGAGCGCAGCGGCACGCCGTCTTCGAGATAGAGAAACGAGCCCGCCCCCGCGCCGCCCGTAAGGACCGGCGAGCGGATCGCGGTCAGATGCTCCTGCCCATTGCCGCGATGAATGAGGACGCCGGCGACTCGATTAAGCGCTTCGGCCGGATGATCGGCGGCGATCCGGGTCAGCTCGTCGGCGCCAAGGATCGACACGCTGAACGGCGCCTCGGCGGCGGCGCGCGCCCGGCGCTCGCCCGAAACGACGATCTCATCGGCGCCTGACTGCAGCAGCGCCTGAACAAGCAACAAGGCAAGGTTCACTGGGACTGAACTCGGTGGCGGCTTTTGCGCTCCTTAGCCGAAATGCGGCCCGGTTGGTATCGGACGTCCCCTTGGTTCGCCGCTTTGCGCCGCTCGTGGGCGAAACTCCCTCGCCTTTTCGCCTGTCGCCGCTTCAGCGCATCAATGGCCGCGGCCGACAGGCCCTCCGCTCAGCCGCCGAACGGCAGAATGGAGAGGTCAAAGGCGTAGATGTTGGGGTTCTCGCGATCGATGAAGACACCGATCTCGTCGCCGACCCTGACATGCGGCGACGGATCGACGGCGATCGGCTGGCTGATGAAGATGCGGACGGCGCCCGCCGGCTCGCGCCATTCGGCGCGCAGGCGCCAATGCGCCGCGGCGCGGCCTGTCGGAATCGCGCCGACGCTCATGATTTCAACGACGCGCGCCATGACCCGATCGCCGGTCTCGCGCAGCGCCTGAATGCGCCGCTCGCTCAGCTGGCCAGGAAGGCGCGCCGCGCCGGCCGCGGCGCGCGTCAGAGTCCCGAAAAGAAGAAATACGGCGCCGATGCCTCCCAGCAGGCCTGGCGCGAACCACAACTCAAACGGCGTTCCCAGCCGAACGATCTCCGAATCGTCGGGATTGATGAGGACCGGCACGCGGTCGCCCAGCTTGCCCGCGCGCGGCCGCGATGAAACTCTGCCGGTGACCGTCCGCGTGCGTCCATCGGGAGCCTGATACTCGACAATCGGCGCCTGGGTTTCACCGCCCGAGAAGTCGACGATGGTTCCTTCCACGCGAATCCACTCGCGTTGGGCTTCAACCGCCTGCTGCGCAAGAAAGAAGGAGCCGACCAGCAGCCCGACGCCGATCAGAGAAAACAGCGCGCCCGGCAGACCGATCCCGGTCTGCAAGGCGCGTGTCAGGACGCTCCGATCCATGACGCCTGATTTCGAGCGGCGGCCTAGGCCGCGCTCCTGAAGCTGACAATCTTCGTTGGATTGCGCGGCGGCTCGCCGCGCTGCGCCTTGTCGACATTCTCCATGCCTTCGACGACTTCGCCCCACACCGTGTATTTGCGATCGAGGAAGGAGGCGTCGTCGAAGCAGATGAAGAACTGGCTGTCGCCGGAGTTCGGGTCGTTCGAGCGCGCCATCGAACAGACGCCGCGCTGGTGTGAAATGTCGTTGAATTCCTGCACGAGCTTTTTGCCGGAACCGCCGGTCCCATTGCCTTTCGGGCAACCCATCTGGGCCATGAAGCCGTCGATCACGCGATGGAGAGTGAGTCCGTCATAAAAGCCGGAATCGGCGAGTTCCTTGATGCGGGCGACATGCTTCGGGGCCTTGTCGGGCCGCGTCTCGATCACGACCGTTCCGGTGTCGAGCGTCAGGATCATGCGGTTGGTCATAGTTCGATCTTTCCGTTGATGCGGCGCGGCGGCTTCACGTCGCAAAGGTCCTTCACGAATCCCGAGTCGTCGACGAGCTTCATTTCCTTCAAATAGGTCAGAAACGCCGGGCTGTCGGATTTCATGACCTCGATCTTCGGGAGCTCCTCCGGCGGCACGTCCGCGGCGATGCGCATGCGGACGATCGGCGTCGGACGCTTCGGCGGTTCGCCCCGTTCGATGCGCCGCGCGTTCTCGAGACCGTCGACGATCCAGCCCCACACCGTGTAACGCTGGTCGAGGCTCTGCCGAGCGTCGCCGATGACGAGAAAGAACTGGCTGTTGGCCGAATCCGGCGGCGTCGCGCGGGCCATCGACATCACGCCCTGGCAATGCGCGCCCCAAAGCCGGACGTACCGATCGGCGCGGACAGAGCGCAGAGTTTCAGGTTCGGCGCCGACTGGAACGCCGTCAATGAGGCCGACGCGCGCCGCCAGTCGATCGCGGCCGACCGTGGTGAAATTCGTCACGTCCTTCGCGTCGCGCGCGAATTCGGCCGGAATGTTCGGAAGGTCCGATCCGCCGGTGCCGTCGCCCTTGGGATCGCCCCCTTGCGCGACGAACCCTTCGATCACGCGGTGGAAGGTGAGGCCGTCGTAAAATCCGCGGCGAACGAGCGTCTTGATCTGCTGGACGTGCTTGGGGGCGATGTCCGGACGAAGCTCGATATAAATCGGCCCCGCCGGAAGATCGACGACGATCAGATTCTCGGGGTCGACCGGGCGCCATTCGCTGTCGGCGGCCTCGACGATTTTCTGCGCCGGGTTGGGCGGAAGGTCCTTGGCGGCGAACGCCGCCGACGGCCAGGCTGCCAGAAACGCCGCGCAAAACAGCCACTTACGAACCAATGGTCATGCTCCTTCAACCTGTCGCCCGGGAGGCTTTTGAGCCCCGATTATGGCGAAGCTTCGTCATAAGGCCTGCCGCGGCCCTGTCCATCGCCCGAACGGGGGACGCCGGGGTCACGGCCGGGCGAATTTCGCCCTCAAAAGGGCTGCGACATCGGCGGGAACGAAGGCCGCGATATCCCCCCCGAGCCGCGCGATCTCCTTCACAAGCCGCGAGGCGATGAACTGATAACGGACATCCGCCATCAGGAACACGGTTTCGATGTCGTCATTGAGCCGCTGGTTCATCCCGACCATCTGGAATTCATACTCGAAGTCAGAGACGGCGCGCAGGCCGCGGATGATGAAATTCGCATTCGACTCTTCCGCGAACTTCATCAGCAGCGATTCAAACGGCGTCACCCGAATGGGGACGCTCGACTTCATTGAAATCTTCGCCATTTCCGCGGTGACCATCTTCACGCGCTCGTCAAGCGTGAAGAGCGGGCCCTTGTCGCGATTGATGGCGACCCCGACGATCAGCTCGTCGACCATCTTCACGGCCCGCTCGATGATATCGACATGCCCCAGCGTGATCGGATCGAAGGTGCCGGGATAAAGGCCGATGCGTTTCGCCATGGGGTCCGCCCTTGTTATCCCGTCTCGAGCATGATGCGGGAAGTCATTCGCCGTTTTCGTCCTCGCCGACATCGCCGATGCGCTCGACCGAGACGACCTTCTCGCCCTCCGCCGTGCGGAAGATGGTGACGCCCTGGGTGTTGCGGCTGGCGACCCTGATGCCGCCGACCGGCGTGCGGATCAGCTGTCCGCCATTGGTGACGAGCATGATCTGGTCGCTGTCCTCGACCGGGAACGAAGCGCACACGCGCCCGTTCCGCTCGTTGACGACGATCGCGATGATGCCTTTGCCGCCGCGGCCGGACGTTCTGTATTCGAATGATGAGGACCGCTTTCCGTAACCGTTCTGGGTCACCGTCAGGATGAATTGCTCCGCCGCGCCGAGCTCGGCGATGCGCTGCGGGGACAGCGCCGCCGCCGGCGCCTCGTCCTCGGCTGCGTCGTCTCCCTCCTCGCCCGCCGCGCGGCGCATGGCGGCCGCATGCTTCAGATAAGCGCGCGCTTCTTCAGTCGTCGCCCCGACGCCGTTGAGGATCGCCATCGAAATCACTTCATCGTCGTCATCGAGCTTTATGCCCCTGACGCCGGTCGACGTGCGGCCGGCGAAGACGCGGATCTCCTCCACCGGGAAGCGGATGCACATGCCGTTCGCCGTCGTCAGCAGGACGTTGTCGTCCGGACGGCAGATCGAGACGCCGACGATGCCGTCCTGCCCGTTTCGCCATTCATCCTCGAGCTTCATGGCGATCTTGCCGGTGCGATTGATGCGCTGGAAATCGGACAGCTTGTTCCGCCGCACCGTTCCCGACCGCGTCGCGAACATGATCTGCAGCTTGTCCCACGCTTCTTCATCCTCCGGCAGCGGAAGGATGGAGGTGACGCGCTCGCCTTGCTGAAGCGGCAGCAGATTCACGAACGCCTTGCCGCGCGCCGTCGGCGGCCCCTCGGGAATGCGCCAGAGCTTCAGCTGATAGCACATGCCGATCGAGGTGAAGAAAAGCAGCGGCGTGTGCGTCGACCCGACGAAGAGCTGCGAGACGAAGTCCTCGTCCTTGAACTTCATGCCGGCGCGGCCTTTGCCGCCGCGCTTCTGCGCGCGGTAGACCGACAATGGCGTGCGCTTCACATAGCCGCCATGCGTGACCGTCACCACCATGTCTTCCCGGGCGATGAGGTCTTCGTCTTCCACTTCGCCTTCGGCGTCGACGATCTCGGTGCGCCGCGGCGCGCCGAACTCCGCCTTCACCGCGCCGAGCTCATCCTTGATGATCGTCAGCACCCGCGATCTGTTGCGAAGGATGTCGAGATAATCGGCGATCTTCTCGGCAAGGCCCTTCAATTCATCGCCGATCTCGTCGCGCCCGAGCGCCGTCAGGCGCTGCAGCCGCAAATCCAGGATCGCCTTGGCCTGTTCTTCGGACAACCTCAGCGTCCCGCCCTCGGTCATCAAATGGCGCGGGTCCGCGACGAGCAGGACGAGCGGCGCAAGGTCCTTCGCCGGCCAGTCGCGGGCCATCAGTTGTTCCTTGGCCGATTGCGGGTCAGGCGCGCGGCGGATGAGCGCGACGACCTCGTCGATATTGGCGACCGCGATTGCGAGGCCGACAAGGATATGCGCACGGTCGCGCGCCTTGTTGAGCTCGAACTTCGTGCGACGGGTGATGACCTCCTCGCGGAAGTCGATGAATGAGACGAGCACGTCGCGCAGCGTCATCTGCTGCGGGCGTCCGCCGTTGAGCGCCAGCATGTTGACGCCGAACGATGTCTGAAGCTGGGAATGACGATAGAGCTGATTGAGGACGACGTCAGGGGCCGCATCGCGCTTCAATTCAATGACGACGCGGATGCCCTCGCGATTGGACTCGTCGCGAATGTCGGCGATCCCTTCGAGCTTCTTCTCGCGCACAAGGTCGGCGATGCGCTCGATCATCACCGACTTGTTCACCTGATAGGGGATTTCGGTGACGATGATCGCGGTCCGGTCCTTGCGGATCTCCTCGATCGCGGCGCGCCCGCGCATGACGACCGATCCGCGTCCCAGGAGCAGCGCCGCCTTCGAGCCCGCCCGGCCGAGTATCACGCCCCCGGTCGGGAAATCGGGACCTGGAACGATGTCGATGAGATCGCTGTCCGAAATTTCGGGATTGTCGATCATCGCGATCGTGGCGTCGACGATCTCGTTAAGATTGTGCGGCGGAATGTTAGTCGCCATGCCGACGGCGATGCCGCCGGCGCCGTTGACCAGCAGATTCGGGAACCGCGCCGGCAGGACGACCGGCTCCTTCTCCTGGCCGTCATAGTTCGGCTGGAATCCGACGGTTTCCTTTTCGATGTCCTCGAGCAGGGCATGGGCCGGCTTGTCCATGCGCACTTCGGTGTAGCGCATCGCCGCCGGCGGATCGCCGTCGATCGACCCGAAATTCCCCTGCCCGTCGAGCAGCGGCAGGCGCATCGAGAAATCCTGCGCCATGCGGGCGAGCGCGTCATAAACCGCCTGGTCGCCATGCGGGTGATATTTACCGATGACGTCGCCGACGACGCGCGCCGATTTGCGATAGGGCTTGTTCCACTCATAGCCGTTCTCGTGCATCGACCAGAGAATGCGCCGGTGCACGGGCTTGAGGCCGTCGCGCGCATCCGGGATCGCCCGGCTGACGATGACGCTCATCGCGTAATCGAGATAGGACCGCCGCATCTCCTCCTCGATGGAGATGGTCGGCGACTGGCCCTCGCCGGCGCCGCCGGCGGGCGGCGTGATGTCGTCTTCTGGGGTCACGGAATACCTTGGAGAATCAGCACGGAAGCGCCACCCGCGGGTAGCATTCCGGGCGGGCCCGCGGCAAGCGCGGCGCCGCCGGTCCGCCGCCGGATCGAAGACGCCCGCGCCGGTCGCGCCTGGCTGCGAAATCCGGGCGCCGGATCAAGTTTTTGATTGTCGCGGCTTTCGCCGCTTCGCGCCTCCCTTACGCAAAACCGCATCGGCTTTAGCGAAGGCTGCTCTAGCCGCCGAAGGAATAGCTCATGCGGACGCCGAAGGTACGCGGGCGCGAGGGGCCGATGAAATGCGCCGGGATCAGCGAACCGCCTTCTTCCGTTCCCGTGTAGTACAGCGCGTTGGTGACGTTTTCCACATAGCCGTAGATCGACCAGCCGGCATCGGCCTCGTATCCCACCCGAAAAGCGAGATCGATGTAGCCGTCGTTCCTCGCCTCGGCGAGGCGCAGCAGCCCGCCATAGGTCTCGGTCTGCCCAAAAGCCTCGGCGTTGGCGCGCAGCGACCCTGGCCCAAGCGGGGCGTTGAACCGCAGCACGGCGGCGCCGGAGAAGCGCGGCGCGGCGGCGAGCGGCTGGCCCTCGCAATCGGGCGTGCCGTCGCACAGCGCCTCGGCCTCGGTCACGTCGGAATTGTGATAAGCGCCGTTGACAAGAAGGTCGAAATTCGGACCCAGCGCCTGGTCGATCTGTCCTTCGACGCCCCAGCCCTTCACGCTGCCGACATTGTCGACGACGATGCCGCCGCCGACGCCCGGCACGTTCGACTGAAGATCCTTGTAGGAATAATAATAGACGTTGGCGTTGACCTTGGTGCGTCCGCCGAACAGCTTCCCTTTCGTGCCGGCTTCATAAGACCATGCCTTCTCGGGATCGAAGGGATCGGGCGTCGCATCGCCGGGCGCGAGGTCGATGCCGCCCGGCGTGAACGGCAGCGAATCCGGCAGGATCGTGAAGCTGCCGAAGCCGCCCGCCTTGAAGCCGCGGGTGACGCTTGCATAGACGAGCCAGTCGTCGTCCGGGCGCCAGCGGCCGACGAAGCGCGGCGTGAACGCGTCCCAGCTTTGCTTCGCCGTGAGGAAATCAGTCGAGGTGAAGCCGAGCGCGAAGGCCGGCCCCAACTGGCTCGACAGCGTCAGACCCTGAATGCCGAAATCCTTGGTGTCGCGCGAATAGCGGATGCCGACGCTGATATCGAACCGCTCGTTGAAGGCGTAAGTCGCGTCCACATAGGCCGCCCAGCCATGATACCGGCCGCGCACCGCGTTCGACTCGACAAGGCCGTCCGGCGAAGGCGTGAACACGTCGCCGCCGAGCGCAAAATAATCGGAGCAGCTGAGGCCGAAATAATACTGGCAGTATACTTCCTCGTCCTGTCCCTGGCTGAACAGAACGTCGATCTCCTCATTGTAATAGGATGCGCCGGCGTACCAGGAGAAGGGGCCATCCGTCTTGGAGACGACGCGCAATTCCTGTTCAAAATATCGGCCGCTCTGGTCCTGCCGGTAATCGTTGATGCGCAGCGGCGTTCCGTCGAAGTCCTCCGCGTAGAGATAATCGTGATCCTTGAAGCCCGTCAGCGAAGTGATCGTCGCCCCGCCGACATCGAGGTTGAGCTCGAGGCCGGCGCTGAAAATCGTCGAATCATCGGCTTCCCCCAGCCCGAAGTCGCTGTCGATGTCCCGGCCGTCGCCGCCAAGCGTCAGGCCAAAGACTGATACAAGGGCGTCGTAGGCGTCGCCGAGCTCCGTCGCCCGATAGACCGCCGGTGATTGGTTCCGCTTTTCATATTCAAGCGTCAGGAACCCGTTTAAGCTCTCGTTGTCGTATAGGGCGGAGAAGCGTCCGGCGCCCTTGTTGAAGGCCACGAAGCGGTCGGCCGCGGGATCGAACACATTGTCGACATAGCCGTTCTCCTTGCCGCCATAGCCGGCGAGGCGAACAGCGAATTTCTCGCTGAGCGGAAGGTTGAGCGCAGCCTCGCCGACGACGCGGCCGCGTTCGGCGACGTCTATTTCCGCATAGCCCTCGTGCACGCCGAGCTTCGGGCGCACGGTATGGACGCTGATCGCGCCCGCGATCGCGTTGCGCCCGAACAGGAACCCTTGCGGCCCCCGGAGCGCCTCCGCGCGGTCGAGGTCGTAAAGCGTCGTCACGACCGCGCCGTTGCGTCCCTGATAGAGGCCGTTCTTGAAGAAGCCGACCGATGGATCGCCGCCGACGCCGAAATCATTCGTCACGATGCCGCGGACATTGATGAAGTCGATGAAGCTGTCGAGGGAGTTGCCGGTGATCCCCGGCGTATAGGTGACGAGGTCTTTCACGTCCTCGAGGTTCACCTCCCGCACGAAGTCGCCGCTATAGGCGGTGATGGCGAGCGGAACGTCCTGGATCGACTCGGCCCGCTTGGTCGCGGTCACGATGATCTCGTCGTCCTGCGCCGCCGCGCCGGTCGCAATGATCAGGGCGAGCGCTGAAACGCCGGCGCCCGCGCGAAGCCGCCGTCCTGCCGAAATGGAAACGGGTCCCGTCATGTCGCTGCCCTCCAACCATGCGCCGAAGCCCCTCGGCGACCTGAAACCGTATCAACGTTCATCGGGGTCAACAACAGGCGAAATCAGCCCTTCGCCTGCAAGTATCTGGCGCATCGGCGCAAGGCGGCCGCCATATTTCAGGGCCCTGCCGACGGAGCGTGCGTGAACGGCCTCGCGCACCTGGACGGCGCTTGCGGTCGCAACCGGGGCGCCCAGATCATGGAAACGCAGGCACTGGTCCTCCCACGGAAGCTCGAGGAAGGCGATCATGCGCCGCGCCTCGGCCTCAAGATCAAGGACGAGCTTCTCGTAGGAGATGTCGAGAAACGCCGCCGGCGCCGCTTTCCGCCAATGGTCCATCAGCGACGCGTAGCGACAATAATGGCGCGCCATCTCGCGCTGGTCGTAGGAATGCGGATAGGCTTCCGCGAACAGCTGTTTGAAACTCGCAAAACACGCGTCGAGCGGATCGCGCATGAGGTGGATGATCTTCGCCCGCGGCAACGCCGCGGCGATGAACGGCGCATAAAGGAAGTTTCGCGGCAGCTTGTCGATGAACCGCGGCTTGCCGCCGCGCATCGGCGCGACAGACCTGAGATAAGCCTCGCCGATCGCGCGCGGATCGGCGCGCGCCCAGTCGCCGACCGCGGCGCTGCGCGTCACGCGCCGGAGCGCCAAACCGAACTGTTGCAGCTCTCCCGCGGACTCGACCGATGAATGGCTGGCGAGAATGCGTTCGACGAGCGTCGTTCCGGTTCGCGGCTGACCGATGATGAATATGGGCGACGGGTCTTCGAGGCCCACCTGTCCGTTGCGCCTCTTATCCGTCGGCGCGTGCCTTTTCAGCGCATCGAAAAGCGCCGCGTCAGCGCCTTCGTGATAGCTGAGCGTCGAGCGCTTGGCGCGGGCGCCGGCGTCGAACGCGGCAAAGGCCTCATCCCAAAGTTCGCAGTCCTCATATTCCTTGCCCGCGGCGTAATGGAGGAATGCGCGCGCAGACGCCGACGGCGCGGCGCCTGCGCGCGCTTCCAGCCGATCGGCCCTCGACCGGTTCCGCGCCCGCCGAAGCAATGAAAAAAGCCACTCGGCCTGCGGCGCGCCCTCCGCTTCGATGAAGCGGTCGAGCGCCGCGGCCGCTTCCGCGTCGTTGCCGAGAAAAATGTTCGCCGAAGCGAGATTGATCGCGAAATCGGCGCGCGCCGGCGCGAGCGCGGCCGCCTTCCGATGCCAGGACCGGGCTTCGCGATGCCGGCCGAATTGCGTGAGCACGCCGCCGAGAAGGTCGCAGCCGTCAGCGTTTGCGGGCGGGATCGCGAGAGCGCGCGCGAGCGCCTCGTCAGCGCGCTCGAAATGGCCGACGCGCTGCAGGAGCAGGGCAAGATGAGCCCACGCCGCCCCGTCTTGAGGATTGAGCTTTGTCACGGACCCGAAGGCCGAGATTGCCGTCCGCCAGTCCTTCCGCTCGACGGCGAGAAGCCCCACCAGGAAGTGCGCATCGGGGCGCGAAGGATCAGCGGCGAGCGCGCGGCGCGACGATTCTTCCGCAGCGCTGAGACGCCCTTGCTTGAAGGCGGCGAGCCCGTCCGCCGTCCAGGCGCGCGCCTGCTCCAGTCGATCCTGCATGCCCTACTGGCGCTTCCGCATCGGCCTTTGGTAATTCATCACCCGACAAGAGTGCGGGCGGCGCGCCGTGAAACGCAAGAGGTTTCGATGAGAATTGCCACTCTCGCCTTGCTTGCCGTCGCCGTCGCCGGCTGCGCCAAACCGCCCGACAAGCCGGCGGACGTCATTCTGTCAGGAGGGGTCATCTACACGGCAGACGCCGGAAGAACCGTCGCCGAAGCGATCGCCGTGCGCGGCGACAGCATCATTCACGTGGGCAGCGCCAAGGACGCCGAGCGCTTCGCCGGGCCTCAAACCCGGCGCGTCGATCTCGGCGGCAAGCTCGTGCTGCCGGGATTTCACGATCTCCATCTCCATCCGGTCTCGGCGATGGCGGTCGACACCTGCTCGATCAATCGCCAGGCGATGACGCTCGCGGAGCTTTCCTATTTCGTCGCGCGCTGCATTGCCCGGTTTGGCCCGCCCGCAGGCGAATGGCTTTACGTCGATCTTTGGGCCTTCGACCGCGGCAATCAACCGGACGACCGGTTCAGGACGATCCGCGCCGCGCTCGACGCCGCCGCCCCGCTGAACCCGGTGTTTCTCGAAGGAACGGACGGGCATCATTTCGCCGCGAACTCGCTTGCACTCGCGACAGCGAAGAACGCCGACGGAGCGGTCGTCGGCCTCTCCGCGGCGACGCTCAAATCCGATTTTGCCGATCTCGCGCACTATGTCGGCGTCGACGAGACCGGAGAACCGAACGGGAAGCTCACCGAATCCTACATCTACGACCGGCTCGATGTCGCAGCGATGGAGCGCGCCGAACTCGACAAGCGCATTGCGAGCCGTGAGAAGATGATGGAAGTGACGCTGCCGCGCGGCATCACGTCGTTCCTCGACGCGGCCGCGCGCCCCGAAACGCTGCCCATCTATGACGCCCTCCTCGAACGCGGCGAGTTCAAGGCGCGGGCAAGGCTCGCCCTCTTCCTCGATCCAAGCAAGTTCCGGCGCAGCAACGGATCGTTCGACGGCGAAGCATTGATCGCCGAAGCGACCGCTTTGCGGGAAAAATACGTAGCATCGCCGCTCGTCCAGGCGGATTATCTCAAGCTGTTCGCTGACGGCGTGCTTGAGGGCGACCCGCTGAGCACGCCGCCGACGCTTCCGAACGCCGCGTTCTCGCGCGATTATTTGCAGCCGAATTTCAAGAATGACGACGCGGGACTTCGGGTCGTCGGCTATGTCGACCCCAACGGCGAGATATGCGCCGCGACCCGCCGCTTGTCAGCCGGCGGCGCGTTGACCGACGTTTCCGCCTTTATGACGGAGCACGGTTTTCACCCTCAGCAATGCATGAGGTCGAGCGGCGCCCTGCAGCATCCCGAGGAGGTCATCCACGAATTCATCCGCCTCGGTCATGAAGCGGCGTTCACCTTCAACATCCATGCGATTGGCGACCGCGCGGTGAAGACGGCGCTCGACGCCATCGAGAAGGCGCAGGCCGCCGGCGGCTACAGAGCGCGGCACATCGTGACCCATCTCCAGCTCGTGCGGCCGGAAGACGTGCGCCGGTTCAATGCTCTCGGCGCCTACGCCTCTTTCACCTTCGCCTGGGCGACGATCGATCCGGAGTATGATCTCACCGTGATCCCGTTCATCAACCGGGTCGACGGGCCGGGCGGCCTCTATGATCCGCAGTCATATTACATAAAGAACGTCTATCCGGCGGAGTCGATCCGAAAGGCGGGCGGCGTCATTATCGCCGGGTCGGACGCGCCGGTTGACACGCGCGATCCGCGTCCATTCGTAAATATCGAAGGCGCCGTGGCGAGAGACATCTTCGGCGAGGGGCCGCTCAACGCCGCGGAAGCCCTTTCCATCAGGGACGCCATCGACGCCTACACCATCAACGGCGCGCGCGCCTTGAAACAGGACCTGATCACGGGATCGCTCGAGAAGGGCAAGCGCGCCGACTTCATCATCCTCGATCAGAACATCATCGATCTCGCGGAACAGGGCGAGGCCGATCGCATCAGCGAAACGAAAGTGCTTGAAACCTGGTTCGACGGCCGCCGCGTCTACGCCGCCGACGAATGATGCGCCGGGCGCTCCATGGGGTAGGCTGATCAATCGCCCGGAAAATCAACCGGATGACGCGTTAAGCCAAGGTGCGATGACCTTCACTCATCGCACTTTGGCAAGGTCGACCGCGCGCCCGCAGCGAAGAGAGGATGCCTTTCAGTGATCGGATTCGATCACTGAAAGCACGTATTGACCGCGTCCCCGCTTGCCAGGCCTCGCGCGGCAGGCTAGCCTTGCTCAGTCTTTCTGCGCGTGTGAATTGCAGCCTTCTCGGCTGACATTTGCCCCGGCCGCCATGATCGGCGGGCCATTCCGGCGAGGACCAACCAAACGGGCGGAGTCGCTTTGGGCCTTGCGCGCCCAAAAGGCGGTCGCCTGGGGCGGAAGCAATGGACTTGAATGAGCTTGAAGAATGGCTGCGGCGCCATCGCGTCGCAGATGTCGCCTGCCTCGTGCCCGACATGACCGGCGCGGCGCGCGGCAAAACGATGACGCCCGCCCTTTTTCTTAACGGGCTGAAGACCAATTCGCTGCGCATTCCGGAAACGGTTTATGCGATCAGCGTGCAAGGAGAAATCCAGTTCACGCCGCATGTCGTTTCGACGGAACGCGACCTCGTTCTTGCGCCCGATCTGTCGACGATTCACCTCGCCCCCTGGAACAACGACCCGACAGCCTCCGTCATTTGCGACAGCATCACCGACCAGGGAACGCAGACGGGCATTGCGCCCCGCGGCGTGCTGCGGCGGGTCATCGACCTGTTCGCCCGCGAAGGATGGACGCCGATCGTCGGCCCCGAGATCGAGTTCTACATGATCGCGAAGTTCAACGACGTCATCCTGGAGCCGCGCGCGCCGAGCGGCCGCTCCGGCCTTCGCGAATTCGGCCAGCATGTCTACAGCCTCGACGCCATCGACGAATTCGACAAGCTGTTTGAAGAGCTCTACCAATTCTCGGAGATCATGCGCATCGATCTCGACACGCTGATCCATGAAGACGGTCCCTGTCAGTTCGAGGTGAACATCCGCCACTCTGACGCCATGCGCGTCGCCGACCAAATGTTTCTTTTCAAGAGGCTCGCGCGGCAGGTGGCCCTCCGGCACGACATGTTCGTCACCTTCATGGCGAAGCCCTATGCGACGTGCAGCGGCTCGTCGATCCATCTCCATCAGAGCGTCGTCGAAGCGAAAACCGGCCGCAACATTTTCGCTAACGAAGACGGCTCTGACAGCGATCTGTTCCGGTGGTACATCGGCGGGCTTCAGGCCTATCTGCCGGCGGCGATGCCGCTGCTCGCGCCCTATACGAATTCCTTCAACCGCTTCGAAGCCTATATGAGCGCGCCCACCAACACCCATTGGAGCCGGGAGAACAGGACCGTCGGCTTGCGCGTTCCCGCCGCGAGCGCCGATGCGCGCCGGGTCGAGAACCGGATTCCCGGGGCCGACATCAACCCCTATCTCGGCGTCGCCGCTTCGCTCGTCTGCGGCTATCTCGGCATGATGGAGCGGATCGAGCCCAGAAGCGAATATGTCGGCGAGGGCTATCAGGACCGCGAGCGTCCGCTGCCGAAATCGCTCACCGACAGCGTCGAGAATTTCGTCCGCTCCAAGGGTCTCCGAAACGCGCTCGGCGAAAGCTTCGTCGAGACCTTTGCGGCGATCAAACGCGCAGAGTATGAACACCGCTCGAGCGTCCTCAGCCCCTGGGACGTCCGCTTCCTCATGACCAATGTGTGACCGATGCCGGCAAGCAATCTGACGCGCCACATGCAGGCGCTTGACAGCGCCCACCATCTCCACCCGTTCACGACCCACCATGAACTGCGGGAGGCGGGCCCTCGCGTCATCACCCGCGCTAAAGGCGTTTATATCTACGACGCCGACGGGAACGAGATCATCGACGGCATGGCAGGCCTCTGGTGCGTGCAGGTCGGCTATGGAAACGCCGAACTCGCTGAGACGGCGCGCGAGGCGATCGAGACCCTCTCCTACTACAATCATTTCTTCCAGACGACGACGCCGGCCGCCGCCGAGCTCGCCGCCGCCGTCGCAGCGAAGACGCCTGGCGATCTCAACCAGATCATGTTCGCCTGCTCGGGCTCCGAAGCCGTCGACAGCGCGGCGAAACTCGTCTGGTATTACTGGAACCTCAGGGGAAAGCCGAAGAAGAAAGCGATCATCTCGCGCAATCGCGCCTATCACGGCTCGACGGCGATCGGCGCTAGCCTCTCCGGCCTGCCCTTCATGCAGGGCATCTTCGACCTTCCCCTGCCCCGCTTTCACCATGTCGCGCCGACGCCGTGCTTTTATCAATACGGAGAGCCGGGCGAGAGCGAAGAGGCCTTCGCGCGCCGCTGCGCAAAGGCTGTCGAAGACAAGATCCTCGAGCTCGGGCCTGAGAATGTCGCCGCCTTCGTCGGCGAGCCGGTGATGGGCGCCGGCGGCCTGATGACGCCACCCGCCGGCTACTGGCAGGAGATTGAACGCATCTGCCGGCGCCACGACATCCTTTTCTGGTCCGATGAAGTGATCTGCGGCTTCGGCCGGACAGGCGCTTGGTTCGGCTGCCAGACCTATGGCGTCACGCCTGACATCATGACGATGGCGAAGGGCATGTCGAGCGGATACCAGCCGATCTCCGCCGTGGCGCTGTCGGATCGTGTCGCGCAGCCGATCATCGACGCCGACACCGAGATGGCGCACGGCTTTACCTATTCGGGCCATCCCGTGGCGGCGGCCGTTGCGCTGAAGAACCTTGAGCTCATCGAGCGCCTCGAGCTCGTCGGCGCGCGGGGGAAGGCGGCGGCGGCGAGATTCCAGGCGGGACTGGCGGCGCTTCAGGATCATCCGCTTGTCGGTGAAACCCGCGGCGTCGGGCTCCTCGGCGCCGTCGAGCTCGTCAAGAACAAGCAAACGCGCGAGCGCTGGTCAGCATCCGGCGCGACCGGCCTCAAATGCCGCGGCCATTGTTTCGCCTCCGGCGTCGTCATGCGCGCCGTCGGCGAAACGATGTTCCTCTGCCCGCCCTTGGTCGTCAGCGACGACGAAATCGACGAGATGTTCGCCCGCGTCAGGCGGGCGCTCGATCTCACCTGGCGCGATCTCAACTGACGGACAATCATGGCGAAGAATAAGAAGGAAGCGGCGTCGCGGCCTGCTCCGACCGCCGGGGCGGAATTCATTGACGTTTTCCTCATCGACCTCAACGGCGTCGAGCGCGGCAAGCGCCTGCCCGCCAAGGACGCCGCCAAGATCGAGAAATCCGCCTTGCGTTTTCCACGCTCGCTGATCGGCGTCGACATCTGGGGCAATGACGTTTTCGACAACGGCCTTGTCGTCGACACGGGCGACAGCGACGGGCTTTGCCGGCTTCTGCCCCCGGGAATTAAACCGGCGCCTTGGGCCGCGATTCCGACATCGCAAGCGCAGGTGATGATGGCCGAAGCGAACGGCGATCCCTTCGGCGCCGATCCCCGGCGGATTCTCATCAACGCCGATGCGCGCGCGCGCGCCCTCGGCTTCACGCCGGTCGCAGCGCTCGAACTCGAATTCTATCTTCTGACGCGGGACTTCGACGAGCTCGGCCGTCCGCTGCCGCCGCTCGGCGCCAACGGCAAGCGCGTGCGCGACGGGCGCGTCTACGCCATGGCCGAGCTCGACGCTTACGCCGCCTTTCTCGGCGACCTCTACGCCGCCTGCGACGCGCAGGGCCTGCCGCTCGACGCCGCCGTCATCGAAGCGGGTCCGAGCCAGTTCGAGGTCAATCTGGAACACCAGCCCGACATCGTCGCCGCCGCGGACCAGGCCGTCTGGCTGAAACGCGCGATCCGCGGCGTCGCCGCCCGGCACGGATTGGCCGCGTCCTTCATGGCCAAGCCCTTCGGCGAGCTTCCGGGCAGCGGCATGCATGCGCATGTGAGCTTTCTCGACAAAGGCGGCAAGAACGCGTTCGAGAACGAGCGGATGCTCAATCAGGCGATCGCCGGCCTTATCGACACGATGCAGCAGGGAATGATCCTTTTCGCGCCGCATTTGAACTCGTGGCGGCGCTTTCAGGAATCCTCGCACGCCCCGACGCGCGCTGAATGGGGGCGCGAGAACCGCACCGCGTCCATCCGCATTCCCGCGGACGCCGGCGCCAATACGCGCTTTGAGCACCGCGTCGCCGGGGCCGACGCCAATCCCTATCTCGTCCTCGCCGCGATCCTCTCCGGCGCGCTCCACGGGATCGAGCAGCGGATGACGCCGCCGCCGGCCTTGAAGGGCAACGCTTATGCGTCTGACGCGCCGCGCCTCGATATCGGATGGCGCGCCGCGCTGACGGCGTTTGAGGGCGGCGGCGCGCTGCGGCCCGCTTTCGGCCCCCTGTTCCATCAGGTCTATGCGGCGCTGAAGCGGCAGGAGATGCGCGCCGCCGACCGCCGCGTCACGGATTTTGAGTACGACAGCTACCTTTTTACGTTCTGACGATGACAACCCATGCGGCCACCTGGTACGCGGCGACCGCGCATGCAGCGCCCGCAAGGCCCGCCCTGACGGGCGCCGCCGAAGCGGAGACTTGCGTCATTGGCGGCGGGTTCACTGGCGTCGCCGCGGCGCTGACGCTCGCCGAGCGCGGGCGCTCGGTCATCCTCCTTGAAGCCAGGCGTATCGGCTGGGGCGCCTCCGGCCGGAATGGCGGCCAGGTGCTGCCCGGCTGGTCTGGCGAGGGCGAATTCGCAAAACAGCTCGGCGAAAGCGGCGCCGCGTTCCTGCGCCGCACCCGATATGCAGGCAACGAAATCATCGAGCGGAACATCGAACGCTACGGCATCGACTGCGATTATGTTCGCGGCGCGATGACGGTCGCCAACAACAAACGCCAGTTCGACGCCCTGAAGTCCGAACTGGATGAGGCGACGAGTGGCGCCGACGACAGCCGCATGTTGATCGTCGAGCGCGATGAGCTCCGTCGTCATGTCGCGACCGATGTCTATGTCGGCGGCCTCGTCGACCGCCGCGCCGCCCACTGCCATCCGTTGAACCTCGTCCTAGGCGAAGCCGCCGCCGCTGAAGGCCTCGGCGTCCGGATCTTTGAAAACTCGCCTGTCGTCGAGATCGTCGAGGGGTCGACGCACATCGTCCGCACCGCCGCGGGAATGGTGAAAGCGAAATCCGTCATCCTCGCCGGCAACGCCTATCACCGGCTGGCGCAGGACAGGCTCGGCGGCTACATGCTGCCGGCGCAGACTTTCATGATGGCGACGGCCCCGCTGGGGCCCGATCAGGCGAAAGCGCTGATCCCTGAAAATCTCGCCGTCGCCGACGCCAACTGGGTTCTCGATTATTTCCGCCGCACGCGGGATGATCGACTGCTCTTCGGCGGCCGCTGCACCTATTCAAATCGCGTCGCATCGGACATCGCGGCGGCGCTGCGTCCCCGCCTGCTGCGCGTGTTTCCCGGCCTTGCGGACGTCGCCATAGATTTCGCCTGGACCGGCACGATCGGCATTCCCCTCAACCGCGTGCCGCTTATCGGCGAGATCTCGCCCGAATTCTTCTACGCGCAGGGCTATTCAGGCCACGGCGTCAATTGCAGCCACATCGCCGCCGAAATCCTCGCCGATGCGATCGCGCTGCGCGAGAAAAAGGACATGACGCTCTTTGAGGACGTCACGCATTTCCGCATCCCCGCCGCGGACATCATCGGCAACCCGATGCTCGCGCTCGGCATGACATGGTTCCGGATCAAGGACGCGCTCGGCGTCTAAAATCCCTGGGGCCGCTCGTGAACGGCGCCGAGCGTCTCTTCCAGCGCGCGGCCGAGCGCGATGATCTTGCCCTCATCGAACAGATTAGCCCACAGGCTCACGCTCCGCGGCGTTCGATAGACCTCGCCCTCCGTCGCAGGCGTGTCGAACAGGTTCCGGGCGCGCGTCTGGGCGAAACCGGCGCGCAAGGCGAGCTGGGGATGTCCGGTCGCATTCGTGACGAGAAGCGCGTCGGCGGCGAAGCTTTGCCCGATGACCGCATCAAAACCGGCGAAGGTGTCAGCCATCGCCTGCATCGCCCGCCGGCGCAGCCTGTCGATCTGGACATAATCCGCCGCCGGAAAGAGCCGCGCCGCCCGCCAGCTGTTCGGCCAGGCTTCCTTGTCCTGCCATGAGAGCTCGTCGTCGCGATTGGAGAACGTAAGGTCGGAGAACGCCGCGGCCGCCTCAATGAGGACGATCTTCATGAGCGGCGAAAAATCGGTCGTCGGCCATGCGACTTCCTTCAGGCTGACCCCGAGCCCCTTCAGTGCATCGAGCGCCGCGCGATCGACTTGATCGCCTTTCTCGAACCATTCAGGAACATACCCGACGGAGATCGACTGAAGGTCCATCTTGCCGTCATAGGAAAAGCCGTATCGCGCAGTCGAGGGGTCGTCAGCGTCGTACCCGTTCAACACCGACAGCACGATCGCCGTGTCTTCCGAGAAGCGGCAGAGCGGGCCGATCTTGTCGAGCGACCAGCACAATGCCATGAACCCGGCCCGCGACACCCGCCCGAAGGTCGGGCGCAGCCCGGCTGTTCCGCAGCGCTCCGACGGGGAAATGATCGAGCCGAGCGTCTCGGTGCCGATGGCGAACCCGCAAAGGCCGGCGGCGACCGCGGACGCAGACCCGGCGCTCGATCCGCTCGAGCCTTCAAGCGGGTTCCAGGGATTTTTCGTCGTCCCTGCGAACCACCGGTCGCCATAGGCAATGGCGCCGACCGCCGTTTTTCCAAGCAGCACGGCGCCGGCGTTCTTGAGCTTTCGCACGACCTCGGCGTCATTCGTCGGGATGCGCTCGCGATAGGGTTCAGCGCCCCAGGTCGTCGCAACGCCCGCCGTGTCGGCGATATCCTTGAGCGCATAGGGAATGCCATGCAACGCGCCGCGATCCTTGCCGCTTGCGAGATCCTTGTCCGCCGCCGCCGCCTGCGCGCGGGCGAGGTCCGCCGTGACCGTAATGAACGCCGAGAGCGCCCGGTCGTGCTTCTCGATTCGCTGGAGATAGATTTCGGTCAGGGCGGCGGAACTGAGATGTCCGGCGCGGATCCAGAGGCCAAGCTGCGCGATGGATGCAAAGGCGATGTCCGCCTCGTCCGCCGGCGGCGGCGCGAGGCTGCCGTCTGCCAGCGAAAGAAGGTTCTTCTGCGAGCGCACCGGACGGCGCGGCAGCCGCGGGTCGAAGAGGAGCGCTGGCGCTTCGTCATTCTGAAAGGTGATGCTTCTGATTTTTCCGAGCGTCTCGAGAGAGCCTTGAAGCTCCTCAAGCATCATCGCCCGCTCAGACGCGGTGTAATTCAGACCAGCGACTTTCTCGGCCGCCGCGACAATCTTTTCGGTCAGCGCGACGCCGGCGGTCTGCGTCGCCGGCGCGGCAGGGACGTTTCTGGCGCAAGCGCCCAACCCCCCGACGCCGGCGAGGGCGCCGCCGGCCACGGCCGATTTCAATAGGTCGCGGCGTGATGATGTCATGCTCTCCCCCCTCATGTAACCAACGTTCGAAGCTTGCTGAGCCGCGCGTCGCTTGGCAAGCGTCCGGTTGACCGCCCTCGCCCCGCCCCTAAAAGGCGATATCAGCAGGGAGGCATTCCCATGGACGCCGGGTTTTACGCGCGCATTGACGAAACGATCGCATCGATCCGCGATCAGGGCCTTGAGAAGATCGAGCGGGAGATCCTCTCGCCGCAAGGACCGGAGATCGAGGCGCTGCACAAAGGCAGGCGCGTCCGCGTCCTCAATTTCTGCGCCAATAACTACCTTGGCCTCGCGGATAACGCCGAGATCGTGAAGGCCGCGCAGGAGACCATGGAAAGCCACGGCTTCGGCATGGCGTCCGTGCGTTTCATCTGCGGAACGACGGATCTGCATCGCCGCGTCGAACGGGAAATCGCTTCCTATCTCGGCTATGAGGATTCGATCCTCTTCGCCGCCTGCTTCGACGCCAATGGCGGCGTCTTCGAGCCGCTGCTCGAGGCGGACGACGCCATTATTTCCGACTCGCTGAACCATGCATCGATCATCGACGGCGTTCGCCTGTCGAAGGCGAAACGCTATCGTTTTGCGAATTCCGACATGGATGACCTCGACACGCAGCTGCGCCGGGCCGCCGCCGACGGCGCGCGCACGAAGCTGATCGTGACGGACGGCGTTTTCTCGATGGACGGCTATATCGCGAAGTTGCCGCAGATTTGTGACCTCGCGGACAAGCATGGCGCGCTCGTCATGGTCGATGATTGCCATGCGACCGGCTTCATGGGGCCGCAAGGACGCGGCACGCCGGCCCATTGCGGCGTCGAGGGTCGAATAGACATATTGACCGGAACGCTGGGCAAGGCGCTCGGCGGCGGCATGGGCGGCTATATCTGCGCCAAGGCGACTGTCGTTCACCTTCTGCGAAATCGCGCCCGCCCCTACCTGTTCTCCAACGCGCTGACGCCGGCGCTCCTCGGCGCGACATTGAAGACGCTCGAGATCGTCAAAAGCGGCGACGACCTGCGCGCTCAACTCTTCCGCAACGCCGCGCGGTTCCGCGACGGCATGGCGAAAGCAGGCTTCACGCTGCTTCCGGGCGAGCATCCGATCATCCCCGTAATGCTCGGCGACGCGCGCCTTGCCAAGGACCTCGCCGCGGCGCTGATGGATGAAGGCGTCTATGTGACCGGCTTCTCGTTCCCCGTCGTTCCGCGCGGGCAGGCGCGGATCAGGACCCAGATGTGCGCCGGCCATGGCGATGAGCAGGTCGATCGGGCGATCGCCGCTTTCATCCGCGCCGGACGCTCGCTCGGCGTGATCGCGTAGAGCGGGCCGCGAAGCGGCGACGGCCGCGACAACAAAAACCCGATCGAGCGCCCTTCATCTTGATCGAGGCGGCGACGATCTAGCCGCCGAAGCCCCCGCGCGGCCGCAGAGGCCGCATCAGGACGCGGTAGCCGGCGAGGAAAATCACGATGCCCGCCGCCGCCATGGCCACATATTGGATGAGCCAGTAGAGCCACGGCGCGTTCGAGCCCCAATAGGCGGCCGGAAAGTAGATCAGCGCCTGCAAGAGAGAGGCGGCGAGGGCCGCGAAAAAGGGCGCCCGCCACCAACGCTCGCCGCCTCGCGTGATGTCGTAGACGGCGGCGGCTGCGAATTGGGCGAGAATTGCCGAGCCGACGAAGCCGACAACGAACGCAACGCTGGGCATGTCGCCGGAGTCAAGCGTCGGCGAGAGATAGGAAACGCCAGCGAACGCCGCGGCCGCCGCAACGGTCCAGGAAGCGGTTACGACGCGCGAGGCTTCCTCGCCGCCGAAACGCCGGCTGATGAGGATGACGAGGAACGGAACCGCCCCCATCGCCAGCAATCCGAGGGACAGCCAATTGCCGGGCTTTGAAATCGGGGCGCTGAAGAAATGGTCGAACCCGCGGAATGGCCGGTCGACGAACAGGATCGCGAAAATAATGACCGGAAGCAGAAGCCCGGACAGCAGCGTCACCCGCAGCAACGCCGACAGTAACTCGCGCAGGTGGCGCGCCAGTCGTTCGAGCGGCGTTTCTTTGATCGGCCGTCTGTGCTCGACGGCGGCGGGGATATCCACGCGACGCTCTCCGCAGACGAGGCGGAGCTTGCGGCTCCTTAAGAAGCCTTGGCCAGTTCGCGCTTGATTTTCAAGGCCCCTTTGGAAAGCTTCTCGTCAGAGGCTTTGGCGAGGAAGGCGTCGAGGCCGCCGGTATGGTCCACCGAACGCAGCGCCGCCGCCGTCACGCGCAATCTGTAGGCGCGCCCGAGCTTGTCGCTGTGAAGCGTGACGTCGCAAAGATTGGGCAGAAAACGCCGCTTCGTCTTGTTATTGGCGTGCGAGACGTTATGTCCGACCATCGGTCCAACGCCCGTCAGTTCACAACGGCGAGCCATCTTGTTTACCCTGAAGTCACGAAGTTTCGGGAGCGATCCCCAGGCCCCGTTTTCAGGCGCCCGCGAATTCGGAATTGGGGCGTCTAGTCGAGGGGCGGCGAGGTGTCAAGAACGGGGCTTCGGCCCCCAGGCCCGTGGGTCAGGTCCCCGACAATGACCGGCCGGAAGCTCAAACCCCATGAGATTGACTTTGCACCCGCGCCGGAGCGGTCGTCGCTTGTCGGCGTCTTGGGGCCGACCAATACCGGCAAGACCCATTATGCGATCGAGCGGATGCTCGCTCACCCCACAGGCCAGATCGGCCTGCCGCTCCGGCTCCTCGCCCGCGAAGTCTATGATCGGCTTATTTCGCGCAAGCCCAAGGAAACGGTCGCGCTGGTCACCGGCGAGGAAAAAATCATCCCCCCGCGGCCGGCCTATTGGGTCTCGACGGTCGAAGCGATGCCCCTTGACCGGGCCGTCGACTTTGTCGCCGTGGACGAAATCCAGCTCGCGGCCGATCCCGAGCGCGGCCGGATTTTCACGTCCCGCATTTTGAACGCCCGCGGCCGGCGTGAAACGCTGCTCCTCGGCTCGGAAACGATGCGTCCGATCCTCAAACGCCTTTTCCCGGAGATCCTATTCGTATCCCGGGAGCGGTTATCGGCCCTCGCCTATGTCGGCCCGCGAAAGGTCACGCGCATGCCGCGCCGCACGGCCGTGGTCGGGTTTTCGGCCGACACCGTTTACGCCGTCGCTGAACTCGTCCGGCGTCAGCGCGGCGGCGCCGCCGTCATTCTCGGCGCCCTGTCCCCGCGCACCCGCAACGCCCAGGCGGAACTCTATCAATCCGGCGAGGTCGACTATCTCATCGCGACCGACGCCATCGGCATGGGGCTCAACATGGATATCGACCATGTCGCCTTCGCCGCAGACAGAAAATTCGACGGGCGCCGCCACCGACAATTGCTCCCCCATGAGCTTGCGCAGATCGCCGGGCGCGCCGGCCGACACGTCAAGGACGGCAGCTTCGGCGAAACCGCCGATTGCGACGCGTTCGACGACGCGACGATCGACGCCGTCGTCAATCACCGCTTCGATCCCGTTGAGTTCCTGCACTGGCGCTCCGAGGCGCTGGAATTCGCGTCGGTCGACGCGTTGAAAGCATCGCTGGACGGGCCTTCCGGCCGGCCGGAGCTGATCCGTTCACGGCCTGATGAGGATGAAGAAGCGCTCGCGCGGCTTTGCTCTGACGCCGATGTCCGGGATAGCGCGCGCGGCGCCGCCGCCGTCGCGCTTCTTTGGGAAGTCTGCCAGATCCCTGACTTCCGCAAGGTGTCCTTCGATCAGCACGTCCGCCTTCTCGACGAAATATTCAGCCAGCTGCTTGACCGGGGCGCCATCGGCGACGCCTGGCTTGCAAAGCAGCTGGCGGGGGTCGATCGGCTCGAAGGAGACATTGACGCGATTTCGGCGCGGATCGCACAAGTGCGGACCTGGACTTACCTCTCCAACCGGTCCGGCTGGCTGGAGAACGCCGCCTATTGGCAAGGCAAAACCCGGGCGATAGAAGACGCTCTTTCCGACGCCTTGCATGAAAAGCTGACGCAACGTTTTGTCGATCGCCGCACGTCGATCCTTCTGAAGAAATTGCGGGATGACGCGCCGGTCCTCGCAGGCGTGACCGAAGACGGAGAAGTGATCGTGGAAGGCCAGTTCGTCGGCCGCCTGCTGGGGTTCGAGTTTGTCGTCGATCCGCGGGTGAAGGGTCCTGACGCCAAGCGCATGCGGGGCGCCGCGGAGCGCGCGCTGGCGCCGACGCTCGCCGCGCGCGCCGCCGCGCTCGCTGAAGCGCCGGAAAGCGAATTGCTGCTGAAAGACGACGGCGCCGTCTGGTGGCGGTCCTCGCGCGTCGCCGAGTTGCGCAAGGGCCCTTCCGTGCTGCGGCCTGACGTCGCCATCAGGGGACTTGACGCCATCACGCCGAACATGCGCGGCCGCGTGGCCGACCGGCTGACATCCTTCGTCGCCGCGCGCATCGAGGTGCTCCTTTCCGAACTGATCGCATTGAAAGTCGCAGCGGAGTCCGCCGCGGAGGACGCGCTCGCCGGCCAGCCCCGCGGCGTCGCCTTCAGGCTCGTCGAGAATTTCGGAGCGATGTCGCGCGCCCAATTCGGCGAAGGCTTGAAACAATTGAGCCAGGATGACCGCGCAAAGCTTCGTAAGCTCGGCGTGCGCTTCGGCGAATACACCCTCTACATTCCTTCGCTGCTGAAGCCCGCGGCGGCGCGCATGATGGCGCTTTTGTGGGCGGTCTGGACCGAGCGCGATCCTGGCGACCTGGCCTTGCCGAAACCGGGTGTTGTTTCCTTCCCGATCAAGGAAGACGTTCCTCACGCCTATCTCTATGCGCTCGGCTATCGCCCGTCCGGCGACCGCGCTGTCCGCATCGACATGCTCGAGCGTCTCGCCCAGATGATCCGTTCCGCGCGCATGTCGGACGCCGGCAAGGACGGTTTCGAGGCGACGGCGCAAATGATGTCGCTGGTCGGATGCTCGGGCGATGAATTCGAAAGCATTCTGAGATCGCTCGGCTATCGCAAGCACACGATCAAACGAACCGTCGCCGAGCCGGCGCCGCAAGCGGCCGCAACTCCCGTTGAAAGCACCGGCGCGCCTTGCCTCGCCGCGGACGGCGAGGCAAGCGTTGAGAACGCTCCGCAGCCTGACGCCGAAGCTCCGGGGGCGCCGCCCCAGCCAACACAAGATGTGGCGCCGCCGACAGCGCCCGTCGCGGTGAAGGAAATCGAACTCGCGGTGTGGCGGCTCGCGCCCCGCCGCCCTCCGCAGGAAAAACGGCCGCCGCGCCGCAAGGAAACGTCCGAGGCCTCTCAGCGCAAGAACGATGCGCGCCCGCAGCGCGAGCAGCGGTTCGGCAAGGGCAAGCCGCCGCGCAAATTCGACAAACCTTCCGAACCACGCCGATTTTCGAGCGAGCCGCGGCGCAATAATCGCGAACCGGATCCGAACTCGCCCTTCGCCGTGCTCGCCGCGCTCAAGGCTGACATGGGCGGCGCTGACCAGAAATCGTGACCGCGGGCGGCGGCGCGCGTCGGCTTGATCGCTGGCTGTGGTGTTCCCGCCTCTTCCGGACCCGCTCGGCGGCGGCGGAATTCGTCGCGAATAACGCCGTTCGCCACATCCGCAATGCCGTGACCCAGCGGGTGGCGAGACCGGGCTTCTGCCTCGAGACCGGGGACATCATCGCCTTCATGCGGGGAGACCGCTTGACCAGGGTCCGGGTCATCGGGTTTTCCGAGCGCCGCCCGCCCGCAGCCGGCGCCGCCGCCTTGCTCGAATGGATCGACGACCGCGAGTTGTGAGGCATTGTCCGCTTGCAAGGCTGCTGCGGAACGGCGAGAAAGCGGCGATTTCACTCAGGAGTTTCCGCCATGACCTATGTGGTCACCGACGCCTGTATCCGGTGCAAATATACGGACTGCGTCGAAGTCTGCCCGGTCGACTGCTTCTACGAGGGGGAAAACATGCTCGTCATCAACCCCGACGAGTGTATCGATTGCGGCGTGTGCGAGCCGGAATGTCCGGTGGAAGCGATCATTCCCGACACCGACGACAGCGACGGCAAATGGACCGAGCTCAACGCGAAATACGCGGCCGAATGGCCCAACATCACCGAGAAGACTGATCCCGCGCCGGACGCCGACGTCTTCGCAAAGGAACGGGGGAAACTCGAGAAATATTTCAGCCCGAAGCCGGGTTCGGGATCCTGATCCCGTCATCATTGGCCGCCGCGGCAGGCCTGACGCGACCGCCGTGGCGGCCGTCAAGATTTTGTGCTATGATTTTGACCGAAAAGCGCGTGGCGGCCAGCGCCTGCTTCGTGCCTTCGGTGTGCGCCTGAAAAAATGCTCCTAACCCGTTGAAAGTGCAGGATTCGGCGCCAAATAATAAGTTGTCGGCGTGCGTCGGGGATTTGGCGAAACATGGCGAGGCGGGACCGGCCTTGCCAGTGATTCGCGACAATGTCCGCAGATGCCGTCCAGAAGGGAACTTGAACTGACCATGGCGTCCAAGCCTGCCGCTAAAAAAGCACCGCTCAAAACATCCAAAAAGCCAGCCGCCAAACCAGCGCCGAAGGCCGCCAAACCCGCCGCGGCCAAGGCGGCGCCGACGAAACCGGCCCCCGGCAAGCCGGCCCCGAAACCGGCGAAGAAGACCGCCGCCAAGCCGCCCGCCCATCCAGTCAAGGCGGCCGCGGCCAGGGTCGCGCCAAAACCTGAGAAGGCCGCCGTCAAGGCCGCACCGGCGAAAGCCGCCAAGGCCGTCGCGGAAGCGCCCGGGAAACCAGCCAAGCCGCCGGCGAAAGAGGCGCCGAAGAAGAAACTCAATGTGGGGCAGAAACCGCGGTCGGACCGGGGAAGCCAGCCGGTCGCCCCGCCGACCTTCATCACCACGCCGAAAGAGCCGGATCCTGCAGCAGCCGCTGCGCTCAAGGCGTCGCCGGCGTCCAAAGAGGCCAAACAGACCTTCAAGGTCAATGACAGCATCGTTTATCCGGCGCATGGCGTCGGCCGGATCATCGCCATCGAGAAGCAGCACATCGCCGGAATCGTCAACGAACTTTTCGTGATCGACTTCGACCAGGAGAAGTTGAAGCTCAAAGTGCCGACCGCGAAGGCGATCAGCGTCGGCATGCGCGGCCTCTCCGATGAGGCGCAGGTCAAGAAGGCCATCGACCTCCTCAAGGGTCGCGCCCGAATCAAACGGACGATGTGGAGCCGGCGCGCCCAGGAATACGAAGCGAAGATCAACTCCGGCGACATCATGGCCGTCGCGGAAGTCGTTCGCGACCTCTACCGCGCGACGGATCAGCCCGAGCAGAGCTACTCCGAACGACAGTTGTTCGAGGCCGCGCTCGACAGGTTGGCGCGCGAAGTCGCCGCGGTGCGCAAATGCGACCTCGCCAAGGCGATCGCCGATCTCGATAGCTCCCTCAAAATGAAGAAGGCGGCCTGAACCGCGGCGAAAGCCGATGCAGGGACCTTCCGCGGCGCGGTCGCTCTTGGCGCTGAACCCGACGCGCGCCGGCCGGGCGTCCGCGCCCGCAGGGGCTTTGGCAAGATCCGGATTGGCTTGAAGGAAGAAGGCAAGCTGCCTATTTCTAGGGCGCGTGGGGCTTCGGCCGCCGCCCAAAGGCGGCGGGCCGCGGGGGAGGGGTGGGACCACCCGGCAGGATAATCGCGATGGAAAAAGTGCCGATGACGGCTGCGGGATATGCCCGCCTCGAAGAGGAGCTGAAGCGTTTGAAAGGCGTCGAGCGCCCCGCCGTGATTCAGGCGATCGCCGAAGCGCGCGCCCATGGTGATCTTTCGGAGAACGCCGAATATCACGCAGCCAAGGAACGCCAAGCCTGGATCGAGGGTCAGATCCTTGAATTTGAAGATAAATTCTCCAGGGCGGAGGTCATCGACGTCAGCAAGCTGGCCGGCGACACGGTCAAGTTCGGCGCGACCGTGGTGCTGATCGACGAGGAAACCGAGCAGAAAAAGACTTGGCAGATCGTCGGCGATTTCGAAGCCGATGTGAAATCCGGGAAGATTTCGATTTCCTCGCCCATCGCCCGCGCCCTTATCGGCAAAAAGAAAGGCGACACGGTCGAGGTCGCCGCCCCCGGCGGTGCGCGAACCTATGAGATCGGTCGGGTCCAGTTCGTCTAGGGGGCCTGAAGCGGACCCTTTTGCCTTGACAGTCGAACGGTCGCGGCTATGGTCCGCGCCTCGATTTCAACCCCTGTCCGGCGACGGGCGGGTGTCCCGGAGTTTTCCCATGGCCAAGCCGACCACCGTCAAGATCCGTCTCAATTCGACCGCCGATACCGGCTTTTTCTACGTCACGAAAAAGAACTCGCGGACGATGACGGAGAAGCTTGTGCTCAAGAAGTACGATCCGGTGGCGAAGAAGCACGTCGAGTTCAAGGAAGGCAAGATCAAGTAGGATCGCCCCTCCCGCGCGGGCGCTTGATGAAGGCCGCCTCCCGAGGGCGGCCTTTTGCTTTTGCGGTCAGGCGGCGCTGGAGATGACCCGGTTCCGCCCGCCGCTCTTCGCCTCATAGAGCGCTTCGTCCGCCCGTTTGATGAGCTTTTGCGCGCTGTCGTCTTTCGGCCCCTCCTCGGTCGACGAAATGCCGATCGAAACGGTCACTGAAAGCTCTTCCCGCCCGCCATTGATCATGATCTTGTGCTGGGCGATTTCGTTCCGAAGCCGCTCGGCGACCACATTGGCGAAAGTCTTGTCCGTGTCCGGCATCGCCACGAGGAACTCCTCGCCGCCATAGCGGCACGCAAGGTCGATTCCGCGCACCGAGTTCCGGATCCGATCGGCGATTTCCTGAATGACCTTGTCGCCGATGTCATGGCCGAACGTGTCATTGATGCGTTTGAAGTGATCGATATCAAGGATCATCAGGGCGAGCTGCCTGCCCGTCCAAAAAGCCCGGTCGAACATCGCCGACAGGTGGCTGGCGAGATACCGTCGATTATAGAGCCCGGTGAGCTGATCGGTGATCGCCATCTCAAGGCTCGCCTCGAAGGTGGAGCGCAGGCGATCGATATAGCGTTTGCGCCGAAGCTGCGTCGTCACGCGCGCAGTGAGCTCGTTGCGGTCGACCGGTCTTGAAAGATAATCGGTGACACCGATGTCAAGCGCGCGCACTAGCTTGCGGGTGTCGCCCTGCCGGACGATCGCCAGCAGAGGGGTCAGCCGCGTCTCCTCGAAGGTCCGGATTGACGAGCAGAGCCGGAGCGGATCGGTGGCTTCAATCGACATGTTGACGATGACGAGGTCGAAATCTCCGGTCTTGGCGCGGCTGAGCGCCACTTCCGGGTCGGTTTCGATGGCGACCTCATAGGCGTCGCCGAGCAGCGTCTTGATCCTTCCCGCCTGGTCCGTCTGGTCGTCGATAAGAAAAAGGCGCGGCTTCTGCGCGGCATCAGCGCTGTCGATGTCGATATCGGCGACGACGCCCATGCTCCTGCCGGTCGCATATCGCATGCGAAGTTCGTCGGTCATCATCTTGAGGCGCGTCAGGCTGCGCACGCGCGCGAACAGGGCGACGTCCTCGACCGGCTTCGTCAGAAAGTCATCCGCGCCCGCCTTGAGACCGGCGACGCGATCCTGCTGCTGGTCGAGCGCCGTCACCATGACGATCGGAATGTGGGCGGTCTCCGGCGTCGTCTTGATGATCCGACAGGCTTCAAAACCGTCCATTCCCGGCATCATTACGTCGAGCAGGATGATGTCGGGCTGGTCCTTCTTCGCCCGCTCGATGGCTTCACGCCCCGACGACGCGCCGATGACGTCGAAATACTCCGCACGGAGTTTCGCCTCGAGCAGTTTCACATTGGGTTCGAGGTCGTCGACGACCAGAACGCGCGCCGTCATCGATGCTCCGCCGACTTCCGCAAAAGGTCAGGGATTAAGGCTAATCCAAATACCTTTTCACTTTCTCAAGAAAGGAAGCGACGGAGATCGGCTTGGAGATATAATCCCGGCATCCCCCCGCCCTGATCCGTTCCTCATCGCCCTTCATGGCGAAAGCGGTGACGGCGATCACCGGAACGTCAGCGAGGCGCGGATCCTTAAGAATTTCTTGCGTGACCTGAAGGCCTGAAATTTCAGGCAACTGAATATCCATGAGAATGAGGTCCGGCCGCTCGCGGCGCGCCGCCGCCAGCGCCTCAGGGCCCGTTCGCGCCTGAACGACGGCGTAGCCGTGCGCTTCAAGAAGATCGTTGAACAGCTTCATGTTCAACTCATTGTCCTCGACGACGAGGACGGTCTTCGTGCGCGCCGAGGGGCCGATCTGCTCCATTGCCGCCATGCTCAGCATGTCAAATCCGAACGCCTGATGGTAACCGATGTCGCAAGTATCGCAGCGAAGGTATTAATCGATTGTTTATCGGGCGCAGCCGGCGACCGCCGGCCGCCGAGGCGCAAGGCCGGAAAATGGCGGAAAAACCGGTTAATTCAGGCCTCTGCAAGGGCTGCGGGCGCCGGGTCCTGGCGGATCCGCCGGCGGCCTGTCCGCGCTGCGGCGGCCGGCGAATCATCGTCCATCCGGACCTCTTTTCCCTGACAATCGCCCATCTCGACTGTGACGCCTTTTATGCGGCGATCGAAAAGCGCGACGACCCGGCGCTCGCCGATCGGCCCGTCATCGTCGGCGGCGGCGCGCGCGGCGTGGTGACTACGGCCTGCTATGTCGCCCGCACCTATGGCGTGCGCTCGGCGATGCCGATGTTCAAAGCCCTGAAAGCCTGTCCCGGGGCGGTCGTCATCAAGCCCGATTTCAGGAAGTACGCCGAGGCGGCGCGCGCCGTCAGGACCTTGCTCGAAAGCGTCACGCCGCTGGTCGAGGTCGTCTCGATCGACGAAGCCTTTCTCGATCTTTCCGGCACGGAGCGGCTTCACGCGCAGTCAGCGGCGGAAACGCTGCTCGATCTTCAGCGCGCGATCAAGCGCGACGTCGGCATCACCGTTTCAGTCGGGCTCAGCGTCAACAAGTTCCTTGCAAAGCTCGCCTCCGATCTCGACAAGCCGAACGGATTCTCGGTCATCGGCGGCGCCGAGGCGCGCGCCGTCCTGGCGCCCATGCCGGCGGCGGCGATCTGGGGCGTCGGGGCGGCGCTGGCGCGCAGACTTGAACAGGACGGGTTCTGCACGATCGGCGACCTCCAGCGCGCGGCGCCGGGTCTGCTGGCGGCTCGTTATGGCGTGATAGGCGATCGGCTCGCGCGGCTGTCGATGGGGCAGGACAGCCGACGCGTCGCGCCGGCGCACGAAACGAAGAGCGTCTCCTCCGAAACGACCTTCAACAAAGACATCTCGGACCTCGCAGACCTCGAAGCGATCTTGTGGCGGCTTTGTGAACGCACCGCCGCGCGAATGAAATCGAAGGGCCTTGCAGGCCGCACCGCCGCCTTGAAACTGAAGACAGCAGCCTTTGAGATCACCACCCGGAGCCGGCGTCTGCCTGAAGCGTCCAATCTCGCGCGCACGCTGTTCGAAGCGCTTCAACCTCTCCTCGCCGATCAGGCGCGCGGCGTCTCCTATCGGCTGATCGGCGCCGGCTATTCGGATCTGGAACAGGCCCCGCAGTCGCGCCAGGCGACTCTTTTCCCCGACCGCGCCGAGCGTCTGCGCAAGGAGGAAGAGGCGATGGACGCCATCCGCGGCCGATTTGGCGACGGCGCGATTGCTTTGGGGCGCGGTCATGCGGCAAGACTCGCAGCGCAACCATCAGACAGACGAAAGGCGCCGCCCGATGGGTCCGATTGACCAGCGACTGACGAAGCTCGGAATCACCTTGCCGACGCCAAATGCGCCCGTCGCCAATTATGTCCCCTTTGTGAAGTCGGGCGATCTGCTCTTCGTTTCGGGCCAGATCTCGCTCGGACCGGCGGGGCTCGTGAAAGGCAAGCTCGGCGCGACGCTGACGCTCGAGGAAGGCGTCGCCGCCGCGCGGCTTTGCGGCATCAACATCCTGGCGCAATTAAAGGCCGCGCTTGGCGGCGACCTCAACAGGGTGATGCGGATCGTCAAGCTCGGCGGGTTCGTAAACTGCACGCCGGATTTCGAGGACCAGCCCAAGGTCATCAACGGGGCCTCGGACCTCATGGTTTCGGTCTTCGGCGAGGCCGGCAAACATGCGCGAGCGGCTGTCGGGGCGCCGAACCTGCCCATGGGCGCGGCCGTGGAAGTCGACGCCGTCGTCGAGGTCGCCTGATGGCGGCGGATGGGGCGGACAGCGACATCAAGGTCGAAACCATCGCCTCGATCAGCGAAATCGCCGCCGCCGACTGGGATCGTCTCGCGGCGCGCGCGGGACGCTTCCGGAACCCGTTCATCCAGCACGCCTTCCTGTCAGCGATCGAGGAGTCGGGCTCGGTCGGCCGGGATACCGGGTGGACGCCCTGTCATGTCGTTCTCCGCCGCGGCGGCGGCATGGTCGGCGTCGCCCCCTTTTACTTGAAGGATCACTCTTTCGGCGAATATGTGTTCGATCATGGTTGGGCCGAAGCCTATATGCGCGCGGGCGGACGTTATTATCCAAAGCTGCTTTGCGCGGTTCCTTTCACGCCGGCGACCGGCCCCCGTCTTCTCGCCGAGGACGACGCCGCACACGCAGCCCTGGCGAAGGCGCTCATCGCCGTTGCGCAAAGTCGTCGGATTTCATCCGTGCACGTCAACTTCCATCCGGAGACCGACGATCTTTCGCCGCAAGGTTTTCTCGAACGGCGCGGGATCCAATACCACTGGTTCAATCGGGGCTATCGGACCTATGAGGATTTTCTGGGCGCCCTCTCCTCACGCAAGCGCAAGGCGCTGCGCCGGGAACGGCGCGAAGCGTCCGCCGGCATCACCTTCACGCGCATCACCGGCGGCGACCTCACGGAGCGATGCTGGGATGCGTTCTGGCGCTTCTATCAGGACACCGGGTCGCGCAAATGGGGACGTCCCTATCTGACGCGGTCCTTCTTTTCGCTTCTTGGCGAACGCATGGCGGAGCAGGTGCTCCTCGTCTTCGCCGAGCGCGATGGACGCCCGATCGCGGGCGCGCTCAACCTCATCGGCGGCGATACGCTCCACGGCCGCTATTGGGGCCGGAGCGAAGAACGGCCGTTTCTCCATTTCGAGGTCTGCTATCATCAGGCGATTGATTTCGCGATCGAGAGGGGCCTTTCCCGCGTCGAGGCCGGCGCGCAGGGCGACCACAAGCTCGCGCGCGGTTATGAACCCGTGCTGACGCGGTCATCGCACTGGATCGCCGATCAGGGCTTTCGGGCGGCGGTCGCCCGGTTTCTGGACGCCGAACGCCGGCAGGTGGACGCCGAACTGGCCGCGATCGCCGCGGAGTCCCCCTTCCGCGAGCCCTCGCCGGGGGCGCGCTGATTTGGCTCTTGATCAGCGAAGAGTCTCTGACCATTTGGGGGTCGCCAGTCAGGATTCGGGTTTATGAAAGGTCGATTGAAGTTTGTTGGCATGGCGCTGGCGCTCCTCCTCAGCGCTTGCGTCGAGCATCCTGCTCCGGGATCGCCGGAAGCCGAAGAAGCCCTGCGAACGCTCGATCGGTCGTATGCGGAAGCCTGGCTCGCCCCGACCCCGGAGGCGCAGGAACGCGCCGTGCTTGCGCTCTTCGACCGCGACGCGGTCATCATGCCGGATGGGGCGGCCGGACCCGAGGAAGGTCTTTCCAGCCTGCGGCGGTTCTGGTTTCCCACCGACGCGCCCGCGACGAGCGTCTCCCACTTCAACCGCGAGATCGACGACATCGAAATCGAGGGCAGCCTCGGCGTCGTCAGCGGACGCTATGTCCTGAGCTTCCGTTATGAAGGCCGGGACCTGACGCAGCGGGGAAATTATGTGCTCGTCGCGCGCTACGCCGGCGGCGCGTGGAAGATCAAGCGGATGATCTGGAACGACGCGCCGCTGACGGATGTGTGAAAGGAGCGGTTCATGAGTCTCGACGCGGTCTATGATCCTGGAAATATCTTCGCGAAGATCGTTCGCGCGGAGCTGCCTGCGGTGAAGGTCTTTGAGGACGACGCGGCGCTTGCGTTCATGGACATCTTCCCGCAGAGCCGCGGGCACACGCTGGTGATCCCGAAGACGACCAACGCGCCGAACCTGCTCGTCGAGGATCCGCAGGCGCTTGCGGCGCTGATCGTTCGCGTCCAGCGGGTCGCCCGGGCGGTGGCCAAGGCGCTCGGGCCCGACGGCGTGCGGATCGCGCAGTTCAACGGCGCGCCCGCAGGCCAGACCGTCTTTCACCTGCACTTTCACATCATTCCCGTTTATGAGGGAACCCGGATGGCGCCGCATGCGGGCGGCAAGGCCGATCCGGCGGAGCTTGAATCGCTCGCCGCCAAAATCCGCGCCGCCCTTTGAACATTGCGGCCGCGGTCGCAGATCCAGGTTGGAGCGCCTTTGGCGGTCAGGGCGCCGTGAAGCTGAAATCGCCCGGCGGCGGCGGCGGGCGCTTGTCGAACGCCCAGTCCGCGAACGGACCGTCAAGGTCGACCCAGTGCAGGAAGAGATGGGCCGACCAGCGGTTGGGGTTGGGCGTGATGCGTCCATGCCGGTGGTTGACGCCCCGGTAAACCAGGGCGTCGCCGGGCGACAGCAGAATGCTTGCATAATCCTCGTCGCCGAAATCATCGGCGATGCTGATCCTGTTCGCTTCCTCATAAGCGAGCCATCGCCGCCCGACCTCGATCGGCCAGACGGCGTCATCGCCATAGCCGAGCGCTAGCGACATGCTGTGATCGCAGGCGGGCCGGTCTGAATGAACCGTGCAGCGGTCGCCCTGCTGGTAGGCGCGGAAGAAGCAATAGCTCGGCGCGAGGCGCTTGCCGACGATGTCGCAAAGGCGAGAGGTCAGACCCCAATGGAAACCGTAGACCAGCGGGAACTGGCTCGAATGGAATTCATAGGAAGGTTTTTTGTTGACGCTCGGGCGCGAAGTCATGCGTTCGCCGACGCCGGGCTGCCGCATGACAATGGTGATGAGCCCGAGAAGGCCGCGCGCGACTTCCGGCGGCGCCGCCGCGCGCAGCACGGCGTAGCCCTGCGCATCATACTGTTTTCGGAGATCGGCGGCGTTCTCGGTCATGCAGAGGGGAGATAGCCGGTCCCTCAGCCGGGGTTCAATGGAAATTGCGCCCCTTCGGCATGACGGCGTCAGGGCCGAGATTGTGGCGGACTTTTCTCGGATGGCCGCGCGCATCGCCCGCCGGATGGCGGACCTCGTCCGCCGGGGCGACGGCCTCGCGCAGGGGAACGCCGGAGAGCTGCGCCAGCAAAGGGCTAAAATCATGAAGCCGCTCGGCGATCACATGGACGACGCCGTGCTCGTTCTGGATGCGCCCCTCGACCGCGCAAAGCCGCGCGGCGAGAACTTCCGTGCGGAAACGCTCGAACACCGCCGGCCAGACGATGACATTGGCGATGTTCGTTTCATCCTGCAGCGTCATGAAGATGACGCCGGACGCCGTGTCAGGGCGCTGGCGGACAAGAACGAGGCCCGCCGTCAGGACGCGCGCGCCGTTTCGCATCGCCGACAGCCGATCCGCCTCGATGACGCCGCGCGCGGCAAGCGCGTCGCGAAGCAGACCCACCGGATGCGCCTTCAGCGACAGCCGGAGCGTCCGGTAATCCTCGACCACATGCTCGCCGAGGCGCAGCGCCGGAAGATCGACGTCAGGCTCGCGGCGCGCCATCGCCGCGCGCTCGAACAGCGGCAGATCCTCCTCGCCGCCGACGCGGCCGAGCGCCCGCGCCGCCCACAAGGCCTCACGCCGGTCAAGGCCGATCGACCGGAAGGCGTCCGCCTGCGCGAGCCGCTCGATGGCGGCGGGGCTCAAGCCCCCGCGCAGCCAGACGTCTCTCAGCGAGTCGTAGCCCGCCCCGCGCGCAGCGACGAGCCTCCGCAACTCGTCTTCCTTGAGAGCGTCGATCTGGCGAAAGCCGAGCCGCAGCGCGTGATGCGACCGCACGTCGCCGCGCATCTCCTGATGGCGCGGATGGAGACGGCCGCAGGCGCTCGCGCCCGGCTCGAGGCTGTTGTCCCAATCCGAATGGTTGACGTCGGGCGGGCGCGCCTCGACGCCGTGCTCGATCGCGTCACGCACGATCTCGCCCGGCGCGTAAAAGCCCATCGGCTGGGCGTTGAGGAGAGCCGCGGCGAAAACATCCGGATAATGACATTTGATCCACGAGGAGGCGTAGACGAGGAGCGCAAAGCTCGCCGCATGGCTTTCCGGGAAGCCATATTCGCCGAACCCCTCGATCTGCCGGAAGCAGCTTTCGGCGAAGTCACGCGCATAGCCGTTGGCGATCATGCCGTCGATGAACTTCGCCTTGAGCCGCCTGATCGCGCCGACGCGCCGGAACGTCGCCATCGCGCGCCGCAGCTTGTCGGCCTCCGGCGGCGAAAACCCGGCGCCGACGATGGCGATCTGCATCGCCTGTTCCTGGAAAAGCGGCACGCCGAGCGTCCGCTCGAGCACCGCTTCGAGCGCTTTCGAGGGGTAGACGACCGTCTCTAAGCCCTGTTTCCGCCTCAGGTAAGGATGCACCATGCCGCCCTGGATGGGACCGGGGCGAACGATCGCGACCTCGATGACGAGGTCGTAGAATTTCTCCGGGCGAAGCCGCGGCAGCATCGACATCTGCGCCCGGCTCTCGATCTGGAAGACGCCGATCGAGTCGGCGCGCTTCAACATCGCATAGACGCGAGGATCCTCCTTCGGAAGCGTGTCGAGGGTGAGCCTTTCCCGCGCCGGGGACCAGTCGCCATAGAAGCGATCGACCATGTCGAACGCCTTCCTGAGACAGGTCAGCATGCCGAGGCCGAGGAGATCGACTTTTAGAATCTTCAACTCGTCGAGATCGTCCTTGTTCCACTCGATGACGGTGCGGTCCTCCATCGCCGCGTTCTGGATCGGAACGACCTCGTCAAGGCGGCCCTTGGTGATGACGAAGCCGCCGACATGCTGCGAGAGGTGGCGCGGGAAGCCGCGCAGTTCGCCCGCCAGAGCGAGGCACTTTGAGAGGTTCGGATCGGCGGGATCGAGCCCCAGCTTTCTGAGCTCCTCCTCGGTCACCCGTTTCGTCCACCAGTGCTGCGTCTTTGACAGCGCGGCGAGACGATCCTCGGAAAAGCCGAACGCCTTGCCGACGTCGCGGATGGCGCTGCGGCCGCGATAGCAGATCAGCGTCGCGGCGAGCGCGGCGCGGTCGCGGCCGTATTTCCGGTAGACATACTGGATCGCCTCTTCGCGCCGTTCGTGCTCGAAATCGACGTCGATGTCGGGAGGCTCGTTCCGCTCCGCGGAGACGAACCGGTCGAAGAGCAGCGTGAAGCGGTGCGGGTCGACCGAGGTGATCCCAAGGCAATAGCAGATCGAGGAATTGGCCGCCGATCCCCTGCCCTGGCACAGGATGCCCCGCTCCTCGCGCGCATGGCGGACGATGTCGGCGACGGTGAGGAAATAGGCGGCGTATTTCAGGCCGGCGACGATCTCGAGCTCGCGGACCAGCGAGGCGCGCACCTTTTCGGGCACGCCGTCCGGATAGCGCTTAGCCGCGCCTTTCCAGGTGAGGTCTTCGAGCGCGGCCTGCGCGTCGGCATAGCCTTCGACCGTCTCGTCCGGATACTGATAGCTGAGCTCGTCGAGCGAGAAAGTCACGCCGTCGAGGAAGCGGCTTGTCTCCTCGACCGCTTCCGGCGCCGGTCCATAGAGACGCGCCATCTCCGCCGGGGCTTTAAGCCGGCGCTCGGCGTTGGCGGCGAGACGGCGTCCCGCCGCGGCGAGCGTCGTCTTCTCCCTAATGCAGGTCAGAACATCCGCGAGCGCGCGGCGTTCAGCGTTGTGATAGAGCGGCTCCGTCGTCGCGAGGAGACGCGCGCCCGTTTCGCGCGCGAGCGCGCCGAGAAGCGCAAGCCGGCGCCGGTCCTCGCCGTCGAAGACGAAGCGCGCGGCGAGCCAGACGGCGCCGCAGCGGGCGCCGATCTGCCGAAGCGTCCGGCGAAGATTTTCATCCGGCGCGGCGCCGGGCGACATGTCCGGCGAGACGATCGCCTGCTGGCCCTCGGCATGGTCGAGAAAGTCCCTGAAATCGAGCCAGCATTCGCCCTTCGGCGCGCGCCGCCCGCCGATCGTCAGAAGCCGCGTCAGGCGCCCATAGGCGGCGCGGTCCTTCGGATAGCAGAGAATGTCCGGCGTTCCGTCGCGAAAGACGAGGCGCGCGCCGATGATGAGGCGAAGGCCTGCTTCCTTCGCCGCCGCATGGGCGCGCACGACGCCGGCGAGCGTGTTGCGATCAGCAACGCCTATCCCTGCAAGGCCGAGCGCCTTCGCCTCGAACGCCAGCTCTTCAGGATGCGCCGCGCCGCGCAGGAAGGAAAAATTCGTGGTGACGCAAAGCTCGGCGAAGGCCGTCATGGGAAGAGGCCATGCAGGAACCAGCGCGGCGCGCCCTCCTCGCCGTAAAGCCCTTCGCGATAGAGCCAGTAGCGGCGCGCATTCTCATCCTCGATGCGGTAATAGTCGCGGGTCGCGGCGCCGGGCGCTGCGAGCCAGTCCGGCGCGATCCGCTCCGGCCCTTCCGCGCGCACGATCCTTCGCAGGGTCCGCCGCCAGCGGAACCGGACCGGCGGTCCGTCGGGAACCGACGCCATGACGTCGACCGGCCGGGCAGGCGCAAACAGGGTCGCCGGCCGCCGCAGGACGCCGTCCGATGGCGGCGCGATGATGCGGGCGCCGGCGCCTTCATCAGCCCCGCCGTTCGCTGCCTCGGGCGCGTGAACGTCGCGGACCGCGATCCGCGCCAGGCTTTCGCGCCCGAGACGCGCAGCGATCCGGTCGGCGAGGCGCGCTTCTGCTTCAG
>JBKBLR010000015.1:33466-59836 GCA_046296195.1 Parvularculaceae bacterium | reverse complement strand
GGGGCGATCGCCCCGCGATGACGAGCCCCCGCGCCCGCCAAAAGCCCAGGCGGCGCGGGGGGTCGGGGGGCAAGGCGCCGATGAGCCCGCGCTCCGCCGGCCATTCACTTTGCGATCGCGCGCTCGAAGGCGGGCCGGGCCGAAATCCGCTCCCACCAGCGCCTGACATTCGGCGTCATCGCCTCCGCAACGCCGAGCGCGTTGGCGAAGACGAGCGCATAGCCGACGCAAATGTCAGCCATGGTGAAACGCTCCGTACACAGATAGTCGCGATATTCCAGCCAGCTCTCGACGCTCGTCCAGCGGCCGAGGAACCATTTCTTGTAATCCTCGGCGACTTGCGCGCTGCGCCGTTCCTCGGGCTCGAGCGCCGTGTAGCGAAAATGGATCGTCAGCGGAAAGGTTAGCGTTGCGTCCGACCGATACATCCAGTTGAGAAAGGCGCCGTAGTCGGCCTCGTTCTTCGAGACGCCGAGCGGCGTCGGCCCGTATTTCTCGGCGAGATAATGGCAGACGCCGCTCGACTCGGTGAGCATCACGGCCCCGTCGATGAAAGCCGGAACGGTGCCGAGCGGGTTCACGTCCTTGTAGTGCTTGGCGAAGAGCCGGGGCGGAAAGGGGAGCGTCTCGAGCTCGTAATCGAGCCCCATTTCTTCAAGGGCCCAGACGCAGCGCAGCGACCGCGATCCCTGGCAGTGGTAGAGTTTCATCGCTTGAGGCGCTCCCTTGCAAAGCGCCTCAATCGCAAGCCGCGGCGTGCTCGGCAAGGGATGCGCGCCGTCATTGACCGCGCGGGCGCGGGCGCGCCAAGGTCGCGGTCATGAAACCGTTCTCCTTCGACGCGACCCGCCTGCCCTCGCCGCACCTTAACGCCTCGCATGAGGCGTGGCGCCAGACCGTGCGCGCCTTCGTCGACCGCGAGGTCGCGCCGCATGTCAACGCCTGGGACGAGGAGGGAAAATTCCCGCGCGAGCTTTACCGGCGCGCCGCCGCGGCGGGCCTACTCGCGCTCGGCTATCCGGAAGAATATGGCGGCGTCCGCGAGGGCGTCGACGTGTTCCATTCGCTCGTCGCCTCGGAGGAGCTGGCGCGCGCGGGCTCGGGCGGCCTCATCGCCGGCTTGATGACCCATTCGATCGGCCTGCCGCCGGTGCTGGCGCTCGGCTCCGGGGAATTGAAGGCGCGCATCGCGCCGGACGTGCTCAAAGGCCTGAAGCTCATCGCGCTCTGCGTGACCGAACCCTCGGGCGGCTCCGACGTCGCGAATATCAGGACGCGCGCCGTCCGCGACGGCGATCATTACATCGTCAATGGCGAGAAGACCTACATCACGACCGGCTGGCGCGCCGATTACCTGACCGTCGCTGTGCGCACCGGCGGCGCCGGCGCGGGCGGGCTGTCGTTCCTGCTCATCGAAGCAGACAGCCCCGGCGTCACCCGCGCGAAATTGCCGAAGATGGGCTGGTGGATGTCCGACACCGCCTCGATCAGTTTCAACGACGTGCGGGTGCCGGCGGCGAACCTCATCGGCGCGGAGAATTCCGGCTTCGCCGGCATCGTCACGAACTTCAACAATGAGCGCCTCGGCATGGCGGCGCAGGCGATCGCGTTCGCGCGCGTGTGCATCGAGGACGCGGCCAATTGGGCGATGGAGCGCGAGACCTTCGGGAAAAAGCTCATCAAGCATCAGGTGATCCGCCACAAGCTCGCCGAGATGGTGCGGCATGTTCACGCCTCTTCGGCTTTCCTCGATCACTGCGCCTGGCGGGTGATGCAAGGGCAAACGCCGGTCGCCGAGCTATCGCTGTTGAAGGTTCAGGCGACCCGCACGATGGAGTTCTGCGCGCGCGAGGCGATGCAGATCCTCGGCGGCGCCGGCTTCATCCGTGGGCAACGCATCGAGCGCATCTATCGCGAGGTGCGCGTGATGGCGATCGGCGGCGGCTCGGAGGAGATCATGCTCGACCTCGCCGCGCGGCAGATGGGCGCATAAGAAGCTCGGCGTCAGAGCGCGGGCCTCGGCCCCGCAATGATGACCGCCGCGCCAGCAAGACAGATCGCGGCCCCGATGAGGTCCCAGCGGTCCGGACGCACGCCTTCGACGGCCATCAGCCAGGCGAGCGAGGCGGCGATATAGACCCCGCCATAGGCGGCGTAGGCGCGCCCCGCCGCCGCGCTGTCGATGAGCGTCAGAAGCCAGGCGAAGAGCACCAGCGAAAGGGCGCCGGGCGCGAGCCACCAGATCGATTTCCCAAGCCGCGCCCACGCCCAGAAGGCGAAACAGCCGGCGATCTCGGCGAAGGCGGCAAGCGCGTAGACGATCGCGGTTTTCACGGGTCAGGCGCGCGCCTTGGCCCAGGTTCCGTGGAACCCGGCCGGCACGCGCTGCGGGAGGTGCACGCGCGCGAGCGGCGGCCCCGCAAAGTTCCGCGCATCGAGGACCTGCGCTTCCGAGCGGCCCTCGCTGTCGGTCGTGAAGGTGACGACATAGCCGTCGTCCTCGCCCGATCCGCCCTCGCGCGGCGCGAAGGCCGGCTCCGAGCCGTAAACGCCGTGAGCGAAATCATGCTGCTCGTAGCGCCCTTGTGCGAGATCGTATTTGCGCAGCGCCGAATAGCGCTGGAGGACATGATCATCCATCACGACATGATAGCTCCAGCGCGTCTTGCGCCCCGCAAGGTCGAGATTGACCACCGGAAATTCGCTGAGCGAGTCGTCGATCTGCATCTCCCGGCCCTCGCCCGTCTTCATGTTCATGCGCCACAGGAAAGGCTGCGCGCGCAAGGCGAGCACCGTCACCATCGGCGCATAGGGGCCGAAAGACGCCGGATCCGGCGCAAACCCGTTCGGGACCATCTTGCAGGCCGCCATCACGACTTCATCGCCTTCCTCCCAAGCGTTGATGACGTGATAGATGTAGCAGGTCGGGAACTCGAACCATTTGACCGCGCCGCCTTTGCGAGGCGCGACGCCGAAGCGCGTCGGCAGGTCTGCGACATGGATCTGCCACATCCGGTTGCGGATCGCGCTGTCGGAGAAGATCACCGGAAGGTCATGCAGGATGACGTAATTCTCCGTCAGCCCCATGTCGTGCGGCAGGCGCGGCCCGGGAACGTCGACTTCCTGGAAATACGTGAGCCGGCCGTCCGCCGACACCGTGCCGAAGGACAGTTTGGGCTCATAGAGCGCATAGTCGAAAAACACGAACTCGCCGGTCGCGGGATCGACCTTCGAATGCGCCGAGACATTCTTTGGCAGCATCCCGCCGAAAGTCTCTGTGCGGATGGTCTCGAGCGTGTCGATATCCATCGCGACCGGCTGGCCAGAGACATACCACAGCGCCAGCAGCCTGCCGTTATGGACGACGATGTCGGTGTTGGCGGTGTCGCGATAGACCGTCGGGCGCCCCATGACCTCGCGCGAGCGCTCGAAAATGCCGGGCATCGGCTCGCCGCCCTTCGCCTCGGCGAGGAAGTCGGCGGTCCTCACATAGCGGTTGGCGTAGCGGGCCTTGCCGTTCTCGAACCAGACGCCATGCACCATGCCCTCGCCGTCGAACCAGTGATGCATGCCTTTGGGGGGCGTCTTCGGGTTCGGCCCGTTCCTGAAATAGGCCCCGCGAAGATCGCGCGGGATTTCGCCGATGACCGGCAGGTCCGCCGCCGTCACCTCGTTCTGAACCGGGGCGTAAAGACCCTCGACATAAGGATTGAAGCGATTGGGCGCGCCGTCAGCCATTGAAGTCTCCTTGCCGAACCAGCCTACAATGCCGGAGAGCCCCCGCAAACGATCCGGAGCATTCCCTTGGCGCGCCCGTCTGAGAGCTTCATCTGCCAGTCCTGCGGCGCCGTCTATGGCAAATGGCAGGGCCGCTGCGACGCCTGCGGGGAATGGAACACCATCGCCGCCGAGGCGGTCGAGACGGCGCCGCCGGGCGCGATCAAGGCCTCGAAGGGCAAGGCGATCGAGCTTTCCTCGCTGAAGGGCGGGGCCGAGTTCGAGCCGCGCATCCTAACCGGCAACGCCGAGTTCGACCGCGCCTGCGGCGGCGGCCTCGTGCCGGGCTCGGCCCTCCTTATCGGCGGCGATCCTGGCGTCGGCAAGTCGACCCTCCTCCTCCAGATCGCAGCCGGCCTCGGCGCCGGCGGATCGAAGGTCGCCTATATTTCCGGCGAGGAGGCGACGGCCCAGATCCGCCTGCGCGCAGCGCGCCTCGGCCTTGGCGAGGCGCCGGTCGGGCTCGCGGCGGCGACGGCGCTGCGGGACATCCTGGCGACGCTGAAGGCCGAACGGCCCGACGTCGTCATCATCGATTCCATCCAGACTTTGTGGTCGGATGCGCTGCCCGCCGCGCCGGGCACGGTCACCCAAGTTCGCGCCTGCGCGCAGGAGCTCATCCGTCACGCCAAGGGCTCCGGCGCCGTCGTGCTGCTCGTCGGTCATGTGACCAAGGACGGCCAGATCGCCGGGCCCCGCGTCGTCGAACACATGGTCGACGCGGTGCTCTACTTCGAAAGCGAACAGGGCCGCGCCTTCCGCCTGCTCCGCGCGGTGAAGAACCGTTTCGGCGCCGCGCATGAGATCGGCGTCTTCGAGATGACCGGCGCCGGGCTCCGGGAAGTCGCGAACCCCTCGGAGCTCTTTTTGTCCGAGCCCGGAGAACCGGCGCCCGGCGCTGCGGTCTTCGCCGGCGTCGAGGGCACGCGGCCGGTGCTCGTCGAATTCCAGGCGCTCGTCTCGCCGACGACCTTCGCCGCGCCGCGCCGCGCCGTCGTCGGCTGGGACAGCGCGCGCCTGTCGATGCTGCTTGCGGTTCTCGATGCGCGCTGCGGGCTCGATTTCGGCCGCCATGACGTCTTCCTCAACGTGGCGGGGGGCCTGCGAATCATCGAGCCCGCCGCCGACCTCGCCGCCGCCGCCGCCCTCATTTCCTCGCTCTTCGACCGGCCGCTCCCGAAACATTTCGTCTTTTTCGGCGAAGTCGCGCTGTCGGGCGCCGTCCGCCCCGTCACCCAGGCCGACGCCCGCCTCAAAGAGGCCCGAAAGCTGGGATTCAAAGGCGCCGTGACGCCGCTGGGCGCCGGCGATTCCGTGCTCGAGATCGTTAACGCCGAAACCCTCGGCGACCTCCTCGGCTGGATGAGGCGTCTTGAGCCCTGAAGGGATGTTGAGCAGGCAAGGCTTCACGGCTATCAGGGCCTTTGGGAGAGGCGGGCCGGGCCGGTCCTTGCGGCCATTCCGGCGGGTGAGCGTAGGCAGGGCATGACCGTCTTTGACGTGCTTCTCTTGGGCGTAATCGGAATTTCGGTCGCCTTCGCCATGGCGCGCGGCGCCATCCGCGAGCTGACCACCCTCGCCGTGCTCGGCCTTGCAGCGCTTGTCGCCTGGCTCGGGGCCAAGCCGGCGCTCGCCTTCTTCGGCTCGAACGGCGTCTTCCAGACGATCCTCGCCGCCGGCCTAATCGGCCTTCTGGCGTTCGTCGGTTTCTATTTCATCGCGCACAAAGCGCTGCTGCGCTTGAAGCTCAACAAGAAATTGAAACAGGCCGACCGCCTCGGCGGCGGCGCTTTCGGCCTTGCACGCGCGCTTGCGCTCATCGGCCTCGGCTTTCTCGGCTACGGCTATTATCTCGATGAAGCGAACCAGCCCGACGCCGTCAGGGACGCCATGCTGAGGCCGCTCGCGGCGGCGTCCGCCTCTTTCTTCAAGCAGTTCGCGCCGTCGGAGCGCGACCTCCAGAAACAGAAGACTGCGGCGCCCGCAAAGCCCGCAAATGCGGCCAAGGAAGGCTACGCCAACGCCGACCGCACCGGCCTTAAGGAAATCGTCGCAACCGTGACGACGACCGAGACGACCAATCGCTCGCGCGCATCGGATGCGATCGCCGACATTCTGGCCGAGGAGCCGACCGCCAATGCCTCGCCCGAGCGGAACTGACTTCGCCACGGAAGCGGCTCGCCGCCTGAAAAGGCTCGGCCGGCGCTATCGCCGCCGCATCGAGCGAGCGAGCGTCATCGGCCCGCGCACGCTCAACGAGGAATGCGGCGTCTTTGGAATCATCGGCACGCCGGACGCCGCCGCGCTCACCGCCCTTGGTATTCATGCGCTGCAGCATCGGGGCCAGGAGGCCGCAGGCATCGCCAGCTATGACGGCGCGGCCTTCCGCACCGAGCGCCATCTCGGGCTCGTTTCAGACAATTTTTCGGACGCCGCCGTTCTCGGTCGCCTCAAAGGCGTCGCCGCCATCGGCCACACCCGGTATTCGACTCAAGGGGAAACCGTTCTCAAGAACGTGCAGCCACTTTACGCCGATCTTGATCGCAACGGCATCGCCATCGCCCATAACGGCAATCTGACGAATGCGCGCAAGCTGCGGTCGGAGCTGATCCAGCGCGGCTGCATCTTCCAGTCGACGTCGGACTCAGAGCTCTTTCTGCATCTCACCGCGCGCTCCCATCATCTGTTGATGATCGACAAGCTGATCGACGCGCTGAAGCAGGTCGAGGGCGCCTACGCGCTTGTCATTCTGACCAAGGAAGGCCTCATCGGCGCGCGCGATCCCGTCGGGATCCGGCCGCTCATCCTCGGCGATCTCAATGGAGCCCCGATCCTCGCCTCCGAAACCTGCGCGCTCGATCTCATCGGCGCCAAATTCGTGCGCGACATCCGTCCGGGCGAGGTCATCCTCTGCCGCGCGTCGGGCGAGATCGAGAGCCGCCAGGCCTTTCCGCAGACGACCCCGGCGCGGCCCTGCATTTTCGAACTTATCTATTTTGCGCGGCCGAATTCGGTCGTTGACGGCAAGAGCGTCTACCAGCTTCGCAAAAGCCTCGGCGCGCGTCTCGCCCTCGAAGCCCGAGCTGACGCCGACATGGTGGCGCCGATCCCGGATTCGGGCGTGCCGGCCGCCATCGGTTACGCCCAGGCCTCGGGGCTTCCCTATGAAATGGCGCTGATCCGCAGCCATTTCGTCGGGCGGACCTTCATCGAACCCGAACAGCGCATCCGCGAGGCGGGCGTCGCCCGCAAGCACTCGCCCAATCGCGGCGCCATCGAAGGCAAGCGCATCGTCCTCATCGACGACTCCATCGTCCGCGGCACGACCTCACGCAAGATCGTTCAGATGCTCCGGAACGGCGGCGCACGGGAAGTGCACATGCGCGTCGCCTGCCCGCCGATCCTTTATCCGGACTTCTACGGCATCGACACGCCCTCGCGTGACGAATTGATCGCCGCGAACATGACCGTCGACGAGATGCGCGCCGAGATCGGCGTCGACAGCCTCGCCTTCCTGTCGCTCGACGGCCTCTATGAGGCATTCGGAAAAGGCCGGCGCGACAAGGCTGCGCCCGCCTTCACCGATCACTGCTTCACCGGCGATTATCCAACGAGCCTCACTGACCTCGGCGAAACCCAGCGAAGCGCGATGATCGAGCAATTGTCGCTGCTTGCGGAGACGAGCTAGCCGCTGGCAAGAAGCTCGTCGACCGCGCGAATCGCGGCGTCGAAGGCGCCGTCAACGTAAGCGTAGGCGCTAGAGTCCGAATTGGCGATCGAGATGCGGCCGATCCGTTCGCGGGCCTTGAGATGCGGGCCGTTCGCCGGCGACCAGTCGGGACCGTCGAAGAGTTCATTATATTCATAGGCGTAGCCATGCGGCCAGCGATTGACCGTGATCCCGGCGATGTCGCGCCCGGCGTCGAAGCCGTATCGCCCGAGCATCGCCGTCAATTGCGCGACGATGCGCGACTCGAAATCATCATAGCTCAACGCCAGCAGCGAGCGCCGGCCCTCGCGGTGCTGTTCCTTCTCGGTGAGGCCGAGGCCAGGCGCGATCGGAATGTGCTGCAAATGAAGCAGGATGGGCTCGTCGGGCGATTGCGCGAAACGGTAGGTCCCGATGCTGACCGGGAAATCGAGCGCCATATGCTCGAAAAAAGCGCCCGGCGAATAGATCCGATGGGCCTTGGCCTTCTCGAAAGCGCGCCAGTTCCTGAGCGCGACGTTGACATAGACGAGCGGAATCTTGGTGAAGAAGCGCACCGCTTCCTTCTGCGCCTCGCCCATTTCCGGAATGAGATGGGGGGCCATGGCGAGATAGCCCGCCATGATCGCGTGGCGCGCCCGGACGCGTTCGGGGAGTCCACGGCGCACATAAACGACGTCGACGCCTTCCGGCCCGTTCCTCATTTCGACCGCGGTCGCATGAAGACGCAGGCGAACCGGCAAGTCCTCCATGTCGAGCCGGTCGTAATCGGCACGGGCGAGCAGCACGTCCTCGACGGTTGATCCCCCGATTGCGCCGGGAATGAGCGACCGGACAAGGAGCCGCGCGAGCGTGGCATTGCCGTCCGGAAAGTGGAAAATATAGGGCTCTTCCTTCGGGCCTTCCCCCTTCAGCTGCTTGTCGAGGCCGAGCCCTTGCGTGCCCGGCATGTTCCAGCGCGCGGCCTCGAGCGCCGACAGGACGTCCCACCCGCACCCCCAGAGGCCGATGATCGTCTTGCGCAACAGGAGGACAAGCGTCGGCGTCGCGCCGGCGCGGTCGATCAGGAACCGCTCGAAGCTGATTGACCGGAGAAACGCGGCCTTCTCGGCGACGGTCATGCCGGCGAGGTAATCGATCTTTCCGGCGATCAGCGACTTCAGCGACGCCTTTGAATCGGGGTCGATCGGCAGGGAGTCGATCGCTTCCGGGGCGATGGCGGCGGCGTCTTCATCATCGCCGCCGAACGGCGAGGGCGCCAAGGCATCCTCGCCGAAGGTCGCCCGATCGAGGAACAGCGCCTGCCCCATGCCCCGGCGCACGTAAAAGTCCTGATCGAACCATTCATAGAATTTCTTCGTCTCGACGCCGAGCGCCCTCAGAAGTCGTTTGGCGCCCCTCGAATAGCCGCGCGGCCCGTCGATCGACTGGCTGCCGCCATAGCCGATAAGCAACCTTCCATCGACCGTGAACTCATTGCGGCGCGCGTGCCCGCCGAAATCATCGTGATTGTCGAGAATGAGGATGCGCGCGCCCGCGCCTGCGCGCCGGCGAAACTCATGGGCGGCGGCGAGGCCGGAGAGGCCTGCGCCGACAATGACGAGATCGTATTCCGGATCGGTCTGAAGCTCCGGCGCGGCCCAGCGCCTTCCCTCGAAGGCGAGCTGATGGGCGATTTCAAACGCGCCCGCATGAACGCCGCGAAGCCCTTGCATCGAAGGCGGATATCCGTGACCCCCGTGCGCCCATGCGAATGCGGCCGGAGGCAAGGCGCCCGCAGCGACCGAAAGCGCAACGCCATTCAGAAAATCGCGCCGGGAGATGTCTGACCTGAGGCGGCCCATGAGCCTCAGCCTATCACAGGCGGGGCGCCGCGCTAATCGCTGGGGATCGAGTAGGTTCCGGTCGCCTGCGCCACCGGCTCCTCGTCGCCGTCTGAATAGATCGTGACGTCACCGACCGCGAGGCGCTTGCCGAGCTTCAAAAGCCGGCATTCCGCGATCAGGTCGCGCGGCGGCGGCTTCCTCAGAAAATTAATCGAGATGTTGGTCGTCACCGCAAGCGCCTTCGGACCGACGCTCGCGAGCACCGCGACATAGAGCGCCGTGTCGGCGAGCATGAACATCGTCGGCCCCGACACCGTGCCGCCCGGACGGAGCGAGCGCTCCCCCGTGGTCATGCGCAGGCGGGCCTTGCGGTGCGCGCAATGCTCGATGGCGATGCCGGTCCGGTCCCAGCGCGGAAAGCCCGCCGCCATGAAGGCGTTGAGATCGGCGGCGGACATTGCGGCAGGGTGGTTCATGCGGTTCGAATAACCCACCCCGCCGGAGCGCAAAAGCGCCGCCAACAGCATCCAGCCCTTGGCAACAGCCCGGCGATGGGGGAAATCGCTGTCATGACGCCCAAGGAAAAGGCCCGAGAAGATTTCAAACGCGCGCTCGTCCAGACGACGCGCGCGCTGTCGGCCACCCCTGAAGTTGAGGTCTCCTTCGGCGGCGAGCACGCCAGCGTTTCGGGACGCAGCGCCAAGATCCCCCTTCCCGCCCGCAACATCGATCGCGACGCCGCCATGGTCGCCCGCGGCGAGGCCGACGGCGCGGCGCTGCGCCTTGCATACCATGATGCGGCCGCCTCGGCGCGCGCCATGCCGAAGGGCGCGGAGGCGCAGGCCGTCTTTCGCGCGCTGGAGACCGCCCGCATCGAGGCGATCGGCGCCAAGGCCCTGAAAGGTGTCGGCGACAATCTCGCCGCTGCGCTCGATAAATCATTCGCCGAACGACGGCTCGACCGCCTCGACGCGACGGCGATGGCCCCCATCGCCGATGTCGCCGCGCTTCTCCTCCGCCAGCGGCTGACGGGCAGGCCGCATCCGCAGGCCGCAGCCGCGATGATGGCCGCTCACACCGGCGAGGTCGAGGCGCTCGCGGGCGCCTCGCTCGATGCGCTTGCGGCGACCAATGATCTTCATGATCAGGCGGCCTTCGCCCGGTTGGCGCGTCAGGTCATTCGTGACCTTAATCTCGACGACGATGGCGGCGAGGAAAAGGGCGATGACCAATCTAAAGGCGATGAACAGAACGAAGCTGAGGAGGATAAGGCCTCGGAGAATGACGAAGACGGCGCGGCCGAGCCTTCCGAGGACCAGTCGGGCGATGACAGCGAGAACCCCGACAGCGACGCCGAGCTGAGCGATCAGGATTTCGAGCAGGCGGAGGACGACGCCGACGGCGCGGTTGAGAACGCCCGCATTTCCTCCATCCGCGCGAAGTTTGAAGGCGACAGCGGCATGCGCTATCGCGTCTTCACGACCGAGTTCGATGAGATCGCGGAAGCGACGGCGCTGTGCGACGCCGAGGAGCTGGGGCGCCTCCGCCGCACACTCGATCGCCAGCTCGAGAATCTCCACTCAGTCGTCTCCCGTCTTGCAAACAAGCTGCAACGCCGGCTGATGGCGCAACAGAACCGCAGCTGGATCTTCGATCTCGATGAGGGCGTGCTCGACGCGGCGCGGCTCGCGCGGGTCGTCGTCGATCCCATGCAGCCCTTGTCGTTCAAGCGCGAGCGCGAACTTGAATTCCGCGACACGGTCGTCACGCTCCTCATCGACAATTCAGGCTCGATGCGCGGCCGGCCGATTTCCATTGCGGCGATCTGCGCCGATATTCTGGCCCGAACGCTTGAGCGCTGCAGCGTCAAGGTCGAGATTCTCGGCTTCACGACGCGCGCCTGGAAAGGCGGGCAATCGCGCGAGAAATGGGTCGCAGCAGGCCGCCCGCCCAATCCCGGACGGCTCAACGATCTGCGCCATATCATCTACAAGGCCGCCGACACGCCATGGCGGCGCGCCCGGAACTCGCTCGGGCTGATGATGAAAGAGGGGCTCCTGAAGGAGAACATCGACGGCGAAGCGCTGCAGTGGGCGCATTCACGCCTGATCGGCCGCCCGGAAGCGCGCCGGATCCTTATGGTCATCTCGGATGGCGCTCCAGTCGATGATACGACCTCTTCAGCGAATGGCGGCGCCTATCTCGAACGGCACCTGCGCGAGGTGATCGCCGAGATTGAGAACCGTTCTCCGGTCGAACTCATCGCCATCGGCATCGGTCACGACGTGACGCGCTACTATCGCCGGGCGGTCACCATCGTCGATGTGGACCAGCTCGCGGGGGTCATGGTCGACAAGCTGGCCGAATTGTTTGACGAGACCGGCGACGAGGCTCGGGCGGGCCGGCCGCTGAAACGCGCCGGCGCGCGGCGATAGCGTATCTCACGCCGGCATTGCTGCAACGCGCCCAATCGTGAAGGGGATCATATGACCGACCTGCCGAGACAAAAGACGATCGACCGGCGCGCGTTGATGGCGACGGCCGCGGCCGGCGCCTTCGTGTTCCGGGCGGGCCCCGCGCTCGCCCGCGCCGGCGGCCTCGAGGCGGCGATTCGCAAGGCGGCTGAGGATCAATATCCCGCATCGGTCGCGCGCATCCAGGACTGGATCCGCAATCCGTCGATCGCGGCTGAGAACCACCGGATGGAGGAAGGCGCGAGCTATATGATGGCGCTCGCGCGAGACGCCGGCTTCACCGATGTTCAACGGATCCCGACCGACGGGCATCCGGGCGTCGTCGGAATCATGGATAACGGCGCCGACCGCTGGGTCGGCATCTACTTCATGTATGACGTCAAGCAGTTCGAACCAGCCGAATGGACCTCGCCGCCCTTGGAGGCGCGAATCGTCGAGAAGGAAGGGTTCGGGAAGGCGATCGTCGGCCGCGGCGCGGTCAACCAGAAAGGCCCCGAAGCGACATTCCTCGCCGCGCTCCACGCGATGCGCGCCGCCGGCGTGAAGCCGCCGGTCAACATCGCGCTCATCTGCGAGGGCGAAGAGGAAATCGGCTCGCCGAATTTCCGGCAGGTGGCGCAGCACCCGTCGATCATGCCCTATCTCAAGAAATGCCTCGGCGTCATCATTCCCGCCGGCTGGCAGAACCCCAACGGCGCCGTCACCATCAATCTCGGATCCAAAGGCATCATCGAGCTCGAACTTGTCGCGAGCGGCGAGAAATGGGGACGGGGCCCGACCAAGGCCGACATCCACTCGAGCCTCAAGGCGCAGGTCGACAGCCCGGTCTGGCGGCTCGTCGAAGCGCTCTCGACGCTGACAAAGGACGGCGGCAACACGCCGGCGATCGAAGGATGGTTCGAGAAGGTCCGGCCGCTGACGAAACGCGAGAAGGAACTCATTGCGCTGTCCGCCAAGGCTACGAACGAAGCCGACCGCAAAAAGTCGCTCGGCGTCGAACGCTGGATCGACGACCTGTCGTGGGAGAAGTCGCTCGAGCGCCTCGCCTCGCAGCCGACGGTCAACATCGAAGGCCTTGTCGCGGGCTATACCGGCCCCGGCGGCAAGACGGTCCTCCCCGCGCGCGCCGTCGCCAAGCTTGATCTCCGTCTCGTCCCTGACATGACGGTCGAAGACAGCCTCGCCAAGCTGAAGCGCCATCTCGCGAAGAAGGGGTTTGCGGACGTCGAAGTGAACATGAGCGGCGGCTATGACCCGACGGAAACCGCCGAAGGCAGCGCCGTCATTCGGGCGCAGCAGGCGGTCTATACCCGCGCCGGCGTCGCCAATGCGCTTTATCCGCGGAACGCCGGTTCATGGCCCGGCTGCGTGTTCACGGGGGAGCCGCTGAAACTTCCCGCCGGCCAGTTCGGGCTCGGCCACGGCTCCGGCGCGCATGCGCCGGACGAATACTACGTGATCGAGTCGGCCAATCCCAGGGTCGCGGGGCTTGTCGACGCCACGATGGGATATGTCGATTTCCTTTTTGAAATGGCGACGATCCGAGCCTGAGGACTCGCCTCTACTCGGCCGCGACGGCGCCTTCATGGGCGAGATAGCCGCCGGACTGGCGCGCCCAGAGCTCGGCGTAAAGGCCGCCCCACGCGACGAGGTCGGCATGCGCGCCGTCTTCGACGATGACGCCTTTGTCGATAACCACCAAACGATCGAGCTGCGAAATCGTTGAAAGGCGATGTGCGATCGCGATCACCGTCTTGCCGCGCATCAGCTGGAAGAGGTTCTCTTGGATTGCAGCTTCGACCTCGGAATCGAGCGCTGACGTCGCCTCGTCGAGCGCCAGGATCGGGGCGTCCTTGAGGAAGACCCGGGCGATGGCGATGCGCTGACGCTGGCCGCCGGACAGCTTCACCCCGCGCTCGCCGACATGGGCGTCAAAGCCGCGGCGGCCTTCGCCGTCCTCCAGGGCTTCGATGAAATCGAGCGCATTTGCACGCCGCGCAGCCTCGCGCACGGCTTCCTCGCTCGCGCCGGGGCGGCCATAGGCGATGTTGTCGCGAATGGAGCGATGCAGCAGCGACGTGTCCTGGGTGACGACGCCGATCTGCGCGCGCAAGGAAGACTGGCTGACATCGGCGATGTTGACGCCGTCAATCAGAATACGGCCCCGCTCCGGATCATAGAACCGCAGCAGCAGATTGACTAGCGTCGTCTTTCCGGCGCCGGAGCGGCCGACGATGCCGACTTTCTGACCGGCAGGAATCGTCAGCGAAAATCGCTCGATGACGCCGCCGTCCTTGCCGTAATGGAAGGCGATGTCCTGGTAGGCGATCTCGCCCCTTGGCCGCTCCATCACGCCGGCGTCGGGCCTGTTCTCGATCGCCGTCGACTTCGCGAGCATCGCCATGCCGTCATAGACTGTGCCGACATTTTCGAAGAGACCCGACACCTCCCACATGATCCATTGAGACATGCCGTTGAGGCGAAGTGCGAGCGCGATCGAGGCGGCGATGGCGCCGACCGAAATCACGCTGCCGAGCCAGAGCGCGATCGACAGGCTGGCGATTACGAAAACCGCGAAGCAATTATTGAAATAGACGAGATTGTTGAATTGGGTGACGAGGCGCATCTGAGGATGCACTGTCCTGAGGAACTCCTCCATGCTCTCGCGGGCATAGGCTTCCTCGCGCCCCGCATGGGCGAAGAGCTTCACCGTTGCGATATTGGCGTAGCTGTCGACGACCCGCCCGGTCATGACGGAGCGCGCATCCGCCTGTTTCTCTGCGATGTCCCTGAGGCGGGGGATGAAATGCCAGATCAGGCCCCCGTAGGCGGCAAGCCAAAGAACGAGCGGCAGGGCGAGGCGCCAATCCGCCGCCGCGATCATGGCGATCATCGAAAAGAAGTAGACGGTGACATAAACGAAAACGTCGAGCAGCTTCATCACCGTTTCCCGCACGGCGAGCGAGGTCTGCATCACCTTCGTCGCCGCCCGGCCGGCGAATTCATTGGCGAAGAACGACATCGACTGGCCGAGAAGGTGCCGGTGCATGCGCCAGCGTGCGCTCATCGGCAGATTGCCGATCAGGACCTGAAACTGGATGAGCGATTGCGCCAAGGCCGCAAGAGGCAGGCCAACGACAAGAAGCGCGCCCATCGCCCACAGCCTTCCGGCTTCACGCGTGAGGAAACCGTCGCGCTCGGCATTGGCGAGCCAATCGACAATGCTGCCGAGAAAGGCGAACAGAAAAACCTCGCCGACGGCGATCGCCGCCGTAAGCAGCGCCATGGCGAGAAGCCACCAGCGCGCGTCCCGCACATAGTGCCAGCAAAACGCCGCAAGTCCATCCGGCGGCGCGCCGAGACGACTTTCCGGAAAGGGCGACAATCGGGATTCGAAAAACCGGAACATGGACCGCTCCCCATGCCCGATCGCCGCTGGCGATGCAAACCGCCGCTAGCGTCGCATGCGGGCGCGGATATATCGAACTGTGCCAGTCTTCGAGCGCATAACGATCGTATGCGTCGAGATATGCCCCGGCTCCCATTTGACGCCGTCGAGCATCGTTCCGTTTGTGACGCCGGTCGCCGCGAAGAAAACATCGCCGCCGCAGAGATCCATGAGGCCGTATTTGCGCCCGAGATCCTTGATGCCGGCGCGCGCCGCACGTTCCCTTTCCGCCTCGGTCCGGAAGACGAGCCGGCCTTGCATCTGCCCCCCGACGCAACGCAGCGCCGCCGCGGCGAGTACGCCCTCGGGCGCGCCGCCCTGCCCGACATAGAGGTCGATGCCTGTCGACGGCTCCGTGGTGTGAAAGACGCCCGCGACGTCGCCGTCCGGGATCAGAATGATGCGCGCGCCGACCTTTCGCGCGCCTTCGATGATGTGCCTGTGCCGGTCGCGGTCGAGGACGCAGAGCGTGATGTCCGCCGGCTGCACGCGCTTGGCCTTGGCGAGTTCGCGGATGTTCTCTTCAACGCTGGCGTCGAGATCGACGACGCCGTCAGGATAGCCCGGCCCGATCGCGATCTTGTCCATATATGTGTCAGGCGCGTGCAGCATGGTGCCCGCCGTCGCCATGGCGACGACGGCAAGCGCGTTGCCCATGCCCTTGGCGGTGAGGTCCGTTCCTTCGAGCGGGTCAAGGGCGATATCGACCTTTGGCCCTTTCTTCGTGCCGACCTTTTCGCCGATGAACAGCATGGGGGCCTCGTCGCGCTCGCCCTCGCCGATGACGATCGTGCCGTCGATATCGAGCTTGTTGAGCGCCTCGCGAAGCGCTGCGACGGCCGCCTGGTCGGCGCCGTTCTTGTCGCCCCGACCTATCATCTTCGATGCCGCGACCGCCGCTGCTTCAGTGCATCGGCTGATCTCCATCGTCAGCATCCGGTCTAGGAATTCGGTGTCTGCCATGGGGTCCTTTCACTTAATGCGGATCGTCAGGGGCGATATGGTTATCAGCCCGCATTTCGGCGCGACAGCATTTTTTTGATATTTCGAGCGGCCTGTCGGATCCGCTGCTCGTTCTCGACAAGACCGATACGGACAAAGCCTTCGCCGTGCTCGCCGAAGCCGAGACCCGGCGCTACCGCCACATCCGCCTCCTCCATCAATTTCTTCGCGAAACCGACGGATCCGAGCGCACGGAAATTCTCCGGTATGGGCGTCCAGGCGAACATCGACGCCGGCGGCGACGGGATGACCCAGCCGGCCTTGTCAAAACTCTCAACGAGCGCGTCGCGGCGCGCCCGATAAATCGCTCGGATTTCATCGACGCAGTCCTGCGGGCCGTCGAGCGCGGCGGAAGCGGCGACCTGGATCGGCGTATAGGCGCCGTAATCGAGATAAGATTTGACGCGCGCCAGCGCCGCGATCAGGCGCGGATTGCCGACAGCCATTCCAACCCGAAAACCCGCCATGGCGTAGGTCTTCGACAGCGAATTCACTTCAACAGCGATATCCTTTGCGCCAGGAATTCGCAGGATCGACGGCGGCGGCTGGTCGTCGAAATAGATTTCCGAATAAGCGAGATCGGAGAGGATCCAGATGTCGTGTTTCTTCGCGAAAGCGACGGCGTCCTTGTAGAAATCGAGTCCAACAACCTGCGCTGTCGGGTTCGAGGGATAATTGAGCACCATCGCCGTCGGCTTCGGCGTCGCGAGCGCGACCGCCCTTCCCATGCCGGAAAGATAGGCTTCCGGCGTCGGCGCCGGGACGCCCCGGATGACGCCGCCCGCGATGATGAAGCCATAGGCGTGGATGGGATAAGCGGGGTCCGGAGCGATGATCACGTCGCCAGGCGCCGTGATCGCCTGGGCGAGATTGGCGAAGCCCTCCTTGGAACCGAGCGTTGCGATGACTTCGGACGCAGGATCGAGCTTCACCTCGAAGCGCCGTTCGTAATAGCGCACGATCGACCGGCGTAGGCCCGGCACCCCTTTTGAGGCGGAATAACGGTTGGTGCGCGGCTTCTGCGCTGCTTCGATCAGTTTCTCGATGATATGCGGCGGCGTCGGCATGTCAGGGTTGCCCATGCCGAAATCGATGACATCGCGTCCGGCGGCGCGCAGGCGCGCCTTCAGCGCATTCACCTCCTCGAACACATAGGGCGGCAGACGCTTGATGCGGTAGAATTCTTCAGCGGACGGCATACGTGGCGCCTACTCTTTGCCGGAAGGCGGCGCCGGCGGCAGGCCGCGCTCCTTGCGCGCGGCGGCGTCGTCTTTCCGGATCTCCGCTTCGAGCGCATCACGTTGGGGTTCAAGGCTCCCTTGGCGCTCGGCCGCAGCCGCCGCGCGATCGGCCTCGACCGACGCAGCAAGAGATGCCCCTGCTGCTGCAAGCTCTCTGCCCAGCGCATCGCGCTCAGGAGCGGCGATCCCGGCCGGACTCACTGACGGCTGCTCAGACAGGTCTGGAAATCCGCCCCCGCCGCCGGCTTGCGCTTCGATCCTTGCGGCGATCTCCGGGGACACCGGCTGTCCCTTGGCGCGGTCTTCATATTTGACGAACCCGGGCGGGGCGAAGCGCTTCAGCCCGCCGGAGCAGCCGGCGGCCGCGACGACGGCGAACAGCACCAGAGAAGCTTTTGCACCCACCGAACGGCGTCCTTATAAGATACGGGAAACGCCCGGCACATAACCGCGAACCGACCCCATGACGCAAGCGACGCCCAAGCCAAGATCCGCTAAAAAAGCGACGAAATCAGCCGTGGGAGCGGCCAGGGCCCCGGCCGCCGCTGAAAAACCCGCCGCTCCGAAGCCCGCCGCCGAGGACGGAAAGAGCCTGATCGAGGACTTTGACGCGCTGTCCGAATACATCACCGAGATGACCGGCAGGAGCCAGCAGGTCGTCAGCGAGTTTTTTGTCAAGAACGCCGACGCCGTAAAGGTCGCGACAGGCCAAAAGTCAGCCGACCCCCTCAACATCAGCGAAGCGTTTCAGGAAATGATGGGCGCGCTTGCCGCCGATCCTGGGACGGTCATGCAGCGCCAGTTCAATCTCTGGGGAGACTACGCCAAGCTGATGGCGACAATGGGCCGCCGGATCGCTGGCGAGCAGGTGAAACCGGCGATCGATCCCGAACCCGGCGACAAGCGCTTCAGCCATCCCGCCTGGCGGGAAAACCCGATGCTCGATTTCGTGAAGCAATCCTATCTCACATACGCCAAATGGCTGAAGTCCACGGTGTGCCAGCTCGATGGCATGAATGAGCACGAGAAGAAGAAGGCGGAGTTCTACACCCAACAATTCATCGACGCGATCGCACCGACGAATTTTCCCGTCCTCAATCCCGAGGTCGTCGAAACAACGATTGAGTCAAAAGGCGAGAACCTTCTCAAAGGGATGAGAAATCTCCTTGAGGATCTTGACCGCGGCGACGGTTCCCTTGCGATCCGGCAAGCAGACCTTGATCACTTCAAGCTCGGCGTCAACGTCGCCACGACACCCGGCAAGGTGATCTATCAGAACGAGATCATGCAGGTCATCCAGTACGCCCCCATGACCGAGACCGTGGCGAAACGTCCTTTGCTGATTTTTCCGCCGTGGATCAACAAATTCTACATACTCGATCTTCAGCCGGGAAACTCGTTCATTCGCTGGATGATCGAACAAGGCCGGACTGTCTTCATCGTGTCATGGGTGAATCCCGGACCCGAGCTCGGGCACAAGACCTTTGAAGATTACATAAAGCAGGGATGCTTCGAAGCGCTCGACGTCGTCAAGCAGGCGACGGGGGAGGACGAGGTCGACGCGATCGGCTATTGCATCGGGGGAACGATGCTCGCGACCGCCCTGGCGCTGATGGCAAAGCGCTGCGACCGCCGGATCAGGTCGGCGACCTTCTTTACAGCGCAGGCTGATTTCAAGGAATCCGGCGACCTCCTGCTCTTTGTCGACGACGAGCAGCTTGACGCCATCGAAAAGCAAATGGACGCGGCGGGAGGCGTGCTTGAAGGGCGCGCCATGGCCACGACGTTCAACATGCTGCGCTCGAACGATCTCATCTGGTCTTTTGTCATCGACAACTACATGAAGGGCAAGGACCCCGCGAAGTTCGACCTTCTCTTCTGGAATTCCGACGCGACACGAATGCCGAAGAACGTGCACCTGTTCTACCTGCGCGAATTCTATCAGCATAATCGGCTCGCCAAGGGTGAGATGATCATCGACGGCGAGCGTCTCGACCTCGGCGACGTCGACATTCCGATTTTCATGCAGGCGGGCGAAACCGACCACATCGCCCCGCACAATTCAGTTTATCGCACAGCCCGGCTCTTCGCCTCAAAAGGCAACGACAAGGTGACCTACATGCTGGCGGGCTCCGGCCATATCGCCGGCGTCGTCAATCACCCGGACAAGAAGAAGTATCACCATTCGATCAACGCCAAGCTGCCCGCCGCTCTCGATGAATGGAAAAAAGGAGCCGAGCGTCATCCAGGGTCATGGTGGCCCTATTGGATCGAGTGGCTGAACCAAGTATCGCCCGGCAAGGTTCCGGCGCGCTTCCCGGGCGACGGCGCGCTCGCGCCGATCGAGGACGCGCCGGGAAGCTACGTCAAGGTGAAGTCCTGACGCTTAAAGGAATGCGAGGGCCGACCTCGCGCCGAAGGCGCTCGCAAGCGCGTCGAGCCGGCGCCGCGCCGCGTCGTCCATCAACGGCTTCAGCTTCTCCGGCGCCGAAAACGCCAGACGATCATCCTCCGCGCGCAGCGTGCAAAGATCGACGGCTTCCGGCGCCTTCGGCGCAAAGGCGCTGGCAAAGCGCAGAGCAAGACCAATCTGGACAGCGCGGCGGCGTTCCTCCTCGGTGAGCAAGGCGATGATCGCCGGTTCCGGAAAAGCTTCATTCGCCCCCTCATGGCGGCAGAAAAGCGAGAGCGCGATTGCGGCGCGTTCCGGGTGAGTGACACCGTAGAACGGGGCGCGAAGCGCCGTATCGAAGGCCTGCACGCCGCGCAGATCCGGATGGAAGTAAGCGCCTGTGTCGGTCATCCAGCAGGCGGCATGGCGAACTCGGCGCTGCGCCGTCGTCTCGCCAAAAAACAGATTGTCCGTAAGCCTCGCGACCGCTGCGCCCATTCTCGGCTCGGGCGAGAGCCGCCGCCCGAGAAAGCGGGCGCCGGCGATCAGCGGATCGGCTCGCCTGACTTCAAACGGAAGCGCGTCATAAAGCAATCCCTCGCGGACGCCGCCGGCGGACACGATCATCCGCTCGCATTCGGCGGCCGCAATCAGGCTTTTGAGAACAAGCGCAGCGAAAGGCAGAGTGTCGACACGCTTCAATGAAACTCCTGGCGTGTCTTCAAGCGAGGACCGGCTCTGACGGGCGATGAGATCGCAGACCTCCATGACCTGGCGCGCAGGGACCTCATAATGATGGAGCACCGATAGCGGATGCTTGCGAAGCTGCATGTTGATCCGGGCGATCGCCCGCCAGGCGCCGCCGACGGCGTAAAGCGGCTGAGTCCGCGCCTTCTTCAGCCAGGGCAGGCCAGCAAGAGCCAGCTCCGCTTCCTTAAGGGCCGCTTTTTGATCGCCCTTGCCGTGCTTCATCAACCGGAACGGGCCGATTGACAAACTGACAGTCTCACAAATGTCGCCGTCGAGGAGGCGGATCAACTCAAGACTGCCGCCGCCCATATCACCGACGATCCCCGTCGCGCCAGGCTCAAACGATACGACGCCGAGCCCCGAAAGCCGGGCTTCCTCCGTTCCCGGCACGACATCGACCTTGAATCCGATTTTGCTGACCGCCTGAACGAAGTCGGGCCCGTTCTTCGCTTCGCGGACCGCCGCGGTCGCCACGACGCGGGTCGGCGGATCGCCATGTTGAAACAGCAGCGCTTTGAACCGGGACAGGATCGCAAGCGCGCTGTCCACGGCGACTGCGTTCAACGCGCCGCCGTCTTCCATGTCGCGACCAAGACCGCAAAGGGCCTTTTCATTGCAAATCGGGAACGGCGCCCGTCTCGGCCCGTCATAAATGACAAGGCGTACAGAGTTCGACCCGATGTCGATGATCGCCCATCGGCCTTCGTCGTCCGTCGACGTCGCTTCGGGATCCATGCGCTCCGGTTGCCGCAATCCTCAGGCCCTGTCGAGTCCGGCGGGCGGTCACCCCCGCCAGACGAGCGGCCGCGGCGCATTGTATCTCAAGGCGCCGCCCCTGCCCGAGAGGCTGGGATTCGTCATCATGAAGTTGTGCACGCTGAACGGAGGCCCTCCGCCTTCCGCCCCGACCCGCCGATAAACGCCGTCGGCCCCGAGAACCCACGACTGCGCTTCATCGTTCAGGTTCGCGACCATGATCTGATCGAGCACCTGATTATGAACGGTGTCATTCTCGATCGGGCAAAGCACCTCCACCCGGCGATCGAGGTTGCGGGGCATCATGTCGGCGGAAGAAATGAACACTTTGGCGCCGTCATGCGGCAGCGGCGCGCCGGCGCCGAAGCAATAGACGCGCGCATGTTCGAGAAATCGACCGATGATGCTCTTGACCCGGATGTTTTCTGATAATCCCTTCACGCCCGGCCGGAGGCAACAGACCCCGCGCACGACGAGATCGATATCGACGCCCGCCTGGCTCGCCTCATAAAGCTTGTCGATCATCGCCCCGTCGACAAGGGCGTTCACCTTCGCCCAGATCGTCGCCGGCCGACCGGCGCGCGCATGCGCGATCTCCTCGTCGATCAAAGCGGTGAGCCTCTCGCGCAAAGTTATCGGCGCCACCGCGAACTTTTCGAAGGATTTCGGCCGCGCGTAGCCGGTCACGAAATTAAAGACCTTGGCGACGTCGCGCCCTATCGCAGGATCGCAAGTGAACAGCGAGAGATCGGTGTAAATCCTCGCGGTGACCGGATGATAATTTCCGGTCGCGACATGGACATAGGTTCGCAAAGCCGAACCCTCTTGCCTTGCGACCAGCGACAGCTTTGCGTGGGTTTTGTATTCGACGAATCCGTAGACGACGTTGACGCCAGCGCGTTCAAGGGCGCGCGCCCATTTGATGTTCGCCTCTTCATCGAAACGCGCCTTCAGTTCGACGAGCGCTGTGACATTCTTCCCAGCCTCAGCCGCCTCAATCAGCGCTTCAACGATCGGCGACTGTTTTGAGGTGCGATAAAGGGTCTGCTTGATCGCCAGAACGTTCGGGTCGGCGGCGGCCTGCTTCAGGAACTGCACCACGACGTCGAAGGACTCGTAGGGGTGATGGACGATGAAATCCTTCGCCCTGATCGCCGAAAAGCAGTCGCCGCCATGCTCTCGGATGCGCTCCGGGAACCGCGGATCAAACGGCGGAAAAAGAAGGTCTGCGCGTTCCGCCGGGATCAGTTCCCCCGTTTGCGCAAGCCCAAGGATTCCGTCGACAACGACAATGTCCTGCGGCTGCGCGCGCAGCTTGTCTGTCATCAGATCGCGCATGTGCTGCGGCGTCGAGGCGTCGATCTTGACGCGGATGACGTCTCCTCGCCGACGGCGCTTCAGCATGCTCTCAAACACCTGGACGAGATCCTCGGCCTCCTCCTCGACTTCCACATCGGAGTCCCGGACGATGCGGAACGCGCCGTGCCCCTCAAGGGTCGCAGACGGGAAAATATGACCGATGAAATGCGTGATCAGGCGCTCCAGCGCGATAAATCGCGCGACGTTTTTGCGTTCGTCCCCTCCAAGCCCAGGCGGAATTCTGATAAAGCGCGCGATCTTGTTCGGCAGCGGCAACAAGGTCGTGAGGGCTGACTCGTCTTTGCGCTTCAGGTCGAGACAGAGAACGAAGCCGAGATTGGGTATGAACGGAAATGGATGCGCCGGATCCAAGGCGATCGGCGTCAGCACTGGAAAAATATTGTTCAGGAACTCCTGTTCAAGCCATTCGATCTCCGCCGGATTGAGATCGTCGGCGGCCAATATCTCGACTCCGTTCGCCCTGAGCAGCGGCGCCAAGGTTCGCCAGCATTCCTGCTGCCGGGCCATCAGCTTGGAGGCCTCCGCGTTAATCTGCGTCAACTGCTCCTGCGCGGTGAGGCCCTCCTGGCTCAGCGCCGTGATCCCCTCGCGCACCTGTCCGCGAAGCCCGGCGACCCGAACCATGAAAAATTCGTCCAAATTGTTCGCCGAGATCGAGAGGAACCGCAGCCTCTCAAGCAGCGGGTGCTGCACATTAAAGGCCTCATCAAGAACGCGCAGATTGAACGCCAGCCACGACAATTCGCGGTTAATGAACCGTTGCGGAGAAGCGCGCATCGCCGCCGCCTCCTCGCTGAGCGGAGTCGCGCCCAGAACGTCATTCATGCCGTCGTCAGCGCCAGCCACGGTGATCGGATCTCCTTGGAGCTTTAATTATGCCGGCCGAGCCTCTTCCGAAAGGTTAGCGATGACGATCCGGGCTAATTTCATGCCCACCGGCGCTGCGGCGGCGATCGAGGCGGCGTCGATGGCGGCTACAAAGGACTCCGCCGCTGCAAACGTGCCTGGAAGGCGCGCCGCGGCGTAGGCCGCGATTTCCGGCCCTGCGCGCAACTGCCTGTCTTTCAGAAGCTTGAGGATCACGGCCCGCATCAGGACGTCGTCCGGCTCAGCAAGGCCGATGCGCGCCGCCGCGAAGAGCCGCGACCGAAGATCGCGCAATCCTTGCGCCCAATCGCCGGGATCGCCGCGGCCGGCGATCGCCAGCCGGGCGCCGCTCTCGCGCGCCTCCTCGATCATCAGCAGCAGCCGCCGGGGATCTGGCTGCCGATCGGCGTCGTCGACAATGCCGATCTCTCCTCGCGCCGCGTCGGCAAGAATGTGCAGCAGATGCGTTTTTCCGGACGCCGGCGGTCCCGTAATGACAAGCAATGGCTCATTGGACATGCGCCAGCGGTCCAACATGGCCAGAACTTCGACATTCGACGCCGCCGTCACGAAGTCCTTTCGTGATCGGCGCGGCGGGGGCGGCTCAAGACCGAAGGGGATCTGGCGAGAATCCCCGTCGATCATTCATCGCCTTTCAAGGGCTCGCCTGCGAACGGCTCGGCTGCGGGAGCGCTTGCCGGAACCGGCCGGTTCGGATCAGCCAGCAGCTCGCCCTCCGCTCCAAATAGCCCGCGCCCGCCGCTGCGCAGGAAACGCCGCCCTCGATATTTGCTGGCGACCGCAGGCGTCGCGAGGAACCAGCGCTCGCCTGTCTCTGTCCAGAAAACGATTCCCTGGTTTTCCATGGCGACCTGAACCTTCGCCGGATCGCCGAAGACCCGCATGCTCATCTCCGCGCCGCGCCGCGACAGCGCCGACACCTGCACGGCGCCGACGAGCGGCGTTGCGATCAGCGCGCCGCGGATCTTCGACCAGTCCTCAAGCCGATCAAAAAACGCCGATACCGGAAGCACCGCCTCCTTCGAGTGGTCAATCAGGGTCTTCGCCTTCCAGCCGCTCGAATAGCGCGCGATCGCAGCCTCAATCGAGCGCTCGGCGAGCCCGGGGAAATTGCCCGCAGGCTCTGTCAGGGAGGTTTGCGCCAGAACCTCGCCGACCCTTGTCGCAAAATCCTGATCCTCCGCCGCATAGCTGAAAGTCTGGTTTTGCTCTCCTTCAGGGGCTGTCTCGAGATCCTCGCCGAGCAACTCACCCAGGGCCGCCTTTCCGCTTTCGCGATAGGCGTTGATGAGGCGCACCGTGAGCTGATTGTCGGTCCCGTTGCGGACGAGGCGCGCATGAGCGACGATGACCTGGCTCACATTGTAGCGCGCGGCGACCGCGGCGAGCGCCGCCGGATTGAGATCGAGCGCCTGCCGCGCCGTGATCGAGGCGCTGTCCTCAAGGTCGCCGAGCGGCGCCTGCATCGGCGTCAGCTCATGCGTGTAGGGCCGCGCCTTCCACGCCGCCATCCACGGATTGTTGCTTTCCCAGAGATAAACGCCGGCGTCCGTCTGAAGAACGGGAAGCACAAGAGCGACGCGCGTCTGCGCCTCGCTGTAAGGGATCTTCGACTGCTTCAGCAGGCGGCGGACGGCCTCAGGCTTGAAACGATAGGTGATGTAAGCGCGATAGCTCGTCGATGAGGCTTTTTCATTATAGACTTCGAAGCCGGATTCGAGGGCCTCAAGGCCGCTTGAAGAGATTTCAACCGGCGCCTTGCCCGAACCGTCCGCCGTCGCCGCCGCCGGCCGTCCAGCCGCAAGGCCGGGGAGATATTTCCAATCCGCCTCGGTCGTCAGGCGCCGCAATAGGAGGTCCATCGCCCGGCGCCGGCCGGCGGCCTGAGCGGCGTCCTTGGCCGCCGTCGCACTGTCGCCTGAGGCCTGAACCGGCACTCGGGCGACGATGAACACATCGTCACCGGCAGCGAAAGCAGCCCCCGTCAGGGCCGCGGCGAATGCCAGCACGGCGGCCATAACCCCAAGAATTCTCATGCAAATTTCTCTCAACTGGCGGGCGGACCCACGGCTCCCGCCGCTCTTATAGCCGCGCCCGCCCCGGTTCGCATCCCCCAAGCAGAAAGTGGAAAACCGTTGTTGCGCCGCGGCCCGCAACGGCGCCAAAGGGAGCGCCATGAGCGACGCTTACAAAAAGGCCGGGGTCGACATCGACGCTGGCGAACGCCTTGTCGAGGCGATCTCGCCGCTGGCGAGGACGACCGCCCGAGCCGGCGCGGACGCGGCGCTCGGCGGCTTCGGCGGGATCTTCGATCTCAAGGCGGCGGGCTATCGCGACCCACTGCTCGTTTCGGGTACGGACGGCGTCGGCACCAAGCTGAAGATCGCCTTCGACACCGGACGCCACGGCACGATCGGAGTCGATCTCGTCGCGATGTGCGTGAACGATGTGCTTGCGCAAGGGGCCGAGCCGCTTTTCTTCCTCGACTATTTCGCAGCGGGGAAACTCGAAGAAGGCGTCGCGGCCGACGTGATCGCCGGCATCGCCAAGGGCTGCCTCGAAGCGGGCTGCGCCCTCATCGGCGGCGAGACCGCGGAAATGCCCGGCATGTACGCCGAGGGCGAATATGATCTCGCCGGATTTTGCGTCGGCGCCGTCGAACGCGACCACCTCCTGCCGCGGGCGTGTCGCGAAGGCGATGTGATGATCGGCCTTCCCTCTTCAGGC
>JBKBLR010000015.1:0-33456 GCA_046296195.1 Parvularculaceae bacterium | reverse complement strand
CATTCGAACGGTTATTCGCTCATTCGCAAGATCGTGCGCGATCAGGGGCTCTCCTATTCGGAGCGCGCGCCTTTCGACGACGAAAAGACGCTCGGCGAAGCCTTGCTGGCCCCGACGCGGATTTATGTGAAGCCCCTGCTGCCGCTCTTGAAGGATCCTGCCGTGCGCGGCTTTGCGCATATCACCGGTGGTGGTCTCACCGACAACGTGCCCCGCGTTTTCGACGACAGCCTGAAGGCGCGGTTCGACGAAGAGGCGCTCGCCTTGCCGCCGCTCTTCGACTGGCTCGCCCGCGCCGGCGGCCTTTCCAAAGAAGAAATGCGGCGCACCTTTAACTGCGGAATCGGCGGGGTCCTCATCGCCGAGAAGAATGCCGCGGCGCGCCTGATCGCCGCGCTGGAAAAATCGGGCGAGCGCCCTCGCCTCATCGGCGATCTCGTCAGGGCGTGACGCGATGGCGCGCAGGAAGCTCGGCGTTCTCATCTCCGGGCGCGGCTCGAACCTGCAGGCGCTGATAGAGGCTGCGCGCGCGGCTGATTATCCCGCCGAGATCGCGATCGTCATCTCGAATGTCGAGGGCGCTGCGGGCCTTCTGCGGGCCGCCGAGGCGGGCGTGCCCGCCGTGACGATCGATCACCGGCGCTTCGGCAAAGGCCCTGACGGAAAACGACGTTTCGAGGACGCGCTTCAAAGCGCGCTTGAAGACGCCGGCGTCGAGATTGTGTGCCTGGCCGGCTTCATGCGCCTCCTGTCCGCTGCGTTCGTCAATCGGTGGCATGGGCGGCTTGTCAACATCCATCCCTCGCTTCTTCCCGCCTTCAAGGGCCTCGACGTCCATGCCGGGATGCTGGCCGCGGGCGTCAAGATCGCCGGCTGCACCGTGCACTATGTCAGCGCGGAAATGGACGCCGGCCCGATCATCGGCCAGGCTGCGGTGCCGGTGCTTGCCGATGACACGCCCGACACGCTCGCGGCGCGCATCCTCGCGGCCGAGCACAAGCTCTATCCTGAATGTGTGCGCCGCGTCGCGCTCGGCAAGGCGCCGATTGGAAGCGGAGGCGTCGTCGCGCCGTCTGCTGACGGCGGCGGCGTGCTCTTCAATCCGCCGCCGCGTTGAAGCGCTTCATGAACTCGCGCACGCGCGCGGCGTTGGCGCCAAGATCAGATCCGCCGACGCGCGATTTCGACCGGATATCGATCCGCACGCCCCCTTCCGCGCGGGGCGTCAGACGGACAATGAAATCATCCTTGAAGCCGAACCACGTCGAGGTGTTGACCGCTTCGATTCTCCAGCCCGCGCCGGGCTGATCGCCATCGGGGCCTTCGGCGATGATCTCCATCTTCATCGCCGTGATGACGGCGCGCGTCCTGTCACGCGCTTCCTCAAGCGCGCCCGACGTCATGATCGGCTGGATGTCGGGGAACGCCGCGCGCTGGGCCTCGGCGACGGTCAGTCCATTCTCCGCGCGCGGAACCGGATCCGATCCGCGATATTCGGGCGGGTTTGTCCGTGGCAGCGCCGCAGCGGCGATGATGGCCGGCGGATTGTCGAAGTCCGTCGTCACTTCATGGATGAAGGGATTGGCCTCGAACGCGGCCCGCATCTTCAGCGGCACGCTGATCGCCCCGCCGGCGAGCGCCGCGGCGACGAGCGCGAAGAGGCCGATGCGCATCAGCTTGCTGACGAACGCCGCAATCGCCCCGATGAACGCGAGGCCGGCCGCCAGCAGCAGCGGCGGAACCGGCAGGCCCGGGATCGCATCCGGGGCCGATACCTTGCGGATGAGCGACAGCCCGAAGCTCCAGTCCCAAAGACCAAGCCGCGCGCCGGGTCCGGCGACCGCAATCGCCAGCGCAAGGCCGAGCGCGAGAAGTCCCAGAAAGCCTGCAATGCGTCCGATCATGAAAGCCGCTCTGGTCTCTGCGACGCCCTTATAGGCCGTTCCGACGCCGCTCGCCAATGCGGGGCGGCGGCCGGCGGTTGCATTCGGCCCCGGCGCTTCCCATTTCCCGGGAAAGGAGCAGATCGCCATGGCGCGCCCTGTAACGATCATCCTCAATCACGACCTTGGCGTTGCGGAGGCCTCGCGCCGAATGCGCGCGGGCTTTGACCGCATCAAGCAAAGCCTCTCCGGCGGTATGATGTTCCGGTTCGACGAGACTTGGGCGAGCGACGCCAAACTGACGTTCACCGCCAGGGGGCTCGGCCAGACGATCACCGGCGCCGTCGACATCTTCCCGCAGCATGTGCGGATCGAGGCGACGTTGCCGTCCATTCTCGCCTCGCTCGCCGAGATCATCGCCGGCCGCGTCGAAAAGGAAGGCCAGCTCCTGCTCGAAAAGAAATAGCGCCGCCGGCCTTATCTGTTCTGCGTGTTTTTTATCGCGCCGCGCGCTGGAAAATTGAGGCTTTCCGCGGCCTCCAGCCCCGAAATGCGCATTTTCGACCGGAAAAAGATACGCAGAATTTCCGCCTCGGACGCCGTCCTCCGCGCAATCGATGGATCGGCGGGGGTTCCTTCAATCGCGCGGCCAGATGACGGAAGCATCCGCGTCGCGGGACAAACCGGACATGTCAAAGGCGACCGCTGCTTCAGAGGCGGCGGCGCCCCAGAAACGACGATCGCGCCGACGGCGGACCCACGGCGCGATTGCATCAATCTAGCCCGGACAGGGCCGGAAAGTCAAGACATCAATCAGTTGAATCTATGATAGATCGTCACCCCGGCCAGTTGCGCCGGAACTGAGGCCCCCGACCGGGCGGATCCGTCAGAGCGCGGCGTCGAGCTTGCGGGCGATGAGGTCCGGAGAATCTTGCGGGCCGAAGCGGGCGACGACGGCGCCGTCGCGATCGACAAGGAATTTCGTAAAATTCCATTTGACGGCTTCGGAGCCGGCGAGCCCCTTCTTCTCCCTCTTCAGGAACTTCCAGAGCGGATGCGCGCCCTCGCCGTTGACCTCGATCTTCGCGAACATCGGAAAGGTGACGCCGTAATTGACGCTGCAGAAGTTCTGGATTTCCTTTTCATCGCCCGGCTCTTGCGCCCCGAACTGGTTGCAAGGGAAGCCCAGCACTTCAAAACCCTTGTCGCGGTTCTCTTCATAGAGCCTCTGGAGCCCTTCATATTGCGGCGTGAACCCGCATTTCGAGGCGACGTTGACGATCAGAAGCGCCTTGCCCTTGTAGGCGGCGAGGCTTTCCTCGCGGCCGTCGATGCGCCTCGCTGAAAAGTCGTGGACGGATGGCATGAAAGCTCCCGCTGTGTTGCGGCGTTGCGGCGCCGGATTCCCCTTTTATACTCCAATGCTTCGCCGCCGCATAAGGGATGCGCTTTTGTGAAGTTTACGGGCACCAGGGACTATGTCGCGACCGATGACCTCAAGGTCGCTGTCAACGCCGCCGTGGCGCTGGAACGGCCGCTCCTCGTCAAGGGCGAGCCTGGCACCGGCAAGACCGTGCTCGCACAGGAAGTGGCGAAGGCGCTCGGGGCTCCTCTGCTCGAATGGCACATCAAGTCGACCACGAAAGCCCATCAGGGTCTTTATGAATATGATGCGGTCGCCCGCCTTCGCGACGGCCAGCTTGGCGAGGAGCGGGCCCGCGACGTCCGCAACTACATCAAGCGCGGCAAGCTGTGGGAGGCTTTCACTGCACCGCAGCGACCTGTGCTGCTGATCGATGAGATCGACAAAGCCGACATCGAGTTTCCGAACGACCTCCTGCAGGAGCTCGACCGGATGGAGTTCTTCGTCTACGAAACCGGCGAGACGGTCAAAGCGGCGCGACGGCCCGTCGTCATCATCACCTCCAACAACGAGAAGGAGCTGCCTGACGCGTTCCTGCGCCGGTGCTTCTTCCATTACATCAAGTTTCCCGATCCGAAGACGATGAGCGAGATCGTCGAGGTGCACTTCCCCGGCGTCAAGCAGCGCCTCGTCGCCGACGCACTGAAGATTTTTTACGAGATCCGGGAAGTGCCCGGCCTGAAGAAGAAGCCGTCGACGTCAGAGCTGCTCGACTGGCTGAAGCTGCTGATGGCGGAAGACCTGCCGGAGGACGTGCTGCGCGAGCGCGACACGCGCAAGGCCATACCGCCGCTGCACGGCGCGCTATTGAAAAACGAACAGGACGTGCATCTGTTCGAGCGGCTCGCCTTTCTGGCGCGGCGGGAAGGCGCCTAGAACCTTCCTGGCGCGGTCATCGCGACGGCGGCGGTCTGAACGAGCGTGAAACGTCGTCCTTGAACCGCCCGTTCAACAGGCGCTGGACGACGAGAAACAGGCCGGACAATGCGAAAAGAAGACCCGTCGCGGCGAAAGCGCGAATGAGGGGATTATTGAAATTTTCCCGCTCGTCATAGTCCATGATGTGCAGCATCCAGAAGAAATCATAGAGCCGCCAGATGCGGTTGCGACGGGCGAGCACCTCGCCGGTCTCCGGCGAGATGTAGAGCCGGGTCTCATCAGCGTCCGAGAACTCCGCCCGCCAGACAGGAGTCTTGCCCCGAAATTCCGGCGGCGGATTGTTCATCAGCGTCATGCCCTCGAGGTCGCCTTCGCCCCTGAAATCAGCCTCCGCCGCCTTGCGCGCGAGCGCCTCGGGAAGCGGCGACATTCTTTTTCCGGTGCTTGCATCGAAAAGCGCACGGCCGTTTGCGCCCGTCACCAAGTAGACGGGTTGGCCGAGCCAGGTCCTGAGGCGGACGTCCGTCACCGCCTCCATCTCGGCGATGACGCCGCCGGGCGGAAAAAAGCGCGTCGCGTCAAGCTGGACGGGCGCCTCGAGCGCGGCGGCCGTCTCCCCGCGCACGCGCTCGATCGGAAACCAGCTCATGATGACGCCGCTGGACATCCAAAGGACGACCTGCACAGCGAGTAAAAGCCCCAGCCAGCGATGACCGACGAGGATGATGCGGCTCAGGCGCATGGGAGACCCAACCACAGCAGCGCGCCGCCCCTCCCGGCTCTTGGAGCGGGGGGGGAGCGGCGCAACGTCCTGCCGAAGGCGATATCAGGCGCGCGTGCCTGAAAAGGTCGAGGTGCCGAAGGCCCCGAGCTTGACGCTGCCGCTGATGGCGTCGCCCGCGACCTTGCCGTCGAAGTCGAGCTGAATCGGCATCGGCGACGTGACCTTGGCCGACCATTTCACCGCGTCGCCGGCGACCGAGCCGTTCTCGATCGCGACCGAGCCCATATTGCCAGACATCGAGCCGGTGAGCGAAGCGCCGTCCGCCTTCAGCTCCAGCACGCCGCCCTGCTCGCCCATCGGCGTCTTGATCTTGAGGTTCCACTTTCCGTCAACAGCCATCGCAAGGCTCCCTTGTTACGGCGCGAGGGGGCCCCGCGCCTGCTGAATTCGCCGCCGGAAATGGCAGATGGAGGCGAAGGGCGCAAGCCGAGATGGCAGGCCTCAGTCGAGGCTCGCCGCGACACGCAGCCCCATATACTGGGCGCGCACATTGGCGTCGATGCGGCTGCGATTGGCGACACGCAGGTCCATCGGGGGGTTCGACCAGGCGCCGCCGCGCACGACACGCTTGCTGCAGTCTCCCTCGATCACCGCCCGGCCGTCGTCCGGCGCGTTGGCGTAATTGTTGACATAGCAGTCCGCGACCCACTCGCGCGCATTCCCGGTGACGTCGTGAAGGCCGAAGCCGTTCGCCGCATGGGTTCCAACCGGCGCCGGCGCGCCTGTCGCGACGCGCCCCGATTCATACCGGTCGCCCCACCAAAAGGCGGACTGCGTTCCGCCCCGCGCGGCGTATTCCCATTCGGCTTCGCTCGGGAGGCGATAGTTTTTGCCGGTCTTCTTCGACAGCCACGCGACGTAGCGCTCGCCCTCGCGGAAGGAAACGCCGAGAGCCGGCATTGATCCGTCAACGGAATAGCCCTTTTCGGGGCAACCGCCCTCGGCCGCACAGGCGTTCCATTCCTCGCGCGTCACCTCATAGACGCCGATGGCGAACGCAGGGACGCGCACTTCGCGCTGCGGGCCTTCATAGGCGTTGCGCCCCACCTCTCCTTCCGGCGATCCCCGCAGAAACGCGCCGCCGGGAAGGCGCGTCATCAGCGGGCATCGGTCGCAGTCGCGATACGCGCCGGCAAGGCCGGCGGAAGGCTCCGGCGCGGGCGGCGCCGCCAGCTCGGCGACGACCGGCTCCGAAAGCGCCGCAGAAGCCTCAGTCGGGGCCGGATCAGCCTCGGCCTCCGCGAGCATGTCGGACGCCGGTTCGCTTTGCGGCTCGACGGGCGGCGTTTCAGGAAGCGCTTCGGGGGCTGTTTCGGCGATCGGCCCCGTTGTCGCGGCCGCCGGCGCCTCGCCCCCGCGCATCAGCAGGAACGCCGTAACGCCGACGACGGCGAGCGCGCCCACGAGCCCGAAGACGAGAATTCCGCCCACGGATTTTTTCTCGGGCGCCGGCGCAGGCGTCGGCCGCGGCGGCGCCGCAGGGCGCGCCTGCGGAGACTGCTGCTGAGGACGCTGGGGCGGCGGCGCTGCGGCCCGAGCGGCCGTCGCGGGCGCTGACGCCGGCCGATTGAGCGCGGCGAGGCGGTTCTTCGCCAGCGCCGCAAAATGGCCTGCGGGGTACCGCGCGAGATAGGCCTCGAAATCCGACCGCTCCTGACCGTCCTTGATGGAGTTCCAGAAAGTCGTCTCGATGGAGACATCCGTTGAGGTCATCGCCGGCGCGGCGGCCGTGGGGCCGCCGGCCCGCGGCGCCCTTTTTGAGATCGCCGACTTCACATCCTGAATGAAGCCGCGCCAGTTCGGATCGGCCCTGTCGCCGCGCCAATGGCGAAGATCGGCGGTCTGGACGAGCTCGAAACGGATCGGGCGTTCGCAATCCTCGATCAACGCCGGCACGAGCGTCGAGCTGCGTTCGCCGACCGTCGCTTCGGCCCGCACCCATTTCGAGTTCGCCGAGCGTTTCGACCACAGAACGACGACAGCGCCCGCGGTCCTCAGATTGTGCTCGGTGACCTCGTCATAGGTTTCGCCGGCCCGCAGCGCCGCATCCCACCAGACCGAGAAGCCTTCGGCTTCAAGCGCACTGGAGACAACCCGAGCGGTTTCGCGATCTTCGCGATTGTAGGAGATGAAAACGTCCGGCAAGGAGCCCTCCAGCGGGGGCTATCTACCGCAGGCGGACGGCTTTTGATAGGCCTTGAGTCTTGCGCCGCGCGGGCTGGACGGAAAAGCCGATGGCCTACGCCTTCAATAACGACATCTTCCTGACAGAGGACGATCGCGCGACCGCCCATCGTGCGTTTCCAAACGTCGCTTATGCCCTCGACAATCCCGCCCTACGGGCCGTTTTCGCTCCCTACGACCAGCGCGCCAACAAGGCCAAGGCGCGCAGCCGGCGCTGGGGCGTCACCGCGGTCGTTCTGGCGACGGCGGCCCTGATGCTCGCCGCGAGCGCCGCCCTTTACGAAGGAGCGGACCATACGCTGCAGCGCATCATCGCGATCGCGGGCGCCTGTTCAGGCGTCGCCGGCGTCGCCATCGGCTATTTCGGCGTCATGTTCCGGGGCCGGAAACTCCGCTGGCTGACGGACAGGCTTGCGACCGAACGGCTCCGCCAGTTTCATTTCCAGCATTTCGCCGCCCATGGCGGCATGATCCTAGACGGCGCAGGAAGCGAAGAAGCGAAACACCGCTATCTCGACTTGCGCAATCGGGACTTCGAACGCTTCCGAACGTCATTCCTCGAACGGCTGGAGGACGAGTTCCATTCGATCGTCGAGGCCGAAGACGCCGGCGAGGGCCTCCTCTTCGATTTCCGGAAGAACCTTCCCGACAAGGACGATCCAAATCTCGAGGAATATTACCGCGCCTATGATTTCCTGCGCTTTCAGAGGCAGATCGATTATTGCAACCTTCTCCTCAGCGAGAAGCGCAGCCTCTGGAAGCACGCGCCCGCCCGGCAGGCGAAATTCTTCAGCGCCGTCGGGGTCGCCTGCCTTGCGCTCATTCTCGGCATTGATCTTCTGATATTTGTCGGCGCGATCGTCGACGTCGAAGCGCTTGGCGCGCCGATCTATAACGTCGTCGGCGTGTGGCTGGCGTTCTTCGCCCTGTCGGCGCGAACAATCGAGGACGGGCTCCAGCCTGGCACCGAAGTTGAACGGATGCGCCAATATCGCATCGCGCTCAACCGCAGCCATGCCCGCTTCCGCGACGCCGACACTCCCGACGACAAGATTGAACCCATGATGGACCTCGAGAATGCAGCGTTCGAGGAAATGCTGCCGTTCTTGAAGACGAATTTCGAGGCGCGTTTCGTGATGTGAAGGAAGGGGCGCATCAACCGGGGTGCTTCAATCTGTCCCTCCGCCGGCGGGCGCCTTCATCTTGGCGGCCAACCGAATGATCACCATCTCAAAAGATTTGGAGGATCATGATGCTGCATCTCGACCTGCCGAGCATTCCCGAATTGCGTGCGCTCGCGTCATCGCGCGGCGAGGCCTGCGTTTCCATCTATTTGCCGACGACGCCCCTCACCCAGCATGTCGGCGCCGCGCGCATCGCCTATGGAAATTTGGTGCGGTCTGCGCTTACCCAACTCGAGGACGCCGGCGTTCCGAAGCGCCGGATCGCCGCGCTCGTCGATCATCTCGACGACCTCGCCGAGGCCGAGGGCTTCTGGCGGCTGCAGGCGATCAGCCTCGCGGTGCTGGCGACGCCGGACTGGATCCGCGCTTTCCGACTCCCCAATCGCCTTGCCGAACAAGTCCACATAGCGGACCGCTTTCACCTGAAGCCGCTCCTTCGCGCCCTGACTTTCCCTCATGAAGCCTTTGTGCTGGCCCTTAGCGAGAACGCCGTGAGGCTGGTCGAGGTCCCCGCTGAAGGCCCCGCGGTGACGGTCGGCGCGCCGGACCTGCCGAAGAACGCCGCAGACGAGACAGGCCGCGCCTCCGTCAACGACCGTTCGCCCTCGGGCAGGATCCATGGCGCCGAGGGGCAGAAGGTCCTGTTGCGCATGTATGCCCGAGCCGTGGACCGGGCCGTCCGCAGCGTCACCATCAATCGCCAGGCGCCGATCATCCTCGCCGCAGCCGAGCCGCTCGCCTCCATCTACCGTCAGGCGGCGACGCACCCGCGGCTCGCCCCGTATGGGATCGACGGCAATCCGGACCGCGTGAGCGACCACGATCTTGCAGCAGCGGCCCGCCCGATCCTCGATCGCCTCAATCAGGAGGGCGTCGAATCGTTCCGCGCGCTGTTTGTGGCCCGGGCAAGCGAGGGGCGCGCCACGCTTGATCCCGCGGTCGCCGCCCGCGCCGCGACGCATGGCATGATCGACCGGATCATGGTCGATATGGACTACGTCCTGCCGGGAACCATCGATGAAGCGAGCGGCGCCATTGACATTGCGGAAGGCGACAGCGCGCGCGGCTACAGCATCACCGATGAGATCGCCTGCCGGGCGCTCGCAACCGGCGCTGAGGTTATGAGCGTGCGAGCCGAAGACTTGCCGGAGCGCGCGCCGCTGGCGGCGATCCTGCGCTATCCGATGGCGTGATGGCTGGAAACCAGCCCGAAAACGAGGCCGCCGCCCGAATGCTCGGGCGGCTGCTTTGTTTTTGGAGCGGCGTGCGCAAAAGCCGACGCGACGATGCGCAGGTGAGGCGGGAAGCGGCAAACGCCGTGGCGATCACCGCTTGATTAAGCCCCTTTGATAGGGACCAAGGCGCGTTGATCGAGCGCGAAGAACGGAGCCGCTGCCGGGCCTCGACCGGCGTCTCAGTTATCGAGGAAGCTCCGAAGCTTCCGCGACCTTGACGGATGCTTGAGTTTGCGCAGCGCCTTCGCCTCGATCTGACGAATGCGCTCCCGTGTGACCGAGAACTGCTGGCCGACCTCTTCGAGCGTGTGGTCGGTGTTCATGCCGATGCCGAAGCGCATGCGCAGCACGCGCTCCTCGCGCGGGGTCAGCGAGGCGAGGACCCGCGTCGTCGTCTCGCGCAGGTTCGACTGGATCGCCGCATCGATCGGAAGAATCGTGTTCTTGTCCTCGATGAAATCGCCGAGATGGCTGTCCTCCTCGTCGCCGATCGGCGTTTCGAGGCTGATCGGCTCCTTGGCGATCTTCATCACCTTGCGGACCTTCTCGAGCGGCATCGAAAGCTTTTCGGCGAGTTCCTCCGGAGTCGGCTCGCGGCCGATTTCATGCAGCATCTGGCGCGAGGTGCGGACGATCTTGTTGATCGTCTCGATCATGTGCACGGGAATGCGGATCGTGCGCGCCTGATCGGCGATCGAACGCGTGATCGCCTGCCGGATCCACCACGTCGCATAGGTCGAGAATTTGTAGCCGCGGCGGTATTCAAACTTGTCCACCGCCTTCATCAGGCCGATGTTCCCTTCCTGGATGAGGTCGAGGAACTGCAGACCGCGGTTCGTGTATTTCTTCGCGATCGAGATGACGAGGCGAAGGTTCGCCTCGACCATTTCTTTCTTGGCGATCCGCGCTTCGCGCTCGCCCTTCTGCACCGTCTGGACGATGCGGCGGAAATCCTTGACCGTAAGGCCGGTCTCGGTCGCCAGCTTGCCGATTTCCTCGCGCAGCTGGACGATCGACTTCTCGCCCTTCGTCGTGAAGTTCTTCCACCCCTTGCCGGGCTTCTCCCGCATCCGCTCGAGCCAGTCCGGATCGAGCTCGTGGCCCAAATATTCGTTGAGGAAATCGCGCCTGTTGACGCCGTAATTGTCGGCGAGGCGGACGAGCTTTCCTTCAAGCGCCATCAGCCGGCGGTTAATGTCGTATAGCTGCTCGACGAGCGCCTCGATGCGCTGGTTGTTCAATCGGACCGAGCGAACCCGTTCGACGATGTCCTTCTGCAGCTTCTTGAATCGCTTGCCCTGGCTCGAGGACAGTTCGGAGCCCTTGAGCTCCTCCTCGATCATGATGTCCTGCAGCCGGCGGAGCTTTTTATAATCTTCGGATATGGCGTCGAAAGTCTCCATGACCCCGTCGCGCAGCTCGGCCTCCATCGCGGACAGCGATAGAGCGCCTTCGTCAAACTCGTCCTCGTCGTCGCCTTCGCCGACGCCTTCCTCAAGGCGTTCGGCCTCCTCTTTCTGCACGCGCGCGGCGATTTCAGGCTGCGTCATGTCGGGCCGGGCTTCCGGGCCGCCGCCGTAAGTCGCGTCGAGGTCGATGATGTCGCGGAGAAGAACGCGGCCGTCCTTCAATTCATCGCGCCAGACAGTGATCGCTTCGAAGGTCAGGGAGCTTTCGCACAAGGCGCGGATCATCGTCTCGCGGCCGGCTTCGATCCGCTTGGCGATAGCAATCTCGCCTTCGCGGGATAGCAGCTCCACCGACCCCATCTCGCGCAGATACATGCGCACCGGGTCGTCCGTTCGATCTCCTGAGGCGCCGGCGTTGCCGGCGACGGCTTTGTCTTCACGCTTGGCGACCGCCCGGCCCGGGCCTTCATCGTCAAAATCATCGTCGGCGGAGTCCTCGCCTGCTTCCTCGTCCTCCTCATCATGCTCGACGACGTTGATGCCCATTTCCGAAAGCTGGGCCATCACGTCCTCGATCTGCTCGGAGGAAAACTCCGCGGACGGAAGGATCGAGTTCAGCTCGTCATAGGTGACATAGCCGCGCGCCTTGGCCGACTTGATGAGCTTCTTGACCTCGGCGTCCGTCAGATCGAGGATCGGACCGTCCTTCTGTTCCGGTTCCGGGGCTTCTTTTTCGGCCTTCTTCGCCATTCGGATTTCGCCTTCGCCTTGAGCGCCGCGGCGCCCGCCTGAACTTCCATTTGCTCGCGATGCCTCAACGGTCGCGACGGCGCGCCGAGACAGTCGCCTTCATTTTCTCAAGCCGGTCGCGGAGATCGTCAGCGCTCGCCTCCCCCTCGTCCTCGGGCCCGGACGTCTCGGTCCCGGCTTCCTGAAGGGCATGGCTCGCCTTCACGGCGGCTCTCCATCGATCGGCTCCGTCGGTAAAAGACTGAGCTGCTGTTTCGGCGACCTCGCTGCGCGCCTGCGTCACATGCAAATGCCGCCGAAGGGCGTCATCAAACCCCCGTTCGACGTCTTCCGGCTCAGCGCCCGGCCGCAGGAATTTCAATATGAGCAGCGTCTCGTCAGAGAGAATGCGCTGCAATGTCCCGGCCTCAGGCGTTTGGTGCAGATGGGCTGTCAGCCCGGCGCTGTCAAGGCCGGGATCGGCGAACAGCGCGGCGAGGATCGCGGCGAGCAGGCTGGAAAGGCCCGGATCCGACAGGGTTAAGGACAGGAACGCTTCTTCCCTCGCCTGCACCAGTTCCGGGCGGCGGACAGCGGCAAGGATCAGAGCGGCCTCGCGCCGCCATGCGGTCGGCGCGCCCGTTCTTTTCAGGCCTGGGCTCGCCCGTGGCGGTTCTGCGCCTTTTCCCTTGCGATAAGGGTTAGGCCCCTGCGCCGCCGGCCGGCGCGCGCCGTGAACGGCGGGCGACGGCGACGCAACCATCGATTGAAGGCGGCCGGCGAAGTCTGCGCCATACGCGCTGCGCACGTCCTTGTCGGCGATTCCGCGAACAAGCGTCCGAAGACCGCTGCGCAGCGCCGCCCGCCGCTCAGGCGTATCGAGCGGGCGCGCCGCCGTCTCGCGCGCCCAGAGCACGTCGGCGAGGCTTTCCGGTTTCTCGAGCAGCGCGGCGAAGGCGTTGGCGCCGCCACGCCGGATGACATCGTCCGGATCCTGACCATCGGGAAGGAACGAGAAGCGCAAGGACTTGCCCGGCTTCAACAGAGGCAGCGCACGATCGAGGGCGCGATGCGCCGCAGCCAGTCCTGCCTTGTCTCCGTCGAAGCACAGGATCGGCTCATCGGACTGCCGCCACAAGAGCAGGAGCTGCTGCTCGGTGAGCGCCGTGCCGAGCGGCGCCACCGCCGCGCCGAAGCCGGCGCCGACGAGCGCGATGACGTCCATATAACCTTCGCATACAAGCAGCGGCGCTCCCGTTTTCGCCGCCTCCGCGCGTGCAGCGCCGTAATTGTAAAGCACATCGCTTTTGTGAAAGAGCGCCGTTTCCGGGGAATTGAGATATTTGGCCCTCGCATTAGCTTCGAGCGCGCGCCCGCCGAAGGCGATCGTCTTGTCGTGCGCGCCGAGAATCGGAAACATCACCCGGTTGCGAAAGCGGTCATAGGACGGCCCGCCGTCTTCCGGGTTGATGATCAATCCCGCCTCGACGAGCGTCGTTTCGAGAAACCCCTTGTTGATTAGGTGGTCTTTGAGCGCCGCGCGATCGGCGGGCGCATATCCTAACGAAAATCGTTCTATGAGGTCATCGACGACGCCGCGCCCCCGAAGGTAATCAAGCGCATGGCGTCCTGCCGAGCGCCTGAGCTGCGCCTTGAAGAACGACGCCGCCGCCTCGCACGCCTCGACAAGCCCCTTCTTTCGCTCGGCCTCCTGCGCCGCTTGCGGAGACGATTTTGGCAGCTCAAGTCCTGCTTCCGCCGCGAGTCTCTCGACCGCTTCCGGGAAGGTGAGACCCTGCGTTTCGATCAGGAACTTGATGATATCGCCATGCTGGCCGGTCGCGAAGCAATGATAGCTGCGCCGGTTGTCATCGACCGTGAAGGACGGCGTCTTTTCTTTCTTGAACGGCGAAAGACCCCACCAAGCGTTGCCACGCTTTTGCAAGCGGACGGTCCGGCCGATGACATCCGAGGCCCGCAGCCGGGCGCGAAGCTCGTCGAGAAATTCGGGCGTGAAACGGGCCATGGGCAAGGTTAACTTGGGCGCCGCCGCGTGACCACGAACGGCGCCCGAAATCGACCCCGCTTTTTACACAGGGGCGCGCCTAAGCCAGGGCCTTCTTCATCACGGCGCCGGCGCGGCCGAAATCCATGGCGCCTGCGTAGCGTTCCTTGAGCGCGCCCATGCATTTACCCATGTCTTTAAGGCCCGAGGCGCCAAATTCGGCGATAACGCCCGAAACGGCCTTTTCAATTTCCGCCTCCGACAGCTGGCGGGGCAGGAACTCCTTGATGATCTCGATCTCCGCGCGTTCCTGGTCGGCAAGGTCGAGCCGGCTGCCCTTTTCATAAGCGGCCGCAGAATCCTCACGCTGTTTCACCATTTTGCCGAGAATGCCGAGGATTTCCTCTTCCGTCGCACCACAACAGCGATCCTCGGCCCGGGCCGCGATGTCCCGGTCCTTGATGGCGGCAGTGATGAGGCGCAACGTCGACACCCGGACCGGCTGGTCCTTCGCCTTCATGGCGCTTTTCAGCGCTTCATCGATTCGATCCCTTAGCATCTGTCCTGTTCCAAGGTCTCGCCGCGCTTCCCCCGCGCAAGACCGGCTGATCCGGGGCCATTGGTCCTAAGCCGTTAGTTTCCAGAAGAAATTTCTTCTTTGGGTTCTCTACCCGGTTCGTTGACCAGGTCCTGGACTTCCCTTAGGTTCCGGCCGTTTTGCGTCGCACCCAACCCATTCCGGGCCTTCTTCGCATCTGCGGAAAAACCTTACAAGAGATATGCCGACATGCGGTTAAGTCAAGCGCCCGCCCCCCGGCCAACCGCGCTCGTCGCCTTCGCCGACGGCCTGGTTCTCAAAGGCATAGGCGTCGGAGCGACCGGAGAGGCGGTGGGCGAGGTTTGCTTCAACACGGCGATGACGGGCTATCAGGAGATCCTGACGGACCCATCCTACGCCGGACAGATCATCACCTTCACTTTTCCTCATATCGGCAATGTCGGCGTGAACGCCGAGGACGTCGAAAATGCCTCACCGGCGGCGGCGACGGCCGCACGCGGCGCGATCTTCCGGTCCGAGGTGACGAGCCCGGCCAATTACCGCGCCCAGCTCGACCTTCCCGCCTGGATGAAACGGCGCGGCATCATCGGCGTCGCGGGCGTCGACACGCGCGCGCTGACGAACCGCATCCGGGAAAGCGGCATGCCGCACGCCGTCATCGCCCACAACGCTGCCGGACAGTTCGACGAGGCCGCGCTCGTCGCAAAGGCGCGCGCCTGGCGCGGCCTCGAAGGCCGCGATCTCGCCCGCGAGGTCTCGACGCTTCGATCCTACACCCATGACGAAACCGCCTGGCGCTGGGACAAGGGCTACGGCAAGGCGTCGGGCCGCGGGCCGCATGTCGTCGTCATCGACTATGGCGTGAAGCGGAACATCCTGCGCCTCCTCGCCGACAACGGGGCGCGCGTCACGGTCATGCCGGCGACGTCGAATTTCGATGACATCATGGCCAAAAAGCCGGACGGCGTCGTGCTGTCAAACGGGCCGGGCGACCCCGCCGCGACCGGCTCGCACGCGATCCCGGTCATCCGCAAGCTGATCGACAACCGAGTGCCGACGCTCGGCATCTGTCTCGGCCATCAGATGCTCGCCCTCGCAGCCGGCGCGAAAACCGTGAAGATGAAACAGGGCCATCACGGCGCCAATCATCCGGTGAAGGACCTTCAAACCGGCAAGGTCGAGATCGTGTCGATGAACCACGGGTTCACGGTCGATGCCTCAACGCTCCCAGCCAATGTCGAACCGACCTTCACCTCGCTCTTCGACGGGTCGAACAGCGGCATCCGCCTCACCGACGCCCCGGCCTTCTCGGTGCAGCATCACCCGGAAGCCTCGCCCGGCCCCCAGGACAGCTTCGGCGTCTTCAAGCGGTTCGTTCAGGGGCTGAAGGCCGCCTGAGCGGCCGCCCCTCGCCAAGCCGGGTCGGCCCGGCTATAGACGCGCGCCAAATCAGCCGCTTTTTTTGAAAAGAGCCACCGATGAAAATCCCCGGCAACGCCATCCGTCAGGGCATGGTGATCATGTACAAAGACAAGCTCTGCCTCGTGATCAAGGCGGAGCACCGGACGCCCGGCAACCTGCGCGCCTTCAACCAGATCGAGATGCAGGACATCCAGTCCGGCACCAAATACAACGACCGCTTCTCGGCGTCAGAAATGGTGGAGCGCGCCCGGCTCGAGCAGAAGGAATACCAATATCTCTATGACGAAGGCGACATGCTCGTCTTCATGGACTCCGAGACCTTCGACCAGGTGTCGATCCCCAAGGAGCTTGTCGGCGACCAGGCGGATTTTCTCGAGCCCAACATGAAGGTCGAAATCGAGAGCCATGAAGGCCGCCCGCTCGGCGTGACGCTGCCAGAATACGCCACCGTGACGATCGTCGAGACCGAGCCGACCGTGAAAGGTCAGACGGCGTCCTCCTCCTACAAGCCGGCGAAAATCGAGAACGGCGCACGCATCATGATCCCGCCTTATCTCTCCGAGGGCGAACGCATCGTCGTGCGCATCGCCGACCGCGAATATGTCGAGCGCGCCAAGGACTGACCGGCTGCGTCAGTCCTGATGCGCCCGGAAGAAACGGTCCTGAAACATGCGGTCGACCGCTTCCCACTTTACTTGCGCCGCCTTGATGACTTCGGGCTTTTGCCGCTCGAACTCTGATTTCAGCCGCGGCGAGCCGCTGACGAACAACCGACCCTCATGAATCGTCCAGTTCTCGGGATCGGCGGCGAGCAGCGATCCGCGCGCCAGCGCTTCAGGATCGTAACCGCCGAACGCCGGCGCATAGAGCTCAGGCGCGGAGACGAACAGGTCGCGATGTCGGCGATCGGTGAACAGAAACACGCGGCCATGATGCTCCGCCGCGTGCTCTGCGCGTCCGGGCTTCGGGCCGTCCGACTCGAAAAAACTCACCAGGTCGAAACCGCCCAAGGCGGCGGCGCCCGGAGCGCCCGCAACCCAGCCGACCGCTTCGTCACCGCCGAGCACCGCGTCGATCGGCACGCCCTCGGCGATAAGGCTGTTTTCGGTCATCATTGACCCTTGCACATCGCCCTGCGCGGCGATCGCCGGCGGATGCGGCAAGCGCGCAGGTTCGATCGCGACGGCGGACGCCGAAAACAAGGACACGATGAGTATGAGATCCACTCGCATGGTTGGCCTCATGTTTCTGATGGTCGTTACGGCCGCCGGCGCACGCTGGGCCCGCGTCGCAGTCGAAACTTTCAATAGAAATTTCCTATCGGCTGGCCTGCACGGGGCGGACATTGCCAGCGCCGCGGGCGCGCCATAGACGGATCGGCATGAGCCAGTCAGGATCACCCGCCATGGCGGAGGCCCCGCCCTTCACCGTCCAGATCGTTCCGGTCACGCCGTTTCAGCAGAACTGTTCGCTCATCCGGGCGGCGAGCGGCAAAGCCGCCGTCGTCGATCCGGGCGGCGAAGCTGACAAGATCATGGCGGCGGCGCGCGAGATCAACGCCGACATCGTCAAGATCTGGCTCACTCATGGCCATCTCGATCACGCCGGCGCGGCGGTAGAGATCAAGCGCCGCACCGGCGCGCCGATCGAAGGGCCGCAGAAGGAAGAAGTCTTCTGGCTGAACCAGATCCGTGAAAGCTGGCTGCGCTTCGGCATCGAGGATGGCGAGAACTGCACGCCCGACCGATGGCTCGATGACGGCGACAGCCTCGAGCTCGATGGAATGACGTTCGAGGTCGTCCACACGCCCGGCCATACGCCAGGCCATGTCGTCATTTTCAACCGCGCCGCGAAGCTGGCTTTTGTCGGCGACGTGCTCTTTGCGGGCTCGATCGGCCGCACGGATTTTCCGCGCGGCGACCATGCGACACTGATCCGCTCGATCACCGAAAAATTGTGGCCGCTCGGACCAGATATGCGCTTCGTGCCTGGGCACGGGCCGATGTCCACCTTCGGACGTGAGCGGCAAACCAATCCCTTCGTCGCCGATCACCTGACCGGCTATCAGGGCGCAGCGGTCGAAGCGCCGGACGCCCTCGCCCAACGGACGACGAAACGCTGGACCTGACATAAGAGCGCGACAATGCGTCGCTCTCTTTCACGGGAACAATCGTTATCATTGCATCGTGTCCTAGGGGTGCGTGCGCCGCAATGACGTGGGCGAAGCTGATGGCTGTTTGCGGGCTGTGCCTGGCCTCGGCGCTGGCCATCGGCTTTCTCATTGAGGCGATGCGATGAGACCCTGACAAAGGGAGACCGACATGAAACCCAATATGGGCGCCATCGACCGGATGGTGCGTCTGCTGATCGCTGCAGCCATCGCCTATTTCTATTTCACCGGAAAACTTCAGGGGCCGGTCGGGACCGGGCTTCTGGTGCTCGCCGGCGTCTTCGTGCTGACCAGCCTCGTCGGCTTCTGTCCGCTTTATGCGCCGTTCCGGCTTTCAACGCGCAAGACGAAATAGCGTCCTGACGCCGGCGCAAGGAGGCTTTGCCGTCTCCATCGCCGACTGACATTCCCGAGCCGCTCATCGGATGCGCGCCCCGCCGGCTGACGCATGCGCCGGCCGCCTCCGGGCGGTTCCTGTTTCAAACGCCCTTGAAATCAGAACTTCCGACCGCGGTCTTCGGCTGATCTGGCGGAGAACAGGGCCTAGATTTCCCGTCCGTCGAGCTTTTGGCGCAGCAGCCGGGCGCGTTCTCGCGCATGGGCCTCATGCGGGTTCCATTCGAGCGCCTTCTGCAGCATCGCATAGGCGCCGCGTTCGTCGCCGCCCGCCAGCATGATTTCCGCAAGCGCGATGCGGGCCTCGAAATGGCGCGGCTCAAGCTCGATGGCGCGGCTGAAATCGGCGATCGCCCCGGCCTGATCGCCCGCCGCCGTACGCGCCGCGCCGCGCAGCGCGTACCCTTGCGCGAAGCGAGGGCTAAGGCCGACGACATGGTCGAGCAGGGCTTGGGCGAGATCGAAGCGGCCTGCGTCAAGGCTTTCAAGCGACCGCGCCACAAGCACATCAACGGTGTCACTTGCCGAGTCAGTCCAGATGGCGTCGATCTCGGCGGCGGCGGCGTCAGCGTCCTCCGCCTCGCCCGTCCGAAGCTGCTCGAAGAGCGGGTCGAGCCTCGGGTCCGTCTGATCGGCAAGCGCCGATCCAGACACCGTCAACGCCCCCAGAAAGACGACGAGAAAGAGCCGCATCGACCGACAGCATACGCGAGAGCGCGCACCCCGGCCACGAATTTTCTGTAACAGCCGGTTAACCAGACGCGAGGGTCAGCCCTGGCGCGCCTTGAAGCGCTTCTGGGTCTTGTTGATGACATAGACCCGGCCCTTGCGGCGCACGATGCGGCAATCCTTGTGGCGCGCTTTCAGCGACTTGAGGGAGCTGCGGACTTTCATGGGTCTACTCGGGGGTCTCTGGAATCGGGAGCGCGGGGGATAGCCGCGAGGCTCCGGCCTGTCAACCGGCCCGGCGGGCGGCCGCCTGTCCTGGATCAGCAAGCAACGCCTTGCCCCAGAAGGGATAAACGCCATCCCCGCCGAGCACGTGGGCGACCGGTTCGGCGAAGAGCGGGGCGAAGGCCTGATCGAGCACGTTGAGCCCGCCCGCATAGGCCCCAAAGGCCGGCATCACGAGCCTTGCACCGTCGGTCACGAAGCAGCGCCGGCGAATCGCGCCGCGCTCGGTCCTGACGCGCGCGACCGGGTGGAGGTGGCCTGCGACCTCGCCCTCCCCGGCGGCAAGCGCGGGCTCGTGCCGGAACAGGAGCGCCCCGATGCGCGCCACGGTCTCAACGGCGCCGGCAAAGCGCGCCGGCGGCTCCGGATCGTGATTGCCGAGGATCCACAGCCAGTCAGCCCCGGCGGTGAGCGCTGACAACAGCGCCGCATCCGCCTCATCCATGCGCGATTCCGCCCCGCCGTCGTGGAAGGCGTCGCCGAGTGAAACGACCCTCTTCGGCTGCAGCTTCTTCATCAGCGCCGCAAGGCGCCGGAGCGTCGTGCGCGTGTCATAGGGCGGCAGCAAGACGCCCTTCTGCGCGTAGTGCGAGCCCTTCTCGAAATGGAGGTCGGAGACGACGAGCGCCTGCGCGCCTTCTATCCACAAGGCGCCCGCGGTGAGGAGCGCGACACGCTCGCCATTCACCAGAATGAAAGGCTTCTCACTCACTATCCCATCGCTTCCCTGATCAGCGCCTCGGAGGCGTCCTTCAGCATCGCTTCATGGCCTTCGCCGGCGATCATCTCCTTGTTTATTTCGAGCATCACCGGCACGGCAAGCGGCGAAACGCGCGACAGCGCCGCATGGCGCAAGCGGCCCCTGACCCGCGCCAGCAGCCCTTGCAAACGCGCAAGGTCGAGATAACCGCGGGCGGCGTCCGCCCAGGCCGCCTTCATCAGAAGGTGATCCGGCTCATGCTCCTTCAGAACGTCATGGATGAGGTCGGCCGAGAACGTCACCTGCCGGCCCGTCTTCGTCTGGCCGGGATGGCGCCGGTCGATGAGCCCGGCGATGACGGCGCAGTCGCGGAAGGTACGCTTCATCAGCACCGACTCGGCGAGCCAGCTTTCAAGATCATCGCCCAGCATGTCCTCATCGAACAGGGCTCCCATGTCGAGGCCGGACATGTCTTTCCGCGCCCAAACCGAGAGCGAATATTCGGTCGGCACGAAACCCAAAGGCTGCACGCCCGCTCGCTCGAGCCGCCGCGTCAGCAGCATGCCGAGCGTCTGGTGCGCGAGCCGTCCATCGAAGGGATAGCAGACGAGAAAATTCCGGCCATTGTTCGGAAAGGTCTCGATGAGCATCTCCTCCATGCGTGGAATGACGGAAACCTCCCTCTGCACGCTGAGCCAGTCCCTGATCTGGTCGGGCAGCGCACGCCAGCGCGCGGGGTCGGCGATGATGGCGCGCACGCGGGTTGCAAGAAAGGTGGAGAGCGGAAACTTGCCGCCGTTCCATGAAGGGATCTTCGGATCCTCGCCGGGCGCGCGCGTGACATAAGCATCGGTTCCTTCGACGCCTTGAAAGCGCAGCACCTCGCCCGCGAAGAGGAAGGTGTCGCCGGGCGCGAGGCCCTCGATGAACCACTCCTCGACCGTGCCGAGCTTGCGCCCGCCCCGCCCGTTCCGTGCAAGACGGATGGTGAAGGAAGGGGCGTCGATGATGACGCCGGCGTTCATACGGTGCTGTTGAGCGACCTGCGCATTGCGGATGCGCCACAGCCCCTCCGGCGTTCTCACGATCTTCCTGAAGCGCTCATAGCTCTTCAGCGCATAGCCGCCGGTGGCGGCGAAATCGAGCACACGGTCGAACTCCTCGCGGGAAAGCCCTCCGTAGGGCGCCGCCGACCGCACCTCCGTATAAAGAGCGTCGGCGTCGAAGGGCGCCGAGCAGGCAAGGCCCGTCACATGCTGGGCGAGCACGTCGAGCGCGCCCTCGCGCGGGGCCTCGCCGTCGAGCGCGCCCTCATTGATCGCTTCCTGCGCCGCGACGCATTCGAGCATCTCGAAGCGGTTGCCGGGCACGAGCAGCGCGGCCGAAGGCTCATCCATGCGGTGATTGGCGCGTCCGATGCGCTGCGTCAGGCGGCTTGCGCCTTTCGGCGCGCCGATCTGGATGACGAGGTCGACATCGCCCCAGTCGATGCCGAGGTCGAGCGTCGAGGTCGCGACGATGGCGCGCAAAGTTCCTTTCGCCATCGCCGCCTCGACGCGACGGCGCTGCTCGACATCGAGCGAGCCGTGATGGAGCGCGATGGGGAGATTGTCGTCATTGGCGGCCCACAGCGCCTGGAAGGTGAGCTCGGCCTGCGCGCGCGTGTTGACGAAGACGAGCGCCATCCTGGCGGCTCGGATCGCTTCATAGACTTCCGCCAGAGCATGGCGCGCCGAATGTCCGGACCACGGGATGCGATTTTCGGAATCGAGAATGGCGACTTCCGGTTTCGCCCCGGGGCTTGCGCGCACGAGCGCCGCCCCGCCGCCGATGAAGTCTAGGAGGGGCGCAGCGTCCGGCACGGTCGCGGAGAGGCCCGTCACGCGCAAGCCCGGCGCAAGGCGCCGGAGGCGGGCGAGCCCGAGCGCGAGCAGGTGCCCGCGCTTGGTGGCGAAGATCGCATGAATCTCGTCGATGATGACGGACTTCAGCGAGGCGAAGAATTGCGAAGCATCCTGATGCGTCAGCATCAGCGCGACCTGTTCGGGCGTCGTCAGCAGGATGTCGGGCGGGTTGAGCTTCTGCCGCTGCCGGCGCTGGGGCGGCGTGTCGCCCGTGCGCGTCTCGATACGGACGGGCAAATCCATCTCCGAAACCGGCGCTTCGAGATTGCGCGCGATATCAACCGCGAGCGCCTTCAAGGGCGAGACATAGAGCGTGTGAACCCCGACCCCGGACCTGGTCGTTGCAAGATCGACAAGGCTCGGCAGGAAGCCGGCGAGCGTCTTGCCCGCGCCCGTCGGCGCGATGAGAAGGTGCGAACGACCCGCCGCCGCAAGCGCGAGGCATTCAAGCTGATGGTCGCGCACGCGCCAGCCGCGCGCGGCGAACCAGCGCGCGAAGGCTTCGGGCAAATGCGGGGCCTCGCCGTCCATGGCGGCAGGAAAGGCAGGCGCGGGCCCGCCGATCAAGCCCCGCGCGGCTTTCCGGAAAATCCGGAAACTTCGGAGAGTTCGGAGGGACCGGGCGTTCTCCGCCCCGCCGCCCGACCGCCCCGCGGCGGACTGCGCCTCTTCGCCACCCCTTTGCGGGGCGACTAAAACCGCGCCGCGGTTTTGGGTGGGGGCGCCAAATCCACCATGCGCAAAGCTCCCCCCGCCCGAAAGTCGCGATGCGACTTTCGACGTCCCCGCAAGCGGGAGGTTAAGGCCGACCATTTCGCCAACATCACAACCCGTTTCCATCCCGCCATCATAAAGCCGCCGGCAAGGGGTGGGACGGATTTTTGATTCGGAATGAAATCAGCAGGATAGATGGTTAACGCCGATCCGTGTACGGAGGGGATTGTGCGCTTCGGCGTTCCGTTCGCCCCCTATCCCCGGAGCGGAACGCGGCGTTCAGAAGAAGGAACGAGGGTTTCCGCGCTGCGCGCGCCCCCGGGATGACGGCCGGCCTTGCCCGGCCCTCACACATGCACCACGCGCCCATAAGCGTCCAGCACCGCCTCGTGCATCATTTCTGAGAGCGTCGGGTGCGGGAAGATCGTGTGCATGAGGTCTTCTTCGGTGCCTTCCATCGTCCGCGCGATGGCGTAGCCCTGGATGAGTTCGGTGACTTCCGCGCCGATCATGTGGGCGCCCAATAATTCCCCGGTCGCCTCGTCGAAGACGACCTTCACCAGGCCCTCGGGCTCACCGAGCGCGATCGCCTTGCCATTGCCGTTGAAGGGGAAACGGCCGACCTTGACCTTTTTGCTGGCGGCTTTCGCCTTCGCCTCGGTAAGGCCGACGCTCGCCACCTGCGGATTTGAATAGGTGCAGCCTGGGATCTTCGTGACGTCGAGCGGGTGGACGTGCGGCAGGCCCGCGATCTTCTCGACGCAGATGACGCCTTCATGGCTCGCCTTGTGCGCGAGCCAGGGCGGCCCGGTGAGGTCGCCGATGGCGTAAAGGCCGGGCACGCCCGTCCGCAGCCATTCATCGACGACGACATGGCCCTTCTCGACTTTGACGCCGAGCGCTTCGAGCCCGAGAGTCTCGACATTGCCGGTGATGCCGATGGCGAGGATCACGCGGTCGGCCTCCATCGTTTCGACCTTGCCGTCCGCGGTCTTGATGTGCGCGGTGACGCTCGCCTTGCCTTTTTCCAGCTTTGCGACGCTGGCGCCGGTGAGGATTTTCATCCCTGCCTTGCGGAACTGCTTGAAGGCGAAGGCGGAGATTTCCTCATCCTCGGCGGGCAGAATGCGGTCGACCATCTCGACGACCGTCACCTCGGCGCCGAGCGCGCGATAGAAGCTCGCGAATTCGATGCCGATCGCGCCAGAGCCGATGACGAGGAGGTTTTTCGGCATCGCATCGGGAATCATCGCCTCTTTCGCGGTCCAGATGAACCTGCCGTCGGGCTCAAGGCCGGCCGCGGGAATGGTGCGGGCGCGCGCTCCGGTCGCGAGGATGACGTGCTTGCCCTTGATGACGTCCTCGCCCTCTTTCGTCCTGACACGGACGAGCGGCGCGGCGGCGCCCTTTTCGAGCTTCGCCGCGCCCATCACCACCTCGATCTTATTCTTCTTCATCAGGTAGCCGATGCCGCCCGAGAGCTTGCCGGCGACGTCGCGCGAGCGCTTAACGACCGCGTCGAGATCGAAGCCGACATTGTCGGCTTTGAGCCCGAACGACGCCGCGTGCTTCATGTTGGTGTAGACTTCCGCCGTGCGAAGCAGCGCCTTGGTCGGGATGCAGCCCCAGTTGAGGCACACCCCGCCGAGATGCTCGCGCTCGACGATGATCGTTTTGAGCCCGAGCTGCGCCGCGCGGATCGCCGCGACATAGCCCCCGGGGCCCGCCCCGATCACGACGACATCGCAAGTCTTTTCGCCCATTGACGCTCTCCGTCCTCGCGCTCTTGCGACCATATCGCCTTGGCCCCCGTCCGGCGCAAGCCGGGTTTACGGCGCTAGCGGAGGACCATACATTTCTTCGCATGGCCGCCGATCAACGCCGCGCCTTCTCCCCCTACCCCCTTGCCGCCCTGGCGGCGATCGCGGCAGGCGCCTTGCGTCTCGCTTCGCCGTTTCTCGACTGGACGTCGCCGACGCCGGGCCTCGAAATCTTCGCGCTCATCGTTGATGTCGGCCTTCTCTTCGGGCTTGCGGGATTTTACTTCGCGAATGCTCCCCGCCTTGGCGCAATAGGACTCGCCGGCTTCATCGTCTCGGCGGCGGGGCTCGCCGCGATCACCGGACCTGACGGGACCACCTTCGGCGTCGACATCTACGCGGCGGGCGCACAGGTCATCGGCGCCGGGCTTCTCGTTTTCTCGGTCGCGCTCTTGATGGCGTGCATGGCCCCGCTCGCCGCGTTCGCCTGGATCGCCGCCGCAATCGTCAGCGTCGCCGGCGGATCGATGGGGCAAGGCGAGCTCGCCTTCACGATCGCAGGAATGTTATTCGCGCTCGGCTTCATCGCCGCGGGCGCCGATCTCCTGCGGTCGCGCTGATCCTCGCCGTCACTCGGCGGCGATCGCCTGCGCGCCGTTGCGCCGGCGCTCGTCAGCGGCGCGCGCATCGGCCCACAGCGTCTGCAGGGCATGCGCGAAACTCCGCCGGCTGGTCGAGAGGTAAAGGCCGGGATCGGAAAGCTCGGCCGCGAGCGCGGCATGAAGCTTCGGCAGGTTGTGATAGGGCGTCGCCGGAAACAGGTGATGCGCCGCATGAAACCTGAGGCCGACCGGCGCGATCAGACGCGACAGGAGGTCGTCCGAGGGAACATTGATCGAGTCGAGGAACTCCTCGGTTTTCGACACCGACACGTCGCCGGAATAGCGATAGGCGTGCGCGCCGAGCGTGCGGATCGAGTTCACGAACAGGATCGTCGCCGTCACCGAATACCAGACGCCGAGGACGGCGAGCGGAAGATGGCCCGCTGCGACGCCGGCGACGACGCCGACGGCGAGCAGGGTCGTCGCCGTCTCCTGGATCAGCCAGGTTTCGTCATCATCCCTGTTCTGCGGATGGCGGTCATAGGAGAGGTCGATCGCCAGGGAGGACATATGCCGCCAGATGACCTTTCTCAGCGGGCGGATGATCCATGAGAGCGGCGTGAGGACGACAAAGCGCAAGAGCAGGAGCGGCGGCAGCACGAAGGAGGTCAGCACATAGCCAATGGTGCGCCACGGACGCCCCGCCCCGAAGGAGACATACTCCCCGTCGCGCGAGGAGCCGTAAACACCGGGCCGGTGATGGTCGATATGGACGCCGGTGTAGGAATAGGACGGCACGAGGAAAGGCATGCCGGCGAGAATGTTCCAGACGATACGGAACGTCCCGAATGTTCCCTTCTTCAGATGCGCGAGCTCATGCGTGAAGAGGACGGCGCGAAACAGGGCGAACGACGCGACGAGCGTCAGCCCGATCTGGACGATAGAAAACGGCGACGCCATGACGGCGCCGGCGAAAGCGGCCCAGCCGATCGCGGCGCTGATCAGAAAATCCGGCCAGTAGATCTTGGGATCAGGCTCGGCGAAGCGGCGCGCGATAAGGCGCGCCTCCGCCATCGGAAAGCCGCCCGATCCGCTCGGTCCTGTTGCCGCCTTGTCCACATTCCGCTCCGGCAGGGCCGCCGGCCCCTTCGACGACGACTACATAAGGCGGGCTGTCGGCGGGCGCCAGCCGGAGCATCGTCGCAGGCCGGTCACAAGCCCTTGCGATTCCTGACAAATCGCCGCCGGGGACGGTTCTGAGGTCAAGGCGCTCCAGGCTGCAGGGAAATATTGACCAGGTTCGCGGGACTGTCGTTCGGCGTGAACGGCGCGCTCACCGCGTCGAGGGGCCTTGCCCAGCGCGGCGCCGGCGCTGTGGGTTCATAACGCGCGCGCACGGTCGTGTTCACATAATTCGGAACATCCTTGAGCGCGAAGGAAAGCGGATTGGCACCGAGCGAGCCGTCGACCTTGATCTTGGCTTCGATGGAGGTCGGCTCTCCCCAGGGGCTATAGGCTCGCAGCGTCACGACGCCAGGCGCCAGCGGGGCGTTGAGCGACGAGAGAGCTACGGCGCCGCGCACCGTTTCTCCGTGGACGACGTCCGTCCCGGCGAGATGTTTGACTGCCGCCGCGCCGCCGGAATAGCCCGCGGGGCGACGAATGACGTCTCCGGCCTTGGGCCGCCCCTCCACCCACTTCACCCATTTATCACCGAAGCCCGTGGCGACGCGCTGCTCATAATTCCGAAACATGAAGGGCGTCGACTCGAATGGGCCGTATGCTGGATCATCGGGCGCGGTCGTCACGCAGAAATGGATATGGTCGTTGCCCGCGCCGGTCCCGCTGTCGCCGACAAGTCCGATCGCCTCGCCGCTTTTCGCTACGGGCCGGTCATTCCAGGAGGATTGGGGCGAGACCTTCGACAGCGCATCAGCTTTGCCCTGACCGAATGTCGACACATAAGAATTCCTGCGCAGGTGGAGCGACGACGCATAGCGGCCGCGCCCGAGCTTCTGGCTGACATAATTCGAACGGCAATCATTGACATTCTTTTTGTCGCCTTCTTCCTTAAGAATGCAGCCGTCCGCCCCGTGCTGGTCGTTGACGGCGGCGATGCGCGCATCCGCCGTCGACACGAACTTCGCCCCAGCGGTCGTTCCGCCCTCAGAGACCATGTCATAGCAATAAGTGAAGGGGCCGCGATGGCTGTTAGAAGGCGTCGGCGCATTCGCCTGGGTCACGCGCCAGGCCTCGCCGGGAGGCGTCGGCAGATCGATCTTCAGATCGCCCGACCGCACCTCGCGAACCGCCATGCCGGGCGGAAGTGCGATCAATTGCCCACCTGGAAATTCGTCGTCCAGCCGCGATTGTAATAGGTCCTTATGGTGCTGCTCTGCGGATAGCCAAGCCAACCTTTTTCCCAGCCGGCGTTCTTCCAGTGCGCGCGGAAGGGTTCGTATACGGCATGGGCGCCGGTTTCCGCCGTCCAGTAGATCGACGCTTTTTCGAAATGCCAGAAGCGCCCGCGCCCGTCCGGCAGCCGGCACAGTTTCGACGTTTCCTCGCCGATCGTCTTGATGTGATCCGCCATGATCGCCGAAATGCCGTTGATCGCCGCAAGATCAACGTCATTCTAAGGATTCTTCACCTCGTCAGCGCAGACGAAGGTGATTTTGGCGCTCGCCTCGGCTGACAAGAAAACCACAGCCGACGCAACCGCGGCGGTTCGATGAATCGACTTCATGCAGCCCCCGCTCCCTCTCTCGCAGTCAAGCCTAAGAGAGCGTTGCAGATTGTGTCAACGCAGAGAGCGGCGCCGCTCAGCCCGGCGGCACGACGAGCACGTCGATGTCGCTGCGGTTGAGCACGGCCCCTGACACCGAGCCCAGCATCACCCGGTCGATCGCCGATTTCCGCCGCGAGCCGATGATGACGAGGTCGCTTTTCGAGCGTTTGGCGAAATCGAGAATCGTCTCCGCGGGAGAGATATAGGTGGTGACGAGTTCAGCCTGCTCGGGCTTAAGACCAAGCTCGGTCATCGCCCTGGCGACGGAAGGAAGCACGGCGCTGCGCTCGGCGCGGAGATATTCCTCCATGCTCTTCATGCCTTTGTTCGCCTTCCGCAGCAGGTCGAGCGACCCCGACTCATAGGCGAAAAGGATTGTCGCTTTCGACGCATCGAGGATCGACAGCTTCGCCGCGCCGCGCCAGGGCGCGAAATCCTGATGCACGAGATCGAGCGCGCAGACGGGCCGCTTGTAGACGCCCTCCCCCACATTGCGCACCACGAGCGCCGGGATGCGGCTGAGGCGGATCGCCCGCTCGGCCGTCGTGCCGAGAAACGCATTCCTGAGCGGCGCGCGGCGATGCGCGCCGAAAACGAGAAGATCGGCGCCCGCTTCCTCCGCCGCCTCGTTGATCGCCTCATGCGGATCGCCCACCATGATGCGATGATGGACCTTAACGCCGCCCCTCGGCGCCGGCCCACCGGGCGCGAACAGCACCTCGGCTTCGCGCTTGGCCGCGTCGATCAGCGACTGCGGCTGGTCTTCGTCGATGACATGGAGATAGGTGACCTCAGCGCCACTCTGCGCGGCGAGATCAAAGGCCCGCTCGCACGCGATGGCGGAACGCTTGGAGAAGTCGGTCGCAACGAGAATGTGTTTCGGCATGCGTTCTCTCCCTTTTCAGATCGCCCGATAAATTGGATGTGGGGGGCCGGCGCCGGAATTGAACGCTCGACGCCTGCGCCGATTGTCGCAGACGCTGAATCCCAGTTGAACGTCGGTCGCACTTGCAAAAAGCGGCGGAAGAGATTGCGCGAAGCCGGCCGCGCGGGCTAGCGCCGCCCATGAAAGAGCGCGGCGGGGCGCCCCCCAATGAACCGGACAATCTTGACGGCGATCGCCGCGGCGCTTGCGCTCGCCGGCGCGCCCGCGCGGAAGGCGAAAGCCTGACGGTCGTCCTTCTCGGTGATGCCGGCCTCACCAGGACCCGCGCGCCGGAGTGATCAGGATCGCGGGAGCGCTGCGCTTGTTGATGGACTCGCGCCGCCGTCACGGCGATGATACGCCGTTCGCCAACCGGAGCCGCCCATGACCATCGACGCCCTCAGAACCCCCGATGACCGCTTTGAGAATCTCCCGGGCTGGCCTTACGCGCCGCGCTATGTCGAGGGACTCAAGGGCTATGAGGGCCTGCGCATGCACTATGTCGACGAAGGGCCGGCGGACGCCGCCGTCACCTTCCTGTGCATTCATGGCGAGCCGTCCTGGGCTTATCTGTTCCGCAAGATGATTCCGGTCTTTACACGCGCCGGTCATCGCGCCGTCGCGGTCGACATGTTCGGCTTCGGCCGGTCGGACAAGCCGGTGGACGATGATGTCTACACCTATCATTTCCACCGGAACGCCCTCCTCGCCTTCGTCGAGCGGATAAACCTCAAGAACATTTGCCTCGTCGTGCAGGACTGGGGCGGCGTGCTCGGCCTCACGCTGCCGATGGCGGCGCCCGAGCGCTACACGCGCCTCATCGTCATGAACACCGGCCTGCCCGGGGGCGAAGACGCGCCGGCGGGGTTCGCGATGTGGCGCGCGTTCAACCGCTCGCAGCCGGATCTCAAGGTCGGTGAACTGATGAAACGCGCGACACCGATCCTGACGCCGGAGGAAATGGCCGCCTATGACGCGCCCTTCCCCGACCAGCGCTACAAGGGCGGCGTCAGGCGCTTTCCCGAACTCGTGATGCTGAAGGAACAGGGTGCGCCGGACTTGACGCCCCTGTCGAAGGAGGGCGTTGAGACTTCGCTCCGCGCCCGGAAGTTCTGGTCGGAAGACTGGAAGGGCGAGTCCTTCATGGCGGTCGGGATGCAGGACCCAGTCCTCGGGCCCCCGTCGATGAAGTTTCTCCGCAGCTTCATCAAGGGCTGCCCGGAGCCCATGGAAATCGCCGAGGCTGGCCATTTCGTGCAGGAATGGGGCGAGCCGATCGCTGAGGCCGCGCTCAAACAACTCCGGCTGGACCGGGCCAAATAAAAATTTCCTGCGGCATTTCGATCGCCGGCGTTTCCATTCTCATCGCCCTTGCGCCGGTCGGCATCGCCCTTGGCGCCGATGCCCTCGGCGGCGCCGTTGGCTGCGAGGTGAACGAAGGCTGCACCTCGCCCTGCGTCGTCGCCGGAATCGACATCAGCGGCGCGCTCGCCTCCGCCTTTGTTCTTGGTTGGCTGACGATCCTTCTTCTCCCGCTCGCAGGCATCGGCGTCGTCGCCGGGCTTATCGTCCCCCTGCTCGACGCTGCGGGGCGGAAATAGCGGCGCGACCTTACCCTCCCGGCGCCCGCCTCTTCTCAAGTTCCGAGTAGAGAATCGGCACGAGCGCCCGAGTGAAGCGCGTCGCCTCGCTCGCCGAGAGGTGCGAATCCTCGGGCAATTCATAGCTCTGCAACGCGGCGTGATCCTGCCAGCTGACGCCCACGCTGTTCGTCTCGCTGACGAGGCGGTCCCAGAACCGTGCACGGGGAAAACCGAAATCCTCAACCGACGTATAGACGCCGCCATAAGGCATGCGCACGAAGGCGACATCGCCGCCGCGGGCGCGGATCTTGTCGGCGTTCGATTTTACCTCGGCGATCACGGCGTTGATCGCTTCATCAGGCATCTGCCGCGGCCGGCCGTCGAGGCCGCGCGGCGGCGTATTGTTCCTGATGCCGAGCGCCCACATATCAATCGCCTCCTTGCGGTAGCGCTCGTCCGTCAGCACGCGATTCCACAAGCGCGCGTCGCGGTCAGGCCCCAGCGATGCGAGTTTGCGAGGGTCGAACCTCGGCGTCATGCCCTCGCGCAGGGGAAACGGCCAGATCGCGACCTGCCGTTTCGGCCGCGACTGCTCGTCGATGAAGGCCAAAACGCTTTCGAGCTTTTTCGTCATGACATGGTCAGCGCGCTGCGCCGGCGTTTCATCGCGCGCATATTTCAGCGACTCGGCGCGCAGCCCACCGTCTGTCATGAAGAACAGCGGCGTGGTGACCCCGACGACCACGAGCCCCTTGAAGCTCTCATCCTCGGCGAGGTTTTTGAGGAAGATCCGCGGACTCGTGCCTTCAAGCGCGAGCTGCACCGGGCGCTTTCCCGTCAGCGTCTCCCAGACGCCGAGATCGGCGCCGAAGAAGATGCGCGACGACCCGATGATGACGGTCGATTGCGGCTTTACGCTGCGCCGCGCCTCCGCCCAAAGGGCGGAGGTGTTGTTGTAATCGCCGGCCGCAAGGCCCTTGGCGCGCCAGAACAGCTCGTAGCCGGCGGTGAGAACGCCCGTCGCGGCGAGGGCGGACAGAACAAGCGCGCGCCAAGGCCGCTCCGGCGCCTCGCGCTCGACATGTTCGGAATCGAAGAATGCGAGCTTGACCATCGCCGGCCCCTAGAACTGGAAATAGATGAAGGCGCTGTCCGAGCCTTGCGTGATGACGAGCATGAACAGCATGAAAGTCAGAACAGCGCCGATCACGACAGCAGGGGTCTTCGCGACAACCGCCTCCATCGTCGTGTTGCGCATCCGCCAATGGGTGAACACCATGCCGGCGATGACGATCGCCGCCGGGACGATCTCGTTGAGATTGAGAACCTTCGTCGGCTGAGGCGCGAGCGCAAACATGGAGGCGAGAAACAACGACGCCTCCTTGAACCCCTGAGCCCGGAAGAAAACCCAGGTGATGTTGACGAGGAAAAAAGTGACGAGCGCCATGGCGATCTTGAACCACAGCGACTTGAACCAGTCGCGCTCGGGAATTGCCTCGCGAAGAAAACGCTCCGCCGCGAGGTAGAGCCCATGAAGACCGCCCCAGACGACGAAGGTCCAGCTCGCGCCATGCCATAGCCCGCCGAGCAGCATGGTGATCATCAGGTTGATGTAGGTCCTGATACGGCCCTTCTGGTTGCCGCCGAGCGGGATGTAGAGATAATCACGCAGCCAGGTCGACAGCGAAATGTGCCAGCGCCGCCAGAAGTCGGAAAAGCCGATCGCGGCGTAAGGAAAATTGAAGTTGTTCGGCAGCTTGAACCCGAGACAGAGCGCCGTGCCGATCGCCGTCGTCGAATAGCCCGAAAAGTCGAAGAAGATCTGCCCCGAAAAGGCGAGGACGCCCGTCCACGCGTCGAGCGGGGCGAGCGCGCCGTTATGCCCGAAGGCGCCGTCGGCCGCAGGCGCCAGAAAAGAGTCAGCGAGAACGACCTTTTCGAAAAGACCGATGATGATGAGCGCGACGCCCCAGTAAAATTGCTGCCGGCTCGCCTGCTTCGGATCAGCGAATTGCGGCACCAGTTGCGATGGTCGGACGATTGGGCCCGCGACAAGCTGCGGGAAGAAGGTCACGAACAGCGAGAAGTCGAGCAGCGACTTCGCAGGCGCAGCCCGACGCAAATACACGTCGAGCGAATAGGCCATCGTCTGGAAAGTGTAGAACGAGATGCCGACCGGAAGGACGATGTTCCATTCTGGCGCCGCGTAATCGACCCCAATTGATTTCATCAGCGTGGTGAAATTCGCGAGCAGGAAATCGCCATATTTGAAATAGCCGAGGATGCCGAGATTGGTGACGAGCGACAGCATCAGGAATCCGCGGCGCGCGCCTTCGGACTTCGCCGCGTGAATCCACTGCGCCGCTTTCCAGTCGACCGCCGTTGAGATCAGCAGGAGGAGCACGAAAGGCGGGCTCCACGCGCCGTAGAAGATATAGCTGGCGATGAGGAGGTTGAATTTCTTCACCCACCACGGAAGCGGCGCGTGATGGAGCGCGACAACGATCGCGAAAAAGACGATGAACGTCAGCGAATTGAAGAGCATGATCGCGCCTGAGTCGCCCGCCTTTATCTTTTAATCTAGCGGCGAACGCCGGCGGCGTCCCCGCGCCGCCGCACCTTGCGGGCCCCCCGCTCTCCCTGGCCCCGATGCGGAGGTCTTTATCGTGCGGCGCAATGCGGTTCAATCGGAATGATTGAGTCGGGGTCTGCCGGCGACCTTACACGGTCAATCGCCGGCGCCTTGCGCGCTGCGCATCAAGGCGATTTGGCGCGCGCTTCAACTCTTGATGGCGAAATTGATCGCCGTTTCAACGCCGTTTACGCGGCGCACGGCGCCCGACGGATCGGTCGGTGGAAAATATCTCGACGTTCCCACGGCCTTCGGCGGGCGCTCACTGAAGACGCCGCCTGGCCATTCGATCAGCACCGAGGGATTCTCAACCTTTCCCTTCTCGGTCACGTCATAACGAAGAAGTCCGAATCCGTCATGCCCCTTGAAAAGCTCAGAGTTCGGAGTATCTGGCGGGATGCGCAATTCGACGCAGAGTTCCATTTCGACCCCGTCAAAGAGCCCCATCCGGCATTCGGGGCCCGAAGGCTGGCGCCTGATCTCGGCCTCGCGCTCTTTCTTTTCCGCCGCAATCGCGAAACTCCGCCCGGGCGTTATCAATACTTTTTAAAGATCTAAAGCCGATACCCCGGCGTCGAAGCGGAAAGCGCTCTTTCCTCGTCATTCATATCCGCCTCGATCTCGCCGAAGAG
>JBKBLR010000014.1:0-71011 GCA_046296195.1 Parvularculaceae bacterium | reverse complement strand
GCCGGCCGCCCCGTCTTACAGAAGGTCAATTTGCGCATCGACGGCGACGACCGCATCGCGGTGCTCGGCCCCAACGGCGAAGGAAAGTCGACCCTCGTCAAGTCGATCGCCGGGCGCCTCGCGCCGCGCGGCGGCGCCGGTCTCAAGCATAACAAGCTCGGTATGGCCTATTTCGCCCAGCACCAGCTCGATGAGCTCGTGGCGGGCGAGAGCCCCCTCGACCATGTCCGCCGGCTCATGCCCGACGCCACGGAAGCGCAGGCGCGCGCGGCGACGGCGGCCCTCGGCTTCGGCGCGGAGAAGGCTGACACGAGAGTTGAGAATCTCTCCGGCGGCGAGAAAGCGCGGCTGCTCCTCGGCCTCATCACCTTTCATGGCCCGCATCTCATCATTCTCGACGAACCGACGAACCATCTCGACATCGATGCGCGGGCGAACCTCGCCGAGGCGCTGAACGACTACCAGGGCGCCGTCGTCATCATCACGCACGACGCCCATCTCGCAGCGGCGGTGGCGGACCGGTTGTGGCTGGTGAAGGGCGGGGCGGTTAAGCCTTATGAAGGCGATCTCGATGATTACCGCGCCCTGGTGCTCGATGCCGCGAGAACGGGCCGCGCAGAGGGGCCGCGCGGGGTCGCCAAAGCAGACCCGCGCGCCAGCGCGCGCCGAACGGCCGCGCGCAATCGCGAGGCCGTCGCCCCGCTCAAAAAGGAGGCGGAGGCCGCCGAGGCCCGGGTCGAGGAACTGACTGCGATCCTGCCGCGCCTCGACGCTGCGCTCGCTGAACCGGGGCTCTATGACCTTAATCCGGCGCGCGCGATCAAGCTGCAGAAGGAACGGGCGGCGCTCATCGAGGCGATCGCCGACGCAGAGGCGCTCTGGCTCGAAAAGCTGGCGGCGATCGAGGCCGCGGAGGCGGCTGTTTAACCATCGCCGCTCTCGTCTTGGCCCGGGGATTGCGGCAAGAAGGGCGTGAGGAAAGGAAGCGCCGCCAGATGAAATCTCCCGCCGATTGCCGGACCATGGATGACGTCCGGGCCGAGATCGACCGCGTCGACCGCACGCTGATCGATGCGCTCGCCGAGCGGTGGACCTATGTCGACCGCATCTGGGCGATAAAGCGCGCCGAAGCGACCGAGGCGAATGTTCCCTGGCGGAACCGCGCCGTCATCGAGAAGGTGAGGGCGCGCGCGGCGGAGCGGGGGCTTCCGCCCGAAATGGCCGAAGCCCTCTGGCGGCAGATCATCGGATGGGGCGTCCAATATCAGGAGGAGCGGCTGCGCGACCAGTAGGCGCTGCGCCTTTTTGTTCCGCCGGCGCGCCGGCTCGGCTACCGTCCCTCCATGTCCAACGCCTCCACCTCCGACATCAATCCGACGATCGGCGCGATGCTGCGTTCGGCGCGGGATTTCCTCGCGCACGAGCATTCGCTTTTCAGGACTCTAGCGCTGGAGCCGATGCTCATCGGACGCGGACAAGCGACCTTCGCATTGACCCTGCCGCCGGCCTTCGCCGCTGCCGGCGGGTTCATCCACGGCGGTCTGTGCACGATCGTGCTTGACTCGATCTTCGGGCTGACGGTGTTCACCGCGATGGAAGACGTCAAGCCGATCGCCACCATCAATCTTCGCACGGATTATGTCGCCAAAGCGCGTCCTGGCGCACGCGTGCGCTGCGCCGCGCAGTGCGACGCCATCGACAATGACATCGCTTATGTCTCGGGCAGGCTGGCGCTCGAAGAGGGCGGCGGCCTCATCGCGACGGCGAGCGGCGCCTTCATGATCGGCACAAAGGGGCCGATGAAGGGGATGCGCGTATGAACCCATCATCGCCGATCGCCGAGTGGCTGGGATTTTCCTCTGCGGGCGAAGGCGAGGGCCGCCGCTATCGCCTCGCGTTCAATGAAACGCATATCGGCAATCCGGCCATTCGCGCCCTCCATGGCGGCGTCATCGCCGCCTTTCTCGAACTCGCCATGCAGACGGAGCTTCGCGCGGCGGGGCTGGAACCGGAGGCGACGGTCAATGTGACTGTTGATTACCTCGCTTCGTCGCGGCCGGAGGACATGACGGCGCAGGTCAGGGTGATCCGAATCGGCCGCCGTCTCGCTTTCCTTGAGGCGGAGGGGCGGCAGTCCGATGGTTCCCGGCTTGTCGCTGTGGCGCGAGCATGCTTGAAGCTCGCTTGATGGCCCCCATTTCAATAAATTCAGTCTTCTGATGTCGCAGCCCGCGGAGCGTTTTCCTTGACGGACTGGTATTCGATCGCCGGCGGGCTGGTCTTGCTCACCATCGGCGCTGAAAGCCTCATTCGCGGGTCGACCGCGCTCGCCCGGCAGCTCGGCGTCTCGGATCTTCTGATCGGACTGACGCTTGTCGGGTTCGGCACTTCGACGCCCGAGCTCGTCTCCAGCGTTCAGGCGGCGCTCATCGGCTCGCCGGGCGTAGCGGTCGGCAATGTCGTCGGCTCGAACATCGCCAACATTCTTCTGATCCTCGGGCTCTCCGCGGCGATCGCGCCCTTTGCGGTCGACCAAAGGGCGATCCGACGCGATGGATTCGTCTGTCTTGTCGCGACGATCGCAATGATCGCGGTGTCGATGACGGGCGAGTTCACCCGCACAGCGGGTTTCTCCTTTCTGGCGGCGATCGCCGCTTACATCCTCTTCGCCTTTCTGAGCGAGCGCCGTCAGCTGAATTCGCCGCTCGCCGAGCAACATATCGCGGAGGCGGCGAAAGTGCAGGGCCCGAAGGGGATCGTGCTGGATCTCGTCCTGGCGGCGGCAGGGCTGGCGCTTCTGGCGCTCGGAGCCAAGTTGCTGGTGACCGGCTCGATCAGCATCGCCGCCGATCTCGGCGTCTCGGAGACCGTCATCGGGCTCACCGTCGTCGCCGTCGGCACCTCGCTACCTGAACTCGTCACGTCGATCATGGCGGCCGCGCGCGGCAAGTCGGCGCTGGCGATCGGCAATGTCGTCGGGTCGAACATCTACAACCTGTTCGGCATTCTTGGCGTGACCGCAGCCATTCACCCCGTCGCAGCGCCGGCGGAAATCATCCGTTTCGACAATTGGGTGATGCTCGGCGCGACCTTGCTGATGCTCTATTTCGCGATGTCGAAGGGGCGCGTGTCCCGCAGCGAAGGAGCGATGCTGGCCCTTGGCTATGCGCTCTACATTTCCTGGCTGGTTCTCAAGTCATAAAAGAAAAGGCCCCCGCGCTAGGGGCCTCAAGACACGCAACGAAGCGGCGCATAAAACGCAACTGAAGTCTTGTTGTTGAAACGCAAGCCGAGCCGCCCCTCGCGCCCGTTACAAGGATCCCATCAGCGCAACAGGATCGATGGCTTTGAGATTCTGGCGGATCTCGAAATGAAGTTGAGGCTCGCTCGCTGAGCCGGTCTGTCCGACTTTGGCGATGACCTGACCCTTCCGCACGCGATCGCCTTTTTTCACCAGCATGGCGTCGTTGTGGGCGTAGGCGGTGACGAAGCCGTCCTCATGCTTGATGAGGAGCAAATTGCCGTAGCCTTCGAGCTCGCTGCCGCGATAGACGACTTCGCCGTCAGCGGCGGCGCGCACCGGCGTTCCGACCGGCGCAGCGATGTTGACGCCGTCATTGCGCTTGCCCGCCTGGCTGAGGCCGAAAACGCCGATGACGCGGCCCTGAACCGGCCAGTCGAACAGCGTGGCGGGCTTTGCCGCCGGTGAACCATAGGAGACGTTGCGCGCAAGATCGCCGACATCGGCTTCCGGCGCCTGCGGCGCTGCGGCCGCAATCGCGCCCGATCCGCCGGGAATTTTCAGCGTCTGCCCGACGCGCAGCGAATAGGGCGCGCCAATAGAGTTGGCCTGCGCGATCTGATCGACCGGGACCCCCGTCGCGCGCGAGATTGAATAGAGCGTGTCGCCCGCCCTGACGACATGGGCGCCGGCCCGCGGCGGCGCGGCGGCCTCGGCGGCGGCTGCGGCGCGCGACGGCGGGACCGAATTGGCGGGTACACGGATGATCTCCCCGACTTCCAGCCGGTAGGGCGGCGCGAGGCGGTTCAGCGAAATGATCGCCTGCGGGGTCGCGCCGGTGCGCCGCGCGATCGCATAGACGGTGTCGCCCGGCCGCACAGTCAACTGGCCGGGCATTTCCGCCGCGGGTTCAAAGATGTCGATGTTGTTCTCAGCGATATAGGTCGGCTGCATCGCGCCGCGGCGTTCCTCGCGCCAGGTTTCGGCGACCGGAGTCAGCGGAACGGGCCCGCGCGCCACCGCCGGCTCGAGCACGATGCCGTCGAGCGAGGGCGAGTAGGACGACGCGCCATAGGCCGACGGCGCGTAACCGGTTGCGCCGGTGTTGGAATAGACCGTGCGCGCCGCGGCGGATTCCGCCGGCGAATTGTAAATGCGCGCCGTCTGTTGATAGGGCTGCGTGCCGTACACGACCGGCGCGCGGTGCGTCGAGCCGCAGGCGGCGAGCGGCGCCGTCGCCAGGAGAAGGACCGTCAGACGTTTGAGCCCGGCCTTGTTCATGACCAACACCTCGCAGCTCGTTCAGATTTTGGTAACTTTTGCGGCGCTTCGGTTAACAAGGCGTTAATCACTTTCCTGCGCATCGGTCACGCAAGCCTCAGGCCGCGGGGTCGCGGAACGCCGCTTCAAGGCGCCGCCGGCTGTCTTCGTGGGTGAGGGCCAAATGCAGCGGCGTGATCGAGATCCGCCCGTCATAAACGGCCTTGAGGTCGACGCCCGCCGGCGGATTGGAGAGCGAGCCCTCATAGCCGTACCAGTAATAAGAGAAGCCGCGCAGGTCCTTGCGCTCCTCGATGAAGAGCTTGAAGTCGTCGCGATGGCCCTGCCGCGTCACCTCGACGCCGGCGACGTCGTCCGGGTCGCGGTCCGGGAAGTTGACGTTGATGACGACGTCCGCGGGCCAGCCCGTTTCGATCAGCCTGCGGATGATCGCCGGCGCATGGCGTTCCGGAGTCGCCCAGCGCGCCTTGTCGCGCTGCAGCCGCGCCAGCGACAGCGCGATCGAGGGAACGCCGAGGCTCATCCCTTGGAAGGCGCCGGCGATGGTGCCGGAAACTGTCACGTCCTCGGCGAGATTCTGGCCGTTGTTGACGCCGGAGAGCACGAGATCGGGCCGGGCGTCCTTCATCAGCTTGTGCACAGCCATCATCACCGCGTCGGACGGCGTGCCGGACACGGAAAAGCGCCGCGGGTCGTATTCGCGCACGCGAATCGGGTTGGCGAGGGTGAGGGCGCGCGCCGCACCCGACTGCTCCTCATGCGGGGCGACGACCCAGACGTCGTCCGACAGCGCGCGGGCGATCCTGACGAGGCAGTCGAGCCCCTGCGCGTGGATTCCATCGTCATTGGTGCAGAGAATGCGCATTATTTCCCGATCGCGGTCATTCCGCCCATATAGCCTTGCAGCGCCGCCGGCACGGCGACGGAGCCGTCCGCCTGCTGATAGTTTTCAAGGATCGCGACGAGCGTCCGCCCGACCGCGAGACCAGAGCCGTTCAGAGTGTGCACGAACTCCGCGCCTTTTTCCCCCTTCCGGCGCCAGCGCGCTTTCATCCGCCGGGCCTGGAAGTCGCCGCAATTCGAACAGGACGAAATCTCGCGATAACGGTTCTGGCCGGGCAGCCAAACTTCGATGTCATAGGTCTTGCGCGAGGCAAAGCCCATGTCGCCGGTCGAAAGCGCCATGGTGCGGAAGGGCAGATCGAGCTTCTTCAGGATCGCCTCGGCGCACGCCGTCATGCGCTCGTGCTCATCGTTCGACTTGTCCGGCGTCGTGACCGAGACGAGCTCCACCTTCGAGAACTGGTGCATGCGGATCATGCCGCGGGTGTCCTTGCCCGCCGCGCCCGCTTCGGAGCGGAAACAGGGCGTCCAAGCGGTGTAGCGGCGCGGCAGGTAATCTTCATCGACGATGCAGTCGGCGACGATGTTCGACAGCGTCACCTCCGCCGTCGAGGTCAGCCAGTAGCCGTTGGTGGTGCGGAAGAGGTCGTCTTCGAATTTCGGCAGTTGCCCGACGCCGAAAGGCGCCATGTCGCGCACGAGCGCCGGCGGCGACACTTCGGTGTAGCCGAACTCCGCCGTATGGGTGTCGAGCATCAGGTTGGCGATCGCGCGTTCCATGCGGGCGAGCGCGCCGGAGAGAAGGACAAAGCGTGCGCCGGACATTTTCGCCGCGGTCTCGAAATCCATGAGGCCGAGGGCCTCGCCGATGTCGAAATGCTCGCGCGCGCCGGGAATGGCGCGCGGCGCGCCCCATCTCCTTACCTCGATATTGGCGGTCTCGTCCGCGCCGTCAGGAACGTCCGGCGCCGGCAGGTTCGGGATCGCCGCAAGAATGTCCTCGAGCGTCTTCTTCGCCTTCGCCTCCTCGTCCTCGAGGCGCGGCATTTCACGCTTCACGGCCTCGACCTCGGCCATCAGGCGCGCCGCTTCGGCGTCATCCTTTTTCGCTTTCGCCGCGCCGATCGCCTTCGAGGCGGCGTTCCGCCGCGTCTGAAGGTCCTGCAGCGCGGCGGTCAGCGCCCGCGCCTTCTCGTCGATCGCGAGGATTTCGGCGGCGCGCGGCGGCAGGCCCCGGCGTTTGAGGCCGGCGTCGAAAGCGACGGCGTTTTCCCGGATGAATCGGATGTCATGCATGGCGGCGACGTATAGCGGGGGTTCGGTGGCGCGCAAGGAATGGCGGAAAAGGCGAGACTGCCGCACGCCCTGGCGTCAACCCGGCGCCGGCCGGTTTCCGGAAAATCCGGAAAGTTCGGAAAGTTTGGCGTCGTTGGCGGCGCTTGCCCCCTGCCTTCATTCGGCCTTCGGCGGAATTTTCCACGTTTTTCTGATTCCCCCGGTTGGCAGGTCCTTCAGGCGTGGGGCAGGCGAGGGCGACGAGGGCGGGGATCAAGCGTTGGGCTCCGTTTCCTGGCGTCGACGACCCTACTTTAATGGCGCCATAAGGGGGGTGGGATAACTTTCAACCTTGCCGCGAGCTGGCCTTTCCGGCGTCGTCATTCCGGGGTGAGGCATTGAGGCTTTTTGCGGGGTCTGAAGGTTAACGAAAATCCGCGCCGGCCCCCGAAAGCCGCGAAAACCCGGCGCCGGCGGCGGGTGATCATGAAAATGTGATCGGCCGCCAGAACGACTTCGGCCAAGTGATGGTCCGTATACGGCGCTCCCACCCTCTAGGGGCGCCGCGCGCCGCCGCCATGTAATCCTGGAGCGGCGCGACGGTGAGCGCGCCCGATCTCAGCGCCTCGATCGCGCGCACGGTCGAGCGCGCGCCGGTCGCGGTGGTGATGCAGGGAATCTTCTGCGCGAGGGCGGTCGTTCGGATCGAGCGGCTGTCCTTCACCGATTGCGCGCCCTCGGTCGTATTGAACACCATCTGCACTTCGCCGTTCTTCAGCGCATCGACGATGTGCGGGCGTCCTTCGAGCACCTTGTTGACGCGTTTGACGTCGAGGCCCTGGCTGCGGAAATAGTCGGCGGTTCCCCCGGTTGCGATGATCGAAAAGCCCATGTCGAGGAGGCGGCGTGCGGCGCCGACCATAACCGGCTTGTCGGAATCCTTCAGCGAGATGAAGACGCAGCCCTCGACCGGAATGCGCGCGCCGACGCCGATGAGGCTCTTGGCGCGGGCGCGGTCGAAATCGCGGTCGATCCCCATCGCTTCGCCTGTCGAGCGCATTTCGGGGCCGAGCACGGTGTCGACGCCCGGAAAGCGCGCGAAGGGAAAGACGACTTCCTTGACCGCGACGTGGCTGATGTCAGGACGCTTGAGGCCGAGGTCGGCGATCTTCGCGCCCGCCATCACCTTGACGCCGAGGCCGGCGACGGGAAGGCCGACGGTCTTGGCGACGAAGGGGACGGTGCGCGAGGCGCGCGGATTGACCTCGAGGATGTAGATGTCGTCGCCCCTGATCGCATACTGGACGTTGACGAGGCCGACGACGCCGAGTGCGCGGGCGAGCTTGGCCGTCTGGCTTTCAAGCTCGCGCACGATGGCGTCGGGAAGGGAATAGGGCGGCAGCGAACAGGCGCTGTCGCCGGAATGGATGCCGGCTTCCTCGATATGCTCCATCACGCCGGCGATGAAGACGTCGCGGCCGTCGGCGATCGCGTCGACGTCGACTTCGAGCGCGTTGTCGAGATAGCGGTCGAGGAGGAGCGGGGCTTCCTCGCTGATCTCGATCTGGGCGGTCGCGAGATACCGGCGCAGACCCTCTTCGTCGCGCACGATTTCCATCGCGCGGCCGCCAAGGACGTAAGAAGGGCGCGTGACGAGCGGGTAGCCGGCTTCCGCCGCGGCGGCGACGGCGGCCTCGCGCGTCGGCGCGGTCGTGTTGTTCGGCTGCAGGAGGCCGAGCGCGGCGACGAGCTTCTGGAAGCGCTCGCGGTCCTCGGCGAGGTCGATGGCGTCGAACGAGGTGCCGAGGATCGGAACCCCTTCAGCGTCGAGCGCCCGCGCGAGCTTCAGCGGCGTCTGTCCGCCATACTGAACGATGACGCCGAGAAGCGTCCCCTTCGACTGTTCGACGCGGATGATCTCAAGAACGTCTTCGGCGGTCAGCGGCTCGAAATAGAGCCGGTCGGAGGTGTCGAAGTCGGTCGACACGGTTTCGGGGTTGCAGTTGACCATGATCGATTCAACGCCGATGTCGGCGAGCGCGAACGCCGCATGGCAGCAGCAATAGTCGAACTCGATCCCCTGGCCGATGCGATTCGGCCCGCCGCCGAGGATGATGACCTTCTTGGCGTCGCCGGGCTTTGACTCGCATTCGGGCGCCGCGCCGAACGGGGCCTCATAGGTCGAATACATGTAGGGCGTCCTCGCCGCGAACTCCGCCGCGCAGGTGTCGATGCGCTTGTAAACGGGCAGGACGCCAAGCTGGCGGCGATGGGCGCGCATCTCCGCCTCGGTTCCGCCGGCGAGCGCGGCGAGGCGCTTGTCGGAAAAGCCCATGGCCTTCAGCGCGCCGAGCCGGCGCGCATCGGCGGGAACCCCGTTCGCCGCGACGTCGGCTTCCGCCGCGACAATGCCGGCGATCTGTTCGATGAACCAGGGATCATATTGGGTGATCGCGCGCACCTGCTCCATGGCGAGGCCCTGGCGCAGCGCCTCGGCCGCAACGCGGAGGCGGTCGGGCGTCGGCGCCGCGAGCGCGGCCCGCAAGGCGTTGACGTCATCGCCCTGGCCGAGCCCGGGGATGGCGATCGGATCAAGCCCTGAAAGCCCCGTTTCAAGGCTCCGCAGCGCCTTCTGCAAGGCTTCGGGGAACGACCGGCCGATCGCCATCGCCTCGCCGACCGACTTCATCGCGGTCGTCAGATAGGGCTCCGATCCTGGAAATTTTTCAAAGGCGAAGCGTGGAATCTTCACGACGACATAGTCGATCGTCGGCTCGAAGGCGGCGGGCGTTGCGCCGGTGATGTCATTTTCAAGCTCGTCAAGCGTATAGCCGACGGCGAGTTTGGCGGCGACGCGCGCGATCGGGAAGCCCGTCGCCTTCGAGGCGAGCGCGGAGGACCGCGACACGCGCGGGTTCATCTCGATGACGACGAGGCGGCCATTGTCGGGATTGATCGCGAACTGCACGTTCGAGCCGCCGGTCTCGACGCCGATCTCGCGCATCACCGCGATCGAGGCGTTGCGCATGATCTGGAATTCCTTGTCCGTCAGCGTCAGCGCCGGGGCGACGGTGATGGAATCACCCGTGTGCACGCCCATCGGGTCGAGGTTCTCGATCGAGCAGACGATGATGCAGTTGTCCGCGCGGTCGCGGACGACTTCCATCTCGAACTCCTTCCAGCCAAGAAGGCTCTCGTCGATCAGCACCTGGCCGACCGGCGAGGCGTCGATGCCCATGCGCAGGATCTGCTCGAACTCCTCGCGGTTGTAGGCGATGCCGCCGCCGGTGCCGCCGAGCGTGAAGGCCGGGCGGATGATCGCCGGCAGGCCGACGCTGTCGATCAGCGACAGCCCCTTGGCGACGGCGCTGGCGCGATTATAGCCGACGACGACGCCGTCCTTCATGAACGGCGGGGACGATACGATGACGGAGCGCGGGCTTTCGAGCCCGATCGCGTCCATCGCCTTGCGGAATTTCTCGCGGTCCTCGGCCTTCTCGATGACGTCGGCGCGCGCGCCGATCATCTCGACATTGTGGCGCTTGAGGGCGCCGTTGCGCTCAAGCTCGAGCGCGGTGTTCAGCGCCGTCTGCCCGCCCATGGTTGGCAGGAGGGCGAAGACGCCGGGGCAGTTCGGCCGCTCGCGCTCGATGATCTTCTCGACGAATTCCGGGGTGATCGGTTCGACATAGGTCGCGTCGGCGAGCTCCGGGTCGGTCATGATCGTCGCCGGGTTGGAATTGACGAGGATGACCCGGTAGCCTTCCTCCTTCAGCGCCTTCACCGCCTGCACGCCCGAATAGTCGAACTCGCAGGCCTGGCCGATGACGATCGGCCCCGCGCCGATGATGAGGACGGAGTGGATGTCTTGACGCTTCGGCATGGACGCTCGCGTGCAGGCGCCGGGCGGAAAGCCGTCCGGCGCGGGGGAAGCTTTGATTCGGGCTAAGGGGGCCTCTTAGGCGAAAGCGGCCGTGGGGGAAAGCGGTTCCTTCTCTTTCCCCATGTGGAGAATTGCCGCTTCAGCGCCGGCCCGACGCAGCCCTAGGTCGGGATCGAGCGTTTCTGGAGTGCGAGGGCCATGGCGGACGGATCGGCGACGATTGCGACGGGCGGGGCGACGACGGTCGCGGCGGAGCGGCTGCGCTCGTTCCTCGAGCGGGTCGAGCGTCTTGAGGAGGAAAAGTCGACCATTGCGGGTGACATCAAGGAAGTCTTCGCCGAGGCCAAGGGCGAGGGCTACGACACCAAGACGCTCCGCAAGATCATCCGCCTGCGCAAGATGGACAAGGCCAAGCGCGAGGAGGAGGAGGCGCTCCTCGACCTCTACCTCTCGGCGCTGGGGGAAGGCTGACGCGGCGCGGATGCTCGCGGCCTAGGCGCTTCTTTTCACCTCGAGCCCGTGCTCGCGGAGTTTGCGGTAGAGCGTCGAGCGGCCCATGCCGAGGCGGCGCGCAACCTCCGACATGCGCCCGTCATAGGTGTCGATCGCAAGCTGGATGAGATCGCGCTCGATCGCCTCGAGCGTCCGCAAGTGCCCGTCGCGGTCGAAGACGTCGACATTCTCGAACGCGGTCGACGAATTGCCGGCAAGCGGACGCGGCGCGGCCGCATCCGCTGCGGACGCCGGCGCGGGGCCGGCGCTGAAATCGTCAAGCATCGGCGGACCCATGTCGACGCCGGCCGCCTCGAACTCGGCCGCGAGCAGCGGGAAGTCGCGCGCGGTGAGATATGGCGTCTCGGCGAGAACGACCGCGCGGAAAATCGTGTTCTCAAGCTGGCGGACATTGCCCGGCCAGGGCTGGCGCATCAGCACGGCGAGAACCTCGTGCTGCACGCCGCGCACGTCGCGGCGCTCCTCGGCGTTGTAGCGCTGGATGAAATGATCGACGAGCGCCGGGATATCCTCGACGCGCTCGCGCAGCGGCGGGATGTGCACGGGGAAGACGTTGAGCCGGTAATAGAGGTCCTCGCGGAATCGGCCCGCTTTCACCTCTTCGGCGAGGTCGCGGTTCGTCGCCGAGATGACGCGCACGTCGACCTTCACCGGCCGCTTCGCGCCGATCGGATCAACCTCGCCCTCCTGCAGCACGCGCAGGAGCTTCACCTGCATGTCGGCGGGAAGCTCGCCCACTTCGTCGAGGAAGATGGTGCCGCCGTCGGCTTCCTGGAACTTGCCGATGTGCTTCTGATGGGCGCCGGTGAAGGAGCCCTTCTCGTGGCCGAAGAGAATGCTCTCGACGAGATTCTCTGGGATCGCTCCGCAATTGACGGTGATGAAGGGGCGGCCGGCGCGCTCCGACGAGCCTTGAATGGCGCGCGCGATCATCTCCTTGCCGACGCCCGACTCGCCGGTGATGAGGATCGGGATGTTCGAGGCCGCCGCCCGCTCGCCGAGGCGCTGCACGTTCTTGAGGGCGGCGCTATGGCCGATGAGGTCGGCGAACGCCATTGCGCCGTCGCGCTTGCGCTTGAGGCGCGAAACCTCGCCCTTGAGCGTCGAGAGGTTGAGCGCGTTGTTGATCGAGACGATGACGCGTTCGGGGCTCGCGGGTTTCACGAAGAAATCCGCCGCGCCGTTCTGCATCGCCTCGACGACGGTGTCGATGCCGCCTTGCGCGGTGAGAACGATGACGGGAAGCTCGTCGCGATAGGCCTTGGCGCGCTTCAGCGTCTCCATGCCGCCGAGCCCCGGCATCCGCAGGTCGAGCATCACGAGGGAGACGTCCTGGCCCTGTTCGCCTTGCAGGATCTGCAGCGCATTCTCGCCCGAATCCGCCTGCAGCACCGGGTAGCCCGCTTTCTCGCACACCGCGCGCATCAGGCGCCGCTGCGTCGGGTCGTCGTCGACAATGAGAATTGTTTTGCTGGTCACCGCCGGGGGCCCCTCGTCTCGATCAGTTGGTCGGCTCAAGGCGTAGAGCGGTTAAGTTAAAGTTCGCTTTAGGCGTTCCATTCCGGGAAAAAGAGGCGGATGTTAAGGATGTGGAAAGGGCTATTTATCAGCGCCGCGCCGGCGTTTATTCTGCCGGCGGATCGGTGCTCCGCCCCGAAAGCGAAAGGTCCAGCCAGGAGAGGTCGATGCGGAAGGTCTTGGTTTTGGCGGCGTTGGCGGCCGCCGTTTCGTCAGGCGCAGCGCAGGCGCAGCGGCCGCAGGCCTATCCGCTGAAGTGCCGCGCCGGCGGCGCCATGAAAATTATGTTCGCGCCGAGCACGGGCTATCTCAGCCTCGTGCCGTCCAAAGACAGCTGCCGGAAGACGCTCGGGGGCGTGGAATGCGATTACCGGAATTACAGCGTCCTCTCGTCATCGCAGCTCATCATCGAGTTTTCGACGGCTCCTCAGGGGGCCAATCTCGCCAATCCAGGCGCCGGAGAATGCGCGTGGCTCGACCGCGCGGTCGGCCCCGAGCCTCGATACACGATGACTTACCCTCTGCGCGCGCCCGGCGGCGAACAGCAATTCGTGCCGATGTTCGAAGGCGACGGCCGGGGCGCCTTTCGATACGTCGGATTGAGCGGCGGCGACCGGAGAGTCCCGCCCGCTGCGGACGTTCAGGTGATGATGAGCGCGCTTGAAAGCGGCGGATTCTTCACCGTATACGCCTTCGGAACGAGCGGCGGCCTTGAAATCGTCGGCGTTTCTCCGGACGCCGAAGGCCCTCAGTAACTTCCGTCGAGTTCCGCAGGAGCGATGTCCGAAAGCCCCGACCACATCCGCCCGCTCGAGCACCTCGGCGGCGTTTCTCCGCCCGCGCCCGACTGGTTCGCGCGCGCGATCGCGCACCCCTCGGAAGAGGGCGAGGTGACGGTCGCGGGCGCGGCGATCCGCTATTCGGCGTGGGGCGATGTTGGACGGCGCGGCCTCGTCTTCATTCACGGGGGGCGCGCGCACCGCAACTGGTGGCGGCCCTTCGCGCCTGCCTTCACCGATCATTACCGCGTCGTCGCCTTCGACATGTCCGGCATGGGCGACAGCGACTGGCGCCCGACCTACAACGTCAATGAAACGATCGACGAGCTGTTTGCGGTCATCGACCATTCGGGAGCGGGCAGGGGCGGGCGCCCGATCGTCGTCGGCCATTCCTTCGGCGGCTGGGTGACGCTCGCCGCGGTAGAGCGTCAGGGCGAGCGCCTGCTCGGCGCGGTCGTCATCGACAGCCCGATCGGCAAGCCCGACCCGGACGAAGGTTACACGATCCTCAAGAAGCGCGACGTTGAGGTGAAGGCGAACCGCATCTATCAGACGATTGAGGAGCCGGTCGCGCGCTTCCGCTTCCTGCCGAACCAGCCGGCGAAGGAGCTTTATCTCGTCGATTACATCGCGCGGGCCGGCCTTGTCCGCGCGCCGCGGCCCGAAGGCGGAACGGGATGGACATGGAAGTTCGATCCCGCGCATGGGCGGAATTTCGAAATCCATTACGAGCGCGATCTCTTTCTCGCCGCGCGCTGCCCGCTCGCCTTCATCTATGGTGAGGCGTCAGCCTTCGCGACCGGCGAGGGCTTCGAGCACCTGAAACAGCAGACGAAAGGGCGCTCGCCCTTCATCGTGATGCCGACCGTGCATCATCACCTGATGTTCGAGGAGCCGATCGCTTTCATCTCGACGCTCAAGACGCTGCTCACCTGCTGGCCGGTGAGGGTCGGAAACTGAGGGCAAGAGGCGCGATAAGTGACGGCGCCGCATCCATAAGAAGGTTCTGAACGGTTGACGATGACGATCACCGATCCTGAAGCCGGCACGAACGTTCACGAAATCTCGGACCGGATTTACCGCATCAACACGCCCGTCAGGAACGTTCCCGGCGGATTCTCGTTCAACCAGTATCTCGTGATTGATGACGAGCCGTTGCTGTTTCACACCGGTCCGCGCCGGCTGTTTCCGCTGGTGCACGAGGCCGTGCGCACGGTGATCGGCCCGCGAATGCTGAAATACGTCGCCTTCTCTCATTTCGAAGCCGATGAATGCGGCGCGCTCAACGAATGGCTCGCAGCAGCGCCGAACGCCGTTCCGGTCTGCGGCGCGATCGCGGCGATGGTGTCGGTGACGGATGTCGCCGACCGGGCGCCGCGGGCGCTCTCCGACGGCGAGCGCCTGAAGATCGGCGACAGGACGATGCGCTGGTTCGACGCGCCGCACCTGCCGCACGGGTGGGATTGCGGCTTTCTTTTCGAGGAAAAGACGAAGACCCTGTTCTGCGGCGATCTCTTCACCCAGGGCGGCGCCGAGCAGCCGCCCTTGACGCAGGCCGACATTCTCGGCCCGAGCGAGGCTTTTCGAAAGCCGCTCGATTATTTCGCCCATGCGCCGAACAGCGGGGCGTTGCTGGAAAAACTGGCGAGCCTTTCGCCCCGCACGCTCGCGTGCATGCATGGTTCGGCGTGGTCCGGCGACGGCGCGGGGCTGCTGCGCGCGCTGGCGGCGGCGATCGCGTCGGCCTGACGCCGGCGCGCCCGTTCGCGCGGGCCGTCTCTCCGGGGAGGTCTATTTCACCTCGAACCGGCGCGTCTCGCTTTCCGCGATCGCGCCAGTCTCGTCTTCGACGATGATCTTCCATTTGTAGACCGCGCCGCGCCCGACTTTGGCGGTCGTTTGTGTGCTGACGAGTCCCCTCGTCAGGTCGCGCAATTGCTTCGACGGGACCTTGTCAAGGAAGCGGCCGACGCCGACCGGCGTGCAGCGCTCGGCGTCGAACAGCTCGGCGCTGGACCACAGGCAATGTTTCACGGTCAGGCGTTGCTGGCCGGCCTTGGGTGCGCGCCAGCCGAACCGCACCTCACCGGCGGGAATGACGGCGTTGTCCGCCGGGGTCAACGGCGTCGCCGCCGCCGGCATCGGCCGCAGCGCGACCTTTTCCGTGTTGAGATAGAGTTCGGCGAAGGCGCGCTCGCCGGTCGCGGCGACATCAGCGGCGCAGTTGCGCCGGCGGTCGGGATCGGCGAGGCCTGCGCACAGCTTCTTCGCTTCGGCCTCGGCGATCGGCTTCGGCGGCGCGCCGCCTGCAGGCAATCCCGGCGTCGGCGGCGCCGCGCAGGCCCCGTTGGTCGGCGCCGGCCAGCCCTTCGCGTCAAAGCGACTCGGGCCGAGGCCCATCTCGTAATCGAAGAGCGAGGCGCCGGCGCGCACGCGCCAGGACTCCGCGAAGCGCCCATAGAGCGCGGCGAAGCGCGCATTCGCGTCGGCGGGCCTTGCCCCGAGTTCCGCGCCGGTGCTGAGCGCCGGCAGCCAGCCGCCGGGCGCGATCCGGCCCATCACGCCCTCGGTCGCCCGCGCATGGCGCACGTCGATGTTCATGAAATCGATGTTGTGGGCGCCCCAGCGCGCCGGCGTGAGAATGACGCTCGTCCCGCCGGGCATCTGCACCTCGACCCCGCCCGGCGCGGCGGTGCTTATGATGCGCCCGCCGGAGGAGAGGGCGACGGGCCCCGCCGCAAGATCGACGGGCTTGCCGTCGACGCGCAGGACGAGCGGCCCGACCCCGCCATTGCGCTCCTGCGCCCGCGAAAGATCGGGCTGATAGGTGACGCGGTTGAGCCCGGCGCGCAGCGCGACGGCGCTGTTGACGCTGACGCAGACCGAAAGACCCGTATTCGGATCGGGCAGGGGCGCCGCGGTCGGAACGGGCGTCATCCGCGCCTGCAATTCCATGTCTTCCCCGCGCAGCAGCGTGAATTCGCCGGCGCCCTGAAAGTCATAGCGCCTGCCGTCGACGGTGCGGATGTGCGGGTCGCCCTCGGCATTGGCGCGTCCGCCGATGATCCAGCGCCTGATCGTCTCGATGTCGCTTTTCGGCAGCGGCGGGCCGCCGCAGGGCATCATGCCTTCGCGGCAGCGCTCGTCGGCGACATCGGGGTCGGCGGGATTGTCGGGATTCGCCGCGTCATAGGGCTCAGCGGGATTATAGGGGTGAGCGAGGTTCCCGCGGTCGGTGATGAGCTGATATAGCCAGCTCGAGGAAAGGTCCGTGCCCGAACCGATCGGGCAGGCGGGCGCCGATGGCGGGCAGGACGGCGTTCCGGTCAGCGAGCGCACCGTCGACAGCGAGCGCCAAAGTCTCCGCTCGCCCGGCGCCGGGGTCTCGTTTTCGGCGAAATTGATGACGTCGCCATGGCTGCGATAGGGCGGCAGGCCGAGCCCGCCATGGCATTCGATGCAGCTCTTGTTGAGGATGCGCTGCACGTCGGTGAAGGTTGGAACTGCATCGGGCGCCGGCAGCGCGGCGAAGGTCGCCGTCGCGAGCGGCATGATGGCGGCGCAGGAAGAGGACGGATCGTAGCTGCCCGGATGGGCGGGGTCCTCGACGAGGTCGGGCAGGCCGAGGCTCGATCTGATCGAATCGGGTCCGTTGCCATAGATCGCCGCGAGGTAAGAGCCGAACGACGCCGAGAAGGTATAGGTCCGTGACCGCCCGCGCACGCCGGTCGACCATTTGTCGACGGCGACGCCGAGCGGCTCGAGGAAATAGCGGAAGAGGGCGATCGCGGCGGTGTTGTTGAAGCCGCCGAACGCATAGGCCTCGCGATCGACGATCGCCCCGCCCATCACCGTCGCGTCAGGCCCGCCGCGATCGATCGGCCGGCGGAATATTTCCTGGCGCAAGCGCGCAAGGCCGACATCGCCGCCGCCGGCGCCGCCTGCGATCCCGGAAGTCGCCGCACCATAGGCGTCGATGAGGCCGCCTAGGGCTTCGGCGGCGGGCGGAACGCCGGGGCCGTTCTCGTCGAGGATGTAGTGGTCGCCGGCGCGATGCAGCGTCAGCTTCGCGATGTCCGCCTTGCGCAGCGGCAGGCTCTGCTGGCGGCGCAGCGTGTCGTCATAGACCTCGTTGAACGTCATGCCGTTGCGCGCGTCGAAGAACGCCCGCACGGACGGGCTCAGCGCGAGTGAAATATCCTGCGTGTCGGCGATTTCGTCGCCGCCCGTATGGGTGATGCAGCGCGAGGCGATCGCAAGCGCTAGCGCCCTCACGTCGATCGGCGCGCCGCCGGTCGCAAAGCGGTGGGTTTTGATTTCGTCCGCGACGCGCGTCGCGTTGGGGCCGTCGCTCATGGTGGCGAGGAACAGAACGCCGCGCCCGACATCGGAGCGCGGCGATAAGGAATGATGCAGCGTCACGAAGTCGGATTTCGGCGTCGTCGCCGGGGCTGCAGGCACGAGCGTGTCATTGCGAAGAACGGTGGAACCGCTCGTCCCCGCGCGGCGGTCGAAGGCGTAGCTGATCGTCGTCGACGTCGTTCCCGTCGGCTGCGGCTCGACGGTCACGGGCGGGCCGGGATCGTCGAAGCCGAACACGATGCGGCCGTCGTCGGCCCCGCCCCCCTCGAGCCGCGTGATGCGGTCGTCGGCGACGACGAAGGTCGTGATGTCGCCATAGTCGTTGTTGTGCCGGCGGGTCAGGAGGGTGGAGCCGTCCGGAACGCCCGGCGGCTGCAACTGAAGCTGCTCGATGACGCGCCGCGCGCCGGGATTGGTGCGCCATGTCCAGGGATTGAAGAGCGCGCGGAAGGCGGCCGCCTCGACCGAGCCTTTGTAGATGCGGTCGCGGTTGAAGGCGAGCATGCCGCCCCAGCTGTCATAGGCGTCCCAGTTCGGCTTCATTTTGACGGGGATCGAATGCCCGATCCCGTCGGTTCCCGGCGTCATGCCGCGGTTGAGCACGTTGCGCGTCGTATGGCAGGCCGCGCACAGCGTTTCGTCGATGCCGACATGGGGCGCGGCGCGCGCGGGAAAGCGCGGCTGCACCCCCGGTGTCGCGGGATCAGTGTCGTCGCGCGCCGGAATGTCGGCGAGCACGATCTCGTGGAAGCGGAAGGTCTTGGCGCCGCTGTCCCACTGCATGAACTCAACGGCGTTATGGTGCGATCCCGGATAGGACCCGAGCGGCCCCGGCGACAGCGCCACCCCAAAGGCGTTCTCGCCATTGGCGCTTGGCAGCAGAAGCCGCGGCAGGTCGGCCGTGCCTGCCTGGAAGCTCTCCGAGCGCGGCATCAAGATCCAGTTGCGGCGGTATTCCTCGGGCAACGCGGCGATGAATTTCGCCGTTGAATTGATCTGCGGATTGGCGGCGAGATAATCGCCGATGCCGCTGCGCGTCGCTTCGACGTCGGCTATCTGGGCGGGCGTCAGCGGAACGATCGGCGCCGTCATGTCGAAGCGCGCGCGCACCGAACGATAGGCGCTCATGGTGACGCGGCATTGATCGGCCGGCGTCGTCGGGTCGGCGTCGGGGCAGTCCCCGCCCCAGCCGGCGAACGTCGCGCCGGGCTCCGCCGTCGCCGTCAGCACGATGCTCGCCCCGGCGGGCGTCGCCATGTCGCAAGCGGGGCCCCCGGCGGCGTTGCAGGAGATCGCGCCGCCCGCTACCGTTCCGTCGCCGAGCCCGGTCGTCATCACGCGCAAGGTTTCAGCCGCGGCGGCGCCGGCAAGCGTAAAAAGACCCGAGAGCCCGAGGAGCAGGGCGGCGCGCGCCCGTCCCGAGAAATTTCCCCGCAGCATCCCCCGCAACGCCCCCTAGCCGGCTAAGGCCGTCAGCCTACCCGATTTTCGCGGTTTTCAAACACGCGGCGCGCGGGCCGTCGTCCCCTTGCCCATCCCTCTGAAATCGGCCACTAAACCGCCGGTTTCGACGATTTGGAGATGAGCGCCATGGCGACCGCCGACGATGCAAAGCAGCGGCTTCAGGACGCGGAAGAGCACCGCAGGATCTACGAAGGGATCATGAAAAACTCGGCGCAGGTCGGCGTGCCGCTGGCCATGGGCCTGGCGATGTTCTTCACCCAGCTCGTGATGGGCAATGGCTGGTGGGCGGTGCTCTGGTTCATCGCGACCTATGTCGTCGTCTGGTGGGTGGCGAAGACCTTCTTTTCCCATTAGTCCCCGACTCACCATAACGCCCGGGATCGACGATGAAGATCGCAATCTTACGTGAAACCCGGGCCGGGGAGCCGCGCGTCGCGGCCTCGCCCGAAACCGTGAAGAAATTTATAGGCCTCGGCGCCGACGTCGCGGTCGAGCGCGGCGCGGGCGAGAGCAGCAATTTTCCCGACTATCTTTATCAGGAAGCGGGCGCGGCGATCGACGCGAACGCCGTCGAGGCGCTGTCGGGCGCCGATCTCGTCCTCAAGGTGCGCGCGCCGGACGCCGCGGGCTTCGGCGCCTATCGGCGCGGCCAGCGCATCGCCGCGATCGTCAACCCCCATGGCTCGAAGGACGTTCTTGAAGCGGCGGCGGCGGCGGGCGTTGAACTCTTCGCCATGGATCTGATGCCGCGCATTACGCGCGCCCAGTCGATGGACGTGCTGTCATCGCAGTCGAACCTCGCCGGCTACAAGGCGGTGATCGACGCCGCCGCCTATTACGGCCGGGCGATGCCGATGATGATGACGGCGGCAGGAACGATCGCGCCGGCGAAAGTGTTCGTCATGGGCGCGGGCGTCGCCGGGCTGCAGGCGATCGCGACGGCGCGGCGCATGGGCGCGGTCGTTTCGGCGACCGACGTGCGCTGGGCGGCGAAGGAGCAGGTCGAAAGCCTCGGCGCGACCTTTGTCACCGTCGATGAAGCCGCGATGAAGGACGCCGAGACCGCCGACGGCTACGCCAAGGAAATGTCGGACGACTTCAAGCGCCGCCAGGCGGAATTCGTCGGCAAGCACATCGCCAAGCAGAACATCGTTGTCACGACGGCGCTGATTCCCGGGCGGCCGGCGCCGCGCCTTGTCAGCGCCGACATGGTGCGGGCGATGGCCCCGGGGTCGGTCATCGTCGACCTCGCGGTCGAGCAGGGCGGCAATGTCGAGCTGTCCCGGTGCGGCGAGGTCATCGACGTCGGCGGCGTCATCATCGTCGGTTTTGAAAACGTGCCGGGACGCCTCGCGCAGGACGCTTCAAGCCTTTACGCCCGCAACCTCTTCAATTTCGTCTCCGCCTTCGTGAACAAGGAAACGAAGGCGTTCGAGCCCGACTGGAACGACGAGATCATCAAGGGCGTCGCGCTGACCCGCGACGGCCGGATCGTGCACCCGACTTTCGCGCCGGCGCCGCCGGCCGAAGGCGGTCAGACCGCGGCGGAGTGAGCGATGGCCGAGGAAGCAAGAACGACGGAGCAGCTTGTCGATGAGGCCGCGCGCAATGTGGCTGAGGCCGCCGAGACCTTGCGCCAGACGGCGGAGACCGCGGAGGAAACCGCCAAGCAGCTTTCAGCGACCAGCGACCAGGCGCTCTCCATGATCGACCGCATCCATGAAATTTCCGCCGCCGTCGCCGGCGGCCCCTCGGACTTCATCTATCTTCTCGCGATCTTCATCCTCGCGATCTTCGTCGGCTATTACGTCGTGTGGTCGGTGACGCCGGCCCTGCACACGCCGCTGATGTCGGTGACGAATGCGATTTCCTCGGTCGTCATCGTCGGCGCCCTGATCGCGGTCGGCGCTGATGTGGCCGGCGCCGGCGCCGGGCTCTTGTCGAAGATTTTCGGCTTCCTCGCGGTGATGCTCGCGAGCGTCAACATCTTCGGCGGCTTCCTCGTCACCCAGAGGATGCTCGGCATGTACAAGAAGAAGGGATCGTGATCCCCGATGGCTGATAATCTGCCGCCGCTGCTCTACGTCGTCTCGGGCGTCCTCTTTATCCTCGCCCTTCGCGGGCTCTCTTCGCCGGAGACGGCGCGCGAGGGCAACCGCTACGGCATGCTCGGCATGGCGCTCGCCATCGCGACGACGCTCTTCGTCCTCCAGAACAAGAACCTCATCACCTGGGCGCTCGCCGGCTCGGCGGTCGCGGTCGGCGGCGGGATCGGCGCGGTCGTCGCGCAGCGCGTGAAGATGACCGAGATGCCGCAGCTCGTGGCGTTCTTCCACAGCCTCGTAGGCCTCGCCGCGGTGTTCATCGCCTGGGCTGCCTTCCTCGCCCCGAAAGCCTTCGGCATCGGCGAGCCCGGCGACATTCATCTCCAGTCGATCCTCGAAATGGGGCTCGGCGTCGCCATCGGCGCGATCACTTTTTCGGGCTCGGTGATCGCCTTCCTGAAACTCGCCGAGAAGATGTCCGGCAAGCCGATCCTCTTGCCCGGGCGGCACATCATCAATCTGGGGCTCGGCCTTTTCATCGTGCTGATGATCGGCATGCTGATGACGGGAACGCAGTCGCCGCTGATCTTTTTCCTCCTGACGCTCGCCGCCTTTATTCTCGGCTTCCTGCTCATCATCCCGATCGGCGGCGCCGACATGCCGGTCGTGGTGTCGATGCTCAACTCCTATTCGGGCTGGGCGGCGGCCGGCATCGGTTTCACGCTCCAGAACATGGCGCTGATCATCACCGGCGCGCTCGTCGGCTCGTCGGGGGCGATCCTTTCCTACATCATGTGCAAGGGGATGAACCGCTCGTTCATCTCGGTCATTCTCGGCGGCTTCGGCGGCGAGGATGCGGCCGGCGGCAAGGGCGGGGAAGAGATGCGCCCCTACAAGCAGGGCTCGGCCGACGACGCCGCCTTCATCATGAAGAACGCCGGCAAGGTGATCGTCGTTCCGGGCTACGGCATGGCGGTCGCGCAGGCCCAGCACGCGCTGAAGGAAATGGCCGACAAGCTGAAGGCCGCCGGCGTCGAGGTGAAATATGCGATCCACCCGGTCGCCGGGCGGATGCCGGGGCACATGAACGTCCTCCTCGCCGAGGCACAGGTTCCCTATGACGAAGTATTCGAGCTCGAGGACATCAACGCCGAGTTCCGCACCGCCGACGTCGCCTTCGTCATCGGCGCCAACGACGTGACGAACCCGGCCGCCAAGACCGACAAGACCTCGCCGATCTACGGCATGCCCATCCTCGATGTCGAGAACGCCCGCACGGTGCTGTTCGTGAAGCGCTCGATGGCGTCCGGTTACGCCGGCGTGCAGAATGAACTCTTTTTCCGCGACAACACGATGATGTTATTCGGTGACGCCAAAAAAGTGTGCGAGCAGATCGTCAAGGCGCTGCATTAGCGGCATTTCGCCGACCGGGAGACTGATCATGAAACGGATTCTGCTGGCCGCGGTCGCGGCCTTGGGCCTTGCCGCCTGCGCCACCGGCCCATCCGCCAAGGACGAGGCCGCCGCGCTTGCCGCGTCGGAAGCGCTCGATGCCGCGCTCGCCGATCAGTCCGACGAGGTGAAGGCGCGCTACAAATGGCGCCACCCCAAGGAAACGCTCGAATTCTTCGGCGTCCGGCCCGGCATGACCGTGGTCGACGTGCTGCCGGGCAATGACGGCTATTACACGAAGATCCTGCTCGCTTATCTCGGGCCGGGCGGCAAAGTCATCGGCGCCGATTATGCGGTCGAGATGTGGAAGCTCTTTGGCGGCTTCGTGAACGAGCAGTTCCTCGCGCAGAAGGCGACATGGACGAGCGACTGGACAAACACCGCAAGAGCGTGGACGAAGGGCGGCGGCGCCTCGGTCGGCGCAGTCGCCTATGGCGCGATCCCCGCCGACATGAAGGGCAAGGCCGATGCGGTCCTGATGATCCGCGCCTTTCACCATTTCAACCGCTTCGAGGATGAAGGCGGCTGGCGCACCAAGGCGCTCAAGGACACCATGGATCTCCTGAAGCCCGGCGGGATCGTCGGCGTCGTCGCCCATCGCGGGCCTGAAGGCCATTCCGACACATGGGCCGAGGGCGACAATGGTTATCTGAAGCAGAGCCAGGTGATCGCCGCGTTCGAGGCCGCCGGGTTCGAGTTTCTCGGCTCCAGCGAAATCAACGCCAACCCTGCCGACCAGCCGACCGAGAAGGACATGGTCTGGCGCTTGCCGCCGACGCTCGGCACGAGCCGCGACAAACCGGCGTTGCGCGCCCAGTATGAAGCGATCGGCGAAACCAACCGCATGACGCTGAAATTCAGGAAGCCGAAATAGGCGTGCTCTCGCGGTCAACCGCCGAAGGCGCGCAGGAAATTGTTGCGGAGATTTGCGAGCCGCACGCGCATCTCCGCCGGTGCGCCGAGGGCGTCGAGATCGGCGGCGAGGCGGTCAAGTTCATACGCCAGCGCGCGATGCTCGGCGCTTCTGATGCGGCTTTTGACCCAGCCGACGGCGGCGAGACGCTCGCCGCGCGTCACCGCCGCAACGCGGTGAATAAAGTAAGAGGGATAAAGAACGAGCGTCCCCGCGGGCGGCTTCAGCCGATCCTCCGCCCCGGCGCCGTCAATGACGAGGTCGCCGCCGTCATACTGCTCCGGCGCGCTCAAGAACAGCGTGAAGGAAAGGTCGGTGCGGACGCCATCGATATAAGGCGCATCGACATGCGCGCCGTACTCCATGCCCTCCGCATAACGGTTCAGCATCAGGCGCGCGAGCGCCGCCGGCTGGGCGGCGCTCTGAAACACCGCGTTCGAAAAAATCGCCCGTTCGATGAGCGACAGCGCGGCTTTTGCCTTGTCGGTCGGTGCGGCCTGCTGGTTGCGCTTGGCCTGCCTTGCCCGGCCGGCGGCGGTTGACCGCCCGTCGACCCACAGGCCAGGCTCGCCAAGGGTCTCCTGCAGGGCGGCGACCGCGCCAGCGTCGAGAACTTCCGGGATCTGAAGGATCATTTGTTTCCGTTGCGATTAAGTCGCGATTGCAGAAGACTTGAGCTTCGCTATAGTGCGACCCATCGGGAAAGGGAACAGCATGGCTCGCCGCCAAAAAGTCATCGCCGGCCTGTCGACGCTCGCCCTGACGGGCGCGCTGGCGCTTTCTGGATGCGCCGGTGAAGGAGAAGGGGAAGGCGAAGGCGCAGCGCGGCCCCGGTCGGAGCGTCACGCCGAAGGCGGGGGCGAAGGGACAACGGTTGCCGCGCTTCCGGCGGCGCCCGCGAGCGGCGAAGGTGAGGGCGGCGTTGATATCGCCGCCGCCGCGACCGACGCCGTCGTTTTCCGGTCGGCGCTGGCGATCGCCGAAGCGCATGTGCTCGCCGCGCGTGACGCCTACGCCGCAGGGCGGAAGGAAGAAGCCGCCGGCATGTTCGCCCATCCCGTCAGCGAAGTGCTCGCCGACATGGAGGGCGCCTTCAAGGCGCGCGGCGTCGAGCCGTTCAATGAGTTGTTTATCGCCGCCTCCGAGGGCGCGCTGAATGATGAGCCTGCCGACAGGATCGCCGCGCGAACCGCCGCGATCATCGCCGCGCTCGACAAGGCGGCGGCCTCGGCGCCCGACGATGGGCGATCCGACGCCGCCGCCGGCGTCGTCTCCGACGAGATCGACCGCGCCGTCGACATGTATCGCCTCGCTGCGGCGTCGGGCGATTACGGTCATTATCTCGACGGCTACGGTTTTTACAAAGCGGCGGAGAGCGCTTTCGTGCGCGGCCGCGCCGCCATCGAGGCCGATATGCCGGACGCCGCGGCCAAGATAGGCGCGGCGCTTTGGGCGCTCGGCGCAGCCTACCCGCACGCGGCGGCGCCGCAGGCGCTCGAGGCGGACATCGCGGCGCTGTCCGCAGCGTCCTCGCGCGTCATGCTGTCGCTCGGACATTAGAGCGCGTTCAGAACAGTGCGAAGCGGTTTTCGGATGAAAACGCGCGTCGATCGAAGACTGACGACCGCGCTCGCCGACGTTAGACGTGCTTTCAGTGATGGAAACTGGTCACTGAAAGGCGCCCTCGCTTTGCTGCGGGCGCGCGGTCGCGCTCGCCAGGGTGCGATGAGTCAAGGTCATCGCACCCTGGTATTAATTTCGGCGAACGTTGGCTGGGCGCTCGTTTTTAAGTCGCCATGCGGTCACGGCGCCGGGCTCCCAGTTCGGCACGACGATCAGGCCGTCAAGAATGGTCAGATCGTTCTGAAATATTTTCTGCGCGGTCGTGTCTAGCAGGGTGACGACGACGCCAGCTTTGTTCACATGGTAGATCTTTCCGGGCCAAGCGGAAACGAGGAAGCCGCCGCCTGAAGCTTTGTCCGCCACGCCGACTCCGTCGGCGTTCAGCATGCCGGAAGCCACGAGTCGCCAGCCGCCGGAGGAAGTCGCCTCGAACAGGGATCCGCTCGGCATCGTAGTGATGAACAGGCTGTCGCCGACGCCCAAAAGGCCGTTGACGCCGCGAAGCGTGTCGCCTTCGCGCCAGAGGTCGATGCTCGTTCCGGTGAACCGCCAGATGCGGGCGGCGCCTGAGTCCGACACGAAGACGTCGCCCTGCCAGACGGTCGCGTCGTTCAGGAATTGTGCGTCCTCGATCGGCGCGCCGTCGAGCGCCGCGCCGGTCGCAGCATCGAAAATCCGTACGATATCGATGTCGGCGACATAAAGGAGTCCGTCATGGACGGCCATGCCCTTCGGCGCGTCGAGCCCCTCAATGAATCGCAGATCGAGAATCTCGCCCGACTTCGACAGCCGCGAAATGAAGCCGTCGCCGTCGCGGGCATCTCCCTCGCCGCAGACATTCGAGATAAAGAGCGCGCCGTCAGGGGCCTCGGCGACGCCTTCGGGATTGCAGAAGCCTTCGGCGCGCCAGACCTGGTCAAGCGTCGGCGGTCCGGCGAGCGCGGTTGCAGCGGTCGTCAAGGCAATGGCGATGGCAGTCAGCCCAAGGCGCATTGGAGGTCTCCCAGGAACGAAGCCGATGCTAGTCCGGCCCGCGCGCAGCGATCACTCGCCCTGCCGCACGAAGCGCTCACTTCACCGCAACGAAACGCGCATCGACGGGCTGGTGATCCGAGAACTGGAAGTCGAGGTCGCGAGTCTTCACGCTTTCGGCCTTGACATTGGGCGAAAGGACGAAGCCGTCGATGACGGTGGTGAAGTTTTCGCCCTTCACATAGGGACGCTCATTGGTGCGCACGCTTGGCGTGTCGCGGTCGATCGCGACCGACCATCCTTCCGGCAGTTCGTCGTAAGGGAAGGGGTGAACCCAGAAGAGATATTTCTCTTCGGTGGTCGTCGGCCGTTGCGGGCGGTGGAATTCATAGTTCCAATCGCCGCCGAGCACGACGCGATTGCCCTTCGCATATTCGGCCTGCGCGAATTTCAGGACTGCGCGCAACTGCTCGAGGCGGACGTTGGCGCCTTCGTCGAAGGCGGAAAGGTGAAGATCGACGACGGTCCAGTCGCCGCCCGGCGCGGGCAGACGGATGACATGGAGGTGATAGAGCCGCTGCGTCATGCCGAGGATGAATTGCGGCTCGAGCGGCAGCATGACGATCTCGCGTGTCGCGCCGCCGACGCCGACGGAGGAAAGAAGGCCATGGCGCGCCGCGAATGGCGGCGGCATGAGGCGCGTCGCGAAATCGGCGGAGAAGGCGTTGTCGCGTCCCGCAAGCGACGTCGCCGCCGCTGCGACGCTGTCGGCGCCGCGCGTCAGGAGGCTCGCGCGTGCCGTCTCCTGCAGGAGAACGACATCAGCATTCGTCGCGGCGAGCTCGCGGCTGATGCCGGCGATGTTCTTCGCTGTCACCGCGCGGCTTGGCGGCAGGTAATTTTTTCCGCCGTCTACTGAAAAGTCAGATTCAGCGCCGAGGCCCGCATAGCCGAGATTCCAGATCGTCACGCTAAGGCTGTCGCCTTCAAGGCTTCGCATGGCGGCGACGGGCCCCAGCGCTTCAAGGACGACATTCCTGCTCATTCTGTTCACACCGATCGTTGTCACGAGCCATACCGCAGCCAGCGCCGCTGCGATGATCAGGAAGCGCCCTGCAATCTTGCTAAACGTCATCCTGACCCCCTTGCGGACCGATCACGCCTTTGGCTCGCGGGCTTGTTCGAGGCCTCGTCGATCGCCGCCTCTTCAAGGAACGCGTCGAAGGCGAGCGTCGGCAGCATGCCCTCGATCTCCGGCTTGCGTGCGAGGCGGCTGGCGGCGGCCTGCACGACGCCGACGATGGCGGTCAACCCCGCCCATTCATTGCTCATGTCGCCGATGAAGCCGACGAGGCTGCCCTTTTGTTCGAGCGCCAGCGTAATGTCGGTGAAGCGCCGCTGGAACATTGGTTCTGCGCCGACGAGTTCTCGAGGAAGCCCGGCGAGGGCCGCCATGTAGTCCTGTATGAACGCGTTATAGGAAACAACGTAAAGCACGGCGCCGGCGGCGGCGACGGCGCCGATCGCGACGAGCGTCGAAACATTCGTCAGGAAGACGGCGTTCGTCGTGTAAAGGCCGCGCATCGGCGTGTAGAGAATGAGCAGGTTGATCGAAAAGATCGCGATCGCAAAAATGAAGACAGGCGTCATCTGGTTCTTGGCGCGCGCCAGCAGCATCATCGCATCGACATAGGTGAACTCAACCGCGCGCTGCGCTCCGGCGGCCGTTTCAACGGCGGCGCCCCCCGCGCGGGCGACGATCTCGCCGCCGGCGGCGTTGAAGGCCGCGGTGTCGGCGATGAACTGCGTCACGATGCAATAGATCAGCACCATGCCGCCGCCGAAGAGCAGCGTCGAATAGGGGGCGTAGATCGCGTAGGTCTGCTGGAGGCGCTTCTTCGTCGCAGGATCGGGATGCGCCACGGCGGACGCGGTATAAGCGGCGATGATCGCGGACACGAAGACGAGCGCGCCGAGCGCCCACCAGGGATGACGCGCAATGACGGCGATGAAGTCCATTTCCGGCGTCGTCGCATCGACCGCCCAGAGGAGGAGCGCGCAGGCGGCGAGCAGCGCCATCTCGCCGATGGCGCCGGAACAGCGGCGATCCTTGCCCGCGAGCTTGAAGCGCAGCGAATGGCGCTCGATCCAGATCGGGCCGGCGCGCCAGTAGGCGGCGGTCAGGAAGGCGCTGGCGATCAGCCAGCCGCAGAGAATGACGATTGCCGTGACCGTTGATACGCCCATGCCGACCACTATAGCGAGCATCGCCCGCAAATCATCCGTTTGCGACGCAACCATGAGGCGATCGGATCTTCGCACCGGGAATTGTATTGTCACGCGGTTGGGCTTAAGAGCGTCCATCATGGTTGTGTACGTGATAATATATCAGGGGATAGGGCATGAAAGACATTCTGAAGAAAGTCGACGCTGCGTATCAAAAGTCCGCAAACGGATCAGCGACGGAATTCTCGGTGACGCCGGCGTCTGCGCCGAAGTTCTGGTATCTCATCATCATCGGAGGCCTGATCTTTCTCGGCGGCTTTCTGGGCCTTGGCATATTCGGCTGGCTGATGGGCGGCGGCGCGATCGCCTATGGGCTGCTTCGCGACCAGCGACCCAAGGATCACAAGGTCCCGATGACATTCTCAGTGACGCCGACATCGGTCATTTCGGGTGGGCGCACTTTTAGCAAGGACGAGATCCATCGGCTGAAAATCGCCAACCCATGGTTCGATCGCGCGGGCCTCGACGTCTATACGACGAATGCAAACCAGGCGGCCGGCATGGCGCATGGCATGAAGCTCGGCGAGCTCTGCTACGGCCTCACCGTCGAGTCCGGCGGCAAGGCGCATCTCCTCGCCGGCGGCATGGACAGGACGACGGCGTTCGGTCTTCTGTCGGACACGTCCAAGATTCTCGGCCTTCAGGTCAGCTAAGCGCTTCAGCGCCGCCGCGGACGCTGCGCGACATCGTCGGCGGACGGCCCCGGCGGCAGCTGATTCTTGAGGTCCTTCGGGTTCCAGGGACCGTAGGAGAAGCTGCGCGCGCCGGGCCGCGGCTCATAGCCGGTGAAAGGCGTGCGTTCAGCGAGCGGCGGCTCCGACCGCATTTCCGGGCGCGGCGCCGGCTCCTTGCGGCGGAAGAGGCTGAGAAAGCCCGCGTTCGGCGCCACATATTTGACATTCGCCCTGCTGAGTCGGTCGGGGAACAGGGCCATCAGTTCGGTGATGTCCGGAGGCATGCTGGTCGACACGTTGAGTCCGATCTCGCGCGCCTCGGCGGCCTCGATCGGATAATCGTGAGTCCAGCGTCCGCTTGCGAGCTGCTCGGCGACATTGTTCGCGGCGTTATCGGAGACCGTGCCTTTGAGGAGCTCGCGGGCCGCACGCTTCAGCTGGTCGATCGCCATCCGGCCGACATCGGCGAGCACGATCGTGTAATCGTCGGTGGCGTCCGGCGATTTTTCGGCCCTGAGGCGCAGCAGCGAGGCCGCCGGCACGCCGCCGATCTGCGGGTCGATGGGGCCGAGGACGGCGTGCCTGTTGAGCACGATCTCGCGCGCCGCCATGGCGATCAGTGTGCCGCCCGACATGGCGTAATGCGGAACGTAAACGGTCGTTTTCGCCGGATGAGCCTTCAGCGCGCGGGCGATCTGCAGCGCGGGAAGCACCAGTCCGCCGGGCGTGTGCAGCACCATCTCGATGGGCGTGTTGGCGGGCGTCGTGCGGATCGCCTCGAGCACGTCTTCGGCGTCGTTGAGGTCGATGTAGCGGAGCTGCGGAATGCCGAGGAGGCCCATCGGCTCCTGCCGGTGGACGATCGCGATGATGCGCGACTTGCGCTTCTTCTGGATCGCTGCAAAGCGCCGCTCGAGCTCGGCGGCGCGGCTTCGGCGCGCAACCGCCGGCAGCAGAAAGAAGAAAACGATGAAGAACAGAAACGGCAAGGCGCCGATCAGCTCGTCCATGGACTGAGGCCTCCCCTCATGCGCATCAGACCTCGGGGCTTGTCGCCGCTGGCGCGGTCTTCTGCTTCATGTCGACATTGAGATAGTTCACGGCGAAGATGACGGCGGCGACAAGCTCGGTGGTCGCGTCCGACTGCGCGTAGGTCGCGCGCGCCTTCACGTGCCAGCCATGCGTCTTGGCGATCCAGAGCGCGGTCTTGTAAGGGGCGCCGGCGATCTCGCCGATGTCGAAGGCGCCGGCGATCGGCGCTTCGAGATCGGCGGTCGAAGTTCCCGCGTCCTTGTCTTCGATTTCAACCTGAATGACGGGCAGGACGCCCTTGAGCGTGAAGCTCTGGCGCATCGCCTTGACCGCCGCGGCCGCATGATCCTCGACGGAGACCGCCGGATGATAGGCCGCATGGATCGAGACCGATGCGGCGCCGCCATAGGTGTAGTTGCAGGAGATATCGCGATTGTCCTGATCGTAGACGGTGACGTCCTTGAGGCGCAGCGAGCCCTGCTTTTTGTCGGGCCTGATGTCGAATTCGAGCGGGCATTCGAGTCCGCTGTCTTCATGGACGAGAAGATTGTCGCGACGGCGCCACCCCGCCGGCGACGTTTCCTCGATGAAAGCGCGCGGCGTTTCGATGGCGGGTGCGGACAGGATTTTTCCAGCAGCCAGGAAGAGGCGGCCGGTGAACAGCGCGGCCGCCTTCTTCTCGTGATCATCGAGCAAAGGCGCTGCTCTTGCCTGCGCCACGGCGGCGGCCTCAATCGCGTCGGTTGACGCGAGGTGGGACTTCAGGGCTGCGGGGTCGATGGCGCCGGCGAAGAGGCCGGGCGAGGTCGCCGAGCCGATGACGCCGCCAGACCCGTAGGCCGTCGTCTCGCAGGCGGCAAGCCCGAGGCCGGCGGCGCAGGCCGCGATGAGAAACGCCGGACTTTTCAAGAAACCGCCCCTCGACACCCGCACGCGTCCCTCGGCCCTCCCTTGGGGGGGCCTCGTTACATTGTCCGAAGTTCCAGCGTCCGGCGAGTCCCGTTCGTCGATTAACCAAGCTCGGCGGTGCGCCAGTGGCCGAGCAGCAACTTTGAGAGTTCCTCGGGCGCGTCTTCCTGCAGCCAGTGGCTCGCTTTTTCGATCCGGGCGTAAGTCCAGGGCCCGTCGACATAGTCCGCCGACCGGACCATCTGCCCCTCGACGAGATATTTCTCGCCCGCCGACCAGACGCCGAGCGTCGGCAGGCTGACGCGTTCGGGGCCGAGCGCGCCCTCTCGGGGCGGCGCCAGCATGCGCGCCAGGCTGGCGTTCGCCCGGTACCAGTTGAGGCCCGCGGTCAGCCGGCCCGGCCGCGACAGGAGCCGGATCGTCTCGTCAGGGTCGCGCGCGCCGTCCCAGTGCCGGCGCAACAGCGCCCAGTCGTCGCGCCGGTAGAGCCATTCGCACACGCCGCGAAGCTGGTGGACGAGGATATAAAAGCTCCGCCGCTTCTGCTCGGCGCCGGCTTTCAGGAAGGCGCGCATATGGCCGACCGATAGCGCCGAGAGCGAAAGGAAGCGCTCAGGCTTCAAGGCGGCCAGCCGCCAGGCGACCGGCGCGCCAAAATCATGGCCGACAAGATGCGCGCGGGGGATCTTGAGCGCGTCAAGGATCGCGATGACGTCGGGCGCAGCGCCCGTCTCGATGTCGTAGTCGGCGACGCGCGCCGGCATGTCGGTCTCGCCGAAGCCGCGGAGGTCCGGCGCGATGACGCGATAACCGCCGGCGACGAGCAGCGGCGTCAGCCGCTCCCACACCGCGGAGGAATCCGGAAAGCCGTGCAGCAGGATGGCAGGCGTCGCCCGTTCATCGCCGCTGTCGCGAACGAAATGGGTGAGGCCGTTCGCGCTGAGGCGATGCGTGCGACGTTCAATGCTCATGACAGGATTCAGAACGGCGCCGCGCGCGCGATGAGCGCCGGCGCATCGATGAGGGCCTCGGATGCGCCATAGCCATAGCTGCGCGCCTCGGGGTCGAGACGGGCGTTGCAGAAAGCGTCGAAGACGAAATCCGGCGCGACGCCATAGAGCGCCGCGCCCTGAAGCGCGAGCCCCATGTCCTCGGCGAAGGCGCGCGCCGAGCCCTCGTTGAGCGCGCCGGGTTCAAGCCATTCGGCGAGCCGTTTGGCGTGCCGGTCGTAATGGCCGTTCGCGCCTTGCGCCTTGGAGACTTCGCCGACGACGGCCTCGAGGCTGTCGGGCTCGCGCCCGATGGCGCGCAGGATGTCGAGCGCGATGCCGTTGCCCGACCCTTCCCAGATCGCGTTGAGGGGCGAGGCGCGGAAATGGCGCGCCATCACGCCCTCCTCAATGAAGCCGGCGCCGCCATGGCATTCGAGCGCCTCATAGACGACGCCCGGCTGGCGCTTGCAGGTCCAGTATTTGGCGATCGGCGTTGCGAGGCGGATGAAGGCGGCTTCCGCCTCGTCGTTCGCCGCCTGGTCGAAGCCGCGTGCGATGCGGAAGGCGAGGGCGGTCGCCGCCTCGCTCTCGACGGTGAGGTCGGCGAGCACGCGCGTCATCGCGGGCTGGTCGATCAGCTTTTTCTGGAAGGCGCTGCGATGCTCCGTATGCCACAGCGCCAGCGCAAGGCTCGCCCGCATGCCGCCCGCCGAGCCGACGATGCAATCGAGCCGCGTGTGCTGGACCATGTCGATGATGGTTCGGACCCCGCGCCCCGGTTCGCCGACGAGCTCGGCGTAGGCGCCGTGATATTCGATCTCGGACGAGGCGTTGGCGCGGTCGCCGAGCTTGTCCTTGAGGCGCATGATATGGATGGCGTTGCGCTCGCCGTTGGGCTTCCAGCGCGGGACGAGGAAACAGGAGAGTCCATCCTCGGCGTAAGCGAGGGTGAGGAACGCGTCGCACATCGGCGCTGAGCAGAACCATTTGTGCCCCGTCAGCGACCAATGCTCGCCGCTGCGCTCGGCGCGCGTCGTGTTGGCGCGCACGTCGGAGCCGCCCTGCTTTTCGGTCATCGCCATGCCGATGGTGACGGCGCGCTTTTCGGCCGCGGGAACGAAGCGCCGGTCATAGGCGAGCGCCGTCGCACGCGGGATCCATTCGTCCGCGATGCGCGGTTCATGAAGGAGCGCGGGCACCGCTGCGTAAGTCATCGACATCGGGCAGCAGACGCCGCCTTCCGCCTGGCCCATGAGAAACAGCAGCGCCGAGTGGAGCACATGGCCCGCATGATCGACCGTCCAGGCCCCTGCGGCGACGCCCGCCGTCAGGCCGAGATCCATCAGCGCATGATAGGCGGGATGAAACTCGACCTCGTCGAGCCGGTGGCCATATCGGTCGAAGCTCTTGAGGACCGGCGTCACCCGGTTGGCGAGCTGGCCCCATTCGATCACCTCCGCCGACCCGCAGCGGGCGCCGAAAGCGGAAAGCCTTCCGCCATGCGCCGCGCCGCCGGCGGCCTCGACCGCGCCCATCAATGCGGCGTCATTGTCGTATAGATTGATGTCCTCGAAGGGCGGCGGCTGATTGGTCACATCATGGGTCTGGAGATGGGAGCGGGGACGGAAATGCGGCATGGGCGCCTCCGAGGCCGGGCGCCTCAGGCGCCCCTTGTGAGCCGGACTTCTATCGCGCTTCGGGGGCGAGGCGTAGACTGGCCTGCAGCCGGAGGATCGCCATGGCGGATGCAACGCTGGTCGAATTCGTGAAAGGGGCGCTCGCGCTCGGGGAGAGCCGGGCGCGGATCGCCGAGGTCCTGAAAAAAGCGGGCTGGCCGGACGACCAGATCGCCGGCGCGCTCGCCGCCTTCGCGGAGGTCGATTTTCCGGCCCCGGTGCCGCGCCCAAGGTCTTACGGCTCGGCGCGCGAGGCGTTCCTCCTCATCGTCTATTTCTCGTTGCTCGGCATGGTGGCGACGCAGGTCGGCGGGCTCGCCTTCGCCTATATCGACCGTCTGTTTGCTGACGACCTGACGCGCGAGACCCATGCCTATCAGTGGGCGACTTCAGGGCTGCGCTGGTCGATCTCCTCTCTCGTCGTCGGCTATCCGATCTTTCTATTTCTCGGCTGGCGCCTCGCCGCGAAGAAGCGCCGCGATCCCGACCGGCGGCGCAGCCGCGTGCGCGCCTGGCTCACTTATGTGACGCTCATCTTCGCGGCTGGCGCGCTGATCGGCGATCTCGTCGCTGTCGTTTATCAGTTCCTCGAAGGCGGCCTTACCGCGCGCTTCCTTTCCAAGGCCGGCGTTGTCGGCGTCATCTCCGCCGCTATCCTCTGGAACTATTCGCGCGATGCCGAACGCATGACCGGCGGCGTCGATCTTCCCGGCCGCCTGCTGGCGATCATCTCGACGCTGGTCGTCGCCGCGCTCGTCGCCTGGGCGTTCTCAATCGTCCGCAGTCCGGCTGCGGCGCGCGCGCGCGTCGCGGATGACCAGCGCGTCGAGAACCTCATCACGATGACTCGCCTGGCGGATTGCCATCTGACCTATTTCGGCCGGCTCGACGATGAGTTCCCGCCGATGCGCGCCGCGCTCGCCGAGCTTGGCGCCCGCAAGCCCATCGCCGCCGGCTGCACCGAGCCTGAACCGATCGATCCGATCTCGGGCCAGGCCTATCGCTACCGTCGCCTCGACGCGGACAGCTATGAGCTCTGCGCGACCTTCGAAGGCGGCTGGCCGGCGGGCGGGCGCGGCGGTGCGCCGGCGCGGCGGACGATCGGCGCCTATGACGCGCCGGCCAATGAGCAGCGGACGCTGCAACTGCCCTCGGGCGGCGGCGAGGCCTGCTTCACCATCGACGCGGTGACGTTCGAAACCGATCACGAGCCGCGCGTCGGCGAGGTCGTCAGCGAGGATCCGCCGGCGCCGGTCGAGGACGTTCAGGAGGACTAGGCGCTGCCGGCGATTTTCGAGCTGGATCAGATCGGCGCGCTGCCACTTTACGCGCAGGCGCTGATGGCCGCGCGCATCGCCCGTCGCGCAATCCTTCACGCGCCGGACCGTCTTCCGGCCGGCGCGAAAGAGGACATGCTGGAGGTCTGCGACCGGCTCGACGCGCTGTGCGCGACGGGCGGCGCGGCGATGAACGTCATGCGGCCGCTTTATGAACGGGCGAAAGCGTGGCGCGGCACGGCGGCCGGGCAGGCGGCCGAGGCGCTCTACTGGGCGGTCGATGCGACGGCGTCCGCCGAAGCGGCGAACGACTTCCCGATCGACGAGACCTGCCGGCGCGACGCCCGGCAGGCTTTCGCCGCCGCCGGGAACGCCGACGGCCTGTCGCCGCTGCAGGTGATGACCTTTCTCGCCGCCGACATGGACCTGCTGCGGTTCGCCTGCGCGGAAGCGGGCGTCGGGACCTGTGACGCGCTCGGCCCTGCGGTCATGGCAAGGCTCGCGCCTGTCTGGCCGCCGTCACCCAAGGGCGACGCCGAGGGCCGCTGACAGACCCTCGATCGCCGGCCGCACGTCGCCGAAGGGGACTTTGATCGTCCGCATGCCCATCGCCTGTGCGGGTTTGAGGTTGACGCCGAGATCGTCGAGAAAGACGCACGCCGACGCCGGCAGGGCGAGCGCCTCCAGCATCATCTCGTAGATTCGCGGTTCGGGCTTCCTGACGCCGGCCTTCGACGATTCGATCACATGATCGAACATCGCGAAAACTTCGCGGATCGGCGCCTCGCCCTGCGCCTTGCGCTCGCTGCGGACGGGATCAAAGCCTTCGAAATTGTTGGTGATGCAGCCTGTCTTTAGGCCGGCCGCCTTCACGCGCCGCAGCGCCGTGACCATCTCCGGTTTCAACGCGACATCGAGCAGCGCGACAAGGTCATGCCCCGATATTTCGTGGCCCGCCGCCCGCGTCTCGGCGGCGAAGAGGGCGTTGAATTCTTCGAACGTGATTTCCGCGCGCTCAAAGCGCGCAAAGGCGCCGTGATGGAGGTTCGCCTTGATGACGCCGCCGATGAAGCGGTCAGGAAGGCCGTGGCGCTTCTCGTAAACCGCGAAATTCTCGACCGGCGAGGTCGTGAAGACGCCGCCGAAATCGAAGATGACCGCCCTGAAGCCGCCCGCCGTCATGCGGCCCGGGGTTTGAGGCCGAAACGCTTGGCGACGACATTGTCGACCATGCGCTTCGGAAGCAGGTTCGGCAGCGTCCACATCGAGAATTTGTTCCGGAGGATCGCATAGCGGGTCTTGGGTTTTGGCGTCGCCAGGATGTCGCGCACGAGGTTCCCGACATCCTCGGCCTCAAGGCCCTGATCGCCATAGGCCTGCATCATTCCCTTCATGCGCTCAAGGTCGGCGAAATATTCCGTATGCCGATATTGCTCGAAATCGAGATCGTCCGCCTTCGCCCAGATCGGCGTTCTGATCGCGCCGGGTCCGACGATGACGACGTCGATCCCGTGCAGCGTCAGCTCCCGCCGTAGGCTTTCCGACATCGCCTCGAGCGCGTGTTTCGACATCGCGTAGGGCGCCATGAAAGGGGAGGCCATCTTGCCCGCGACCGAGCTCATGTTGACGATGCGCCCCGGCGGACCCTTCTGCGCTTTGTCGGCGCCGAGGAGCGGCAGGAAGGCTTTCGTCACGCGGATCGGGCCATAGACGTTGATGTCGATCTGGCGCTTGAGATCGTCGAGATTGAGATAGGCGACCGGGCCGCCGACGGCGACGCCGGCGTTGTTGACGAGCGCGCCTAGCGTCTCACCCTTGAGGGCCGCCTTCACTGCGGCCGCGCCGCGCGCGATCCCCGCCTCATCGGTGACGTCGAAAAGGAGCGGCGTGAAATTGGGACCGAGCGCGGCGCTCGCCTCGCTTGCATCCTTGTCCTTGCGCACGCTGCCGAAGACGCGCCAGCCGGCGTCGATGAGGGATTTCGCGATTGCGCGGCCGATGCCGGTCGAAACGCCGGTGACGACGGCGGATTTGTTGGGAAGACTCATGATTGCTCCGTGATTGGTTTGACCCAGGCGAGGCGCTCGCCGGCCATGTAATCGCTCCCCGGCGTGAAGGGCGCTGTATCCCTGAAAACGCCGATTAGGAAATGCGTCTCGCCTGGCCATTTCTCCGAGCTGTACGTCAGGGGCGTGCCGCAGGATCGGCAGAAGCCGCGGCGGACCCCCGGCGAACTGGCGTAAAAGGACGGGCGCTCGCCGGTCCATTCGACGGCGTCCGAGGGAAATCCGACCCAGGTCGAGAACGCCGCGCCGGTCGCCCGGCGGCAGCTTTCGCAATGGCAGGCGGAAACGAATTTCGGCCGGCCCTGCGCACGGAATACGACCCGCCCGCAATGGCAGGCGCCGAGATGGATTTCGGTCACAGGCCCATCGCCTTCGCCATCTCGGCGTTCTTGGCCATCATCGACTGGAAGGCGGGCCGCGCCTTGATGCGCTCGACATAGGTCTTGACCGCGCCTTCGAGCGGAATCGCGCCGAACAGGGTCGCAAAGTTCAGCGTCGAGCCCATGACGACGTCGGCGGCGGAAAATTTGTCGCCGAGAATCCACGGCCCGTTCGACAGCGCCTGCGCAATCGAGGCCATCACGCGGTCATAATCGCCATGCCCGGCGGCGACCGCGTTTTCGCGCGTCACCTTGCCAAGCTTGTCGAGCATCATCGGCTCGATGCAGGACGGCGCGAAGAACATCCAGCGATAATAGACGCCGCGCAGCGGATCGCCGACGGCCGGCGCGAGACCCTTCTCAGGGTAGAGATCGGCAAGATAGGCGCAGATCGCCGCCGCCTCGGTGACGACGACGCCCCGATGCGTCAGCGTCGGCAGCTTTCCCATCGGATTGAGCTTCAGGAAGCCTTCCGTCCGGCCTTCGCCCTTGCGCAAATGGACGAGCTTCACCGTGCAGGCGTCGCCGAGCTCTTCGCTCATCCACAGCGTCGTGCCGCCGCGCGTCTGCGGCATGTGATAGAGAAGCGGACGGTCGGCCATGGGACGCTCCTAGAGGGTGTCGCGGGTCGCTTCATAAAGCGCGATGGCGGCGGCGTTCGAGACGTTGAGGCTTTCCATCTCGCGTGCGATCGGAATGCGGTAGAGCGCGTCGCAGGTGGCGCCGACGAGCTGGCGAAGGCCTGCGCCCTCGGCGCCGAGAACAACGGCGACCGGGCGATCCTTCGGCATTGCGGAAATCGGGCGCGCGCCCTCGCCGGCGAGCCCGGCGCAGTGATAGCCGAGCTCTTTCAGCGCCTCGAGCGCGCGCGAGATATTGACGGCCTTCACGCAAGGCAGGACCTCGACGGCGCCGGCGGCGGCCTTGGCGAGCGCGCCCGACAGGGGAGGCGTGCGGCGTTCCTGCACGATCGCGGCGCGGGCGCCGAAGGCCGCTGCGGACCGGAAGACCGCGCCGATATTCTGCGGATCGGTGATCTGGTCGAGAACGACGACCGGGCGGCGCGTCCCGTCCGGTTCGCACACGTCCTTGAGGCGCGCGCGATCGAGATCGAACGCCTCGATGGCAAGGCCCTGATGCACCGCGCCCGGCTGCAGCAGGCGGTCAATGGCGTCGGGGCGCGCGTCTTCGATCAAGGCCAGCCGCTCTTGCGGCAGGTGAAGCGTCTTCAGCCAGTCCATCGCGTTCTTGGTGGCCAAGCCGCGCTTGATGCGGCGGGCGGGATTGGCGAGCGCGGCGGCGCCGGCGTGACGCCCATAGAGCCAGAGCGCGCCATCGTCGGGCTTGGCGCGCATTGCCGGCTCTGGCCGCTGGTTCCGGCGGAGGCGTCGCTGCGGGTGCATGGGCGGTCCTATAACGGCTGCCGGCGCCCGGCGAAACAAGGGGATGCTCACGGTTGCGCGCGCAAAGGCGCCCCGCTATAGACCCGCGCACTCCCGCGCCGGGGTGACCCGGCAAGCTGACGAGAAGATCGCGCCTCCGCGCGCGCCCTTCGGACGGTTCCGTGGAAGGGTGGGAGAGTGGCTAAATCCAGCAGACTGTAAATCTGCCGCCTTCGGGCTACGCTGGTTCGAATCCAGCCCCTTCCACCATTCATTTCGTCGAGGGCAGCGCGAAGGCGGCGAGCTCGTCGCCCGGCTGCGTATCCGCATTGGCGTAACAGCCGGCGAAAATGACGACATATTGCCGACCCTGCCACTCATAAGTCATCGGCGTCGCCGTGCCGACCGTCGGCAGGCGTCCTTTCCACAGCTCCTTGCCCGTCTCAACGTCGAAGGCCCTGAGATAATGATCGAGCGTCGCGCCGATGAAGACGACGCCGCCGGCGGTGATCGCCGGACCGCCGAGCGTCGGGGTGCCGACAGGGAAGGCAAGGCCGCCGGCGAGCTCCTCAGTCGTGCCGAGCGTCCGTCGCCAGACGATGCGTCCGTCTGACAGGTCGACGGCGGCGAGAACGCCCCAGGGCGGCGGATTGCAGGGAAGCCCGAGCGGGCTGATCAAGACGTCGCGGCGCATGCCGTAGGGCGCGCCCTTCTGCGGGCTCACCTCGCTGTCGTGATAGGTCTCCTTCGCGGACTCGACGTCGGCGGCGGGGATCAGCTGAATCCGGTGCGCGAAGTTCGACATGTTGACGACCAGAAGATTGCGCGCCGGATCGAAGGCCGGCCCGCCCCAATTGCCGCCGCCGCCGGTGAAGGGGAGAAAGAGCGTGCCCTGCTCGGTCGGCGGCGTATAAAGCCCCTCGGCCCGCAAAGAGCGGATCGCTTTCGCGCAGGCCCGCTTGTCGAACCAGGTGACGCCGAAAGCGTCCTTCGGATCGACGGTGGTCGGAACGAGGGGCGGCGGCGCCACAGGAAAGGGCTGTGTCGCCGACAGCGCCTCGCCCGGCGCGCCGCCTTGCGGCACGGGCCGTTCCTCGACGGGAATTACAGGCGCGCCGGTGTCGCGGTCGAGAACGAACACAAGCCCCGTCTTTGTCGTCTGCGCGACGACGTCGATGATCTTGCCGTCTTTCAGGATCGAATAAAGGCCCGGCTGCGAAGGCACGTCATAATCCCAGACATCGTGATGCACGGTCTGGAAGCTCCAGCGCACCTTGCCGGTTTCGGCTTCAAGGGCGACGACCGAATTGGCGTAGCGGTTGTCACCGGGCCGGAGGCCGCCGAAAAAGTCAGGCGAAGGGCTGCTGGTCGGCGCGAAGATGAGGCCGCGCGCGGCGTCGACCGACATCGGCGCCCAGACATTCGCGTGACCTTCCTTGCGCGGGTGGTCGCCGATCCAGTCTTTGGCGTTCGGCTCGTCCGCGCTGCGGGGAACGGGATCGAAGGTCCACAGCGCGGCGCCGGTCCGGGCGTTGAAGGCGCGCACCGTCCCGCGCGGCGCCTCGAGCCGTGCATTGTCGCCGATCGCCGAGCCGATGATGACGATATCGCCGAGAACGACGGGCGGGGAGGTTATCTGGAATTCCCCCGGCCAGATGAGCTCCAAGCCCGGGTCGATTGCAAGATCGCCGTCGCCCGCGAAGTCGGCGCAGGGCGACCCGGTCCGCGCATCGACCGCGATCAGGCGCCCTTCATTCGTGCCGGAGAAAATCCGCGTCGCGCAGGCGCCGTCGCCGCCGCCGTTCCAAAAAGCGACGCCGCGGCATACGAACTGGTTCGCGTGACGCTGGTCGAGGTCGATCTTCGGGTCATGGCGCCATTTCTGCGCGCCCGTGCCGGGATCGACGGCGATGATTTCATTGAAGGGCGTGCAGAAGACGAGACTGTCCTCGACAAGGATCGGCGTCGTCTCACCGGCGCTGTCGCGGATGGCTTTCGGTTTCGTCTTAAGATCGCCGGTGGAATAACGCCATGCGACCGTCAGCTTACGGACGTTGTCACGCGTGATCTCGTCGGCGGAGGAATAGCGTCCGCCGCCGGCGTCGCCGCCGTAGAAGGGCCAGCCGCGAACCTCGGGCGCCTCGCGCACCGGCTTTGCCTCGCCCCTGACGTCGAGGCGCTTTGCGCCGCCCGCGACCCAGATCATCGAACCGGCGAGGATCGAGGCGAGCGCGAAAGACCCCGCCGCCGCGATGAGGCCGAGCAAGACGGGGAAAATCCGTTTCATGGCTGACGCTCCTTCAGTGAGGACGCGAAGCTTAAAGCATTTGTGGGACCGATGAAATTCGGCGCGCCGGCGGCGTTACTCCGTCTTGCCGATGTTTTTCAGCGTGATCGGCAGATTGAGGAGCATGAACAGCGCGACCAGCGGAAAGCCGATGAAGAGGCGGGAATTGACCCAGAACTCGGTCGACTGCGTGAGGCGGATCGCTTCGTTGAGCGCGCCCATGAAGATGAAGAAGAGGCCCCAGCGGACGGCGAGCGTTTTCCAGACGCGATCGGGCAGAACGAAAGCGTGGCTGAAGAGCAGTTTCCAGATGTTCTGACCGAACGCCATCGCGCCGAAAATCGCCGCCGAATAGAAGAGATAAACGAAGGTCGGCTTCATCTTGATGAGCGACTCATCGTGCAGCGCGAGCGTCAGTCCGCCGAAGGCGAGCACCAGAACGAGCGTCACGATCAGCACCGGCGGCACTTTGCGCGTGCGCAGCCATGCAAGTCCCGCCGCCAGTACGGTCGCCGCCATGAAGACGCCGGTCGCAAGATAAATTGCGTTATCGGGGTTGCTGCGGTTCACGAGGTTGAATGTCGCCACAAAAGCGATGATCGGCCCGAGATCGAGCAGAATCTGGCCGGCGCCGCGGGCGGTGTCTTTCGCGCTCATGCACACGCTACGCGCCGCCGGCGGGGACGGATGAATTGCGGTTTCGACAAGCCGGTTTTGAAGGCCTAATCTCAAGCGCGGCGCGCCAGAGGGAGACCCGCTATGCCGAGATGGCTGTCATCATTGGTGATCGTGGCGGGGTTTTTCGCGCTCGTCGGGCTCGCTTTATTTCCGCGCTTCATCGAGGTCAATGTCGTCTTCGCTGACAATTCGACCAGGAACCTGCACGCGCCCGGAGACCACAGCGCGCCGGCGCCGGTCACCAAACCGGAAGATTAAGATGCGCGCGCCTTTCTCGTTTTCTCGTGCGCTTGTGCGGGCGCCCGCGACCTCGGTCACTCGGGGCTTGCGCGCCCATGGCGGGGAGGGGCCGACCTATGAGGGGGTCGCCCGGGAACACCGCGCCTATGTCGCCGCCCTGACGGAAGCGGGTGTCACGGTTGAGATCCTGCCGGCGCTCGAGGCGTTTCCGGATTCCATCTTCGTCGAGGACCCGGCGCTCGTTTTCCCCGAGGGCGCGATCCTCCTGCGCCCCGGCGCGCCGTCTCGGTTCGGCGAGGCGGAGGCGCTCGCCCCCGACCTGACGGCGCGCTTTGACGACACGCTCGCCCTTGATGCTGGCTTCGTCGACGGCGGCGACGTGCTCAATCTCGGCGAACGGATTCTGATCGGCGTCTCGGCGCGCACGGACGAAGAAGGCGCAAGGCGTCTCGTGCAGTTGCTGGCGACGTTCGGCAAGAAAGCCGAGGCGGCAGCGACGCCGCCGGGCGTTCTTCACTTCAAGACGGAGTGCGCGCTCATCGATCACGTAACGGTGCTCGCAACCCCGCGGCTTGCCGCTTCGGGCGTATTCCGGGGACTTCGGGTCGTCGAAACGGCGCGCGGCGAGGAACGGGCGGCGAATGCGCTGCGCGTCAACGGGACGCTGCTCATCGCCGCCGGCCATCCGCGAACCGCCGAACGGCTCGACACGCGGGGCGTGAAACTGGTCGAGCTTGAAACCGATGAGATCGCCCGCATCGACGCCGGACTCTCTTGCATGTCGCTGCGCTGGTGAGGCCGGCCTTGGCGGGCGGGGCGGCGCTGATTAGATTGCCAAGCGGGCAGGGCGCGCGACGAGAGGAACCAGTCATGATCGGCAGACTTGGCGTATTCGGCGTTTGCCTTTTGGCGGCGGGCGCGGCTCACGCCGGCGACACCGCTGCGAACGAGAGCGACGCCCTCGAAGGATTTGTCGAAACGGGCGAGACGGTGAAATGCGTTTCGATGCTTTCAACCGACATCAATGCGATCGACGAGGGCAAGCTGCTTTTCAAGGTCGGCAATCGCTATTTCCTCAATGAGACGAAGGGGAACTGTTACCGCTCCGGCGCTTCGTCCTACCGACTTGAAGCGGCGCTGTTCGGGCCGCGCGCCTGCCGGGGCGACATTTTCCGGGTCGTTGACAATCAGGGCGGCTTCCAGGTCGGCGCCTGCAATCTCGGTGACTTCCGGGCGCTGCAGAAAACGCCCAAGCCGGCCCCGGCGGACGAGAGTTTCTAGGTTGTCGATATCGAATCGCACCGGCCCTGCCTGGCGGCAGCGCCAGAGCAAGGCTCACGTCGAGCACCCTCCTGCTCGACGCCCGCTGGTGACGGCGACGGGTGGGGGAGCTTTGCGCCGTTCATGAGGGGTTTGGTTGGCGCGAGGTTGCGCCGGGCGCACAATTTTTTGGTTAACTCCGGTTGACTTTGCCTTAATTTTGACGTAACTCTATAACATAACGTCTTTGCGGCGATCTCTCCTCGTCGCGGGGGGCGACCCCCGAAGGTTACCTGGTCGCGTTGCGTAGAGTTCTCGTTGAGTATCAGAGACGGACGGCGGCAAGTCCCCCATAGCCGCCGTCCGTTTTTTTGTGCGCGCAGGCGCATCGCCGATTGCCAGCCCGCAAGCCCTCTGCTAGGCGGCGCGCTCCTTTCGGGAGGCGGGGGCGAAGTCCAGCCCTCTCCGCACCGCAAGGCCTTCGCTAACTCTGGAAGGACCCCATGGCGAAAAAAGTCACTGGCTCCCTGAAACTTCAGGTGCCGGCCGGCAGCGCGAATCCGTCGCCGCCGATCGGTCCCGCGCTTGGCCAGCGCGGTCTCAACATCATGGAATTCTGCAAGTCGTTCAACGCGCAGACCCAACAGATGGAAAAGGGGATGCCGATTCCGGTCGTCATCACCGTCTATTCCGACAAGTCTTTCACCTTCGCGATGAAGACGCCGCCAGCGTCTTATTATCTCAAGAAGGCGGCGAAGATCGACAAGGGCGGCGCCACCGCCGGTCGCACGGTCGCCGGTTCGGTCACCGAGGCCCAGTGCCGCGAAATCGCGCAAGCCAAGCTCAAGGATCTCAACACCACCGATCTCGACGCCGCGACCCGGATCATCATGGGTTCGGCGCGCGCGATGGGTCTTGAGGTGAGGAGCTAAGCGATGGCCAGGATGGGCAAAAGAATCAAGGCCGCGCTGTCGACGGTCGACCGCAACAAGAGCTATTCGCTCGCCGAGGCGGCCAAGCTTGTGAAGCAGAACGCCACCGCGAAATTCGATGAAACCATCGAGATCGCGATGAATCTCGGCGTCGATGCGCGCCACGCCGACCAGATGGTCCGGGGCGTCGTGTCGCTGCCGCATGGCACGGGCAAGACGGTGCGTGTCGCGGTGTTCGCCAAGGATGCGAAGGCCGAGGAAGCACGCAAGGCCGGCGCCGACATCGTCGGCGACGCGGACCTCGTCGAGAAGATCCAAGGCGGCTTCATGGACTTTGATCGCGTGATCGCGACGCCGGACATGATGGGCCTCGTCGGACGTCTTGGTAAGGTTCTCGGACCGCGCAACCTGATGCCGAACCCGAAAGTGGGCACGGTGACCCCGAACGTCGCGCAGGCGGTGAAAGACGCCAAGGGCGGCGCCGTCGAGTTCCGGGTCTCGAAAACGGGGAACCTCATCCACGCCGGTGTCGGCAAGGCGAGCTTTACCGACGCGCAGATCGCCGAGAACATCAAGGCCTTCATCGACGCCGTGCAGAAAGCCAAGCCGGCGGGCGCGAAGGGAACCTATATCCAGAAGGTCGCGGTCTCCTCGACCATGGGTCCTGGCGTGAAGATCGACCTGACGGCGGGCGCGTAAGCGGCGTCGCAGCGATGAATTGCGAAAGGCGGCGCTGACCGGGGCCGCCTTTTTTTGCCGGCGGGGAGGGCAGGCTCTTGCTTTCGGTCGCCGTCTCTGTATGAAGCCTTCCGCCGTTGTCCGGCTCTGTCCGGCTCGGCCCTGTCCAAGACTGCGGGCGCCTCAGTGAGGCTTAATCGCCCCGCACAGACGGAAAGCATTCGAACCTCCAGTTTCGGCGGGCGGTTCCTTTGACCTTCTGGGGCAGGCTCCGGCGCATGGCGCGGGGCCCCTTGGGGTTCCAACCCATTCGCAATGAAGACGCGCGGGGGCGCGGCACCCTCTCGCGAACCGGCCAAGAAAGGGATGATCGTCCGATGGAAAGAGCCCAGAAGGCGGATCAGATCGAGTGGATCGGCAAGGTGTTCGACAAGAACGCCGTTGTCGTGATGGCGAACGGGGGCCTCACGGTCGCCCAGATGACCGAGCTGCGCGGCGAGCTTCGCAAGGCGGGCGCGGGCATGAAAGTCGTCAAGAACACGCTCGCCAAGATCGCCATTTCTAAGACGCCGGCCAAGAAGGTCGCTGACCTTTTCAAGGGGCCGACCGCGATCGCCTATTCGGAAGATCCGGTCGCGGCGGCGAAAGTCGTCGAAGCCTACGCCAAGAAGAACGACAAGCTCGTCATTCTTGGCGGGGCCATGGGTGCGGAAGTCATGGATCAGGCCGGCGTCAAGGCGCTCGCCTCCATGCCCTCACGCGAGGAGCTGCTCGGGCAGATCGTCCAGACGATTATGTCGCCGGCCGCGACCCTCGTCGGCGCGATCACCGCGCCGGGCGCCCAGCTCGCGGGCATCCTCGAGACCCTTGAGAAGAGAGAAGCGGCCTGACCGGCGGCGTATTGAGCAACTGACCAGAACCCGTTGAAACAAGGAACCGAAAATGACTGACCTTAACAAACTCGCTGAACAGCTCGTCGGCCTCACCCTCCTCCAGGCGGCCGAACTGAAGACGATCCTCAAGGACAAATACGGCATCGAACCGGCCGCGGGCGCGGTTGCGGTCGCCATGCCGGGCGCGGGCGGCGCCGCCGCCGCCGCGGTCGAGGAGAAGACGGAATTCAACGTCGTCCTCGTCGACGCGGGCGCGAAGAAGATCGAAGTGATCAAGGAAGTTCGCGCGATCACCGGTCTCGGCCTCAAGGAAGCCAAGGACCTCGTCGAGGCCGGCGGCAAGACGGTCAAGGAAGCTGTCGCCAAGGCCGAAGCCGAAGACATCAAGAAGAAGCTCGAGGCGGTCGGCGCCAAGGTCGAGCTCAAATAGTCTCGTCTGGCCCCGGCGCTCCATGGGGCGCGGGGGCCGCTCGCCGGCCGCGCGTTTCGCGGCCGGTTGGGGCGGCCGGCCCGGGGCCGGACTCCTCAGGAAAACGTGCAAGAATTTTCTTGACTTTTTCCGTTTTGAGGGGTTGCGGCCTCCGGGCGACATCCCTATTAACGGCGTTCGCTGCGGCGGGGGGCGCCCTTCCGCGGTCAGGCGATGCGGCGACGTGCTTCGGAAACTTGAGAACTGAAAATTCGGACTGATCGACGCCCCGGGCGCCCGTGAGCGGCCGTCAGGGGCGATTCGCGCATGCGCCGGGCGTCGCGATCCCGGAACGGCATGGCGCGGTCCATTTGGCGCGAGAGGCGGGCCCGGCGCCCGCGTGAGGAAAAACGATGGCGCAGTCTTTCGTAGAGAAGAAAAGAATTCGCAAAAGCTTCGGCCGCATTGGCGATGCGGCCCCGATGCCGAACCTCATCCAGGTTCAGAAAGATTCCTACGAACAATTCCTGCAGCGGCGGATCAAGCCGGCCGACCGCAAGAACGAAGGCCTCGAAGCGGTTTTCCGCTCGGTCTTCCCGATCTCGGATTTCACCGGCGCGGCGCTGCTTGAATTCGTCTCCTATGAATTCGAGGAGCCGAAGTTCGACGTCGAGGAGTGCCAGCAGCGCGACATGACCTACGCCGCGCCGCTGAAGGTGACGCTGCGCCTGGCGGTCTTCGAGATCGACCAGGACACCGGCGCGAAATCGGTCCGCGACGTGAAGGAGCAGGAAGTCTACATGGGCGACATTCCGCTCATGACCGACAACGGCACTTTCATCATCAACGGCACCGAGCGGGTCATCGTTTCGCAGATGCATCGCTCGCCCGGCGTCTTTTTCGATCACGACCGGGGCAAGACGCATTCCTCCGGCAAGCTGCTGTTCGCCGCGCGCATCATCCCCTATCGCGGGTCATGGCTCGATTTCGAGTTCGACGCCAAGGACATCGTCAATGTCCGCATCGACCGCCGCCGCAAGCTGCCGGCGACGACGCTCCTCTATGGCCTCGGCATGGACCAGGAGGAAATCCTCGACAGCTTCTACAACCGCGTTCCGCACCAGCGGACCAAGACCGGCTGGACGATGCCGTTCCGCGCAGACCGCGTGAAAGGCGTCAAGCTCGACCGCGACCTCATCGACGCCAAGACCGGCAAGGTCGTCGCCGAGGCGGGCAAGAAACTGTCCGCCAAGGCCGCCAAGGAGATCGCCGACAGCGGCGTGAAGAATCTCCTTCTCTCCGACGAGGAAATGGTCGGGCGTTATTTCGCCTCCGACCTCGTCAATTTCGAGAACGGCGAGATCTTCGCCGAGGCCGGCGACGAGATCACCGAGAAGACGCTGAAGCTTCTCGCCGAGATCGGCGTCGATTCTTTCGACACGATCGACGTCGATCACGTCACGATCGGCGCTTATATCCGCAACACGCTCGCCGCCGACAAGAATTCGAACCGCGAGCAGGCGCTCATCGACATCTACCGCGTCATGCGCCCGGGCGAGCCGCCGACGCTCGAAACCGCCGAAGCGCTCTTCTACGGCCTGTTCTTCGACCCGGAGCGTTACGACCTCTCGGCGGTCGGACGGGTGAAGATGAACATCCGTCTCGATTTTCCGCCGGACGACAGCGTGCGCGTGCTCCGCAAGGAGGACATCCTCAAAGTCCTGAAGACGCTGACGGACCTTCGCGACGGGCGCGGCGAAATCGACGATATCGACAATCTCGGCAACCGCCGGGTGCGCTCGGTCGGCGAGCTGATGGAAAACCAGTATCGCATCGGCCTGTTGCGCATGGACCGGGCGATCAAGGAGCGCATGTCGTCGGCCGAGCTTGAAACGCTGATGCCGCACGACCTCATCAACGCCAAGCCGGTCGCGGCGGCGGTGCGTGAATTCTTCGGCTCCTCGCAGCTGTCGCAATTCATGGACCAGACGAACCCGCTGTCGGAGATCACCCACAAGCGGCGGCTGTCGGCGCTCGGGCCGGGCGGCCTGACGCGCGAGCGCGCCGGCTTCGAGGTCCGCGACGTCCACCCGACGCATTACGGACGCATCTGCCCGATCGAGACGCCGGAAGGGCCGAATATCGGCCTCATCAACAGCCTTGCGACGCATGCGCAGGTCAACAAATACGGCTTCATCGAAAGCCCGTACCGCAAGGTCGAAAACGGCAAGGTGACGGACGAAGTCGTCTATCTCTCCGCGATGGAGGAGCAGCGCTACGCCGTCGCGCAGGCGAACGCCGAGATCGACAAGAACGGGCGCCTCGTTAACGAATTCGTCAATTGCCGCGTCGGCGGCGAGGCGATGCTGATGCCGCGCGACGAGGTGAAATACATCGACGTCTCGCCAAAGCAGCTCGTGTCGGTCGCCGCTGCGCTCATCCCGTTCCTTGAGAACGACGACGCCAACCGCGCGCTGATGGGCTCGAACATGCAGCGCCAGGCGGTGCCGCTCCTCCAGGCCGAGGCCCCGTTCGTCGGCACCGGCATGGAAGCGATCGTGGCGCGCGATTCCGGCGCCGTCGTCTCGGCGCGCCGTCCGGGCGTCGTCGAACAGGTCGACGCGCAGCGCATCGTCATCCGCGCGACGGAGGAGACCGACCCGACCAAGCCGGGCGTCGACATCTACAATCTCCGCAAGTTCCAGCGCTCGAACCAGTCGACCTGCATCAACCAGCGCCCGCTGGTGAAGATCGGCGACGTCATCCGCGCCGGCGATATCATCGCTGACGGCCCGTCGACGGACCTCGGCGAGCTTGCGCTCGGCAAGAACGTGCTTGTCGCGTTCATGCCATGGAACGGCTACAATTTCGAGGACTCGATCCTCATCTCCGAACGCATCGTGCGCGACGACGTCTTCACCTCGATCCACATCGAGGAATTCGAGGTCATGGCGCGCGACACCAAGCTCGGCCCTGAAGAGATCACGCGCGACATCCCGAACGTCTCGGAAGAAGCGCTGCGTAACCTCGACGAGGCGGGCATTGTCGCCATCGGCGCCGAGGTCAATCCCGGCGACATCCTCGTCGGCAAGATCACGCCGAAGGGCGAAAGCCCGATGACGCCGGAGGAAAAGCTCCTGCGCGCCATTTTCGGCGAGAAGGCCTCGGACGTCCGCGACACTTCGCTGAAGCTTCCGCCGGGCGCCTCCGGCACGGTCGTCGAAGTGCGCGTCTTCAACCGGCACGGCGTCGAGAAGGACGAGCGGGCGGTGGCGATCGAGCGCGAGGAGATCGAACGCCTCGCCAAGGACCGCGACGACGAACTCGCGATTCTCGAGCGCAACATTTTCGCGCGCCTCAAATCGATCCTCATCGGCAAGGATGCGGTCTCGGGGCCGAAGGGCCTTGAGAAGGGCAAGGTCAGCGAGGCGACGCTCGAGCCGCTGTCGCGCGGGCAGTGGTGGAAGATCGTCGTGTCCGACGAAACGGCGATGGGCGAAGTCGAGGCGCTGAAGAAGCAGTATGACGACAGCCGCTCGCGTCTCGAGGCCCGGTTCAACGACAAGGTCGACAAGCTGAAGCGCGGCGACGAACTCGCGCCGGGCGTGATGAAGTCGGTCAAGGTCTTCGTCGCGGTCAAGCGCAAGCTCCAGCCCGGAGACAAGATGGCCGGCCGCCACGGCAACAAGGGCGTCATCTCGAAGATCGCGCCGATCGAAGACATGCCCTTCCTCGAGGACGGCACCTCGATCGACATCGTGCTCAATCCGCTCGGCGTGCCGTCGCGGATGAATGTCGGGCAGATCCTTGAAACGCACCTCGGTTGGGCCTGCCGCGGCCTCGGCAAGCAGATCGGCGCCATTCTCGAACAATGGGAAGCCGGGAAGGCGAGCCGCGACGACGTCGCCGCCAAGATCAAGGAAATCTATGGCGAAGGGCAGACCCTGCCGCGCACCAATGACGAGCTCAAAGAGCTCACCGGGAACCTCGTTCGCGGCGTGCCGGTCTCAACGCCGGTGTTCGACGGCATCCGCGAGCCGGACATCGTCAAGATGCTCCAGCGCGCCGGCCTTGAGGAGTCGGGTCAGGTCGATCTCTTCGACGGCCGCACCGGCGAGAAGTTCGGCCGCAAGGTGACGGTGGGCTACAAATATCTTCTGAAGCTTCACCATCTCGTCGACGACAAAATCCACGCGCGTTCGATCGGGCCCTATTCGCTCGTCACGCAGCAGCCTTTGGGCGGCAAGGCCCAGTTCGGCGGCCAGCGCTTCGGCGAGATGGAGGTCTGGGCGCTCGAAGCCTATGGCGCCGCCTACACGCTGCAGGAGATGCTCACCGTCAAATCGGACGACGTCGCCGGCCGCACCAAGGTCTATGAGGCGATCGTCCGCGGCGACGACAATTTCGAAGCCGGCATTCCGGAGAGCTTCAACGTGCTCGTGAAGGAAATGCGTTCGCTCGGATTGAACGTCGAGCTGCAGAACGGCTGAGACCCTTCGCTTCGCCGGGGCGCGGCGCGCTTCGCCCCGGCGGTTTGAATTTTGAGTTCACGGGCGGCCCCGCCGCCAACCGAAAGAGGCCCGAATGTCCCAGGAAATGATGAACGTGTTCAATCCGGCCGCGCCGGCGCAGACGTTCAACCAGATCCGCATTTCGATCGCGAGCCCGGAGAAGATCCTCTCCTGGTCCTATGGCGAGATCAAGAAGCCTGAGACGATCAACTACCGCACGTTCAAGCCCGAACGCGACGGCCTCTTCTGCGCGCGCATTTTCGGTCCGGTGAAGGACTACGAGTGCCTGTGCGGCAAGTACAAGCGCATGAAATATAAGGGCATCACCTGCGAGAAGTGCGGCGTCGAGGTGACGCTGACGAAGGTGCGTCGCGACCGCATGGGGCATATCGAGCTCGCCGCGCCCGTCGCCCATATCTGGTTCCTGAAGTCGCTCCCGTCGCGCATCTCGCTGATGCTCGACATGACGCTGAAGGACGTCGAGCGCGTCCTTTATTTCGAGCAGTTCATCGTCATCGAGCCGGGCCTCACCCCGCTCGAAAAGCACCAGCTCCTCACCGAAGAGGAATATCTCAAGGCCCAGGAGGAATATGGCGAGGACAGCTTCACCGCCGGCATCGGCGCGGAGGCCATCCGCGAAATCCTCGTCTCGCTCGACCTTGAGGCGATCGCAGAACAGCTGCGCGTCGAAATCGCCGAGTCGACTTCGGAGCTGAAGCCGAAGAAGCTCGCCAAGCGCCTGAAGCTCATCAACGCCTTCATCGAGTCGGGCAACCGTCCCGAGTGGATGATCATGACGATCATTCCGGTCATTCCGCCGGAACTGCGACCGCTCGTCCCGCTCGACGGCGGCCGCTTCGCGACGTCCGACCTCAACGATCTCTATCGCCGCGTCATCAACCGCAACAACCGGCTGAAGCGCCTGATCGAACTTCGGGCGCCGGACATCATCGTGCGCAACGAAAAGCGCATGCTGCAGGAGGCGGTCGACGCCCTCTTCGACAACGGCCGGCGCGGCCGCGTCATCACCGGCACCAACAAGCGGCCGCTGAAGTCGCTGTCCGACATGCTGAAGGGCAAGCAGGGCCGCTTCCGCCAGAATCTTCTCGGCAAACGCGTCGACTATTCGGGCCGGTCGGTCATCGTCGTCGGCCCGGAGCTGAAGCTGCATGAATGCGGCCTGCCGAAGAAGATGGCGCTCGAGCTCTTCAAGCCGTTCATCTATTCGCGCCTCGACGCGAAGGGGCTCTCCGCGACCGTCAAGCAGGCGAAAAAGCTCGTTGAGAAAGAGCGTCCCGAAGTTTGGGACATTCTCGACGAAGTCATCCGCGAGCACCCGGTCCTTTTGAACCGCGCGCCGACGCTGCACCGTCTCGGCATCCAGGCGTTCGAGCCGAAGCTGATCGAGGGCAAGGCGATCCAGCTTCATCCGCTCGTCTGCACGGCGTTCAACGCCGACTTCGACGGCGACCAGATGGCGGTGCACGTGCCGCTCGCGCTCGAGGCGCAGCTTGAAGCCCGCGTCCTGATGATGTCGACGAACAACATCCTGTCGCCCGCAAACGGCAAGCCGATCATCGTGCCGAGCCAGGACATCGTTCTCGGGCTCTATTACATCACGCTCGAGAAATCGGGCGAGCCGGGCGAAGGCATGGCGTTCTCGACCATGGCCGAGATCGAGCACGCGCTCGAGGCGGGCGCCGTCACGCTCCATTCCAAGATCAAGGCGCGCTGGGAATCGGTCGGACCGGACGGCAAGCCGATCCGCGAGATCGTCGAGACGACGCCCGGCCGGATGAAGCTCGCCCAGGTGCTGCCGAGAGACGGGGCCATCCCGTTCCAGGTCATCAACCAGCTGCTGACCAAGAAGACGATCCAGGGCCTCATCGACATCGTCTACCGCCATTGCGGCCAGAAGCAGACGGTCATCTTCGCCGACCGGATCATGGATCTTGGCTTCAAGGAGGCGTGCAAGGCCGGCATTTCCTTCGGCAAGGACGACATGGTTATCCCGAAGGCGAAACAGGAAGAAGTCGAAAAGACCCGCGCTCTCGTCCGCGATTACGAACAGCAATACGCCGAGGGCTTCATCACGCGCGGCGAGAAATACAACAAGGTCGTCGACGCCTGGGCGAAGTGCACCGACAAGGTCGCCGACGCAATGATGAAGGAAATTTCCGCCAAGCGCGTCGACAAGGAGACCGGGCGCGAAATGGAGATCAACTCGATCTACATGATGTCGCATTCGGGCGCGCGCGGCAGCCCGGCGCAGATGAAGCAGCTCGCCGGCATGCGCGGGCTGATGGCCAAGCCCTCGGGCGAGATCATCGAGACGCCGATCATTTCGAACTTCAAGGAAGGCCTCACCGTTCTCGAGTACTTCAACTCGACGCATGGCGCCCGCAAGGGCCTCGCCGACACCGCGCTCAAGACCGCGAACTCCGGCTACCTTACGCGCCGTCTCGTCGACGTCGCGCAGGATTGCATCATCCGCGAGCTTGATTGCGGCACGGAGAACGGCATCACGCTCGACGCCGTCATCCAGGGCGGCGAGACGATCGTGCCGCTCTCCCAGCGCATTCTCGGGCGCACCGCGCTGGTCGACATCGCGCATCCTGAAACGGGCGAGGTTCTCGCGCGCAAGAACGACGAGATCAACGAGGAGCAGGCTGAACTGATCGAGGGCGCCGGCGTCGCCAAGGTGCGCGTGCGTTCTGTGCTCACCTGCGATTCAAAGGTCGGCGTCTGCGCCAAGTGCTACGGCCGCGACCTTGCGCGCGGTTCGCCCGTCAATGTCGGCGAAGCGGTCGGCGTCATCGCCGCGCAGTCGATCGGCGAGCCCGGAACGCAGCTCACCATGCGCACCTTCCACATCGGCGGCACGGCGCAGGTCGGCGACACCTCGTTCATCGAGGCGAGCCACGACGGCAAGCTCGTCCTTGAGAACCGAAACGTCGTGAAGAACTCCGACGGCGACCTCATCGTCATGGGCCGCAACACGCTCGTGAAGATCGTCGACAAGGACGGCAAGGAGCACGCTTCCTACAAGGTCTCCTACGGCACCAAGCTCCGCATCGACGACGGCGCGCGCGTCACGCGCGGCCAGCGCATCGCCGACTGGGATCCTTACACGCTGCCGATCCTCACCGATCTCGCCGGCAAGGTGAAGTATGAGGACCTGCAGGAAGGCTTCTCGATGCAGGTCGTCGCCGACGAGGCGACGGGCATCGCAAGCCGGGTCGTCATGGACTGGCGCGCCAATCCGCGCGCGGCGGCCTTGAAGCCCGCGATCGTCATCACGGACGAAAAGGGCAAGGCGCTGAAGCTCGAAACCGGCGGCGAGGCGCGCTACCAGCTGCCCGTCGACGCCATTCTTTCGGTCGAGGACGGCGATACGGTCCGCGTCGGCGACGCGCTCGCGCGCATCCCGACCGAGGGCGCCAAGACCCGCGACATCACCGGCGGTCTGCCGCGCGTCGCGGAATTGTTCGAGGCCCGGCGTCCCAAGGATCATGCGATCATCGCCGAGGCCGACGGCCGCGTCGAATTCGGGCGCGACTATAAAAACAAGCGCCGCATCCGCATCGTGCCGACGGATGAGAGCCTCGAGCCGATCGAGTATCTCGTCCCGAAGGGCAAGCACATTTCGGTGCAGGAAGGCGACTTCATCGCCAAGGGCGAGTTCCTGATCGACGGCAATCCGGCGCCGCACGACATTCTCCAGATCCTCGGCATCGAGGCGCTGGCGAATTACCTCATCAACGAGATCCAGGAGGTCTATCGCCTGCAAGGCGTGCCGATCAACGACAAGCACATCGAGGTGATCGTTCGCCAGATGCTGCAGAAGGTCGAGATCTCCGATCCGGGCGACTCGCTGTTCCTCAAGGAAGAGCAGGTAGACAAGATCGAGTTCGAGGAGATGAACGCCCGCCTCGAAGAGCAGGGCAAGCGTCCCGCGAAAGGCGCTCCGGTGCTGCTCGGCATCACCAAGGCGAGCCTGCAGACGCGCTCTTTCATCTCGGCGGCCTCGTTCCAGGAGACGACGCGCGTCCTCACCGACGCCGCCGTCAACGGCAAGGTCGACTATCTCGAGGGGCTGAAGGAGAACGTCATCGTCGGCCGCCTCATTCCGGCCGGCACCGGCGGCATTATGTCCCGTCACCAGCTCGAGGCCGAGCGCCGCGACCAGGCGCTCATCGCCGAGCGCGAGCGGCGCGCGGCGTCGGCGGCGGCGCTCCCGGCGCCGGAAGAACAGCCGCAGGCGGCGCAATAGCGACTCGTCGAACCCGGTCAGGAACGGCGGCCCTCCAAGGGCCGCCGTTTTCATTTTGAGCGGCGTGCGCAAAAGTTTGCGCGGTTTTGCGCGGGCGAGGCGCCAAACGGCGAACGCCGCGACAGTCAAAAACCTGATCGAGCGCCTTGATTCCGGTGCAAGTCGCGAGGATCTAGGATGGCGCAAGGCTTGAATGCGGCGGGGGCGATGATTTCTCAAAGCGCAGACTCAGCGGGCGAGGAAGACGGTTCCGACATCGTTTTCATTTGCGGCGCGCTGCGGTCGGGCACGACGCTTCTGCGCATCATGGTTAATCACCATCCGCTGCTTTCAAACCCCGGCGAAATGGATTTCCTGTTCGAGCCGCCGCACGAAAAGAACGGCGCGCCCGACCTCGAACGCTACCTGCGGGAGATTTCGTTCAATCGAGTCTTCAACAAGATCGGTTTCAGGACGAGACCGGAACTCGGGCATCGCGGTATGATCCGCGACATGGTGAGCCAGCTCCGCCGGCCGGGCCTGACGCTCTCGATCAACATTCACCGGAATTTCAGCCGGATTCCCGACTTCTTTCCCGAAGCGCGGTACGTCCATCTGCTGCGCGATCCCCGCGACGTGGCGCGATCGGCGATCGGCATGGGCTGGGCGGGGAACGTCTATCATGGCGTCGATCACTGGACGCAATCGGAACGTGACTTTGAAAGGCTCGCCGCCGAGGTCCCGGCCGATCGAATCCTTGAGATGAAAAATGAGGCGCTGATCGCCGATCCGGTCGGAGAGCTGACACGCCTGTGCGCTTTTTTCGGGGTCGGCTATGACCCGGCGATGCTTTCTTATCCGGCGACGACGACCTACGCCTCGCCCGATCCTGCGCTGATCCAGCAATGGCGCCGGCAACTGACGCCGCGCGAGGTGGGACTCGTTGAAGGCAAGATCGGTCGGATGCTCGCCGACCGGGGCTATGAACCCTCGGGCGAGCCTGTCTTGCGGCCCGGGCTGGCGGGCCGGCTTGCGCTTGCGGCGTCGCACCGCTGGAACCGCTGGCGCCTGATGGCGAAGCGCCAGGGAGCGCTGCTGCTTCTCGCGGACATGATCGCCCGGCGCTTGCCACCCTCGCGCTTCACCGATTTCACCCGCCGGCTGAGGTCGGAAAGGGCGGCGAAATATCTGCAATAGCCCCGGATTCCCGCGCTGGGGAAAATCCGCCGCCGAAGCGCTCACCAAAGCGCAGGAATTGCGAACTTTTTGTTGTGGTTGCTATTGACCCACCCGATTCGCGCCAGTAGAGACGGGGCCGCTGAAAGGCCGGCCGTCAGGATCTCCTGAAACGCGGCCCGTTTAGCCGAACAAAGTTCAGTGATCGCGGACGGAGTTCCACAGCGTGGGCCCCGTCCTTTCGTGTCGTTTGCGGGAAGCCGCCTGCGACGCATGGGGTTCGCGTGGAATTGGGTCCGGGACGCCGGGTCCGCCTCGAGGGAAGCGTTAATGCCGACGATACAGCAGCTGATCCGGAAGCCCCGGAGCCCGCGCCGGAAGATCAACAAGGTCCCGGCGATGCAGCAGAACCCGCAAAAGCGCGGCGTCTGCACGCGCGTCTACACGACGACGCCGAAGAAGCCGAACTCGGCGCTCCGGAAAGTCGCCAAGGTGCGCCTGACGAACGGGTTCGAGGTGATCGGCTACATCCCGGGCGAGGGGCACAACCTGCAGGAGCACTCGGTGGTGCTCATCCGCGGCGGCCGGGTGAAGGACCTTCCCGGCGTCCGCTACCACATCATTCGCGGCGTCCTCGACACCCAGGGCGTCAAGGACCGCAAGCAGCGCCGGTCGAAATACGGCGCCAAGCGCCCGAAATAAGCGAGGGTCAGAGATGTCACGCCGCCACCGCGCCGAGAAACGCGAAGTCCACACCGACCCGAAATTCGGCGACGCCGCCGTTTCGAAGTTCATGAATTACGTCATGTACGACGGCAAGAAATCGGCTGCCGAAAAGATCGTCTACGGCGCGCTCGACCGCATCGAAGGCAAGTTGCGCCGCCCGCCGGTCGACACCTTCAAGGAAGCGCTCGACAATGTGATGCCGGCGATCGAAGTGCGCTCGCGCCGGGTCGGCGGCGCCACCTACCAGGTGCCGGTCGAGGTTCGCCCCGAGCGCCGTCAGGCGCTCGCCATGCGCTGGATCATCTCGGCGGCGCGCGCGCGCAACGAGACGACCATGGTCGACCGCCTCTCGAACGAGATCATGGACGCCGCGCAGAACCGCGGCGCCGCCGTCAAGAAGCGCGAAGACACGCACCGGATGGCGGAAGCCAACCGCGCCTTCTCGCATTATCGCTGGTAACGACCTTAGAGTTTCAGGGACCGCCCCTCATGCCCCGCACGCATAAAATCGAGGACTACCGCAACTTCGGCATCATGGCCCACATCGATGCGGGCAAGACGACGACGACCGAGCGCGTCCTTTACTACACGGGCAAGAGCCACAAGATCGGCGAAGTCCATGACGGCGCCGCGACGATGGACTGGATGGAGCAGGAGCAGGAGCGGGGGATCACGATCACCTCGGCCGCGACGACCTGCTTCTGGAAGGACAAGCGCCTCAACATCATCGACACGCCGGGCCACGTCGATTTCACGATCGAGGTCGAGCGCTCGCTGCGCGTTCTCGACGGCGCGGTCTGCCTGCTCGACGGCAACCAGGGTGTCGAGCCGCAGACGGAAACCGTCTGGCGCCAGGGCGACAAATACAATGTGCCGCGCATCATCTTCGCCAACAAGATGGATAAGATCGGCGCCGATTTCTATTTCTGCCTCGACTCGATCAAGCAGCGCCTCGGCGTCAAGGCCGTGCCGCTGCAGCTTCCCGTCGGCATCGAAGCGACGTTCAAGGGCGTCGTCGACCTCCTCGAGATGAAAGCCATCATCTGGGAGGAAGAAAGCCTCGGCGCAGCGTTCCATGACGAGCCCATTCCTGACGATCTCAAGGACAAGGCCGAGGAGTATCGCGCAGCGCTCGTCGAGGCCTGCGTCGAGCTCGATGACGAGGTTATGGCCGACTATCTCGACGGCAAGGAAATTCCGGTTCCGACCCTCAAGCGCCTCATCCGCAAGGCGGTGCGCGCGGGGACCTGGTATCCGGTGCTGTGCGGCTCGGCGTTCAAGAACAAGGGCGTTCAGCCGCTTCTCGACGCCGTCGTCGATTACCTGCCGAGCCCGAACGAAGTTCCGGCGATCAAAGGCATTCATCCTGACACCGAAGAAGAAATGGTGCGCAACTCGTCCGACGACGAGCCGCTCGCCATGCTCGCCTTCAAGATCATGAACGACCCGTTCGTCGGCTCGCTCACCTTCTGCCGCATCTACTCCGGCAAACTTGAATCGGGCACGGGTCTTCAGAACACCGTCAAGAACAAGCGTGAGCGCATCGGCCGCATGGTGCAGATGCACGCCAACAACCGCGAGGACATCAAGGAAGCCTACGCCGGCGACATCATCGCCGTCGTCGGCCTTAAGGACACGACGACGGGCGACACCCTGTGTGATCCGAGCAAGCCCGTGATTCTCGAGCGGATGGTGTTCCCCGAGCCCGTCATCGAACTCGCCGTCGAGCCGAAGACGAAGGCCGACCAGGAGAAGATGGGGATCGCGCTGCAGCGTCTTGCGGCTGAGGACCCCTCGTTCCGCGTCTCGACCGATGAGGAATCCGGCCAGACGATCATCAAGGGGATGGGCGAACTTCACCTCGACATCATCGTCGACCGCATGCGCCGCGAATTCAAGGTCGAAGCCAATGTCGGCGCGCCGCAGGTCGCCTACCGCGAAGCGTTCACGAAGCCTTACACGATCGACTACACGCACAAGAAGCAGACCGGCGGCACCGGCCAGTTTGCGCGCGTTAAGATGAACATCATTCCGGGCGAGCCGGGCTCCGGCTACGTCTTTGAATCGAAGATCGTCGGCGGCGCGATTCCCCGCGAATACATTCCGGGCGTGCAGAAGGGCATCGACTCGGTCAGGAACGCCGGCATGCTCGTCGGCTTCCCGATCCTCGACTTCAAGGTCGAGCTGATCGACGGCGCCTTCCACGACGTCGACTCCTCGGTTCTCGCCTTCGAAATCGCCGCCCGCGCGGCCATGCGCGAGGCCAAGCCGCATCTCGGCATGGCGCTCCTCGAGCCGATCATGAAGGTCGAGGTGGTGACGCCGGAGGAGTTCACCGGCACGGTGATCGGCGATCTAAACTCCCGCCGCGGCCAGATCCAGAACCAGGAGATGCGCGGCAACGCCAACGTCGTCCATGCGATGGTGCCGCTGGCGAACATGTTCGGCTACGTCAACACGCTGCGGTCGCAGACCCAAGGTCGGGCGAACTATACGATGCAGTTCGACCACTACGAGCAGGTGCCGAAGAACGTGCAGGAAGAAGTCCAGGCGAAGCTCGCGGGTTGATCCCGCAAGCCGCCGGAAGAAGTCAGGAAGTCGTCAGGAGACGGAGAAAGTAAAATGGCGAAGGCAAAGTTCGAACGCAACAAGCCGCATGCGAACGTCGGAACGATCGGTCACGTCGACCACGGCAAGACGACCCTGACGGCCGCGATCACCAAGTATTTCGGCGAGTTCCGCGCCTATGACCAGATCGACAACGCGCCGGAAGAGCGCGCGCGCGGCATCACGATCAACACCGCGCATGTCGAGTATGAATCGGCGAACCGGCACTACGCCCACGTCGACTGCCCGGGCCACGCCGACTATGTGAAGAACATGATCACCGGCGCCGCGCAGATGGACGGCGCGATCCTCGTCGTCTCGGCGAACGACGGTCCGATGCCGCAGACGCGCGAGCACATCCTGCTCGCCCGTCAGGTCGGCGTGCCCGCGATCGTCGTGTTCATGAACAAGGTCGACATGGTCGATGATCCGGAACTGCTCGACCTCGTCGAGATGGAAATTCGTGAACTACTCTCGAAGTATGAATTCCCGGGCGACGATATTCCGATCATCCGCGGCTCGGCGCTGGCCGCGATGGAAGGCCGCGACCCGGAAATCGGCGAGCAGGCGATCCGCAAGCTCATCGAGGCGGTCGACAATTACATCCCGACGCCGAAGCGTCCGGTCGACCAGCCGTTCCTTCTGCCGATCGAAGACGTGTTCTCGATCTCCGGCCGCGGCACGGTCGTCACGGGCCGCGTCGAGCGGGGCGTCGTCAATGTCGGCGACGAACTCGAGATCGTCGGCATCCGGCCGACCGCCAAGACGACCTGCACGGGCGTTGAAATGTTCCGCAAGCTGCTCGATCGCGGCGAGGCGGGCGACAACGTCGGCGTCCTCCTGCGCGGCATCGAACGCAACGGCGTCGAGCGCGGCCAGGTGCTCTGCAAGCCGGGCTCGGTCACCCCGCACACCCAGTTCGTCGCGGAAGCCTACATCCTGACGAAGGAAGAGGGCGGCCGTCACACGCCGTTCTTCACCAACTACCGCCCGCAGTTCTATTTCCGGACGACGGACGTGACGGGCATCGTGACGCTGAAGCAGGGCGTCGAGATGGTCATGCCGGGCGACAATGTCGAGATCAATGTCGAGCTGATCGTGCCGATCGCGATGGAAGAGAAGCTCCGCTTCGCCATTCGCGAAGGCGGCCGCACGGTGGGCGCCGGCATCGTGGCGAAGATCCTGAAGTAAGAGGCGTGAAGCGTGCGGAGCCGCCGCGGCGGCTCCGCCGTCATTTGATCGGTTGAACGGACGGCGACGGGAACGAAGGCGAAGATCTCATGCAACAGAATATCCGCATCAGGCTCAAAGCCTTTGATCACCGCGTCCTCGACGCGTCGACGCGCGAGATCGTCAATACGGCCAAGCGCACGGGCGCGCAGGTCCGCGGCCCGATCCCGCTGCCGACGCGCATCGAGCGTTTCACGGTCAACCGGTCGCCGCACATCGACAAGAAGAGCCGCGAACAGTTCGAGATGCGCACCCACAAGCGCGTGCTCGACATCGTCGATCCGACGCCGCAGACGGTTGATGCGCTGATGAAGCTCGACCTGTCGGCTGGCGTCGACGTCGAAATCCGCCTCGGCGCCTAAGGGGATAAACGCGATGCGTACAGGACTGATTGCGCGCAAGATCGGCATGACCCGCGTTTATGGCGGCGAGGGCGAACACATTCCCGTCACCGTCATGCAGGTCGACAAGGTGCAGGTTGTCGGCCACCGCACGAAGGAAAAGAACGGCTATACGGCGCTCGAGCTCGGCGCCGGCGCGGCGAAGGTGAAGCGCCAGACGAAAGCCGACCGCGGCCGGTTTGCGAAGGCCAATGTCGAGCCGAAAGAAAAGACCGCTGAATTCCGCGTCGCCGACGACATGCTGGTCGACATCGGCGCGGAGCTGTCGGCGGCGCACTTCCACGTCGGCCAGAAGGTCGATGTCACGGGAACGACGGTCGGCAAGGGCTTCGCCGGCGCGATGAAGCGTCACAATTTCGGCGGCCTGCGCGCCTCGCACGGCGTGTCGGTGTCGCATCGCTCGCATGGTTCGACCGGTCAGCGCCAGGATCCGGGCCGTGTGTTCAAGAACAAGCGCATGGCGGGCCATATGGGCGACGTCCAGCGCACCACGCAGAACGTCGAAGTCGTCCGCGTCGACGAAGCGCGCGGTCTCATCCTGCTCAAGGGCGCCGTTCCGGGCCCGAAAGGCGGCTGGGTGATGATCCGCGACGCTGTCCGGACGCCGGCGCCGAAAGACCTGCCGAAGCCTGCCGCGCTGAAGTCGGCGGATGCGGCCAAAGGAGCCGAATGATGAAACTCGACGTCGTCAGTATTGACAGCGCGAAAGCCGGGTCGATCGACCTTGCCGACGAGATCTTCGGTCTCGAGCCGCGCAAGGACATCCTGCACCGCATGGTCGTCTATCAGCTCGCCAAGCGCCAGCAGGGAACCCACAAGTCGAAGCCCCGCAACGAGGTCAAGGCGACCTCGAAGAAGATGTATAAGCAGAAGGGCACCGGCGGCGCCCGTCATGGCAACAAGGCGGCCCCGCAGTTTCGCGGCGGCGGCACGGCCCACGGGCCGCGTCCGCGCAGCCATGCGATCGGCCTTCAGAAGAAAGTGCGCAAGCTCGCGCTGAAGCACGCTCTGTCGGCGAAGCAAGCGGCGAACGAGCTGATCATTCTCGACAACGCCGCGCTCGCGGAAGCCAAGACCTCGGCGCTCGTCGAACGCTTCGCCAAATTGGGGCTCAGGAGCGCGCTGATCGTCGACGCGGCCGTCGATCAGAATTTCGGCGCGGCCGCGCGCAACATTCCGAACATCGACGTGCTGCCGGCGATCGGGGCGAATGTCTACGACATCCTGCGCCGGGAGAAGCTCGTCCTGACGAAGGCGGCGGTCGCCAGCCTTGAAGCGAGGCTCAAATGAAAAAGCCGGCGAAAACGGTGAAGGGCGCGGTTTCCGGCGCCGAACGTCACTTCGATACGCTGATCGCTCCGGTGATCACCGAGAAGTCGACGATCGCGTCTGAAAACAGCCAGGTCGTGTTCCGCGTGCCGCTCGAGGCGACGAAGCCCGAGATCGCGGCCGCGGTCGAGGCGCTCTTCAAGGTCAAGGTGAAGGCCGTCAACACGCTCCGCACCAAGGGGAAGAACAAATACTTCCAGGGGCGGCCCTATTCGCGCTCGACGGTCAAGAAAGCGGTCGTGACGCTCGAGCCCGGCCACACGATCGACGTCACGGGCCGGATCTAAGGCGAGGCGTAAGAGAACCATGGCGCTCAAGAAATTCAACCCGACGACCCCTTCGCAGCGCGGTCTTGTCGTCGTCGACCGGAGCGAGCTCTACAAGGGCCGCCCCGAAAAGACGCTTACCGAAGGCCTGATCTCGAAAGGCGGCCGCAACAATCTCGGCCGGGTGACGATGCGCCGTCGCGGCGGCGGCGCGAAGAACCTTTATCGCGTCGTCGATTTCAAGCGGCGCAAGGTCGACATCGAGGCGAAGGTCGAACGGCTCGAATATGACCCGAACCGCACTGCGTTCATTGCGCTGATCAAATATCTCGACGGCGAACTCTCCTACATCATCGCGCCGCAGCGCCTGAAAGTGGGCGACAAGGTCATCGCCGGCGACAAGGTCGACGTGAAGCCGGGCAACGCCATGCCGCTGCGCTCGATCCCGGTCGGCACGATCATCCACAATGTCGAGTTGAAGCCCGGCAAGGGCGGAGCGATCGCGCGCGCCGCCGGCAATTACGCCCAGCTCGTCGGCCGCGACGGACCGCTGTCGCAGATCCGCCTTCAGTCCGGCGAAGTGCGCCTCGCGCCGTCGGAGTGCATGGCGACGATCGGCGCGGTGTCGAACCCCGACCATCTCAACGAGACGGTCGGCAAGGCCGGCCGCCAGCGCCTCAAGGGCAACCGTCCGTCGGTGCGCGGCGTCGCCATGAACCCGATCGACCACCCGCATGGCGGCGGCGAAGGCCGCACCTCCGGCGGCCGTCATCCGGTGACGCCGTGGGGCAAGCCGACCAAGGGCCGCAAGACGCGCAAGAACAAGCGCACGCAGAAGATGATCCTGCGCTCGCGCCACGCGCGGAAAAAAGTGAATTAAGGGGCAGGAGAGAAGTATGCCACGTTCAGTCTGGAAAGGCCCCTTCGTCGACGGCTATCTCTTGAAGAAGGCCGACGAAGCGCAGAGCGGCGCCCACAAGGGCGGCATCAAGACTTGGTCGCGCCGGTCGACGGTGCTGCCGCAATTCGTCGGGCTCACCTTCAACGTCTACAACGGCCAGAAATTCATCCCCGTTCACGTCACCGAGGACATGGTCGGCCACAAGCTCGGCGAGTTTTCGCCGACGCGCACCTTTTACGGGCACGGCGCCGACAAGAAGGTGAAGAGGAAATAGTCATGGGCAAGGCCAAGAACGAACGGCGCGTCGGCGACGATCAGGCGATGGCGAAAGCCTCGAACCTGCGCATCTCGCCGCAGAAGCTCAACCTCGTCGCGCAGATGATCCGCGGCAAGAAGGTCGACAAGGCGCTCGCCGAGCTCGAGTTTTCGCGCAAGCGGATCTCGAAGGAGGTCAAGCGCTGCCTCGAGAGTGCGATCGCCAACGCCGAGAACAACCACAATCTCGACATCGACAGCCTCGTCGTCGATCGCGCTTTTGTGGGCAAGAACATGGTCCTGAAGCGCTGGACGCCGCGCGGGCGCGGCCGCATGGGCCGGATCTTCAAGCCGTTTGCAGAAATCACCATCGTCGTGCGCCAGGTCGAGGAGGCCGCCTAATGGGTCAGAAGGTCAATCCGATCGGCTTGCGCCTCGGCGTCAACCGCACCTGGGATTCGCGTTGGTTCGCCAACAAGGCGACCTATGGGGACCTCCTCCATGAGGACCTCAAGATCCGCGAGTTCCTGCACGAGAAGCTGAAGCAGGCTGGCGTTTCGCGCATCATCATCGAGCGCCCGCACAAGAAATGCCGCGTGACGATCTACACGGCGCGCCCGGGCGTCGTCATCGGCAAGAAGGGCGCCGACATCGAAAAGCTGCGCTCGGAGCTTCAACAGCTCACGAAATCGGAGACGGCGCTCAACATCGTCGAAATCCGCAAGCCGGAGATCGACGCCACGCTCGTCGCCGAGAACATCGCCCAGCAGCTTGAGCGCCGGGTCGCGTTCCGCCGCGCCATGAAGCGCTCCATGCAGACGACGATGCGCATGGGCGGGCTCGGCATCCGCGTCAATGTCTCGGGCCGTCTCGGCGGCGCGGAGATCGCGCGCATGGAATGGTACCGCGAAGGCCGCGTGCCGCTGCACACGCTGCGCGCCGACATCGATTACGGCACGGCGACGGCGCGCACGCCCTATGGCGCGATCGGCGTGAAGGTCTGGATCTTCAAAGGCGAGATCATGGAGCACGATCCGATGGCGCAGGAAGCGCGCATCGTCGAGGCTCAAACGGGCGGCGTCGCCCCGGCGCGCCGCGAAGGCGCGCGGGCTTAAAGGTTGAGGTCGGAGAGCTGACATGCTGCAGCCGAAACGCACGAAATACAGGAAGCAGTTCAAGGGCCGGATCAGCGGAAACGCGAAGGGCGGCACGGAGTTGAACTTCGGCTCGCACGGCCTCAAGGCGGTCGAACCCGAGCGCGTCACCGCGCGCCAGATCGAAGCGGCGCGCCGCGCGATCACCCGCGAGATGAAACGCGCGGGCCGCGTCTGGATCCGCGTGTTCCCGGACGTTCCGGTGTCGAAGAAGCCGACCGAAGTCCGCATGGGCTCGGGCAAGGGCGCGCCGGAGCTCTGGGTGGCGCGGGTCAAGCCCGGCCGCATCATGTTCGAACTCGACGGCGTCACGGATGAAGTCGCGAAGGCCGCTCTCGCGCTCGGCGCGGCAAAGCTGCCGATCAAGACCCGCATCGTGAAGCGTCTCGGCGAATAAGGGATCAGGGTCATGAAAGCCTCGGAAGCGCGCGACCTCACCGAAGACCAGCTGAAGGACCGGCTCCTCCTGCTTAAGAAGGAGCAGTTCAACCTGCGCTTTCAGCGGGCCTCGGGGCAACTTGAAAAGACTTCCCGCGTCGGCGAGGTCCGCAAGGACATCGCCCGCATCAAGACCGTGCTGCGCCAGAAGGCGCTGGCAGCGAAAAAGTAGGACGGACCGATCATGCCAAAGCGCATCCTGCAGGGAACAGTCGTCAGCGACAAAGGCCAAAAAACGGTCGTCGTCAGCGTCGAGCGCATCGAGAAGCACCCTGTGCTTCTGAAGACGATCAAGCGCTCGAAGAAGTTCCATGCGCATGACGAAGAAAACAAGTTCAAGATCGGCGATCTCGTCCAGATCCGGGAATGCGCGCCGAAGTCGAAGCTGAAGCGCTGGGAAGTGATCGGGCTCGGTTCGAAGGGTTGATGGTTTAACGGCGGGCGCGCCCGCCAGGGAATGAGGGCGGACCGGAAGGTCCGTGGAGGGTCGACATGATCCAGATGCAGACCAATCTCGACGTCGCCGACAACTCGGGCGCCAAGCGCGTCCAGTGCATCAAGGTGCTCGGCGGATCGAAGCGCAAATATGCCCGCGTCGGCGACATTATCGTCGTTTCCGTCAAGGAGGCGATTCCGCGCGGCCGCGTGAAGAAGGGCCAAGTGATGAAGGCCGTTGTCGTGCGCACCGCGAAGGACATCAAGCGCAAGGACGGTTCGGTGATCCGCTTCGACCGCAACGCGGCGGTGCTGATCAACAACCAGAAAGAGCCGGTCGGCACGCGCATCTTCGGGCCGGTGACGCGCGAGCTGCGCGCGGCGAACCACATGAAGATCGTCTCGCTCGCGCCGGAGGTGCTGTAGTCATGGCCGCCAAGATCAAGAAGGGCGACAAGGTCGTCGTGCTCGCGGGCAAATACCGCGGGGTCGAGGGCGAGGTGACGAAGGTCCTGCCGAAGGACGAGCGCGTCGTCGTCCGCGGCGTCAACATCGTCGCCAAGCATGAGAAGCAGACGGCGACGTCGCGCGGCGGCATCATCCGCGAGGAAGCGCCGATTCACGTCTCGAACGTCGCGATCGTCGGCAAGGACGGCAAGCCGACCCGCGTCGGCTTTAAGGTCGGCGCCGACGGCAAGAAAGTCCGTATCGAACGCCGCTCAGGCGAGGTGATCAATGGCTGAAGCGCAGAAATACACGCCGCGGCTGAAGAAGCAGTACAACGAGAAGATCAAGCCCTCGTTGCAGAAGCAGTTCGGCTACAAGAACGCCATGATGACGCCGCGGCTTGAGAAGGTGGTCATCAACATGGGCGTCGGCGACGCGGTCAACGACCGCAAGGCGGTCGAGCAGGCCGTCGAGGAGCTGACGAAGATTTCGGGCCAGAAGCCCGTCATCACCAAGGCCAAGAAGTCGATCGCAAGCTTCAAGCTCCGCGACGGCATGGCGGTCGGGTGCAAGGTCACGCTTCGCAAGGACCGCATGTACGAGTTTCTCGACCGATTGGTGACCGTCGCGCTGCCGCGCGTGCGCGACTTCCGCGGTCTGTCGCCGAAGAGCTTCGACGGGCGCGGGAACTACGCGCTCGGCCTCAAGGAGCACATCGTGTTTCCTGAGATCAATTACGACCAGGTCGAGAAGGTGCGCGGCATGGACATCATCGTGTGCACCACGGCGAAATCGGATGCGGAAGCGCGCGCGCTTCTGACGGAATTCAACTTCCCGTTCCGGAAATAGGATCGGGAAAGAGGCAAGGGTAGGCAAGGTCCGGCGCCGCCGGAGACCGGTCTAACGGAGGACTGAATGGCTAAGACATCGATGATCGAGCGCGACCTGAAGCGCCGCCGCATGGCCAAGAAATACGCGGCCCGTCGCGCGCGCCTCAAGGCGCTCATCAAGGACCAGAGCAAGCCCGCCGAGGAGCGCTTCGCCGCGGCGATCAAGCTCGCCGAGCTACCGCGCAATTCGTCAAAGACGCGCATCCGGAACCGCTGCCAGGTGACCGGCCGCCCGCGCGGCTTTTATCGCAAGCTCAAGATGTCGCGCCTGTCGCTGAGGCTCCTCGGATCGGAAGGAAAGATCCCTGGCCTCGTCAAGGCGAGCTGGTAGGGAGAACACCGCACATGGCGATCAACGATCCTATCGGCGATCTGATCACGCGCATCCGCAATGCGCAGCTTCGCCGTCACTCGTCTCTGACGGTCCCGGCGTCGAAATTGCGCGGCCGCGTTCTCGACGTCCTTGCGGACGAGGGATACATCCGCGGTTATGCGCGCGTCGAGAAAGACGGCTCGAAGCCGGAATTCGAGATCGAGCTCAAGTATTTCGAAGGCGCGCCGGTCATCACCCACATCAAGCGCGTTTCAAAGCCAGGCCGCCGCGTCTATTCGGCCGTCGCCGACCTGCCGTCGGTCCGCAACGGCCTCGGCATCTCGGTCGTCTCGACGCCGAAGGGCGTGATGTCCGACACGGCCGCGCGCGCCGCCAATGTCGGCGGCGAAGTGCTGTTCCAGGTCTACTGAGGAGCGCCAGATCCATGTCTCGTATCGGCAAGAAACCGGTGCCGGCGCCCAAGGGCGTCACTGTCACCGTGTCCGGCCAGACGGTCACCGCGAAGGGGCCGAAGGGCGAGCTCAAATTCGTCGTCAACGATCTTTGCAAGGTCGCGCTCGAAAACGGCGAGGTCGTGGTCACGCCTGTCGACAAGTCCAAAGAAGCGAAGTCACAGTGGGGCATGAGCCGCACGATGATCGCCAATCTGATGACCGGCGTCACGACCGCCTACAGTAAGAAGCTTGAGCTGGTCGGCGTCGGCTACCGCGCCGCGATGAAGGGCTCAAACCTCAACCTCGCGCTCGGCTACAGCCACGAAATCGACTTCCCGCCGCCGCCGGGCATCAAGATCGAAACGCCGAAGCAGACGGAAATCGTCATCTCCGGCATCGACAAGCAGCTCGTCGGCGAGACGGCGGCGAAGATCCGCGGCTTCCGCCCGCCTGAACCCTATCAGGGCAAGGGCGTCCGCTATGAGGGCGAATTCATCTTCCGCAAGGAAGGCAAGAAGAAGTAACACGCGCTGACGGCGCCATTCAGGAATACGGCCATGGCCAGCAAGAAAGACCAGAGAACCAAACGCGCCGCGCGCACCCGCTTCAAGCTGAAGGCGGTGTCGGGCGGGCGTCCGCGCCTTTCCGTCTTCCGGTCGTCGAAGAACATTTCGGCGCAGATCATCGACGATGCGGCCGGCAAGACGCTCGTTTCCGCCTCCTCGCTCGACAAGGCGCTGAAGGCCGAAATCGCGAAAGGCGCCGACAAGGACGCCGCCGCGAAGGTGGGCAAGGCGCTCGCCGAGCGCGCTCTGAAGGCCGGCGTCAAGGACGTCGTCTTCGATCGCGGCGGCTACATCTTTCACGGGCGGATCAAGGCGCTCGCCGACGCCGCCCGTGAAGGCGGCCTCAATTTCTAAGGGTTGATGGAGAACAGAATGGCGCGCGAAGACATCCAAGACGGCGGCGACCGCCCGGAACGCGGGCAGCGGCGCGAGCGCGGCGATCGCGGCGAGCGCGGTCGCGGGCGCGGCCGGGGCGCGCAGGAGCGCGAGGAGCGCGACGAATTCGTCGACAAGCTCGTCGCCATCAACCGCGTCGCCAAGGTCGTGAAGGGCGGCAAGAATTTCGGCTTCGCCGCGCTCGTCGTCGTCGGCGACCAGAAAGGCCGCGTCGGCTACGGCAAGGGCAAGGCGCGCGAAGTGCCGGAAGCGATCCGCAAGGCGTCGCAGGAAGCCAAGCGCAGCCTCGTTCGCATTCCGCTTCGCGAAGGCCGCACGCTCCATCACGACGCCTCGGGACGCTGGGGCGCGGGTAAGGTCGTCTTGCGCGCCGCGCCGCCGGGAACCGGCATTATCGCCGGCGGCCCGATGCGCGCGGTCTTTGAAACGCTCGGCGTCCAGGACGTCGTCGCCAAGTCGCTCGGGTCTTCGAACCCCTACAACATGGTGCGCGCGACCATCGACGCGCTGCAATCACAAACGAGCCCGCGCACGATCGCCTCGAAGCGCGGCAAGAAGGTGTCCGACATCCTCGCGGGCCGCACCGGCGGCGGCGATGCGTCAGGCGCCGACGCCGCCTGACATCCAAGGAGCTGACCCATGGCGCCGAAAGCGAAGAAAACGATCAAGGTCCGCCAGACCGGCAGCCCCGCGCGTCGGCCGCAGGATCAACGCGCAACGCTCGTCGGGCTCGGGCTCGGCAAGATCGGGCGCGTGCGCGAGCTTGAAGACACGCCGTCCGTGCGCGGCATGATCAACAAGATCCCGCATCTCGTGAAGGTGGTCGAGTAATCGGCCCGAACAAGGGCGAGGCGCGCGGACGGATCCGTGGCGTCGCAAGTCCGAGGAGAAACCATGAAGCTCAACGAAATCCACGATAACCCCGGCGCGCGCAAAGCGCGCATGCGCGTCGGCCGCGGCATCGGCTCCGGCAAGGGCAAGACCGCCGGCCGCGGCGTCAAAGGCCAGAAGGCCCGCTCCGGCGTCACCGGCATCCGCCAGTTCGAAGGCGGCCAAATGCCGCTTTACATGCGCATGCCCAAGCGCGGCTTCAACAAGCCGAACCAGTCGAAATACGCCGAGGTCAATATCGGCCGTATCCAGGCGGCGATTGACGCCGGCGCGCTCGACGCTGGCAAGAAAATCGATGCGGCGGCGCTGATCGGGGCCGGCGTCCTGCGCCGTGCGCTCGACGGCGTGCGCCTTCTCGGCGTCGGCGCCCTCAAGTCGAAGGTGTCGATCGAGGTCGCCTATGCCTCCGCCGGGGCGCGCGCCGCGGTCGAGAAAGCCGGAGGCAGCGTTTCCATGACCGAGACCCGTGAAGAAAAGCCGGCGAAAGCCGGCAAGGCCGCGAAGAAGGGCAAGAAGGAGTAGGGCCGGCGGGAAGGTTGCGCCTCGGGTTCCGCATCGCCATATCGCAGGTGCTTCGCCGGCCGTCCGGCGACGCGCGAACGGCGAGGGTGAGAAGCGGTCTCCTCTCAAATTCCTTCATCAGGCCGGGCGATGAACGCCGGCGCGAGATCGGGACACCATATTCGGTATGACTTCGGCGGCCGAACAATTCGCCCAGAACATCAATCTCTCCTCGCTCGCCAAGGCGGAGGAGCTGAAAAAGCGCCTGTTGTTCACGCTCGGCGCGCTCATCGTCTATCGGCTCGGCACCTATATCCCGCTGCCGGGCATCAATCCTGACGCCTTTGCCGCGCAGTTCCAGTCGCAGACGGGCGGGCTCCTTGGCACGCTCAACATCTTCGCCGGCGGCGCCGTCGAGCGGATGGCGATCTTCGCGCTCAACATCATGCCCTACATCTCGGCGTCGATCATCCTGCAGCTGATGACGTCGGTGATCCCGTCGCTTGAAGCGCTCAAGAAGGAAGGCGAGCAGGGCCGGCGCCAGATCAATCAGTACACGCGCTATCTGACGGTCTTCTTGGCGACCGTTCAGGGCTATTTCATCGCTGTCAGCCTGCAGTCGGGATCGGGCGGGGGAACGCCCATCGTCGCCGAGC
>JBKBLR010000013.1:0-76241 GCA_046296195.1 Parvularculaceae bacterium | reverse complement strand
TGCGGTCGGAACTCCGTCGCGGCGCGGCGACGGGCATGCCGATCTCTCCTACGTCCAGAATGCGGCGCGCGAGATCGCCGCGGCGATGAACGGCTTCACCGTGGTCATCACCAAGTCGACGGTGCCGGTCGGCACCGGCGCCGAGGTCGAGGCGATCATACGGCGCGTTCGTCCGAATGCGGATTTTTCGGTCGTCTCAAACCCTGAGTTCCTGCGCGAAGGCGCGGCGATCGAGGATTTCAAGCGCCCCGACCGCATCGTCGTCGGCGCCGAGGACGAGCGCGCGCGCGAGGTGATGCGCGAGCTTTACAGGCCGCTCTTCATCAACGAAACGCCGATCATCTTCACCAACCGCTCGACCTCCGAGCTCATCAAATACGCTGCGAACGCCTTCCTTGCGACCAAGATCACCTTCATCAACGAGATGGCGGACCTGTGCGAGAAAGTCGGCGCGAACGTTCAGGAGGTCGCGCGCGGCATCGGCCTTGACGGGCGCATCGGCGCGAAGTTCCTGCACGCCGGGCCCGGCTATGGCGGCTCCTGCTTCCCGAAGGACACCCTCGCGCTCGTGAAGACCGCGCAGCAGGTCGGCGCGCCGACGCGCATCATCGAGGCGGTCGTTGAAATCAACGACCGCCGCAAGAAGCAGATGGCCGACCGCGTCATCGCCGCCTGCGGCGGCTCGGTGGCGGGAAAGACGATCGCCGTCCTCGGCCTCACCTTCAAGCCGAACACCGACGACATGCGCGACAGCCCCTCGCTCGACATCGTGCCGGCGCTGCAGGCGGCCGGCGCGCGCATCCGGGCCTTCGATCCCGCCGGCATGGAGGAAGCGAAGAAGCTCCTGAAAGACGTGGTCTATTGCGACGGCCCTTACCACGCGATGGACGGCGCCGATGCGGTGGCGCTCGTCACTGAATGGGACGAGTTCCGCGCGCTCGACTTGAGGCGCGTGAAGGACCTTCTGAAGGCGCCGGTGTTCGTCGATCTGCGCAATGTCTACCGTCCGGCGCAGATGGCCGATCAGGGCTTCCGCTACGCTTCAATCGGACGCGGCGGCGAAAGCGACCCGCGCAAATCAATGCGCGCCTGACGTCTCGGCCGCCGGCGCCTCGAGCACGCCGACGCGCACGCCGTCGAAGACATATTGCGTCGCCAGCGCCATCAGCAGCATGCCGAGAATGCGGGTGATCGCGTTCATGCCGGTGCGCCCCAGCGCATCGCCGATGCGGCTTGCGAAGGCCATCATCAGGACGCCGATCGCCAGCACGATCGCCGAGGCGGCGAGCGCCGAGCCCTTCTGGACGAGGCTCGCCCCCGGGCCCATCAGCAGCATGATGGTCGCGATTGCGCCCGGCCCCGCCAGCATCGGGATGGCGAGCGGGAAGAACGCGATCTCGGCGCGCGCCGAAGCCTTCGGGCCCGGGGTCTTCGCCTGGGTCTCGCTTTCGGGGTCGAAGAACATCCGGAAGCCCATGAAGAACAGGATGATCCCCATGGCGGCGCGGAAGGACGCAAGTTCGACGCCCATGTGCAACAGCACCGTGTTCCCGACAAAGCCGAACGAGGCGAGGATGAAAATCGAATAAAGCGCCGCCATGAACGCGATCCGAAGCCGCGCGCGGGGGCTCTCTTCCTTCGTCAGCGAGGCGAAGATCGGCGTCACCAGAATGGGGTCGATGACGATGAACAGCGTCACAAACGCCGTCAGGAAGGTTGAAAACGCCGCGTCCATGGAGCGCCCGAGAGGATATTCGGCCTCTTTGGCGCAGGTCGGACCAGGGCGCAAGGCGGGCCGCGCCGGGGAGAGTTGAGGGCGCGCCGGGGAGAGGCGAGGGCGCTCCGTGTACGGCGGCCGGGTCGGGTATATCCCGCCGGGGGGCGCAGCCCGAGAAGCGGACTGCGAGGGCGGAGAGCGATCGTCCGCAAGCGCTTGGACCCCTGCATCGGCGCGCGCAAGCGGAAAGGTTCTAAGTCCGTATAAAGATGATCTGCGCGGCGGCCGGGTTTGGCGCCGCCCTTCACATTTTTGTGAGCGGTTGGCGCCGGCGCTGAATTTTTGAGGTTTTCGCCTTCGCCCCGGATTCTCGTTAACCATCAGAACCCGCGGAAATCCTCGCGCGTCCACCCCTCCCCGGCGGCGCCCAAGGGCCCGCCTCGCGGCGAAGTTGAAAGTTATCCCACCCCTCTTGCGGGGCTTTAGAATGGCTTCCTGAAGCCATTCCAAACGCTGAGAGAAGGACCGCGCCGCTTGATCCCCGCCGCCGCCTCCATCGTCCGCCCCGCGCCGAGGGGACCCGCCGCAAAGGCGACCTCGAAAAGTCGGAAAATTTCCGCTGGAGACAGCCTGAAAACCGGGTGCGAGGGCCGCCAGCGACGCCGGATCTTCCGAACCTTCCGGATTTTCCGGAAAGCATTTGGCGGCGTTCCAACCACTGTTTGTCACGCGCCGGCACGAGACCATTCAGGCCGCCCCCGCGGAGGACGTCGCAAAGCGACTGTCGGTAAGCGCGCAAAAAATGACGGAGCGGGGCGGAGGCGGGTCGAACCCGCAGGGTTCGCAAGCGCGACCGCGCGCCGGCCGGTCAGGCCGCCCCCGCTGAGGACGTCGCGAAGCGACTGTCCGCGAGCGCGCAAAAATGGCGGACAGAGAGGGATTCGAACCCTCGAGACGGTTTCCCGCCTACACACTTTCCAGGCGTGCGCCTTCGACCACTCGGCCATCTGTCCCGCGGCGGGCTTCTATAGCCGCCGCAAGGCGCGGCGCAACCCTTGCGGGGTTTGCCGGTCGGGCGGGGTCGGGATAACATCCGGCTGGGTCTGTATTAAGAGGGGCAAGTCGCATGGCGGCGTTCCGTTTCATTTCCTGGATTCTGGTGGCGCTGGCGCTGGCGCTGCTCGGCGCCGACGCTGTCTCCTCGCTCGAGGCGGGCGAGCCGGTGATCCGCACCTCGGGCGAGGTGCTCGCCCTCATCGGGATCAACGCGCCGGCGGTCGCCGAGAACTCGCCGGGCGGCATGGCGAAGGCGCTGTCGACGCTGTTCAACCTGCCGCTTTGGGCGGTCCTCGGCCTCGTCGGCGTCGTCATGACGCTGATCTTCCGGCCGATGGAATAGCAGGAGCCGCATTGGCATGAAGCGAGGTTTTCTGATCGCGTCGGCGCTCGCCGTCGCGGCGGCCGGCGCGTTCGGCTTCGTCAAGGCAAACGGCTATGCGGCGGTCGGCGCCGGCTATATGGCGAAGATCGCGTGCTCGGAGATTTTCCTCGCAAAGCGCGACGCGATTGACGTCGTCGAGGGCGAATTCGACGGCATCTCGCCGGCCTTCGATCATGTGCGCCTGAGCATCGACACCGAGAAACGCAAGGTCGCCGCCGCGCTCTTCGGGCTCGGCCGCGCCGAGGCCGTCTATCGGGACTCTTACGGCTGCACGTTGAAGCATGGCGCGCTCGCGGCCCTTCCGGGGCTCGCTCCGGTCGCGGACAAGCCGCTGCCGGAGGCCTTCGCCGGGTCGCCGCAAGCGCGCAGCGACGTTGATTATGAGGCGCTCAGCGCCGCGCTCGACGCCGCCTTCGCCGATGAGAAAGCGGCGACGCGCGCGATCCTCGTCGTCAAAGACGGCGCCGTCGTCGCGGAGCGCTATGCGCCGGGCTTCACGCGCGATACGCCCTTCCTCTCATGGTCGATGGCGAAAAGCGTGACCGCGACCATGGTCGGCGCGGCGGTCCATCGCGGTTTGCTCGACCTCGATGCGCCGGCGCCGGTTCCGGAATGGGCGGGGGATCCCGAACGCAGTGCGATCACCTGGAACGATCTCCTGCAGATGCAGTCCGGTCTCGCCTTCTCCGAGGTCTATGGCGATCCCTCATCGGACGTGACGCGGATGCTCTTCCGCGCGCGCGACGCCGGCGAGGTGGCGGCGAAAAAGCCGCTGCTTCATTCGCCGGGGACGCACTGGTCCTATTCGAGCGGCACGACGAACCTCATCCAGCGCACCCTGCGCGACACGCTCGGGGCTGATGAAGCCGGCTATCACGCCTTCGCGCGCGACGCGCTGTTCGAGCCGCTCGGCATGGCGAGCGCCGTCATGGAGCCCGACTCTTCGGGGACCTTCATTGCATCGTCTTTTGTCTATGCGACAGCGCGCGACTGGGCGAAGCTCGGCCTTCTCCATCTCAATGACGGAGTCATGGACGGCGCGCGCCTCTTGCCGGAGGGCTGGAGCGCCTATGTCGCGCGGCCCGCTTCCGCGTCGGACGGTTTTTATGGCGCGCAGTTCTGGCTTAATCATCCGGGTACGGACGGCCGGCCGAAATACATGCCCGGCGTGCCCGAAGACGCTTATCTGATGGCGGGCCATGAAGGCCAGTATGTTCTGATTATTCCCGACAAACGGCTCGTCATCGTCCGCACGGGGATGACGCGCGGGACAGAGCCCATGCCAGTTGTCGCGCCGACCTTCGCCGCGATCTACGCCGCCGTCCGATGAGCGGCTTCTGGCGGGATCGGAGGGCGCCGAGCCTTGAAGATTTTGACGCGCTCGCGCGCGAGGCGTACGAGGCCTTGCCCGCGAATCTCCGCGCGCTCTGCGGCGATGTCGTCATCCATGTCGCGGACTTCGCCGAGGACGACATCCTCAGCGATCTCGGGATTGAGGACCCGTTCGAGTTGACGGGTCTTTATGAGGGCGCCGATCTTCTGAGCCGCTCTGTCGATGATGCGGTGCGCGAGCCCGGCCATGTGCATCTCTATCGCCAGCCGATTCTCGCCGAATGGATCGATGAGGCCGACATTGCGCTTGACGCGCTGATCCGCCACGTGCTCGTGCACGAGATCGGTCATCATTTTGGTCTCAGCGACGTGGATATCGACCGCATCGAGAGCGACATGACGTCGTAACGCCAAGTTGCGACGGACTTTCCTTAATGCGGCCTGGCGAGCGAGCCCGTGCGCCTGCAGCGAAGCGGGGATCGCCTTCCAGTGATCGGTTACGATCACTGGAAGCTGGCATAAGCGATCACGCCGCCTTTTCGAGGCCGTCGGACCATTCGCCGAGCTGGGCGAGGCTGTTCATCTTCGCGCGGTGGGCGAAGGCGCGCTGGCCGGCGGCGAGGTTCTCGGCCTTGCCGCCCCACGCCTTCAAGGGCGCGGCCTGCAGCGCGCGTCCATAGGAGAAGGAAAGCGCCCACGGCATCTGTTGCCGGAAGGCGGCGTTCATGGCGTTGAGGTTGGTGGTCGCCTCTTCATCGGATTGTCCGCCGGAAAGGAAGACGATGCCCGGAACGGCCGCCGGCACGGTCCGGCGGAAGCATTTGACGGTTTTCTCGGCGATCTCGGCGGCGCGTGCTTGTTTCGGGCACTTTTTGCCGGCGATCACCATGTTGGGTTTGAGGATCGTCCCTTCGAGCGCGACACGCGCGAAATAAAGCTCTTCGTAAAGCATCCCGAGCGTCATCTCGGTGACTTCAAAACAGCGGTCGATGTCATGATCGCCGTCCATCAGCACTTCCGGCTCGACGATCGGCACGATTTCCGCCTCCTGGCAGAGGCTCGCGTAGCGGGCGAGGGCGTGCACATTGGCGCGCAGGCAGCCGTAAGTCGGAACGGCGCGGCTGCCGCCGCGGCCGATGTCGATGACGGCGCGCCATTTGGCGAAGCGCGCGCCGAGCTTGTGATACTCGGCGAGACGTTCGCGCAGGCCGTCGAGCCCCTCGGTCACCTGCTCGCCCGGAAAACCCGCCATGGGCTTCGCCCCGGCGTCGACCTTGATGCCCGGGATCGAGCCCGCCGCTTCGATGAGCTTGACGAGCGGGGTTCCATCCTTCGCGGCCTGACGGATGGTTTCATCGTAAAGGATGACGCCGGAGATGTAGTTCTCCATCGCCTCTTTCGTGCGGAACAGCATTTCGCGATAGTCGCGGCGGTTGTCGGCGGTCGATTCGACGCCAATCGAGTCAAAGCGCTTCTTGATCGTCCCCGAGGACTCGTCCGCGGCGAGGATCCCCTTGCCGGGCGCGACCATCGCGAGCGCGATCTTGTTCAACACGTCGAGATTCATCTCTCCCTCCAAAGTCCCTTAACCGGATCATTTCCTCAGCGCCGCGACGCCGGGCAGCTCCTTGCCCTCGAGCCATTCAAGGAAGGCGCCGCCTGCCGTCGACACATAGGTGAAGTCGTCTTCCACGCCCGCCGCGCTGAGCGCAGCGACGGTGTCCCCGCCGCCGGCGACGGCGACGAGCCCCGCCGTCTTCACCCGGCGCGCGGCGTAACGCGCGGCCTCGATGGTCGCGGTGTCGAAGGGACTGGTCTCAAACGCGCCGAGCGGTCCGTTCCAGACGAGCGTTTTCGAGGCGTCGATCCGCTCGGCGATCGCGTTCACGGTGTCGGGACCGACGTCGAGGATCATCTCGTCAGCGGCGACTGCCGAGGCGGCGCAAACCCGATGCGCCGCATGGTCCTTGAACTCCTTCGCCACGACGACGTCGGAAGGAAGAACGATCTCGCATCCCCTCGTCGCAGCCTGCGTCATGATCTCGCGCGCGGTCTGCGCAAGGTCGGGCTCGCAAAGCGACTTGCCGACGCTCAAACCCTTCCCGAACAAGAAGGTGTTCGCCATGCCGCCGCCGACGACGAGGATGTTCGCCTTGCCGACGAGGTTCAACAGCATCTCGATCTTGGTCGAGACTTTGGCGCCGCCGACGATCGCCATCATCGGGCGGGCGGGATTGGACAAAGCGGCGGCGAGGTAGTCGAGCTCCTTCTCCATCGCGCGGCCGGCCGCCGAAGGGAGCAGATGGGCGAGCCCTTCAGTCGAGGCGTGGGCGCGGTGCGCGGCTGAAAAGGCGTCGTTGACATAGACGTCGCCGTTCTCGGCGAGCGCCCTTGCAAAGTCCGGATCGTTCTTCTCTTCGCCTTTGTGGAACCGGGTGTTTTCGAACACGGCGACATCGCCGCCGACCATCTTCTTGACGGTTTTTCTTGCTTCCTCGCCGACGCAGTCGTCGGCGAAAAGGACGCCGCCGCCGAGGAGCTGTTCGAGTTTCTGGGCGACGGGCCGCAAGGACTCTTTTTCGTCGCGCTTTCCGCCCGGACGGCCGAAATGTGAGAGCAGGATGATCTTGGCGCCCTTTTTCGACAATTCCTGGATCGTCGGCAGGGCGCGCTCGATCCGCGTCGCTTCCGTCACCACGCCGTCTTTCGTCGGCACGTTGAAGTCGACACGCACCAGCGCGCGCTTGCCCGCGACATCAAGGTCGTCGATCGTCCTGTAAGCGGACAAGGGCGCCTCCTAGAGATGCTTGCCCATTTCGAGGGCGACGTCCGACATGCGGGTCGAGAAGCCCCACTCATTGTCATACCAGGTGAGGATTCGGGCAAGGCCGCCGTCGATGATCTGCGTCTGCTTGAGCGCGAAGATCGAGGAGTGCGGATCATGGTTGAAGTCGGAAGAAACGAGCGGCTTGTCGGTGTAGCCGAGAACGCCCTTCATGCGGCCGTCCGCCGCCTCGATGATCGCGCGGTTGATCTCCTCGACCGATGTCGTCCGCTTCGGCACGAATACGAGATCGACGACCGAGACGTTCGGCGTCGGCACGCGGATCGAAGAGCCGTCGAGCTTGCCCTTGAGCTCGGGGATGACAAGTCCGAGCGCCTTTGCAGCGCCGGTCGAGGTCGGAATCATCGACATCGCCGCGGCGCGCGCCCGGTAGAGGTCCTTGTGCATTGTGTCGAGCGTCGGCTGGTCGCCGGTGTAGGAGTGGATCGTCGTCATGTAGCCGCGCTCGATCCCGATGGCGTCATTGATCGCCTTGGCGACCGGCGCGAGGCAGTTGGTCGTGCACGAGCCGTTGGAAACGACGATGTCTGATTTCGTCAGCGTGTCGTGATTGACCTTGTAGACGATCGTCTTGTCGGCGTTGTCGGCGGGCGCCGAGACAAGGACCCGCCGCGCGCCGGCGTTTAGGTGCGCCGAAGCCTTCTCCTTCGACGTGAATATGCCGGTGCATTCGAATACGATGTCGACGCCGAGATCCTTCCAGGGAAGGTTGCCGGGATCGCGTTCCGCGAACACCTTGATCGGGCCGAGCCCGGCGTCGATCCAGTCGGAGCCGGTCCTGACTTCCTGCGGAAAGCGGCCATGGACGGAATCATATTGGAGAAGGTGGGCGTTGGTTTCGACCGGGCCGAGATCGTTGAGCGCGACGACGTCAATGCCCTTGCGCCCCGTCTCCAACATCGACCGCAAGGTCAGCCGGCCGATCCGTCCAAAACCGTTGATCGCAACTCTCAAAGCCATCCCTACTTCTCCCGTTTGATCGCGTCGCGCGCGGCCTGCTCGACCGCGGCGGGCGTGATTCCAAAATGCCTGTAAAGCGCCTCATGCGGCGCCGACGCGCCGAAGCCGGACATGCCGATGAACGCATCGTGGCGGCGCAGGAACAGGTCCCAGCCCTGCCGCACGCCCGCCTCGACGCCGATGCGCGGCGCCTTGCCGAGCACCGACTTGCGGTAATTCTTGTCTTGTGCGGCGAAGCGCGCAAATGACGGCGCCGACACGACGCGGGCCCTGATCTTGTCGCAGGCGAGCGCCTTCTGCGCCTGGAGCGCTATTTCGACTTCGGAGCCGGTGGCGATGAGGACGACATCGGGGTCGGGCGCATCGGCGAGGATATAGGCGCCGCGCGCCGAGAGATTCTCGTCCGAAGGCTTCAGCCGCGCCTGCGGAAGGTTCTGCCGCGTCAGTGTCAGGATGCTCGGCGTCTTTGCGCTTGCGAGGGCGAGCGCCCAGCATTCGGCGGTCTCGACCGCATCGGCGGGACGGAACACGTCGAGGTTCGGGATCGCCCGCAAGGCGGCGAGGTGCTCCACCGGCTGGTGCGTCGGCCCGTCCTCGCCGAGCCCGATCGAGTCATGGGTCATCACATAGATGACCCTGAGGCCCATCAGCGCGGAAAGACGGATCGAGGGCCGGCAGTAATCGGTGAAGACAAGAAAGGTCCCGCCATAGGGAATGACGCCGCCATGCAGCGCCATGCCGTTCATCGCTGCCGCCATCGCATGCTCACGCACGCCGTAATAGACATAGCGCCCGCCGGGATTGGCGGCGGTGAGGGGTTCGAGGCCCTTGGTTTTCGTATTGTTCGATCCGGTGAGGTCCGCCGAGCCGCCGATCGTTTCCTCGACCGCAGCGTTGATCGCCTCAAGCGCAAGCTCTGAGGCCTTGCGCGTCGCAATTTTTTGAGGGCTGGCGATCAGCGCGCCGCGATGAGCGGCGAGCGCATTTTCCACGGCCTTGCCAACATCGCCCCTCAGCGCGCGCTCGAAGGCGTCGCGCTGCGGCGAGGCGGCGAGCCTGCTCGTCCACAGCGTGCGGGCATTGCGACCGCGCTGCCCGACGGCGCGCCAGGCGGCGAGAATTTCGGCCGGAATCTCGAAGGGCGAATGCGGCCAGTCGAGCGCCTTTCTTGCTGCGGCGGCTTCCTCGGCGCCGAGCGGGCTGCCATGCGTCGCCGCGGTTCCCTGCTTCGTCGGCGCGCCCTTGCCAATGATCGTGCGGCAGGCGATCAGGCTCGGCGTCTCGGAGGTCTGCGCGGCTTTCAGCGCCGCGGCGACCGCACGCCGGTCATGCCCGTCGACGCGGACCGCATTCCAGCCCGACGCCTCGAAGCGCGCGATCTGGTCGGTCGAGTCGGTGAGACTCACCTTGCCGTCGATGGTGATGCCGTTGTCGTCCCACAGAACGATCAGCTTCCTGAGCTTCAGATGGCCGGCGAGGGCGATCGCTTCCTGCGCGATCCCTTCCATCAGGCAGCCGTCGCCGGCGATCACATAGGTCCGGTGATCGACGAGGCCGCCGCCGAAACGCGCTGCAAGGTGGGCTTCCGCGATCGCCATGCCGACGGCGTTGGCGAGACCCTGGCCGAGTGGCCCGGTCGTCGTCTCGATGCCCGCTGCGTGGCCATATTCCGGGTGACCTGCTGTTTTCGCGCCGAGCTGGCGGAAATTGCGAATCTCCTCGATCGTCATGCCCGGATAGCCGGTGAGATGCAGGAGCGAATAAAGAAGCATCGACCCGTGCCCGGCCGAGAGCACAAAGCGGTCGCGATCGGGCCAGTCGGGCGCTGCGGCGTCGAACTTCAGGAATTGCGAGAAGAGGACCGTCGCTGCATCGGCCATGCCCATCGGCATGCCCGGGTGCCCGGATTTCGCCGCCTCGACCGCGTCCATCGACAGGATGCGGATGGCGTTCGCCATTCGGCTGAAGGATGCGTCGCTCAGTTCGGCCGGCATGATGTCGCGAGGCCCCGCCGCCAGATCTTCAGCCGCCATGACTTCCTCGATGGCCGGCGTCCGATGGTGAAAAAGCCGCGCCGGCGCGCGATTTCCTCGCGCAATCGCCGGTCTCTCTGCCTTGACGAAGTGTAAGGGTCAAGGCCGGGCGCCGCCGCTCGTTGATGCTGGACAAGAACCGCCGAAAGCGCCCAGATTCCGGCCAGTCAACCAGCGCAGGGATTTACCTTGAAACCCTCCCTCGAGGCGTCGGTCGAAAGGCTTGCGGGCGCGCTTGACGCGCTTGAGTGCCGGCTTGAGGCGCGCCTCGGCGAGCTCGAAGCGAATGCCGACGCGATCGAAGCCGCGCGGCTCCAGGCGCAGGTCGCAAAATCCCAGGCGTCGGCTGCGGCGGAGGACCTTGCCGACGCCATCCGCGACCTGAAAGCCCTCATTGAAGCCACGGAGGGACGCTGAAATGGCCCAGGTTGAGATCCTCGTGAACGACCGATCCTACAAGGTCGCCTGCCAGGACGGGCAGGAGGAACGGCTCCTCCGTCTCGCCGCGCATCTCGATCACGAGTCGAGGGCGCTCGCCGGCGACCTCGGGAAGATCGGCGAATCGCGCATGCTCCTCCTGACGGCCCTCACCATCTGCGACGAGCTGTTCGAGGTGAAGGAAAAGCTCGCGGAGGCGGAAGCCCGATTGCAGCCGATGGATCACGAGACGGTCGGCGGCGCGATGCGGGTTGTCGATGCGGCCGCGAGGCGCATTGAAGGCATTACAGAACGCCTCAGCGCCTGACACCGCCTCGATCCCCGCGCTTCGATCGCGCGTCAAGGCGCTTGAACATGACGTTGATGGTCGCGGCGTTTCCGCGCAAAGCCGCGGATGCTTTTGCGCACGCCGATCTAAAACACCGTCATGATGTCCTTGAGCGCTTTTTTCTTGAGCGCATGGTCGGGGATCAGCGCGTCGCGCGCGGGCAGGCCGACGACGATGAGGAGATAGGCCTTCTCCGAGGGCGGACGGCCGAGCTTCTCGTTCAGAAAGGTCATCGGGTTCGGCGTGTGGGTCAGCGTCGCAAGACCTGCATGATGAAGCGCCGCGATCAGGAATCCGCAGGCGATGCCGACGCTCTCATTGATGTAATAGTTCTTGCGGGACTCACCAGCCGCCACGCCGCCGCGTTTCTGCGCGAAGACCGCGATGAGCCAGGGCGCGGTCTCGAGAAACGGCTTTTCCGCATCGGTGCCGATCGGGGCGAGCGCCTCCAGCCATTCTTCGCCGGCGCGCCCGCCGTAAAAGGCCCGTTCTTCTTCTTCCGCCGCCGCGCGGATGGCGCGTTTGACGGCGGGATCGCCGACGACTGCGAAATGCCAGGGCTGATGGTTGGCGCCCGAGGGCGCGCGCCCCGCCGCCGCAATGCAGGTTTCGATCACGTCAAGCGGCACCGGATCGGCGCGGAAGTCGCGCACGGTGTGCCGGCGCTTGATGTCGTCGAGAAAGGCGCGGCTGCGCACGCGCATCTCTTCCTTGTCGCGCTCGATGAAGTCCCTGAGAGCCGCAAGCGGCGTGAAGGTCGGTTCGGTCATTCGGCGTCCGGGAATAGGGGGTCGAGATTGGAAACCGTCTTGTAAACCCGCGCGCCGCCCGGCGTCTCGCTTCCATCCTTGCAGAGATGAACGACGCTGATCACGATTTAGTTGTCGCCGAAAACAGAGCGTGATTTCATCGCCGTGACCGTCTCGCGGCCTTCGATCTTTTCCTCCGTCATCAAAGCGGCGCCGCCAGGACTTCATCGTCGGCCGAACAGCCGCTCGATGTCCGCAAGTTTCAATTCGACATAAGTCGGACGGCCATGGTTGCATTGGCCGGAATGCGGCGTCGCCTCCATCTGGCGCAGGAGGGCGTTCATCTCGTCAGTCGATAGGCGCCGCCCGGCCCGCACCGAACCTCGGCAGGCCATGGCGCCGGCGACTTCTTCAAGGCGCTCCTTCAACGCCAGTCCTTCGCCGATCTCGGCAAGGTCGTCGGCGAGGCGGCGAACGACGCTCGCGATGTCCCTGCCGGCGATCACGGCCGGCGCCTCGCGCACGATGACGGCGTCCTCGCCGAACCGCTCGAGCGCGAGGCCGAGTTCTTCAAATTCAGCCCGCCGCGAATCGAGGCGCTCGGCCTCTTCAGGATCGAGCGTGACGATCTCCGGAATAAGAAAGACCTGGCGCGCGATGCGGCCCTCGGCGAGGCCGCGCTTCATCGCCTCATAGACGAGGCGCTCATGGGCGGCGTGCTGGTCGACGATGACAAGCCCGTCCGCGGTCTGCGCGATGATGTAGGTTTCGTGGACCTGCGCCCGCGCGGCGCCGAGCGGGTAGTGAGCCTCCGCTGGCGGAACATTCTCAGACGTCGCGCGTGCGGAGGGTTCGGCGTCGATGAGCGGCGTCCCGTAGTCCCGGGCGCGGTCATTAAGCGCCAAAACATCCTGCGCCATCGCCGGCGCGCTCCTGAACGGATTGACGGGCGGCCGGGCGCCGGCTCCCAGCGGCGTCATGCGGCCGAGCGCGAAAGCGCTCGTCGTCGTCGAGGCGCGGTGCCCGGCCTCGGCGAGGGCGTGCCGCAGCGCCCCGACGATGAGGCCGCGCACGCCGGCCGCGTCCTGAAACCTGACTTCCGTCTTCGCAGGATGCACGTTCACGTCGACTTCGGCGGGGTCGATGTCGATGAACAAGGCGACCGCCGGATGCCGGTCGCGCGCCAGAAAATCGGCATAGGCCGCGCGCACGGCCCCGACGATCAGCTTGTCCTTCACCGGACGCCCGTTGACGAAAAGATATTGCTTGTCGGGGAGCCCGCGATTGTAGGTCGGAAGCCCGGCGAATCCTGACAGCGTGACGCCCTCACGCGCGGCCTCGACCCGAACGGCGTTGTCTTCGAAATCGCGGCCCATCAGCGCGCCGAGACGCCTGAGGCGCCCCTCGGCCCCCGGCGGTTCGGGCGCCAGCGTGAAGACGCGCCTTTCGTCCGACATCAGGGAGAAGGCGATTTCGGCGTGCGCCATGGCGAGACGCCTGACCGCGTCGGCGGCGGCGACGAACTCCGATCGTTCGGTCTTCAGGAATTTGAGGCGCGCCGGCGTGGCGTAGAAAAGGTCGCTTACCGTGACGCGCGTGCCGCGCCCGCTGAAGGCCGCCGGCGCAGGTCCGTCGACCCTTCCGCCGCAGACGCAGAGCCGAGCCCCCTCCGCCTCGCCTGCACGCCGCGACAGGATATCAAGGCGCGCAACGGCCCCGATCGACGGCAGCGCCTCGCCGCGAAAGCCGAGCGTGCTGATATTGTGAAGGTCCACCGCGCCGCTGTCGTCCGCGGAAAGCTTCGATGTCGCATGGCGCTCGACGGCGAGGGCAAGGTCGTCAGGCCCCATGCCGCAGCCGTCATCCTCGACGACGATGGCGCGCTTGCCGCCTTCGCTGAGCGAGACCGCAATGCGCCGCGCGCCCGCGTCTATGGCGTTCTCGACGAGTTCCTTCACCGCCGCCGCCGGGCGCTCGATCACCTCGCCGGCGGCGATGCGGTTGACGGCGGTCGGCGGGAGGCGGCGGATGACAGGGGGAACACCCGCAAGGGCGGGGGCGAGTCGATTCGGCATGGCGGCAGTATTGCGCCTCCCCCGCCGAGAGTCAGGCCCTTAAAAGACTCCCGGCAGGAGGAGGGCGTCATCCGATCTGATCGTCACCTGCGCGCCTTCGCCAGTGACCGCCTCGATCGCGCGCTTGCGCTCGGCATGCCAGGCTTCGGGATCATCGACGCGCAGCGGCGCAGCGCTGTCATCGACCTTGCCGTCGACGAATTTCCAGAACATCAGCTGGTTAGCAAGGCTGCGATCTTTCTCGCCTCGGCCGCCATTCTCGGCGGCGAGTACGGCGCGGATATTCTGGTCGGCGCCGAGGGCGCCGGCTTTCTGGAGGAGCTGCTGCTCGCCGGTGGTCGGCGGCGCGCTACCCGAGTCACCGAGCAGCACCTGACGCGCGCGCTCTGACGGGGTCAATTCCTGCGGGCGTGTCTCGCCCGGCTTCGGCGGGCGGAGCGAATAGTCCGGCGGCACGACGAGCGGGGCCTTGGTCGCGATCGCGAATTCATCCGGCGGATTCTTGCCGTTGCCGAGCGCCTTGCCAATGCCGGCGCAGCCGCCGGCGGCCACAACCGCCCCGAGGGCGAGGGCGACGCGCAAAAGCGTGAATTTCGTCATCTTCAACCTAACTCCCGAAACCGGCCCCCGCGCCCGCGGGGGTTATAGACCCCGCCCCTTCGCGGCGTAAAGGCGGCCGCTTCAGTCCTTTCTAGTCTCAGACTTGTGGGTCAGCGCATCGACGATAAGGCAGCCGACCCCGACATTGATGGCGGCGTCGGCGATATTGAAGACCCAGGGGAAGTAGAGGCCGGAGAAGTCGAGAAAATCGACGACATAGCCATAGGCGATGCGGTCATAGAGATTGCCGAGGGCGCCGCCGATGATGAGGATCGCGCCGATCGCCGCGAATCGCCGCTTCAGCCGCCCCAGCCAGATGACGAGCGCCGTCGCCACCGCAATCGAGATCGACGACAGGATGATGCGCGAAGTCGTGCCGCCCGCCATCATGCCGAACGAGGCGCCGCGATTCTCGACATAGGTGACGTCGAAGATCGCCGAGATCTCGATCTTCCGTTTCGCAGGAAGCTCGACGACATGGACGATCCAGTATTTCAACAGCTGGTCGAGGATGGCGATCAAGGCCGCCGCCGGGACTCCCCAGCGGAACCATGGATTCGACCTTGCGCCCGCGGCCCAATCGTCGATGTACGCTTTGGTGGGGATCATCAAGCGACGGTCCCCATCGTATCGACGGCGTCGGCGCAACGGGCGCAAGCGTCCGGGTGGGCGGCGTTGGATCCGACATCTCTTGTGTACCGCCAGCAGCGCTGGCATTTGACGTGATCGCTGATCCCGGGGACGGCGGCGACGCCGGCGACCTCCGGCAGGCGGAAGGCGCCCGCCGGGCCCTCGCCCCGTTCGACCGCGACATCCGAGGTGATGAAGATCTCGGCAAGGTCGTGGCCTTTGACGGCGTCGAACAGCGCGTCGTCCTTGAGATGGAGTTTCAGCGTCGCCTCGAGGCTCGCGCCGAGGCGCTTCTCTCGCCGCTCCACTTCAAGCGCGCCGGTTGCGACGCGTCTAATGTCGCGGAGCCTCTCCCAGGTCGCCGCGAGCGCCTCGTTGCGCCAGTCCGTCGGCGTTTCGGGCAGGGTGCGCAGATGCACCGAGGCGAAGCCGCCGCCGCCGATCTCGGTTCCGTGCCGGCTCGCCCAGGCTTCCTCGGTTGTGAAGACGAGCACGGGCGCGATCCAGACCGTCAGGCGGTCGAACAGGATCTCCATCACGGTGCGCGCGGCGCGCCGGCGCTCCGACGACGGGTGATCGCAATACAGGCTGTCTTTCCGGATATCGAGATAGAAGGCGGAAAGGTCGAGCGTGGCGAAGTCGAACACGGCGCGCCAGACGCCCTTGAAGTCGAACGCTTCGTAGCCCTGGCGGACGGCGTCGTCGATTTCGGCGACGCGGTGGAGCATGTAGCGCTCAAGCTCCGGCATCTTCTCGACCGGCAGGCGCTCCTCCGGCGTGAAGCCTGACAGCGCGCCGAGAAGATAGCGGATGGTGTTGCGCATCTTCCTGTAGGCGTCGACCGCCGATCCGAGGATCTCCTTGCCGATCCTGAGGTCGTCCGAATAATCCGACGAGGCGACCCAGATCCTGAGGATATCAGCGCCATAGTCCTTCATGATGTCGGCCGGATCGACGACATTGCCGAGCGATTTCGACATCTTGCGCCCGTCCTCGTCGAGCACGAAGCCGTGCGTCAAGACCCCGTCATAGGGCGCGCGCCCGCGTGTGCCGCAACTCTCCAGCAGCGAGGAATGGAACCAGCCTCGATGCTGGTCTGAGCCTTCCAGGTAAAGGTCAGCCGGCCATTTGAGGTCCTTACGCCCTTCAAGCACGAAGGAATGGGTCGAGCCGGAATCGAACCAGACGTCGAGAATGTCCTCGATCTTCTCATACTCGTTGTCGGAACCGGCGGAGCCGAGGAACACCTGCGCCGGCGTGTCGAACCAGGCGTCGGCGCCGCGCGCCTTGACCGCCTCGACGATGCGCCGGTTGACCGCCGGATCGTTGAGGATCTCGCCGGTCTTGCGGTTGACGAAGATGGCGATCGGGACGCCCCAGGCGCGCTGGCGCGAGACGAGCCAGTCAGGCCGGCTTTCGATCATCGACCGCAGGCGGTTCTTGCCGGCGGGCGGGGTGAAGTCTGTGTTGTCGATCGCGGCGAGCGCATCCTCGCGCAGCGTGCGCCCGTCGGGCTTCTTGCGGTCCATCGCGATGAACCATTGCGGCGTGTTGCGGAAGATGACCGGCGCCTTCGACCGCCAGGAATGCGGATAGGAGTGCTTCAATCGCCCGCGCGCGAGGAGCGCATTGTGCTGGATCAGCGCGGCGATCACCGCGCTGTTGGCGTCGCCGTCCTCGCCCGCCTTCTTGCCTTCGAGGACAAGGATTTTCTTGCCTTCAAAGCCCGGCGCCTCGCTGGTGAAGGCGCCGAACTCATCGACCGTATGCGGAATATCGGCATGGCTGAAACCAGCGTTGAGCCACGCGATATAGTCCTCCTGCCCGTGGCCGGGCGCGGTGTGCACAAAGCCCGTGCCTTCCTCATCGGTGACATGATCGCCCGCGAGGAGGGGAACGGTGAACGTATAGCCGCCGTGAAAGCCTTTGAGCGGATGGGAGCAAACGACGCCCATCGGAGGACCGTCGAGACGATGGTGTTTGGCCTCGGCGATTTTCGCCGCCGCCTTCACACTGTCCCAAAGCTTGTCCGCGACGATCAGTTTCTCGCCGACCTTCGTCCACGGCGTCAGCTCGGCGCCCGTCTTCGGATCGACGACTTTCTCCATCGCCGTCACTTCATAAAGGCCGTAAGAAACTTTCGGCCCGAAGCAGATCGCGCGGTTGCCGGGGATCGTCCATGGCGTCGTCGTCCAGATGACGACGGAGGCGCCCAGAAACTGCGTGGGCGGATTTCCCAGCGCTGTTTGGTCAGCTACGCCGACAACTGGAAACTTCACCCAGATCGTCGTCGACTGGTGGTCGTGATATTCGATTTCGGCTTCGGCGAGCGCGGTTTGCTCGACCGGCGACCACATCACGGGCTTCGACCCGCGATAGAGAAGGCCCTTGTCGACAAACTTGAGCAGCTCGGCGACGATCGCGGCTTCGGCCTCGAATGCCATGGTCGTGTAGGGATGATCCCAGTCGCCGGTGACGCCGTAGCGCTTGAACTCCTCGCGCTGCACGCCGACCCATTTTTCGGCATAGGCGCGGCAGGCGGCGCGGAATTCCGGCACCGGCACGTCGCGCTTCTTGCGGTTGTTGGCGCGGAACTCCTCCTCGACCTTCCACTCGATGGGCAGGCCATGGCAGTCCCAGCCGGGGACGTAATTGCTGTCGAACCCCATCACTTGGCGCGAGCGCACGACGAGATCCTTCAGGATCTTGTTGAAGGCGTGCCCCATATGCAGGTGGGCGTTGGCGTAAGGCGGCCCGTCATGGAGGACATATTTCGGGCGGCCGGCCGCAGCCTTTCGCAGCGCGGCGTAGAGGTCCATCGCCTCCCACCGCTTCAGCCATTCGGGTTCCGACTTCGGCAGTCCCGCCCGCATGGGGAAGGGTGTGTCGGGGAGGAACAGGGTGTCCTTGTAGTCGCGCGCGGGGCTCTCGCCCTTGTCGGTCGATGCGTCAGGCATCGGAGACTCTTTCTTGAAACGGTTTCAACGGGAGGGAGGAAAAGCCCGCGCCCTGCCCCCGCGTCAAGCTTCAGACGCGCCGGGGCGAACGCGGGACGCTAATTCGCGCGCAGAAGCTGGCGCGCGGGCATGGCGTTTGGAATTGCATTGGTACGCCTTAACAGCCGCGCCAGCCTGTGGACAAGGGGAACCTTATCCGTAAATGCGTGCGATCTTGACATCAATAAGCCGTCGCCCCGGACGCCGTCCTTCGTGAACCTCAGGATGAGAGGCGATCCGGGGTCCATCTCCCGAAAGCCGCCAGCGTTCGCACTGATAGTTCTCGAGCTGGTCCCCGGGCTCGCGCACCCTAATCGACCTGCAGGAACCGCACGCCGCGCTCGTCCGCTTCACAAACGAAGCGGCGCGACCACTCCTCACCCCGCCCGTTCGACGCGCGGAACTGCGCGACCATGCGGACCGAGCCGTCGGCGAGCGTCTCGATATCTGTCGGCGCGCCCGGCATGGCGACGGTGAGCCCGCCCGCGCCCGCCGCGCCGCGCGTTTCGGCGACGCATTCGCGGAAGGCGGCGTTCACCGCGACGCGGTCGACCGATCCCGAACGCGGTTCGCCGCCCAGCAGTTCGGGCTCGCCGGCGCCGAAAGTGTCGTCGCGGCTGAAATCGTCGCGCCGCGCGTTGCGGGTTTCGTCGTCATACTCGTAAGGGCGCGAGTCGCGCTGGTAATAATACTCGTCATCGAAGGCGCCGGCGCGGCGGCGATCGTCGTAATCGCGGTCGCGATAGCGCCGGTCGTCGTTGTAGCGGTCGTCATAGCGATCGCGGCGATCGTCGAGCGCGCGGTCGATCAAAATCGCCCCGCCGATGATACCGACGGCGATCAGCGCGGCTTCGCCGCCCGAAAGCCCGCCGCGGCCGCGATGATGACGCCAATGACGCCCGCCGCCGTAATAGCCATGCCCGGCATAGCGCGGCGCGTAATAATCATAGCCGCCATAATATCCCCGGTCCCAATGACGTCCGCCATGGCGCCCGCCCCCGGCATGGGCCGGGGTTGACGCAGCGACGACGGCGAGCGCCGCGGCCAGCATCAACGCCGTGGGCGCCTTGCGGCGTCGGCTTGAATCTTCGGTCCGGCCGGCGAGGCTCATGGCGAAGCTCCTTACGCGCAATGGTTCGCACCGGCGAAGAACAGCCAGCCTTCGTGGCGGAAATGGGGCGCCAGTGAACGAGGTAATCGTTCGGAAGGGCGCTGCGCCGCCCGGAAAGAGGCGGAAGCCGACATGCCTTGTTCCGGCGCGTAGCGTCCCGCCTTGCGCAGCCCCCTCAAAGCGCGCGATCCTGCGCTCTGGAGGGCATATGGTTCGATGCCTTGGGACCGCAGCGCTTGCAGCGCTGCTCGCGGGCTGCGCCGGCGGCATGACGCGCGCCGATTGCGATGCGACTGATTGGGCGGCGGCCGGATTCGCCGACGGCCGCATCGGCGCCCGCCCGAAGCTTGGCGAGTCCCGCCTAAGCAGCTGCGCGAAAGAAGGCTTCGCTGTCGACCGCGCCGCCTATGCGGCGGGCCGAGCGGAAGGTCTCAAAGCCTATTGCACGGCGGCAGGCGGATTTGATGCAGGGCGCCTCGGCCAGGAATATTTCGGCGTCTGCCCCGCGCCGGCGGAGCGTGACTTTCTCGACGCCTATGAAGAAGGCGCGCGGCTTTTTGCGTTGATCGCGGCGGAGCGCGACGCCGACCGCGCCCGCAGATCGGCGCTTGATGCGCTTGACCAGCACGCCTTTCATCTCAAGGCCGTTGAAAAACGCGCCGCCTCGCCGACGATCAGCCAAGAAGGACGCGAAAGCGCGCGCCTCGAAGCGGCCTCGCGCCGGCGCGACATCGCCAGGCTTGAACAGAACCTGCCGAAACTTGAAGCCGCCGCCGCCAAAGCACGCGCCGAGCGCGAGGCCTATGAAGCGGGCCTGCGCGCCTCAGGCCGGATTTTCTGACAGCTTTTTCTGCGCGTCGAGGCAGTCCGTCGCGATCTGCGCTTTCAGCGCATCGAGGCTGTCGAACTTTCGTTCGTCGCGAAGGAAGGCGACGAATTCAACGCCGATCGTCTTGCCGTAAAGGTCGCCTGAGAAGTCGAACAGATGAACCTCGAGTAGCGGGGCGACATCGCCCACAGTCGGCTTGTGCCCGAAGTTCGCGACGCCGTCATGACGACGATTGTCAACGATTGCGCGGACGGCGTAGACGGCGCGACGCGGCTCGATCAGGTCGCCGAGCGTCAGATTGGCCGTCGGAAATCCGAGCGAGCGCCCGATCTGGCGCCCGCGTTCGACGACGCCGTCAACCCGCCAGGGCCGGCCGAGCATCGCCGCGGCGCGGTCTACAGCGCCCGAAAGGATCGCCTCCCGGATCGCAGTCGACCCGATCTTCTGCGAATGCTGCTGGTCCGACAGGGGATCGACGATCAACGCGCGCAGCCCGTGTTTTTCGCACAAGACCGCAAGGCTCGCGACGTCGCCCGCGCGCCCGGCCCCAAAACGGAAGTCCTTGCCGGTCGCGACCCCGGCGAGCCCCAGGCGCGTCTTCAGGATGTCGCGCACGAAGGCTTCGGGCGACAGGCTCGCCAGCGCCTTGTCGAAGGTGAGGGAAAAGACGCGTCCGGCGCCCGATTTCTTCAGAAGGCGATCGCGCGTTCGCGAGGTCGTGATGAGAAACGGGGGATCGTCAGGCCGGAAATAGCGGCGTGGGTGCGGATCGAAGACGACGGCCGCGGGATCTGCTCCCAGCGCGTCGGCGAATGCGATCGTCCGCTCCAGGAGGAATCGGTGACCGCGGTGGACGCCGTCGAAGTTGCCGATGGCGGCGGCGCAAGATTTCGTCATCGCCAGACGAGCCCTCGTGCGGCGTAGGCGGCATGCGCGCCTGATTTCTCAAGCGCCGCCGCGATCGCAGCGGCGTCGGCGGGGCCGTCATGAACGCCCCCGTCGCCGTCGATATAAAGCGCGTCGATTCCTTGCGCGTTCGCGCCGGCGATGTCGGTCCTCAACCCGTCGCCAATCGCGAGAATTCGGGATCTGTCAACGGCGCGCCCCAAATGTCGGGCGAGCGCCGACAGGGCGACATCATAAATCGGCGCGTACGGCTTTCCGCCATAGATCACCTTGGCGCCGAGGCCCTCGTAAAGTTCAGCGAGAGCGCCGGCGCAATGGACGAGGCGCCCGCCCCAGCGGACGACGATGTCGGGATTGGCGCAGATCATCGGCAGGCCGCGTCCGGCCGCCGCCTTCAGGAGGTCGCGGTAGTCCTCCGGAGTTTCATGCTGATCGTCGAAGAGACCGGTGCAGATGATGAATTCCGCCTCCTCGAAGGGCGCAAAATCGACCTTCAGTCCTTCGTACAGACCGTCGTCTTTTTCAGGACCGAGCTTGAACGCCCGCTTCGGCGCCATCGCCGCGATCGCCGCGCGTGTCGCATCTCCGGAGGTGACGACCCCGTCATAGGCCCCGCGCGGCAGGCCGAGGCGGTCCAGTTGCGCAGGAATCACCGAGGACGGGCGCGGAGCGTTCGTCAGCACAATGACGGGCCCCCGATCGCGTCTGAAACCGGCGAGCGCTCCGGCGACGCCGGGAAAAGCGCGAACGCCGTCATGGATGACGCCCCATGCGTCGCAGAGCAGCGCGTCATAGCGGGACGCGATGGCGGAGAGGCCGTCGATGAGAAGAGGAGCTGGCATGCGCGAAAGGCCTATGTCCCCTTCGCGGCGGGGGTCAAGCGAGGCGCGCCGTCAGGCCGCGGCCCTGCCGGCGCCGGCGGACGTCTCGCCGAGATAATAATCCGCCCGTCGGGCCGGGCCGAACAGGTTGCCCTGGCCGTAATCGATTCCGAGGCTCAGGATTTCGGGCATATGGTTTTCGAACTCGATCTTTTCGACGATGAGGTCGACGCCGGCGTTCCGAAGGCGGGTCCTGAAGGCGCGCAAACGGGCGCATGATTCGTCGTCTGCCCGGCTAGCTGCAAGAAGGAGGCTCGCCGGCGCCTTGACGAAGGAGAAGTTGCGCGCGCGCAAGCCCTCCCAGTCAAGGTCGATGGAATGCACGTGGTCGATTGAAAAGGCGAACCCCTTGGCGGCGATGGCGTTGAGGTTCTCCGTGACGCGCGGATGCATCGTCTGGATCGCCGGATAGGTGAATTCGAAGATGACGTTCGACGCGAGGTCTGCGTTCGTTTCAAGATAGTCCGTGAGTTGGTTGAAGAAGTCGGTGTCGTAAATGGTCGCCGGCGACAGATTGCAGAAGACGGCGAGGCGGGGCGAGCGCTTCAGTTCAGCGCGCAGCGCCTGAATGCAGCGCATCAGGATCATGTTGTCGATTACGCCGATGTGGTTCGCCCGTTCAGCCGCCTCGAGATAGTCGGAAGGCTTCAGGACGCGCCCGTCCGGTTCGCGCAGCCGGGAGAAGGCTTCATAAAAGCGCGGTTTGCGCTGCGGCAAGCTGACGATCGGCTGAAGGTAAAGGTCGATGTGCCGGCTTTCGATCGCATCGCGCACGCGGCTCAGCATCTGCCGGTCCTCGGCGCTGACAGCTGTCGCGACGGTGAAAGCCTCGTTTGGCGAAACCTCTCCTTGCGCCTTTTCGCGCGTCTTGCCGGTGAGACGGGCGATCATCTCAAGTTCGGCCTCAAGCCGCGATAGCGCAAAGCCCATGCGCGCATGAAGGATCAAGACCGTGAGCAGCGCGGCGCCCAGCGCATATTCGATGTTTGGCGGCATTCCTTGAAGGACAGCCGCCGCCAGCAGAATGACGCTCGTCACGCCGACGGCGAAATGGACGCCGAAGCCGTATTTGGAGGCGCGTTGATTGAGATTCATCGCCCGAGATCCAGCTATTTCCCTAAGAGCCGCATCCCCTCCTGCGACCAGCGGGGAAAGCTTAGGCCGAAGGCATTGCGACAGGCTTAATGGCCGGCGGACCCGATCGGCGATGCGTCGTCCACGGACCTTAACGGAAGGTGAAAAAAAGCGCCCGGCTGGGAAGCCGGGCGCCCGCGTCGCGCAGAACGAAGACTCTAGCTTTGGAAGCGGCTCTCGATCGGGTCGATGAGAATCTCGACGCGGCGGTTGAGGGCTTGGCCGGCCGCCGTCGAATTGTCGGCGATCGGGCGTGTTTCGCCATAACCGATGGCGTTGAGGCGGCCCGGATTGACGCCTTGCGCTGCGAGGTAGTTGGAGACGCTGAGCGCGCGGCGCTGCGACAGATCGAGGTTGTAGCTGTCCGATCCGCGGGCGTCGGCGTGGCCGGCGACGGTCACGGTCGTCTTGTCGAACTCCTTGAGCACGATCGCGACCGAGTTGAGGGTTTCATAAAAACCCGGCTGGATGTCGGCTCTCGCCGTGTCGAAGGTGATGTCGGACGGCATGATCAAACGGATATTGTCGCCCTCCCGCTGGACTTGGACGCCGGCGTTGACGAGCCGCTCGCGCAGCTTGGCCTGCTGCTGGTCCTGGTAGACTCCGATGCCGCCGCCGATGACGGCGCCGGCGACCGCGCCGATCGCAGCGCCTTTGCCCGGCTTGCCGGCGATCGCGCCGCCGATGGCGCCTGCCGCCGCACCGGCGGCCGCGCCCGCAGCGCCTGAGGTCACGACCCGGCCGGCGCGTTTCTCGCCCGTATAGGGGTTGGTGGTGCACGCCGCCGCGAGCACCGCGACCGACGCCAGAAGGATGGCCTTGTGCATCAAACTCTCTCCTTTGTTCGGGAAGGCCCCGTCCGAGGTTTCCTGCCCGCTCGGGGGTATCCCCACCATTAACGCTCTCAGCCCTTATCCGCGTAACAGCGTTCGAGGGAGATTAAATCCCGGCAATCGCGGCGATTTCCCGGCGACGCCGCGACGCTCACGTGGCCGACCGGTCAAGAACCGGGGAGAGCAGACCTTGACGCCCACGTGGCCCCTGCCTATCTGCCTATCAGCACTCGCTACGAGCGAGTGCCAATTCGCGGGCTAAGCCCGCGTCTCCAAATTAACGCTTTGTTTCTGAAGGAAAAAGGGAGATAGCCCCGTGAAATTCAGACCGCTCCACGACCGTGTGCTAGTCCGCCGGATCGAGGAAGACCAGAAGGTCGGTTCGATCATCATTCCCGATACCGCCAAGGAAAAGCCCCAGCAGGGCGAGGTGATCGCAGTCGGGCCGGGCGCCCGCGGCGATGACGGCAAGGTCGTCGCGCTCGACGTGAAGAAGGGGGACAAGATCCTCTTCGGCAAGTGGTCGGGCTCGGAAGTCAAGATCGATGGCGAGGAGCTCCTCATCATGAAGGAGTCGGACATTCTCGGCGTGATCGCTTAATCCGCACACAAACCACCACAAATCCGGAGAGCTGAAAGATGGCTGCCAAAGAAGTCAAATTCGACGTTGAAGCGCGCGAGAAAATGCTGCGCGGCGTTGACATCCTTGCCAATGCGGTGAAGGTGACCCTCGGGCCGAAGGGCCGCAACGTCGTCATCGAAAAGTCGTTCGGCGCCCCGCGCACGACGAAAGACGGCGTCACCGTCGCTAAGGAGATCGAACTTGAAGACAAGTTCGAGAACATGGGCGCCCAGATGGTGCGCGAAGTCGCCTCGAAGACGAACGACGAAGCGGGCGACGGCACGACGACCGCGACCGTTCTCGCTCAGGCGATCGTGAAGGAAGGCGCCAAGGCCGTCGCGGCCGGCATGAACCCGATGGACCTCAAGCGCGGCGTCGATCTCGCCGTTTCCAAAGTCATCGAAGAGATCAAGAAATCGTCGATCAAGATCTCGAAGTCGGACGAGATCGCCCAGGTCGGCACGATTTCGGCCAACGGCGAGCGCGAGATCGGCGACATGATCGCCAAGGCGATGGCGAAAGTCGGCAACGAAGGCGTTATCACGGTCGAAGAAGCCAAGACCGCCGAAACCGAGCTCGACGTCGTCGAGGGCATGCAGTTCGACCGCGGCTATCTCTCACCTTACTTCATTACCAACGCCGAGAAAATGACGGTCGAACTTGAGGACCCCTACATCCTCCTTCATGAGAAGAAGCTTTCCGGCCTGCAGTCGATGCTGCCGCTCCTGGAGGCGGTGGTGCAGTCGGGCAAGCCGCTCCTCATCGTATCGGAGGACGTCGAAGGCGAAGCGCTCGCGACACTTGTCGTCAACAAGCTTCGCGGCGGCCTGAAAGTGGCGGCCGTCAAAGCGCCTGGCTTCGGCGATCGCCGCAAGGCGATGCTCGAAGACATCGCGGTGCTGACGGGCGGGCAGGTCATCTCCGAGGACCTCGGCATCAAGCTCGAGAACGTCACGCTCGACATGCTCGGGCGCGCCAAGAAGGTCTCGATCGACAAGGATGACACGACGATCGTCGACGGCTACGGCGCGAAGAAGGACATCGAGGCGCGCACCGCCCAGATCCGCAAGCAGATCGAAGACACCACTTCCGATTATGACCGCGAGAAGCTGCAGGAGCGTCTTGCCAAGCTCGCCGGCGGCGTTGCGGTGATCAAGGTCGGCGGCGCGACCGAGATCGAAGTGAAAGAGCGCAAGGACCGCGTTGACGACGCGCTCAATGCGACCCGTGCGGCGGTCGAGGAAGGCATCGTTCCGGGCGGCGGCGCGGCGCTGCTTTATGCGACGCGCGCTCTTGAGGGCCTGAAAGGCGCCAACGCCGATCAGGATGCGGGCATCAACATCATCCGCAAGGCGCTTGAAGCGCCGATCCGCCAGATCGTCCGCAATGCGGGCGGCGAAGGCTCGATCGTCGTCGGCAAGCTCCTTGAGCAGAAAGACACGAAGTTCGGCTTCAACGCCCAGACGGACGAGTATGTCGACATGATCAAGGCCGGAATCGTCGATCCGGCGAAGGTTGTGCGCACGGCGCTTCAGGACGCGGCTTCGGTCGCCGGCCTTCTCATCACGACCGAGGCGATGATCGCCGAGGCGCCGAAGAAGGAAGCAGCGCATAGCCACGGCCCAGCCGGCGGCATGGGCGGCATGGGCGGAATGGACTTCTAAGGTCCAACGCCTGCAGTCTCGACTTCGGGAACGGCGGCCGGCTTGGCCGCCGTTTTCGTTTGCCGCCTATCGATTATTTCGAAGCGCGGTATAGATATTATCAGTTTTACATATAAAATCAGACTCGCTAACCATGCTGCGTCGAGTTGAAGGGTGCGGCGAATGCGCCTTTGGCGACAATCCGCTCTAGCGGATTGACTTGCCTCAAAGCGCACGCCCCGGCCCAGCTTCACCAAGCCAACAGTCGCTCATCAGAGGAGATCCCATGACGCAAAGCCTGAAATCAATCATCCTGGCGGGCGCCTCGCTGACGGCTTTCACATTGGTCGCGGCATGCACGCCGCGCGTCGAGCGCCCCGGCGAAAATTCGGCCCCCGAAACGCCGGCGACGCAAGCCGATGCCATGAACGCTGCCGCCCTGCCTTCCGGCGCCGCGCCGACCAACGCTTTCTGGTGGCCGGAACAGCTTGACCTGTCGCAGCTGCGCCAGAACGAAATTCCGGCGCCGAAATCAAATTACGCGGCAGAATTCGCCAAGCTCGACCTCGCCACAGTAAAGAAGGACATCGAATCCGTCCTGACGACGTCGCAGGATTGGTGGCCGGCCGATTACGGCCACTACGGGCCCTTCATGATCCGGATGGCCTGGCACAGCGCCGGCACCTATCGCACGATCGACGGCCGCGGCGGCGCGGCGGGCGGCCAGCAGCGCTTCGAGCCGCTCAACAGCTGGCCTGATAACGCCAATCTCGACAAGGCGCGCCGGCTTCTGTGGCCGGTAAAGCAGAAATATGGCGACCGACTCTCATGGGCGGACCTCATGATTCTCGCCGGCAACGTCTCTCTCGAATCCATGGGCTTCAAGACCTACGGCTTTGCGGGCGGTCGTGAGGATGACGCTCAGGCGGAGCTCGTCTATTGGGGTCCTGAAACGAAATGGCTGGACGATAAGCGATACAGCGGCGACCGCGAGCTCGAAAAGCCGCTCGCCGCCGTGCAGATGGGCCTCATCTACGTCAATCCAGAAGGGCCGAACGGCAATCCTGATCCCGTCGCTGCGGCCCGCGACATTCGCGAAACCTTCGGCCGTATGGCGATGAACGACGAAGAAACCGTCGCGCTGATCGCCGGCGGCCACACCTTCGGCAAGGCGCATGGCGCGCACAAGCCCGGCGATTGCGTCGGCGCCGACCCTGCCGCGGAAGCCGTTCACATGCAGGGCTTCGGCTGGAACAACAAGTGCGGCTCGGGCGCCGGCGCCGACACGGTGACGTCGGGTCTTGAGGGCGCGTGGACGCAGGCGCCGACGTCCTGGTCCTCGCTCTATCTCGACAATCTCTTCGCCTTCGAGTGGGAGCAGACCAGAAGCCCCGGCGGCGCCATCCAGTGGGTCCCTAAAGGCGGGGCCGGCGCGGGCACGGTGCCGGACGCGCATGATCCGACCAAGACGCATGCGCCGATCATGCTGACGACCGACCTCTCGCTGCGGTTCGACCCGGCCTACGAAAAGATTGCGCGCCGTTTTAAGGATAATCCTGAAGAGTTCCGCCTCGCCTTCGCCAAGGCGTGGTTCAAGCTCACCCATCGCGACATGGGCCCGCGCGCGCGCTATGTCGGCTCGGAAGTCCCCGCCGAACCACTGATCTGGCAGGATCCGGTTCCTCCCGTCGATCATCCGCTCGTCAATGCGGCGGACATCGCTTCGCTGAAGGGCCAGATCCTTGCCTCCGGACTGACTGTTCCGGAACTGGTGCGCGCCGCTTGGGCTTCCGCCTCTAGCTACCGCGACACTGACATGCGCGGCGGCGCGAACGGCGCGCGGGTCAGACTGTCGCCGCAAAAGGATTGGGAAGCGAACGATCCCGCCGAACTTCAGAAAGTCATCGCCAAGCTCGACGAGATCCGGTCTGCCTTCAACGCCAAGGCGCCCGGCGGCCGCAAGATCTCGCTCGCCGACATGATCGTCCTTGGCGGCGTTGCGGCGGTCGAGAAAGCGGCGCGGGACGGCGGCAATGCGGTCAGCGTTCCCTTCGCGCCCGGTCGCACCGACGCCACGGCGGCGATGACAGACGCCGAGAGCTTCGAGGTGCTGAAGCCCGCCGCCGACGGCTTCCGGAATTACTACTCCAGCGCCGCCCGCCTCTCACCGGCGAAAATGCTCGTCGACAAAGCCGATACGCTCGGCCTCACGGTGAAGGAGATGACAGCGCTCGTCGGCGGCATGCGGGCTCTCAACGCAAATAGCGGCGGCGCACCTCACGGCGTCTTCACCGCTCGCCCTGGCGCGCTCACCAACGACTTCTTCGTCAACCTGCTTGACATGTCGACGAAATGGGCGCCGAAGGACGGCGAGGCCTATGTGTTCGAAGGCCGTGACCGCAAATCGGGGGCCGTCAAATGGACGGCGACCGAAACGGACCTCGTTTTCGGGTCTAACGCCGAACTGCGGGCCGTTGCGGAAGAATACGCTTATGCGGGCGCGGGCGACGACTTCGCTCGTGACTTCGTTGCTGCGTGGACGAAGGTCATGAACAATGACCGGTTCGATCTGAAACGCAAAGCCTGAGCGTTTTACGATCAGCTGGAAGGGGCGGCTTGCCTAGCCGCCCCTTTTCTTTTGTGCGACCGACCGCTGTCGACATGCAGCTAAACATGGCGCTCGAGCGCACGCGCGAGGCGACATCGCGCGTCCGGCGCAAGGGCGGCGAGGAGAAAGCCGCGGGAGGCGATGATGGCGCCGCCATTGAGGCGGCGCCTGACGCTTTCGGGACGCCCGTTGTCATCGGCTCCCCTCGATCGGCGATGTCGCAACGGCTCAACCGCGACGTCGCCTCGCGAGAATTTTATCCTGCGCCTCCCTCCACTGCGCATTTCTGCGTGATCCGGCCTCTGCCATTTGCGGGGATCGATCGGCTGCGCCTGAACGGACTTCCGCGCGTGCGCTCTTTGTCGCTTTCGCAAGCGCAGCATGCGGGGGCTCGGGTTGCGGCTCGGCTGGCCTCTGATAGGCTGCCGGCTAAGAAACTGGCGGGGGCCGGATTGTGAAAACTTCCATCTTTTCCGCGGCGGCGGCCGTCTTTTGGTCGGCCGCCCTAATTGCGTCGCCGGCGGCGGCGCAAACGGACGCCGTCTCGACGGCGGATGAGGGTGTGGCCGCTGAGGACGCCGCCGCCTTTTTCGCGCGCGACCAGTTCAAGACTGAGACGATCGTGTGTCCGTTCAAGGCGACGGTCCGTTACAAGCCGGGCGATGTTTCGTGCGGGCTGCTGTCGGTCCCGGAGAATCGCGAGAAGGCGCGCTCGCGCGTCATCAAGCTTCATTTCGTGAAGATCGCCGCGAAGAAGCCTAAAGATTGGAACGCGGAAGAAAATGGCGAATGGGCCAAACGCGAAGACCCGATCATCTACCTCACCGGCGGGCCCGGCGCGCAGGTCACAGGCTATGTCAAGCGTCTCAAGGATCATGGCGTCCTTGGTTCCCGTGATCTCTATATCCTTGAGCAGCGCGGCATAGGCTATTCAGGCGACTTCTGTCCGAAATACGGGCTATTCGACCCATCCGTCTCGAACACGCCCGACTGGGACGCCTATGGCCGCGCGCAAACCGCGCAGATGGAGGCCTGCTTCGCCGGCGCCAAGGCGGAACGAGTCGACCTCGCCGGCTATAATACGATCGAGAATGCGCGCGACGTGGAGGCTCTACGTCGGGCGCTGGGCTTCGAGAAGTGGAATGTTTGGGGCATCTCCTACGGCTCGATCCTCGGACAGGCCTATGTCAACCAGGATCCAGCGGGCATCCGCGCCGTCGTCCTCGACGCGATCGTGCCGATCACGCCGGGCGCGCATTTCCAGCGCATCGGGTCCCATTACCAGCGCGATCTTGATTTGCTAGACGCCGCCTGCGCGGCGAACAAGACTTGCTCACGCGCATTCCCTGATCTTCAGAAGCGCTTGAAGGCGGCGATCAACAAGGTGAAGTCGCAGCCGATCGAAGTCGACGCAATCGATGCTGAACGTTTCCCTGCAGGCAAAGGCTGGTTTTTCCATGATCTCATCGGCGGCGCGCCCTTCGCAGCGCTTTATGAACAGGACAATTATCCAACATTGCCGGCGCTCATCGACGCCATCTCGCGCCGTGTTGAAAAGGGCGACTACAAAGCGCTCCGGGCGCTGACGGCCGGCGGCGGCTTCGGCGGGCCAGGCGGCTTTGGCATCAGCCAGGGCATGTATAACGCCATCGCCTGCAATGACGGCTGGGTGCTTTATCTCAAGGAAGCGATTGCTGAGGACCAACGCCAGAACCCGGAGCTTGCGAGCCTCTTCGGAGAACCCGCGCTCATCGAAGAACAGGCGGCGCTCTGCAAACGCTATGGCATGCCACCGCGTCCGCAGGAGCAATACAAGGCGGTCGTTACGGACATTCCGGCCGTCATCGCCAACGGTCAGATGGATCCCATTACGCCGCCCCCGCTTGCGCAAATGATCGCGCCCGGCTTTTCCCGGGGGACGTATGTCGAGTTCCCCTATGCCGGTCATGGTCCGACGCGATCGGTGAAATGCGCAGGCGAATTTCTGACGAAATTCTTCGATGCCCCGGAGGCCGAGGTTGACCGGACCTGCCCCGACAGCCTCAAGGCGCCCGATTTTTCGGGAAAGCTCTACCGGACGGATGTGCTGCTCAATTTTGCGTCGAAATTCGCCGAGGATCCGAAAAAAATCATCGCGCCGTCCATGATGCTGGGTTTTTCCGCGCTCAGCCTCTTCATCGGCTTCATCGTCCTGACGCTCTCGCCCGTGGCGCGCATGATCAATCGCGACGTCGCAGCGCCGACTTTCGGGGCGCGTCCGCTCGGCTGGCTGACGGCGCTCCTCGGCGCGGGATCGATCGGCGGTCTTGGCGCGGCGATCGCCATGACCTTGGAGGCCAATGAGATGCTGCTCCTCGGCGGCCTCATCGGCTGGGCGCGCTGGTTCGTGCTCGCCGGTTACGCGGCGGGGCTTGCAGGGCTTGGGGTTCTGGCGCTCGCCGTCCGCGCCCGGCTGCAGCGTGACCTTCCTATCGGGACCTTGACCGGCCTCTTGCTCACGGGGCTTGCGGGCGTCGCCCTTGCGCTCTTCCTTGCCCTGAATGGGATGGCGCCCATCTAACGCCATCGCTCCCGACATCGCGACTTGAACGAATATTGCAGGACGGGCGCAAGGTCCGCTAGCTCTGACAGCGACGCTGGATCGTCGGCAGAAAAGGCGGCCGCCGCCTTATTGGGAGGAATTCATCGATGGCGACGGCCGATCAGGAAGGCGTTGCAGGTCGCGGCCAGGTTCCCCTTGACCCGAAACTTCTCGCGCTTGGCGTCGCGATCCTCGCGCTGACCGTCCTTTTTTGGGAAGCCGGCGCCAATCTCTGGCGCCGCTGGGGCAATCAGCAGGAACTCTCGCACAGCTACTTCATCCCGTTGATCTCGATTTACCTCGTTTGGCTTAATCGGGACACAGTGAAAAAGAGCATCGGCGGGCCGTCCCTCGCCGGCGTCTTCCTCATTGGCGCCGCGCTGGCGCTGTTGGTGCTTGGCCAACTCACCAGCATTTTCCTGCTGCAACATCTCGGAATGGTGGTGGCGGTCGCGGGGCTGGTCGCGGCGTTCGGCGGCCTGTCCTTGCTGAGGACGGTCGCCGCCCCGGTCGCGTTTCTTTTTTTCGCCGTGCCGCCGCCCCACTGGGTGATTACGGTTCTATCGTTCAACTTCCAGCAGATCTCATCGGTCGTCGGCGTCTTCATGGTCGAACTGATGGGCATACCGGTCCATCTGTCCGGCAACATCATCGATCTCGGCGATTATCGCCTGCAGGTCGCGGAGGCGTGCAGCGGCCTGCGTTATCTCTTTCCCTTCCTCAGCCTCGGCGTCATGGCGGCCTACATGTATCGGGGCGCCCTGTGGCAACGCCTTGTGATCGTCGCCGCGACAATCCCGATCACCATCTTCATGAACAGTTTTCGCATCGCCGCTACGGCGGCGCTCGTCCAGGCTTACGGCACTGAACATGCCGAAGGCGCGCTCCACTTCTTCGAAGGCTGGGTCGTGTTTTTGTTCTGCCTCGCGGCGCTTTTCGGACTCATCGCGATTTTCGCTCGCACGGCCAAGCCGCGCGTCAACCCGCTTGACGCGTTGACGACGCCGGACCTTCCGCTGACGCCGCCCAGCCCCTCCAGCCTCAGCCTTGGCACGGCGGCCGGCGCCGTCCTGGCGATGATCGCGGCGGGCTACGCCCTGTCGCGCGCCGCAACGGTTGATTCGCTCATCATTCCCGAGCGTCAGGACTTCGACGGCGTCATCGCGGAGTTCGATGAGTCGTGGTCGAAGGAGATCCGGCCTATCGATCCGACGGTCGCCGAGGTGTTGGGCGCTGACGACAGCATCGTCATCAACTTTCGCACCCCTGAAGGCGATATTTACAATCTTTACATGGCCTATCTCGACGCTCAGCGCGACGGGCGCTCATGGCACAGCCCGCGCCAGTGCATTCCGGGCGGCGGCTGGAAGGTGATCCGCCACACGATCGAGAAGACGACGACAAGCGAGGGCAAGCGCTTCACCTATAATCGCATGCTGATCGAGAATGGCGACAACCGGCAGCTCGTCTATTATTGGTATGACCAGCGCGGCCGGAAAGTTGCGAATGAATTCGTGATGAAGTTCTGGCTGATCGTCGACGCGGTGACGAAAAAGCGCTCGGACGGCGCCATGGTGCGACTGATTACGCCGATCACCGATTCGATGACTGTCGCCGAAGCTGACGCCAAGCTGCAATCCATGCAAAAGCGCCTGCAGACATTCCTGCCGGCCTATGTGCCGAATTGATCGGCCGCGCCCGGTGATCGTCGCATGCGCGTCCTGATCGTCGCCGGCAATATTTCGGCGCGCATGGGCGGCGAGGCGGTCATCCCGCTTCATTACATCCGTGAGTTGACGAAGCTCGGGGTTGAAGTCCATGCGCTGACCCATGAACGCGTGCGGAAGGAGCTCGAATCGCACCCCGTCTTTCGGGCGGACCGGTTTCATTTCATCGCCGATTCAGCGCCGGAGAAGGCGATCCACGCGCTCGGCAAGAAAGCCCCCGGCGCGCTTCGCGAGACATTGTTTCTGAGCGCCGTCGGCCTCGTGACGCAGGCGCGGCTCGCGAGGCGGGCGCGCGGTCTCGCGCGCGACATCGGCGTGGATCTCATTCATCAACCCATTCCGGTGTCGCCGGCGTTTCCTTCATTCCTGTCGGCGATGCCGGCCCCTATCGTCATCGGCCCGATGAACGGCGGCATGGATTTTCCCCCCGCATTCCGAAAGGAATATTCCCAAGGATCAGGCGGCGTCGTCTCGCTCGCACGGGGTCTCTCAGGGCTCGCCAATCGCGTCATTCCGGGAAAGCGTCAGGCGGCCCTCCTGCTCGTCTCCAATGAGCGGACGCGTGAGGCTCTGCCCAAAGGCGTCGACAAGGCGCGCGCCGTCACGCTCGTCGAGAACGGCGTCGACCTTGCGCTCTGGGATCGACCCGCGCGGGACAAGCCTCAAGACCCGGTCTTTCTGTTCGTCGGTCGCCTTGTCTGGTGGAAGGCCGTCGAGCTTCTCATCGCAGCGATCGAGCGCACGCCCGGGGCGCATTTGCGCATTATCGGTGACGGGCCGGAACGCCCGCGGCTGCAGGCGCTCGCCGCGTCTGGAAGCGCTGCGGCGCGGATTCATTTCGACGGATTTCGCCCGCAATCGGAAATCGCCGACGCCCTATGCGCGGCGACGGCGCTGGTTCTGCCCTCTCTGAGGGAATGCGGCGGCGCGGTGATCCTGGAAGCGTTCGCCTGCCGCACGCCTGCGATCGCCACGCGATGGGGCGGGCCTGAAGATTACATCACGCCTGAGACGGGGTTCCTCGTTGATCCGTCCGGGCGCGAGGCTTTCATCGCCGGCCTCGCCGACGCGATGACAATCCTTGCAGCGGACCCGGCGCGCGCGCAGTCGATGGGCGCGTCAGCGCGCGCCCGAGTCGAACAGCATTTTACCTGGGAGGCGAAGGCGCGCCGGATGCTCGAGATCTTTGAAGGCGTCCGGTCGCAGTCGCGCTAAAGCCGTCAGTCGACCGGCAGGCTATTCCTCAAGCGCCTCTTCTAGGGAATCGTCCGTGGTCTTTTCGCCCTCGAGATTGAGAACGCCGATGCGATCGGAATAGAGCGCCTCGCCGGAGTCGCCGGGGACCGCTTTGAAGATCACGCCGCCCATGTCTGCTTTCCGCCGTACACGGATCGACGCCGTGGCCTGGCCTTCTGCATCCGCCCGAACGCGGGCGACCTCGCGATTGGCGGCCCCTGCGGTGTCGCCGCTGTAGAAAGTGACTTCCTCGCCGGGTTTCACGCGGGCGGTCACCTTGAGTCGGTCGCCGGCCCGGACGGCCGGCTTGTCGACAAGCAGGACGCCCGCGGCCGGCGTTCCCGGATCGCGTCCAGCGAAGGGGCGTGTCGGGCGCAGCGTATAGGGCGCGTGACGAACATCGCCTGCAACGCCGCCTGCGGCGGCGCCAGGACGATTGCCGGTCCAGCCCTGCCAGGCGGTGTCCGCGGGCGCTGCGTAGGGCGCGGCGGCGCCGGGCGCCGTCGCGGCGGCGGGCTTTTGCAGCAGCTGACCCGGTGTCAGCGTCGTCCAGGTGACATCCGGATTAGAATTCGCGAGCGCGCTCGTCGACACATTAAGGCGATAGGCGATCGTCTCCAGCGAGTCGCCGGCCTTCACCTCATAGAGCGCGGCAAGAGTGTCCGATGCCGCGAAGGTTCCTGTCGGCCTCACCTTGCCGCCCGGAATCTCGACCGTGACGACTCGTTCAGCGTAAGAGATGTTCTTGACCGTCGGATTATAAGCGACGAGCGTCTCCAGCGGCACGTCGCAAAGGTCGGCGATATCGTCGAGCGTTTCCGTGGCCGCAGGTTCGATGAAACGTTCGCAGCGCCCGTCAAGGGCTTCGGCTTCTGCGCGAGTGTAGAGCTTGTGCGCGCGCCGGGCGCCTTCAATCCCCTCGAAGGAAACGAGTTCCAGCGGCGCGCCGTTTGAGGCGCGCTGCGCCGGGGGAAATTGCGTCGCGCGAATGTCGGCCTCGGTAAGCTGCTCGGCGCCGGTGTAAAGGGCGGCGGCGTAGGGGTCTCGTCCCGCCGCCTGATAGGACGTCGCGCAGGCGCCAAGGGCTGCAGCGCTGGCTGCCGTCAACAAGATCGATCTCACCATAAGGGTCCCCTGAACGCCGGCGCCCAAACCCCAGTCCGGGCGCGTCCCAAGTGGAAGACTCGCTTGCCCATCCGCGGCGCAGCGATTCTCCGAAACGCACTTCATATTAACCATTTTTTCGGACCGTGCACCGTGTCCTCAAGGCCACATAGGCTTGCGGGCGGACCTTGCTGGCGCTCCGCTACAAGTGTAGCATTTCGAGTTGTGAGGCGGCGGGAAATCCCATGCGTATCTTCGTTTCAGCTGTCATCGCCATGCTAGTTCCTGGTTGGGCGGCGGCCCGAACCTTCGACCTCAGCCTGGACGACCTGAACGGAGAGCGGATCCTCGTCGTCGCCCGCTCAGGCGGCGGCGCGGCAGCAGTCGCGGCCGGCCGCGAGGACCTCAAAGTGCTGCGCGGCGAGGAGGCTGAGCGCGCCGTCGCCAGGCTCGCGAGGGTCGATGCTGCCGCTGCCGGCGACAGGGCGTCAAAGAAGCAGGGAAAGATCGTCATCCACAAGCTCGATATTGATGAAGACGATTCCGGCGGAGGTCGCGGTGCGTATCGTCCGCAAGACCGACGGCGGGCGCCGTGAGGAGGAATTGCTGCGCGGGGAGGAGGATTTCCTTCTCGAAGGCGCTCCCGCGGCTGAGAGCGTCGAGCGGCGCATCATCCGGCTGAAAGGGGTCGATGCGGCGCGCGCGATCAAGTTCATCGACGAAACGGAAGGTCTCGACGCCGGCGAGCGGATGGAAATGAAGACGGCGGCAGGCATCTGACCCGTCAGGCCGAAGCTTACATAGGTTGCTAGCGATTAATCCTGGCCATGCATTTTGCCCCGAAGCAGCCACGTTCCGGCCCCGGGCGGGCCATGCTATGCGCGTTCTGAACAGCGTTCCTGGAGCGACGCGCCGTGGGCGGGCCGGAAGACCAAGTTGACGAATCGACCCCGGACGGTCCCGACGAACGCAATCGTCTGGCGGCTGACTTTCACGCCGCCGCCGCCGACCTAAAATCGCATCTTGGATCGCTCCCTAAAGCCGCGGCCGCCGTCCTGCCGGCCCCGCGACGGGTCGAGGCGCGCCAGGTTCCGAGGGCGGAAGCCGGCGCTGATGCGCCGGCGCCGGAGAGCGCCGCTGAAGCGGCGCCCACTCCCCGTTTGTCCATTGTTGACGAGGCGCCGTCTGACGCACAGCCGCCCGCTGAACCGCCCATCGTCGCCCATCGGCTGGGCGCCAGCCAGGACTCGGTCAATGCTCCCACGTCCCGATCTGCGCCCGAACGGGCGCGGCGGCGGCGGGAGGCGACATCGAAGACGCAAGAAGATCTCGCGGCGGGCGTAAAGCCACCCCGACCGATCAAAGCCCGGCCGCTGCTGCGGGAGTTCGCCAATCTCTGCGTGTCGGTCGGCATGGCGGGCGCCATCGCCGGCCTTGCGTTCGCATTTCTCGTGGTCGCGCCATGGCCTGAAGAGGGCGCCGATCTCTGGGCCGTCAATCGTCTGCCCGCGATCGTCATCGAAGACAGGAATGGCGTTGAGATCGCCGCGCGCGGCGCGCGCTATGGCGAAGCGGTCGCAGTTGATGACTTGCCGCCTTATCTCGTCAAGGCGTTCCTCGCTACCGAGGATCGGCGCTTCTATGAGCATGGCGGCGTCGATTTCCGCGGCACGCTGCGCGCGCTGATCTCGAACCTGCGCTCAGGCGGACGCTCCGAGGGCGGATCCACCATCACGCAGCAATTGGCGCGCAATCTGTTTCTCGATTTCGAGAAGACCTATACGCGCAAGGCTAAGGAGGCGATGCTCGCCTTCTGGCTTGAAGGGCGGTATTCAAAGGACGAAATCCTCTCGCTCTATCTCAACCGGATTTATTTCGGCGCCGGCGCCTACGGCGTTGAAAGCGCGTCGAAGACCTATTTCAACAAATCGGCGCGCGACGTGACGCTTGCGGAGGCGGCGGTGCTCGCCGGCCTGCCGAAATCGCCCTCGACGCTCGCGCCGACGCTCAATCCGCTCGGCGCGCAGGACCGGGCGGCGGACGTCATCGCCAATCTGCGCGAGACAGGCGACATCACCGAGTTCGAGGCCCGCGAAGCGCTCGCCCGGCCCGCGTCGGTCGCTTCGGGGTCGCAAAATGCCGGCGTCGGCTGGTTCTTCGATTACGTCGCCGAACAGGCGAGGGCGATCGCCGGCCCGGCCAATTACGATATTGTCGTCAGGACGACGCTCGACCAGAAGCTGCAGCGCGACGCCGAAGCGGCGGTGCGAAGCGTGCTGACGGTCGACGCGAAGGTGAACGGCGCGTTGCAGGCGGCGCTCATCGCCTACGACAATGACGGGGCCCTGCGCGCCATGGTCGGCGGGCGCAGCTATCTCGAAAGCCAGTTCAACCGCGCAACGCAAGCCAAACGCCAGCCGGGGTCGGCGTTCAAGCCCGTCGTCTACGCGGCTGGGTTTGAAAACGGCCTCACGCCGCAGTCGCGCCTCGTCGACGAGCCGATCAACATCGCCGGCTGGAAGCCGGAAAACTACGACAAGACTTATCGCGGTTCGATGCGCGTCAGCGAAGCGGTGGCGCGGTCGATCAATACGATCGCCGTGCAGGTCTCTGAGCGCGTCGGCCGGTCGAAGGTCATCCAGATGGCGCGGCGCCTGGGCATGTCCTCGCCCATCCCGAAGGCCGAAGCCGGCATCGCGCTCGGGGGCTTTTCGGCGAGCCTAGAGGAGCTGACGGCGGCCTACCTTCCCTTCGCGGCCGGAGGTCTCGGCGTCAGGCCCTATGCCATCGAGGAGATCGCCGATGGCCGCGGCAAGGTGCTTTACACCCGCAGCCCGCGCGCGCCCTCGCCGGCGATCGACAAGAAAGTCGCAGAGAACATCACCCACGTTCTTTATCAGGTGATGACGAGCGGGACCGGCCGGCGCGCCAATCTCGGCAACCGGCAGGCGGCGGGAAAGACCGGCACCACCAATGATTGGCGCGACGCCTGGTTCATTGGCTACACGGCGCAGATGACGGCGGGCGTCTGGGTCGGCAATGACGATTTCCAGCCTATGAACAAGGTGACCGGCGGCACGCTGCCCGCCTCGATCTGGAAGGCGTTTATGACCGCAGCGCATCAGGACTTGCCGCGCCAGCCGATCGCCGGCGCCTATCCGGCGGCAACCTATTCCGAAGGCGGGCGGCTGCTATCTTTCTACCGCGACGTGCTCGACGGTTTCCGGCGCGTGCGCCGCGACGGCGACTGACCAGGCTCAAAGAACTGGACGCCGCAGTTTCGCCCCGTCCTCAACATATTATGAACTTCAAAGGGCGATAGTTAGCCACCGTAGCGTTGCGACGGGGAAGTCATGCGCGGCGATCACGGGGCGGTTCAATTGGGCGTTCACGCCTTCCTGAAGGATCCGATTGCGGCGAAAGCCGAAAGCGGCCCCGCCATCGCGCCGCGCGGGGATTATGACATTGATCCGTGCGAAGCCGGCGTCGGACTTTGCAATTGCGCGACACAAAACCGTTTCACTTTGTCCTTCGACGCCTATCTCCAGCATCTCATCGAAGGTCGCATTGCGGTCGCGCCGTCGCGGTGAGGCGGGTCAGGTCCGCTCGCGCGTCTTCAGGAATTTGACCCTCGGGTTTTTCTGCTCGGCGTAACCGGCCTCCCATGCCGAGCGCGCAAGGAAGACCGGCGAGCCGTAGCGGTCATGCGCGATCGCTGTTCCGTTCTGGGCGATGAACGCCTTCACCGCGTCCGCCTCTCCGGCGATCCACCTCACCGCATCGAAGCCGCAGCTCTCCATTGCGGCGGCGACGCCGTATTCGGCTTTCAGCCGCTCCTCGATCACGTCGAGCTGGAGCGCGCCGACGACGCCGACATAGAAATCGGAGCCGATCGTCGGCGTGAAGACCTGAGCCGCGCCTTCCTCGGCGAGCGCCGTCATCGCGCGCTTCATTTGCTTGGACTTCATCGGGTCATCGAGCCTGACGCGACGGATGATCTCCGGCGCGAAGTCAGGAAGGCCGGTGAACCTGATCCCGTCGCGCTCCGACAGCGTGTCGCCGACGCCGAGCGCGCCATGGTTCGGAATGCCGACGATATCGCCGGCGACCGCCTCCTCGGCGAGATTGCGCTCCTGCGCGAGGAAGAAGATCGGGCTGTTGACCGCGATCAGTTTCTCGGTTCGTGACACTTTCAGCTTCATCCCGCGCCGGAACTCTCCCGAACACAAACGCACAAAGGCGATGCGGTCGCGGTGATTGGGGTCCATGTTCGCCTGCACCTTGAAGACGAACCCGGCGACGTCTTCGGCGTCCGGCGCAATGACGGCCTCGCCCGCCTGTTGCGGGCGCGGCGGCGGCGCGAAGCGGGCGATGTCGCGCAAAAGCTCGGCGACCGAGAACTCCTTCAGCGCGCTGCCGAAATAGATCGGCGTCAACGCGCCATGGCGGTAGCTGTCGACGTCGAACGGCGCGTAGCCTTCCTCGGCGAGCGCCATCGCCTCGCGAACGTCGTCCGAGACGTCGCCGGCGAGGCGATCGAATTCCGGATCGGTGCGGCCCGAAAGTTCAACCGCCTTCTCATATTTGCCGCTCCCGCCGTCGATCAGAAATCTGTTCTCGGCGAGGTCGTAACAGCCTCGGAACCGCCCGCCGGTTCCGACCGGCCAGATACGCGGGGAAACATCGAGCGCGAGCTGGTCGGCGATCTCGTCGATGAGATCGAAAGGGTCGCGCCCCTCGCGATCGACCTTGTTGATGAAGGTTATGATCGGAATGTCGCGCAGCCGGCACACTTCAAAGAGCTTCCTTGTCTGGCTTTCGATGCCTTTCGCGGCGTCGATCACCATCACCGCGCTGTCGACGGCGGTGAGCGTCCTGTAGGTGTCTTCCGAGAAATCCTCGTGGCCCGGCGTGTCGAGGAGGTTCAAGACGCAGCCGGCGTGCTCGAACGTCATCGCCGAGGTCGTCACTGAAATGCCGCGCTTCTGTTCGATCGCGAGCCAGTCGGAGCGTGCGCGCCGTCGGTCGCCGCGCGCCTTCACCTCGCCGGCGAGCCGGATCGCGCCGCTGAAAAGCAGCAGCTTTTCCGTCAGCGTCGTCTTGCCGGCGTCCGGGTGCGAGATGATCGCGAAGGTGCGGCGATTAAGATAGGTCGTGGTCATGCGGGGGAGGGCGCGTCGTCAGGCGGCCGCGCTCTCTTGCGGGTTTGGGCCCGGCCGTCAAGCAAATCGATCGAGCGACAGGAAGCGGAACAGGGGCGGGGTCTCGCCGTCGAGCGCCATCACGCTCAGCGCTTCGCCGAGAACAGGCGAGAACTTGAACCCGTGTCCGGAAAGGCCCGCCGCAAAAACGACGCGGTCGGAGAGCGGATGGCGGTCGATGAGAAAGTGATGGTCAGGCGAGACCTCGTAAAGGCAGCGCTGGAACTTTCCCGGCCGGCGCGCAAGGGCCGGAATGCGCTGGCCGAGGAATGCGTCGAGCGCCTCGCTCTCGCCGGGTTCGGGCTCGTCGCCGCGGTCCTCGGGCCGCGCGATCGCTTGGCCGCCCGTGTGTTCGGCGACCTTGACGCCGTCGGCGTCGATTGCGGGAAAGCCGTAGAAGAAGCGGCCGTCCTCTTCCTCGACCGCGAAGCAGGAAAAGCGGCCGAGGGCGAACTCATCCGTCTGCGGACGACGCCAGAAGAGCGTGCGCGGCCAGGGCTTCACGTCCGCCGCGGGCAGGTTGAGAAGCCCGTTGGCCCAGGCGCCAGCGGTGATGACGACGCGGTCGAATTTCGCAGCGCCCGCCGCCGTTTCGACGATCACGCCGTTCGCCGCCGGCCTCCATCCCGTCACCGCGGTTTCGGGGCTGAGGCTCGCCCCGGCTTCCCTGGCGAGCCTGATCTGGTGCTGGACTGTCTTGCCCGCCATCACGAACCCCGCCTCACGTTCGAAATAGGCGATGAAATGCGCCGGAAGCTTCAGCTGCGGGTGGTCGCGCGCGATCTCAGCCGCGCCGAGCTGCGGAACGGGCAGGTCATGGTCGGAGACCGCCTTGGCGAGCCCGCGCATGAATTCGCCTTCGGGCGGACCTGCCTCGAGGACGCCGGTCTGGTGGAACAAGGTCTCGCCCGCTTCGGCTTCCAGCGCCTTCCACATCGAAAACGCCCGCTGGAGGATCGGCACATAATCCGGGTGTTCGAAATACGCGATACGGAAAAGACGCGTCGCACCGTGCGACGAACCGCGGTCATGGCCATAGGCGTACTGGTCGAACAGCGTTACGCGCGCGCCGCGCCGCGCAAGGTGCATCGCCGCCGCCGACCCGGCCATGCCGGCGCCAATAACGGCGACTGACGGCCCGGTCTGAGGTTTCGAGGCATTTTTCACGTCCGGCCTTTCGCAGGCGGCGAGGGCGGCCGCTGCGGCCGCGCCTGCCAGAACCGTCCGCCGGTCCGGCGATTTTTGATTCGTCATCCTGCGTCTCCCGGCGGACTCCGGATTTCATCCCACGAACCGCGGGGTTTGGCGAGCCAGGGCGCGCGGCGCCTGACTGGGGACTTGACGCGGACGCGCGAGGCCCCAAATGCCGGCGCGGGATCGCCCTTTGGTCGGGGTCGCGGGTCCCTCGAAGGTTGACGAGTTGTAAACGCCGGCGGGGAGCGCTCTGATCCGCGGCGGTGAAACTCGGCGTAACCCTATCGGGGAATAGTGAGCTTATGGCCGCCGGCGCACCAGACCAGTTCAGGGTCGCGAAGATTTTCGCCATCCTTTTCCGCCTCCTCGGGCCGGAGCGGGACTTCTATGTCCTTGCGATCCTCTACGGCGTCGGCATCAGCCTCCTGTCGCTGGCGACGCCGATCTCGGTGCAGATGCTTATCAACAATGTTGCGAACACGGCGCTTGCGACGCCGCTTGTCGTGCTGTCCGGGACGCTCTTCGTTCTCCTTCTCATGTCGGGGCTCCTCAACGCCCTGCGCATTCACCTGATGGAGATCTTCGGCCGGCGGTTCTACGCGCGCATGGTCGCCGAGATCGCGCTGCGCGCCATCTATGCGCGCAATCCTTTTTTCGTCGACGAGGACCGAGGGCCGCTCTTCAACCGCTATTTCGACATCGTCATCGTGCAGAAGATGGTGCCGGCGCTGCTCGTCGGCGGGTTCACGCTCGTCCTGCAGGCGGGCGTCGGCTTTATTCTCGTCTCATTCTACCACCCGCTGTTTCTCGCCTTCAATGCGATCATCGTCGCGCTGATCTGGGCGGTTTGGCTGTTCTGGGGCAAGGCGGCGATCAAGAGCGCGATCGACTTGTCGCATCAGAAGCACCTGACTGCGGCGTGGATCGAGAATCTCGCGGCGTCGAACGGCTTCTTCAAATCGGAGCGCCACATCGAATACGCGCTTGAGCGCACGGACCAGGAAACTCGCGCCTATGTCGACGAGCACCGCCGGCATTTCCGCCACTACTTTGCGCAGACGCTCTGCTTCTTCGTCATTTACGCCGGCGCGAGCGCGGTCCTCCTCGGTCTTGGGGGCTGGCTCGTGATTCAGGGGCAATTATCGCTCGGCCAGCTCGTCGCGGCCGAACTCGTGCTGTCCGTCGTCTTCTACGGCATTGCGCAGCTTGGACCTTACATGGCCTATTTTTACGATCTCTGCGGCGCGCTTGAGGAATTGTCGCGCTTCTTCGAGGTTGAGCTCGAAGCGCCCGCAGCCAAGAGCGCCTTTGTGTGCGCCGACGCCGCGCTCGAGTTTCGCGAAGTGAAAGGCGAGGCGCGAGGCGTGCCGGTGACGCTTAATTTCCGCATTGAGAGCGGCTCGACCGTGATGGCGGCGACCTCGACCCACGGCCTGCAGCGCCTCGTGACGACGCTGCTCAAGCGCCAGCAGGATCCCGACAGCGGTCTCATCACCGTCGGCGGCTCCGACATCGTCGAAGCCGAACCGCATGCGCTCCACCAGCAGATCGTTCTTCTCGACCGGCCGACCGTCATCGCGATGACGATCCGGGAATTCCTGCAGCTTGCGGGCGATGACATTTCATCCGCCAAAGTTCTCGAAGCAGTGCGCATCGTCGGCCTCGACCAAGTCATCTCCCGCTTTGAGAAGGGACTCGACACGCCGATCAACCTCACCGGCTGGCCGCTATCGATTACCGAGACGATGCTCTTGAAGCTCGCTGCGGCGATCCTTGCCGAGCCGCGCGTCCTCATTCTCAATCAGCTTTACGATCTGGTGCCCGAGGAGACGATGATCCGGGTTCTTCAGCACCTCAAGGCCGACACCTCGAACACGGTGATCTACTTCACGCGCCGCCAGCGCGACATAGGCTGCAACACCTTCATCTACCTCGACCATCACCGCCAGCACGTCTTCACCTCGTTCGATACCTTCAACGCCGTCGTCTATGAGCCGCGCCGGCAGTCGGCGCCTGGCGGCCCGTCCAAGCCCGTCGCCGTAATCGGGAGCGCCTGAGCCATGGCGCATCTCGACCACCATTATCCTGTCTTCAGGACTCTGCAGTCGATCAGGACGCCGCGCATCATGCGCGCGGTCGGCGCGCTGCTGACGATCGGCGTCGGGGCCGTCATCGGCTTTCTGGTTTTCATGCCCTGGGTGCAGACGACGGCGGGGGCGGGCGTCGTCACGGCGCTCAACCCGAATGACCGGCTGCAGCAGATCAATGCGCTTGTCTCGGGGCGCATCGATGAATGGTATGTGCGCGACGGCAGCATCGTCAAAGCCGGCGACCCGATCCTGAAGATCGCCGACAACGATCCCCGCCTGATCGAGCGCCTCGAGGCGGAGCGCGCGCAGGTGATCGCGAAGAAGGAGGCGACTCTCGCCGCGTTGGCGACCGCTGAGATCGATCTCCGGCGGATGCAGGACCTCTATGGCAAGGGTCTTGCCGCGCGCCGGGAGTTCGAGCAGGCGCAGATCGCGGTCCAGAACCTGCGCGGACGCGTGGCCGAGGTCGAGGCCGAGCTCAACCGCGCCGAAGTCAACCTCACCCGCCAGTCGGCGCAGATCGTGCGCGCGCCGCGCGACGGGGTGATCCTGCGCGTCAACGCCGGCGACGCCGCCACCTTCATCGAGGCCGGCAGGGAAGTGGCGTCGTTCGTGCCGACAGGCATCGAGCGCGCTGCCGAGATCTATATCGACGGCCGCGATGTCGCGCTCGTCAAGCCGGGCGCGAAGGCGCGAATCCAGTTCGAGGGATGGCCGGCGGTGCAATTCAGCGGCTGGCCGTCGGTCGCAGTCGGCACTTTTGCGGCGGAAGTCGTCGCCGTCGATCCGTCTGCGGATGCGACAGGCAAGTTCCGCGTCCTGCTCGTCGAGCGCCCTGACGACGTCAATCCCGAAAGCCGGTGGCCCGATGAGCAGTTCATCCGCTTCGGCGCGACCGCGCGCGGCTGGATTCTGCTCGACACCGTGTCGGTCGGCTATGAAATCTGGCGTCAGCTCAACAATTTTCCCCCTTCGATGCCGTCCGCCAACGGCTTTGGAGCCGGCGCATGAATCGCCGATTGGTGTCAGCCGTCGCCGCCGCCTTATTCGCGGAAGTGGCGACGGCGCAGGTGCCCTTGACGCCGGAGGAGGTTCTCTCGTCCTCCGCCGCGCATTTTCCGGAAATCCTGGAAGGCTTTGCTAATCGCCGCGCCGTCGTCAGCGGCGCGCTCGAGGCGCGCGGCGCCTTCGACCTCGTGTTTGAAAGCGAGGGCAAGCAATATGCGTCGGGCTTCTACAACGGCCGCGAAGTCGGCGCGCGCCTGCGACAGCAGATCGCACCGCTCGGCGCCAGCCTTTATGGCGGCTATCGCATTTCGGACGGATCCTTTCCGGTCTACGAGGACGCCCGTTTCACGAACGCCGGCGGCGAGCTGAAAGTCGGCGCAGTCTTTTCGTTGCTGCGCGACCGCGACATCGACGAGCGGCGCTTTCGTCTTGATGACGCTGCGCTCGCCGTGGAACAGGCCGACCTTGAACTCCTGCTGACGCGAGTTGGAGTCCAGCACCGAGCGCTCACCGCCTATTGGCGCTGGGTCGCCGCCGGCCGACAGCTCGCCGTCTATGAAGAACTTCTGAAAATCGCACGCGACCGCCAAACAGGGCTTGAGGAACAGGTGCGCGCCGGCGCGCGAGCGCGCATCTTCCTGACCGAGAACCTGCAGAACATCGCCCGCCGCCAGCGCCTTGCGACAGAGGCGGAGCGGGATTTCATCGCGGCGACGAACGAGCTTTCCTTCTACTACCGGGGGCCCGGCGGTGAGCCGGCGTCGCCGACGCGCGGCAGGCTGCCGCCGGCGCAGATGCTGACGTCGCGTCCGCCGGCGCGCGCCGCCGCCGATTTATCCACGATCATCACCGCGCGGCCCGATCTTCGCGCGCTCGGCGTCGCCCTTCAGCGCGCCGAACGACGCATCGCGCTCACCCGCAACGCGCTCCTGCCGCGCCTTGAAGCAATGGCCGAAGTCTCGACCGATTTCGGCGCCGTCGCCGAGGGCGGCGCGTCGCGCGATTCGACGGATACGGTCATCGGGCTCAAATTCAGCGTCCCGATCCAGCGCCGCGAGGCGGCAGGCCGGCTCCGCCGGGCCGAAGCGGAGATGGAAGCGCTCGAGCAGCGCCGGCGGCGTGCCGAGGAGCGGCTCGAGATCGACCTCAGGAACATTCTGCTCGATCTTCAAACGTCAGCGACGCTCGTCGGCGTCGCCGCCCAGGAGGTTGACCAATCAGAGACCATGCAACGCGCCGAGCGTGAGCGCTTCGCCAGCGGGGCGAGCGATTTCTTCCTCGTCAACATCCGCGAGGAGACCGCCGCCGACGCCCGCATCCGTTTCTATCTCGCCGCGCTCGAGGCGCGCATCGCCGAGGCGAATTACAGCGCGATCTCGCTCGATCTCGGGACGCTGGAGCTCGAGGAAGCGCCTGACCGGTGAGAAGCGGAAGGCGGGGGCGCAACCGTCACACGAAATTTACCATAATAGAGTCAACTTATTGATTGTTTGACTCTCGAAGGGTAGCGTGATAGGCGTCTAAAACCGCGCCGAGGCGTCCGCCCGGCGCGAACTTTTTTTCGGCGCGCGCCCAATCGGCGGCGCCTGTTGACAGGTCTGGGTTCTCGCGCGGCTTGGGCGGCTCCATGTCTGGCCGCGCGATGCAGATTGCAGATAAAGGCACCCCCCTCGCGCCCGCAATCTGCGCGCGACCCGGGCGGAAATCGCCGTATATTTCAGATGAGGATTATACGCATTTTCGGGCTGGAGCCCGCGGAAAAGCTCACCCAGCCAGCGAGCGGCGTGAAGAATTATGCGCATAATCCGGCCTTGCGGCGGCGCTGCGTTCTGCGGTTCATTGTGTTTTTCTGCGGAGTCTCGAGCATGCGCCCCGCCGTCCTGATGCTTTTGTCGCTCGCTGCGTGTGCGCCAAGCGCGGATGCACCCGCCCCCTGCTGCACGGCGACGATCACCGTCCTCGCGCCGGAGGGCGCGCCGACGATCTATCTCGCGGGCAGCCTGCCGGACCTCGGTCCCTGGAAGCCGGACGGGCTCGCCATGGGGGGAGCGGGTCGCGAGCGCACGGCGCAGGTCACGGCGCCGCCGGGGACCGTGCTTGAATACAAGTTCACGCTCGGAAGCTGGGACCGCGAGGCGCTCGGCCCGTCCGGCATGGTGATGGCGAATTTCCGTCTCCTGATGGACAGGAACGTCGCCGTTCGACACGAGATCACGGACTTCAAGAAGGATGTGAGGGAATACGTCGCCGACTGGCGCGGCTCAGGCGTCAAAGGAACGCTGGTCTATTGGGAAAACGTTTCTTCGGCGTTCCTCGGCCCTTCGCGCACCGTCTCGATTTGGCTTCCGCCAGGCTACGACCCGTCGGGCGAGCGTCGCTACAAGACGCTCTACATGTCCGACGGGCAGAATCTTTTCGATTCGCGCATCGCCAACACCGGCGTCGACTGGGGCGTCGATGAAGCGGTGACGGCGCTCGTCGAGGAGGGCGCCATTGAGCCCATCATCGTCGTCGGCGTGTGGTCGACCGGCGAGCGCGGCTATGAATATTCGCCCTGGCACGGCGCGCCGCTCTATGCGCGCTTTCTCATCGAAGAGCTGATGCCGCGCGTCAACGCCGAATTTCGCACGTTGACGGGACCGCAAAACACCGCTCACATGGGGTCGTCGATGGGCGGGCTGCTTTCTTACCACCTTACGACGAAGCATCCGGACGTCTTCGGCGCCTGCGGCTGCGTGTCGACGCATTTTCCGCTGTCGGAAGCGATCGTCGCTAAATATTTCCCGATGGCGGAAAAGCCCGAAAATCCCGACCCGACGCCCTACATCCTCCGTGACATTGCCGCGGGCCTCGACATCCCGAGGGGCGCGCGGCTCTGGTTCGACTACGGGACGACGGGCCTCGACGCAGAATACGCGCCGACGCATGCGGCGCTGCGCGAAGCGCTTGTTGCTCAAGGGCTTGTCGAGGGACGCGATTTCGTCATCCGCCCCGATGACGGGGCTGATCACAATGAAGCCTCATGGCGGGCGCGGCTCAAGGATCCGTTGCGCTTTCTTTACGGACAGAATTGATAAGGGAAGTTGGGGGCGTTCAAGGCTAGTTCAGGGTTGACGTGATGCGTCTTTTTTGTGCGACGGCGTTGTCGGGGCTTATTCTGCTTTCATCGGCCGGCGGCGAGGAGCCTTTGGCGCTAGCGGCGCTCGTTCCGGCCGCGGCGACGGACGCGACGGACGCGGCGCGCCTTAAGGCGTTTGAAGCCGCTCTCGACGCAGCCTTCGAAACGGGTGATTTCGTCGGCCTCAGCGTTGCAGTCGTCAAGCACGGCGAGACGAAGTTTCTCAAGACCTGGGGCGTCGCCGAGATCGGCGGGGCGCGCGTCACGCCTGACACCGTCTTTCGCATCGGGTCGCTGTCGAAGGGGTTCACCGGCGCACTGGCGGGTCTTGCCATGGTGGAAGGAAAACTCTCCCCTGAAGATCCCGCGACGCGTTTTGCACCGTCCTTCCGGCTCGCCGGCGGCGCGGAGAACGCTCTCGAGCTCGGCCATCTTCTCAGTCATCAGACCGGCCTGCCGCCGAACGCCTATGACAACCTTCTGGAAGCAGGAACGCCCGTCGCCGACATCTATCCGAAATACCGTGCAGTGAAGCTCGTTTGCGCGGTCGGGCGCTGCTATTCCTACCAGAACATCGCTTTCGACATTGCGGGCCTTGCAATTTCATCGGCCTACGGAACATCCTACGAAGACGCTCTAAGGCGCAAATTGTTCACGCCGCTCGGCATGACGGGAGCATCGGCGAGCGAGGCGGGGCTTTCAGCTTCCGGCGATTGGGCGCGCCCGCACGTGCGCGACCGGATCAAAGGCGAGGCGGAGGCGTTTGGCGCCTGGCGGCAGACGTCGATCAAGCCGATCTACTGGCGCGTGCCTGCGGCGGGCGGCGTCAACGCCTCGATAAGAGACATGGCGCAATGGCTGAAAGCGGTGACCGGCCACGCGCCGGGGACGCTGCCGCCCGAAGCGCTCGACCTCATCTTCACCCCGCGCGTCAACTCACCTGCCGAGAATGCGCGCATGCGCAGCGTCTCGCCGCGCTTCAAGGCGGCGCAATACGCTTTTGGCTGGCGGCGCTACGCCTATGAAGGTGAGCCGCTGATTGCGCACTCGGGCACGGTTGAGGGCTACGGCGCTCAGATCGCTGTTCTGCCGGAACGCGATGTCGGCGTCGTGATCCTTTCAAACTCGCGCTCGAAGCGGCTCTGGCGCATTCTGCCGACTTTTCTCGACATTGAACTCGGATTGCCGCGCGAGGACTGGCTCGCGCTCAACGACGGTGAGGCGGCGTCAGGGTCGCATTAGCTCCAGGGCTATTCTGCTGCGACCGAGACGGTCGCGCGGGATGCGGCCGGCGCGGCGGCACCCTTTGAAAAGCGCATGACGCCGTCTTCCAGGTCGCCCTTCCGCATCCAGCGCACATCGGCGAGAAAGTTCTGAGCGTGGCGCCAAGGATCGCGGCCCTGCTTCGGCAGGCGGTCCGCCGCCCGCATGAGATAGCCGGACGAAAAATCGGCGAAAGGTTCCGCCGGCATCGCCGGGTCGTCGTTCACGGGCGTGGCGACCTTGTAACCGCGTTTGTCCATGAATGTCAGAAGGCGGGTCACGTAATCGCTGATGAGATCGGCTCTGAGCGTCCATGAAGCGTTGAGATAGCCGAACACTGATACGAGGTTCGGCACGCCGGAGAAGCCGAAGCCGCGATAGGTGAAACTGTCGGCGATGTTGAACTGTCGTCCGTCGATCGTCACCTTGGCCCCGCCGAGCAGCTCGATATGGAGGCCCGTCGCCGTGATGATGATGTCGGCCGGAAGCTCTTTCCCGCCCTTGAGGCGGATGCCAGTCTCTGTGAATGTTTCGATCTCGCCCGTTTCCACCGAAGCCTTGCCCTCGGAAATGGCGCGGAAAAGATCGTCGTCCGGCACGAGACAGAGCCGTTGCTCCCAGGGATTGTAGCGCGGCTTGAAATGAGCTTCGACGTCGAAGCCCGCCGGCAGAAGAGCGCGCGCTTCCTTCAGGAGCCTGTCGCCGGCTTTTTTCGGATTGGCGCGCGCCCAGCGATAAAGGAATGACTGCATCAGTATCCGGTGCAGGCGCATGATGCGGTAGACCGCCATCGCCGGCAGGAAGGCGCCGAGGAATTTAGCGAGGGCGGAGGTCCCCGGCATCGAGATCATCCAGGTCGGCGAGCGCTGCAGCATGGTGATGTGCGCGGTCTTGTCCGCCATCGACGGGATGAGCGTCACCGCCGTCGCGCCTGAACCGATGACGACGACGCGCTTTCCCGCATAATCAAGGTCATCAGGCCAGATCTGAGGATGGACGATCCGTCCACGGAAAGACTGTTCACCGGGAAAATCTGGTCGGTAGCCCGCCGAATAGCGATAATACCCTGAGCACATCCAAAGGAAATCTGCGGAATACCGGACGATCCCTTCGGGCGTCGTCGCCGTCACCGTCCAGCGCGACGTTAAGGAATCCCAGGCAAGGTCGGTGACCTTCGTCCGAAACCTGATATTTCTGTCGATGCCCTCTTCGCGGGCCGTATCGTTCACATAGGCCCAGATCGACGGACCGTCGGCGATCGCCTTCGGGTCACGCCAAGGCCGGAACCGATAGCCGAGCGTGAACATGTCGCTGTCGGAGCGGATCCCCGGATAGCGGAAAAGGTCCCAAGTGCCGCCGATCGCGTCCCGCGCCTCAAGGATCGCGTAGGTCTTATGCGGGAGGCGCTCCTGGAGGTAATGCGCCGCCCCGATACCGGACAACCCCGCGCCGACGATGATGACGTTGTAGTGCTCCATGGGAGGGGCTCCTGCTTTGCCCCCTGTTACCGCATTTTGGCAGTAAACTCCATAGTTTACCGCATCCCGTCTTGCCAGCGCGGCCGTTTCCCCCGACGAGTTCGCCATGGCCGATCGATTCTGGGAAACAAAGTCTCTCAAGGACATGTCCGACGCGGAGTGGGAATCGCTCTGCGACGGCTGCGGGCGCTGCTGCATGGTGCTGCTGGTGGAGACAACAACGGGCCGCCTCTACGAGACGAACGTCGCCTGCAAGCTCTTCGACGTCGCGCGCCGCCGCTGCACGAATTACGCGCAGCGGCAGAAGCTCGTAAAGGACTGCGTGAAGTTGACCCCAGGCAACGCCGCCTCGCTCGCCTGGATGCCGGAGACCTGCGGTTACCGCCGGCTCGCGCGCGGCGAGGACTTGCCGGACTGGCACCCGCTCCTGACGGGCGTGCGGCGGAGCGTCGAGGACGCCGGCGTCGCCGTTCTCATGGCCGTCAGTGAGCGGACAGTCGATCCTGACGACATCTGGGATCATGTCTCGGCGGTAAGGCCGAGGCCACGAAGGCGGCGACGGCGCGGCGCCCGCCGCCCTTGACCGACGCGCCGATGCGCAGCCACTTAATCGGCCGCCTGACATAGAGAGTGCGCTCATGTTTCGATTGACACTGCTTCTGGTGTCCATTTGCTCAGCCGCCGCGGCGCAGTCTGTTCCCTGGCGCCAAGGATCTGGGCCGGAGCATGCCTCAGCATCGCTCGTTCGGCCGGCCGATTTCGAATTCTGGCCCGGGGTTAAGTATGACCCTGCGATCCCGACGCTAGAAAGCGTCATCGGCCACAAAAACGGCGAGCGCATCACCCGTCCGGACGATGCGGTGCGATATCTCGGCGCGCTGCGGCGGGCGGCGCCGACTAGGATGCGATTGTTCGAATATGCAAGAAGCTGGGAGAACCGGCCGCTCATCTACGCAGTCGTCGGATCAGAGTCCGCGATCGCGCGCCTGGATGAGATCAGGAAGGACATCGCGCGGGTGAGCGATCCCTCCGCGGCGCTCGGCGACGCCATTTCAAAGCTGCCGGCGACGGTTTTCCTTGCTTACAGCGTGCATGGCAACGAGATCTCCGGGACGGACGCTGCTCTCTTGACGGCCTACCATCTTCTCGCCGCCCGAGGCGATGCGACGGTCGACCGGATAACGTCCGATGCGCTTGTGTTTATCGACCCGTCCCAGAATCCGGACGGCCGCGCGCGCTTTGTCCATAATTTCGAAATCGCCGAAGGGCTCGAGAACTCAGGCTCCGCGATCGCGGCTGAACGCAACGAGCCCTGGCCGGGCGGGCGGACCAACCACTATCTTTTCGACATGAACCGCGACTGGTTCGCGCTGACCCAGCCCGAAACGCGCGGACGAATCCGTGTTTTGCGGGAATGGCGTCCGCTCGTCTTCGTCGACCTTCATGAGATGGGCACGGAATCGAGCTATTTTTTCTCACCCGAAGCGCGCCCCTACAACCCGCACCTCGAAGCCTCGCAGCGGGCCAATCTCGAACTCTTCGGCCGCAATAACGCGAAATGGTTCGATCGCAACGGCTTTCCCTATTTCACGCGCGAGGTCTACGACGCCTTCTATCCGGGCTTTGGCGCAAGCTGGCCGTCCTATTACGGCGGCATCGCGATGACTTACGAGCGCGGCTCCGCGCGCGGACTGCTTGCCGAGCGGCGCAAGGGCCCTGACTTTCATTATCGCGACAGCGTCAAGCAGCATTTCATCTCGTCGATCGCGACGGCGGAGACCGCCGCCGTCAATCGTGAAAAGCTGTGGCGGGATTTTCGCGGCTATCAGGAATCGGCCGTCAGCGAAGGGCGGCGAGAAGCGCGGCGGGCCTATATTCTGCCTGCCGGCCACGACGATGCGGCAGCGCTTCGCCTCGCCGGCCTGCTGACCCGGCAAGGTGTTGAAGTCCTGACGGCGAAATCCGCGTTTTCCGCCTGCGGCCGGACCTTCGCGGCCGGCAGCCATGTCGTGCCGCTGGCGCAGCCCGCCAAGCGCCTCATTCGCACCTTACTCGACGCGCAGGTCGATCTTGAGTCCGAATTTCTAGCTGAACAGGAACGGCGGCGCGCAAAGGGACTTGAGGACGAAATTTATGATGTCACCGCATGGTCGCTGCCCATCATGATGGGCGTCGCTGTGGAGAGTTGCGAAGGCGCCGCGCCCGGTGGCGGCAATTTCGTGATCCATGACGGTCGGATGGTGCGCGCCGGCGCCGTCAGCGGCCCGGATCCTGCGATCGCCTATCTTGTCCCATGGGGCGAGCGTCCGGCGACGCAGCTCCTTGCGAGGGCGTTGCGCGCGGGTCTGACGGTTTCGTCCAGCGATCGCGCTTTCAAAAGCGGCGGTCGGTCTTATCAAGCGGGCACGCTTATATTTCAGCAGGCGGGAAACCCGTCGGGCCTCAGGGCGGTGCTGAACCGATTCGCTCGGGAAACGGGCGCCGAAGTCGTTGGCGTGGCCGACTCCTGGGTCAGCGAGGGGCCCAATTTCGGTTCGGATTACGTCGTGCCGATGCCGGCGCCGAAAATCGCCGTCGCCTGGGATGAACCGGCGAGCCCGACGGCGGCCGGCGCCACAAGGTTTGTTATCGAGCGGCAATTTGATTTTCCGGTGACGGCGGTGCGGGTCGAAGACATGGACAATCGCGCGCTCGACCAATTCGACGTGATCGTTCTGCCGGGCGGTGGCGACTATGCGTCCGTGCTCGGAAAATCTGGCGTGCAGCGCCTGACCTCCTGGATCGAGCGCGGCGGCGTCCTGATCGCCACCGGCGCGGCCGTGCGGTTTGCGGCCGATCCCGAATACGGCCTTCTTTCGATTCGGCGTGAGAACGCGGCAAAACCGGACGGGGAGGCGAAGGATGACGCCGAGAAGAAGGCGACCGTGCCGGGCAGGCTCCTTGCGGACGCTGAAAGCGCGCAGAAAGCGGTTCAGCCTGAAAAATCCGGCCCCGATGCGACCGCCGGCGTTCTTGTCAATGCGGACGTTGATCCCGATCATTGGCTCGCTACCGGCGTCAAGCCTAAGGTCGTCGCGCTCTATTCAGGCGGCGATATCTATAGGCCTGCAAAACTTGATAGTGGGGTCAATGTAGCCCGGTTCGCGAACGCAGACTCTCTGATTGCGAGCGGCTATCTCTGGGCGGAGACTAAGGTCCAGCTCGCGTATAAGCCGTTCGTTGTCGTTGAGGAAAAAGGCGACGGCATGGTCATCGGTTTCACGGCCGATCCCACTACTCGCGCTTATATGGATGGTCTCAACACCTTCTTCGCCAACGCGCTGTTCCGCGCGCCTGCGCATTCGGAGAGGGCGCGCTAGGTCACCCGAATGCTCGTTTCCGTTACAAGCCAACTTGCGTGATCAAAATGCCGAAGCCCGCCGACCTCGCCCAAACGATCGAAGCGCTGTGGGAGCGCCGAGCCGATCTCTCGCCGTCGACGACTGGCGAACCACGTGCGGCGGTCGAAGCGGCGCTCGATCTTCTGGACCTTGGTGAAGCGCGCGTTGCAGAACGCGGCGCGAATGGACGGTGGGAGACGAACCAATGGCTGAAAAAAGCTGTGCTGCTCTCCTTCCGGCTTAATGACAATGCGCTCGTCGGGGCCGCCCCCGGTCCTTGGTGGGACAAGATCCCGCTGAAATTCGCACGCTGGGGCGAGGAAGACTTTCGAAAGGCGGGCTTTCGCGCCGCGCCAGGGGCGATCGTGCGTCGCGGGGCCTATATCGCGCCTTCCGCTGTTCTCATTCCGTCTTTCGTCAATATCGGCGCCTATGTCGGAGAAGGTTCGATGATCGACGCGTGGGCGACGGTTGGAAGCTGCGCGCAAATTGGACGTAACTGTCACATTTCCGGCGGGGCCGGCATCGGCGGCGTGTTGGAGCCGTTGCAAGCCAATCCTGTCATCATTGAGGATAACTGCTTTATCGGCGCACGCGCCGAAGTCGCCGAAGGCGTAATCGTTCGCGAGGGATCCGTCCTCTCCATGGGGGTTTATCTTGGGACGTCGACAAAGATTGTCGATCGTGAGAGCGGCGAGGTGACCTACGGGGAAGTGCCGCCTTATTCGGTGGTCGTCCCCGGCTCGACGCCGTCACCGAAAGGCGGGCCCTCGCTCTATTGCGCGGTGATCGTCAAACGGGTCGACGAAAAGACCCGCTCAAAAACGAGCGTGAACGAATTGCTGAGGGACTAGCTCGTCGCGCCTTGATTCGGGATCAGCGCGCTGGATCGGGTCTTTTAGCCTGGCAACGTTCGCCGCTTCGCGCGTCACGCGTGAAAAACAGCGCGGGCTTTTGCGAACGCCATTCTAAGCTTTCGTCCGCATCAACACCAATTCCTCCGCGCTGGTGGGATGGAGCGCCATGGTGTCGTCGAAATCCTGCTTCCGGAGACCTGCCTTTACGGCGATCGCAAGGCACTGGATCATTTCAGGCGCGCCGTCGCCGACAATATGAACGCCAACCACGCGATCCGTCGCTGCGTCGACGACGACTTTCATCATCGTGCGTGACTTAGTCCCCGACAGAGTCGCCTTCATCGGCCGAAAGTCGGTCTTGTAGATGTCGACAGCGGCGAATTTTTCCCGCGCTTCCGCCTCTGAGTAGCCGACAGCGCCGACAGGGGGTTGCGCAAATACGGCCTTTGGGATGAAGGCGTAGTCAACCTTTGTCGGATTGCTGTTGAATTCCGTCTCGGCGAATGCGGCGCCCTCACGAATGGCGACGGGCGTCAGGGCGACCCGGTTCGTCACATCGCCGACTGCGAAGATGTGGGGAATGTTGGTGCGTGAGAACTCATCGACAATGATAGCGCCTTCAGCATCGGTCGCGACGCCTGCCGCCTCGAGACCCAGTCCGTTCGTGTTAGGTTTTCGCCCTACCGCCCAGAATACCATGTCGGCGCCGATACGCTCGCCATTATTGAGAACGACGCGTCGACCGCCGCCGCCAAGATCTTCGATCGCCGTGAAGACCGTTCCCGTAACGAGGCGGATCCCCGCATTCTCCATTTCACGGTGAACGGCGGCGGAAATGTCGGCGTCAAATTCACGCAGTACCCGATCGCGGCGATAAACGAGCGTCACCTCGGCGCCGAGGCCGGCGAAGATGAAGGCGAATTCGATCGCAATGTACCCCCCGCCTGTAATGACGACGCGGCGGGGAAGCGATTGAAGTTGAAACGCTTCATTCGAGGTGACGCCCAATTCATGGCCATGAATCGCCTGATCAATCCACGGGCGGCCGCCCGTGGCGACGAGGATTTTCGCTGCGGTGACCGTGCGGCTCTCTGACGGGAGATAAATCGTATGCGCGTTCTTGAGAATCGCGCGGCTGTTGATGATTTCTGCGCCTGCGGTTTCCAGGTTCTTGATATAGAGGCCGTTGAGCCTGTCGATCTCCGCGTCCTTGTTGGCGACGAGCGTCTTCCAGTCAAAGCGCACATTTTCAGCAGTCCAGCCATAGCCGCGCGCTTCCTCGAAGCCGTGACCAAATTCAGAGGCATAGACGAAGAGCTTCTTAGGCACGCAGCCGCGAATGACGCAGGTGCCGCCGACACGATACTCTTCGGCTATAGCGACTCGCGCCCCGTAGCCAGCCGCGAGCCGCGCGGCGCGCACCCCGCCGGAACCTGCCCCAATCGTGAAGAGGTCATAGTCATATTTGGCCATTGCGCGCCTACTCCGGCAGGAAACCGATCCTTGACTTCAAGCTGGCGTCATGAAATTCGCTTGTTTGGAGCGTGAACGTCTCCAGAAACTCCTCGTGCACAGCCTGAAAAACAGGGTCGAGCTTGCTTTCGAAAGCGAACGGAACCCGAATGACTGGCCGCTCGGCGACATAAATCTCGAACCGATCGCCCACGACTTCGGCGGCGATCGTGGTGCGCAGCCAAAGCGCGCCTTTTGTCTTCGGCGTTCCCGACGATGAGGCAAAGGCCGAAACGAACGGGCTCCAGCACGATCACCTCGCGCGTCGCGTAGGAAAACGCGCTGTCCCCATAATCCCTATAAGGCTCGAACGGACCATCGGCGGGAACGCCAGCGACGTTCTCCGCCGGGCACCCTTCGAGAATGTGAAATCCGGCGACGACCGCGTCTGCAAGCGCCCGGCATTTGAAAAGGTTCTGGAACGCCGCCTGGCCGTAATCGCGGATCGCTGCCTTGAGTTCATCAAACCGGACGGGCGCCATCGCCCTCACCGTCTCAACCGTTCAACGCCCGAAGGTCCGGCGAGGATGACCTCATCCGCCATCGCGATAAAGAGGCCGGTTTCGATGACGCCAGGAACTTTTTTCAGCGCAGCATCGAGCGCACGCGCGTCGCTGATGCGCCCGAGCGGACAATCTAGGATGAAATTTCCGCCATCGCTCAAGAAAACGCGCCCGGCGGTGGACACGCGGAGCTGGACGCCGCCGTCATACCCCAGATCCGAAAGGACCGAGCGAATCTCGCGCACCGTAAGCGCGAACGCGAAACGCTCGATTTCGACCGGCAGGGGAAAGCGTCCAAGCTGTGCGACCTTTTTTGATGAGTCTGCGATGACAACAAAGCGCCGGGCGGCGCTCGCGACGATCTTCTCGCGCAGAAGCGCCCCGCCTCCGCCTTTGATCAGGGTGAGAGCGCCATCGACTTCGTCGGTCCCGTCGACAGCAAGGTCGATGGTCGTCGTCTCGTCCGGCTCGATGATGTCGATGCCGGCGGCGGCGGCCTTCCTCGCCGTTTCATCGGAAGTCGGCACGCCTTTCACACACAAGCCGTCCCGCACGCGCGCGCCGAGCGCGGCGATGAAATGCGCCGCCGTCGATCCGGTTCCGAGCCCGAGCGTCGTCTCCGGCCGTACGAGCTCGGCCGCCGCATTCGCCGCTACACGCTTGAATTCCTCAGCGCTCATCGATTGTCTTTCGTCTTGCTGGGGTTCCTCTCACGGAAGCGCTTCGCCCAGTCCTTGAAGTCGGCCTGTCGACCGCGCGCGACAGCAAGTGCGTCCGGCTCGACGTTCTTTGTTATGACAGATCCCGAGCCGATATAGGCGCCGGCGCCGATTCTCACCGGCGCGACCAGCGAGGAATTCGAGCCGATGAAAGCGCCCGCCCCGATTTCGGTGCGATGCTTCGAAAACCCATCATAATTGCAGGTGATGGCGCCGGCTCCGATATTGGCATTCGCGCCGACCGACGCGTCTCCGATATAGGTGAGGTGAGGGATTTTGGCGCCGTCGCCGACGAAAGCATTCTTGATCTCGACGAAGTTGCCGACTTTTGAACCTGTCGACAGGTCAGTGCCTGGCCGCAGCCGCGCGAAAGGACCGACGCTTGCGCCTGCGCCGACGCGGGCTCCTTCGAGGTAGGAATAAGCCCGGATGATCGCGGCCTTTCCCACCTTCACGCCTGGTCCGAAAAAGACATGGGGCTCGACGATCACATCATTCGCGATTTCCGTGTCCCACGAAAAATGGACCGTGTCGGGATCGACGAGCGTCACGCCGGTTTCCATGGCCGCGACACGCATGCGCTTCTGGAAGATCGCTTCGGCGGCTGCAAGCTCAGAGCGGGAGTTAACGCCGGCAACGTCGTCCTCCGCCGCCTCGACGACAGCGCAGGGACGACCCTCGCGGCGCGCGATTGCGACAATGTCGGTAAGGTAGAATTCCTTCTTCGCATTATCATCCTTGAGCATCGGCAGGGCGCGCGCAAGGAATTCTGCGTCAATCGCCATGACTCCGGAATTGACGAAACTGATCTTCAGCTCCTCGTCGGATGCATCCTTCGCTTCGATGATCGCCTCAAGCCCGCCCGAGGCGTTGGTCTTGAGCCGGCCATATGCGCCGGGGTCGGCTGGCCGAAACCCGAGCGCCGCGACGGCCGCGCCGGCCTCGACTTTGGCCGCCAGGGCCACCAAAGTTGATGAGGCGACGAGCGGCGTATCCGCGTAGAGCACGAGCACCGTGCCTGAAAAGCCAGCAAGCGCAGGCAGGGCTCTCTTTACGGCGTCGCCGGTGCCGCGCGGCGGATCCTGCACCGCCACCGAAATGTCTGCGCGTATGGCTTTTGCGGCCTCACCGACCTCGGGTGCCTGTGAGCCGATGACTACGGCCAGGCGCTCGGGGGCCAGGGCTTCAGCCGCCGCCATGACATGGGCAAGCATAGAGCGACCGCCGACGGGATGAAGCACCTTGGGGGTCGATGATCTCATCCTCGTCCCCTGGCCTGCGGCAAGGATGACGGCCGCAGTCGCCCGCTTGTTCATGGCGCTCGATACCTCTGCTAGGAGCAGCGACTATAAGAAGCGTCTTTTGGCGGTCGCCGGGTGAGAAGTAAATGCAACGGTCCCTTTCCGACGTGGCGGTGATCTTTGATCTCGATGGGACGTTGATCGATACGGCGGCCGACCTGGCAGCATCGATGAACTACGTGCTGCAGCGAGCAGGCCGTCCGCCGGCACCGCTGGATCGCGTCCGCCACCTCGTTGGGCATGGCGCGCGCGCAATGCTCGAGAGAGGGTTTCGCGAGAACGGCGGGGGTCCGGTCGCTGACCTTGATCTGCATATGGCGCTCTTTCTGGAGCATTATCTTCAGCATATCGCAGACCGGTCGCAACCATTCCCGGGCGCGATCGAGGCGCTCGATCAGCTCCAGGCGGAGGGGGCGGCGATTGCGATTTGCACGAACAAGCGCGAGGCTTGGGCCCGCGCGCTTCTTGACGCGCTCGGGCTTTCAGGCCGTTTCGCCGCTGTCATCGGGGCAGACAGCGTCGGCGCGGCCAAACCGGATCCAATACCCGTCCGAGCTGCATTGGTTGGCGCTGACCGAAACTACGGCGTCTTTGTCGGCGATAGCGACACGGATATCCGCGCGGCGAAAGCGGCGGGAATGCCATGCATTGCAGCGCTTTTCGGCTACGGTCCTCTAGACCTAGCGAATGAGGCCCTCGCCCTTTTTTCGACTTATGAAGAGATTCTGCCGCTGATTCGACAGGCTGCGCGCGCCTAGTTCGCTCGCAGTCCGATGCGCCGCGGCATGCCATTCACCATGTCGCTGCGGACATCGGTGCGCGCCGACCGCATGGTTGAAACGAAGCCTTCCGGCTTTAAATCTACCTGCACCTCGAAGCCCCTTTTCCGCCAGAAATCCTGTATTCTCGCGGCGAGGCGCTGAGCGCCATGATCGGTGCAGTGGTCTGACATCGCGGTCACCTATTTTGGAAGCGGGCGTGATCGGATGCTGATGAGGATATAAGGGCCCCAAATTTTTTCAAGCGCTAGCAAAAAATTTGTTTGTATGGTTTTTTTCATTTTTTCTCCGAGAAATGAAGGTTTTTTGTTGCGCCGCAACACGAATTGCTTAGCGCCCATTAGTTTCGTATAAGAAAGTCAAATAACGAGGTCGCTCATGTCCTCTGGAAACTTTCCTGAGCCTCGGTCGATTGGCGACCGAATTCGCCATGCTCGAAAAGAATCCGGTCTCAACCAGGCGGAGCTTGCCAACCGAGTCGGCGTCAGCCAGCCCGCCGTCGCAAACTGGGAAAGCGGCGTGCATGATCCGAGGCGGGTTATGCTCGCCAAAATCGCCGATGTTCTTGGAGTGTCTCCAGAATGGCTCGCCAGTGGGGCGCGGTCAGCGAATGAAACCGACAAGCAACCGGCTGCTGCTTACCTTCGGCGACCCTTGCGTCACGCGCCGGTGATCGACCTTGACGACGCTATAAGATTGTCGATCGCATCGGGGGCCGATCCACATGCGATGGCGCTCGACTATATTCCCGTCACCACCGGCGCGGAGAAGATATTCGCCTTTTTCATAGACGATGAAGCCGTATATCGCGCCTTCCCCAAAAATACGTTGATCGTCGTCGATTATGGCGATCACAAACCTTTGGATGGCGCTTTCGCCCTGTTTGATGTCGGTGGGGCGCCCCTTGTTCGCCGTTGGCGGGAAGCTCCCACGAGGTTGGAATCAGCCGCTGAGAGCGATGCCTACGGATCAATTTACCTAGACACGTCGCCGACCGTCGTCGGTTGCGTACGAGTGGCGATTAGATTTCATTAAACTCAATTACGCTGCGGCGCGCGAGAGACTCTCCCGGACCTTGGGGATTTCATCTAGAGTTTTTCGATATGCGGCATGCAGAGTCCTTAGATGCGGCGGCAAAGTTTGGAGGTTTTCCGCCGACCGCTCGACGCAAGCGGCTGCTTCGCCAAGCGCTCTTGCCCCGATGTTGAGGCTCGCAGATTTAAGGGCGTGAGCCGCGCTGGCGACTTCCTCTGCATCCGATGCCTTGAAGGCGGCTGCTAGTCGCTGAAGGCATTCTCTTGCGTAGGCTTTGAACAGGGCAAGCGCCCTTAGCGCGAGATTCCCGCTGGAGCTGGACATTCCAGCGAGGTTAGCCAGTGCCGCCCGGTCAAAAGCGACGAAGTCGCGCTCCACCGTCGGACGCGGGCATGCTTCCGCGACTAGGCCTGTTGGCGTCAAATGCAGACCAATGGCTTCGGAAAGCGCTGCCAGCGTAAAGGGCTTCGTCAAAAAGCCGTTCATGCCGGCCTGCCGCCAGGCTTTCTTCTCCCCGTCGACATGCGCCGTGAGCGCAATGATCGGGATTCGAGCTCGCGCCGGATCGGAAAGCTTTCGGATGGCGGCGGCGGCGGCATACCCGTCCATCACCGGCATCGAACAGTCCATCAGGACTAGATCGAACGCGCCCTTTTCAATCGCCGCAATGGCTTCCGCCCCATTGGTGGCCAGCGTGACATCGACGCCTAGCCGGCCGAGCGCCTCTCGAACAACCTCCCGGTTGACGGCGCTGTCATCGGCGGCGAGCACGCGGGCTCCTTCGAAGGTCTTTGTCTTGATTTCCATTGCCCGCACCGATTGCAGCGCCGCTGCGCCCCTTAATCGACCTTCATGAAGTCGCTCCACCAAGGCGATCATGTCTTGACGCGTTATAGGTTTGATCAACAGGTCTTCTGCCACGCCGTCCGAAAGCAGCCGATCAGGCGCATTGTCCCCAAGATCGCTCACGCAAACTCGAGCCGGCGTCCAGCCGTCGTGCCCTTCACAACTGCGAGCATGGACAATTGAGAGGGCGGAAGGCGAGCCAAGAATTATGTCCGCGTAGGAAAGATCGGCCTTGCTGAGATCGTTTATCGGGACGAGCTGCGCCGCAATTCCTGCCTCTTCGAGGTAGCGCGCGACGGCAAATGGCGTGGCTGCGCCTGGAATTGCGACGATCGCTCGTTTTTCTGCGAGAGCCCGGGGAAATGCGCGCGGCGCTGCGATCTGGCGCGTCGTCAACGTGAAATAGAATCGAGATCCTTTTCCTTCTCGGCTTTCAACCCCGATTTCGCCGCCCATGGCTTCCACAAGCCGCCGACAGATCGCAAGACCCAAGCCTGTGCCGCCGAATCGTCGGGTGGTCGATTGGTCGGCCTGACTGAAAGCTTCGAAGATCGACCCGAGCTTATCCGGCTGGATTCCGATGCCGGTGTCGACGACGGAAAACTCTATTGTGACAAAGTCCGTCATCGACGGGCGCCTTCGCGCCGAAACGATCACGCTGCCTTGTTTCGTGAATTTCAGTGCGTTGTTCACCAGATTGGAGAGCACCTGGCTCAAGCGGACAGGGTCGCCCTCTATAGAGTCTGGAACGCCGGCGCCTATATGTGAAACGAGATCGACATCCTCCCTCTTCGCTCTTTCCCAAAATAGACTGATGACGTCCGAAATGATGTCGGCTGGGCGCAACGGTATGGACTCAAGATCGAGCTTTCCGGCCTCTATCTTTGAAAAGTCCAGAATGTCATTGATGATTGTCAGAAGGCTCTTGCCGGAACGTACGATCACCTCAGCGTAGCGTTTCTGCCGGGGCGGCAATTCGGAACTGTTGATGAGGTCCGCCATCACCAACAATCCGTTCATCGGAGTTCTGATTTCATGACTGACGACGGCTAGAAACTCCGATTTCGCATTATTCGCAGCCTCCGCCGCCTCCTTGGCGAGCTTCAGCTCTTGAGTGCGTTGCGTAACCGTCTTCTGAAGGTTCTCTTGTTGGGCGAGGAGACGCGCGTCGCGGTCTTGAATTTTGTCAAGCATGTCGTTGAATGCGTCCACCAGCTCGCCCGTCTCGTCGTGACGCTTGCGCTTTGCGCGCGCGCCGAAATCATCCGTTTCACGAACTTTTCGCATCAGGCTCACGAGGTCAGTGATCGGGGCCGTGACCCCGCGCTGCATCCTCAGCGCAATCAGGAGGGCCACTGTCGCCGAGAATAACGCAGCGACGAGAGAGTCCCAAAGAATTTCCGAGATCTTTTCACCCAATTCTGAAGTGTCGGCGGAAAGAGTCAGGATGCCGATCTTCTCGCCGCCTTCGATGACAGGCGCCTCGGCGCTAATTGATCGCGCTGTTATGGTAGCGAGGTCGCCAAGCAAGCCCCTACTCTCGGGAATCTGAATAGCGACAGTGTCGCCAAGCTCGACGAAAACCTCACCATCCAAAAAATCAACTCGAATATGTCGGATGTGCGGAAGGCCGCTGATCGCACGCAGCGCCTCAAGGGTTCGGCGCTCATCTCTTTCGCGTACTGGAGCGGCGATCGTCGCTGCAAATACGACGGCGTTGGCGTGCAATTCGCGAAACCGCTCGTCGCCGTACTGGCTGACCTCGCGCGCGGCAAAAAGGCTCGTCGCAAGGAAAACGGCGCCGAACACGGCGACGATGACGAGTATCGTCAGCTGTTCCCGCAAGGAAAAACGCCTGTCGGCCACACCGGCCTTCCCGCCTAGCTCGATCCTTTTCAGAGGCTGCTTCGAAAGCATTTCGAATTAATTGCAGGGCGAACCAGAGGCGCCCAAGGCAATATCTTATTAAGCATTATTTCCGACCTTTCGGCCTGCGACGCGCGTCGCTCTCGGGGGAGGCACGGCAAGCCATGGTCACGGAAAGTCAGCGAAGAGTTCGCGTGCTTGTCGTCGATGACGACCCAGTGATGCGCGAGCTCGCGACCGCAAGGCTCGATGAAGCGGAATTCGAAGCGATCCCTGCCTCGAATGGGTCCGAAGCGCTTGCCCTCCTGCGGGCCAGAAAATTCGCGCTGGTGATTACGGACCTCGACATGCCCGGGATGAGCGGATTTGATCTCATTCGCGCCCTCAGGAGTGACGCAGCTATTGCGGCGACGCCGGTGATCGTCATCACCGGCAGCGACAAATCAGACGCGATCGATCTTGCCTTCGCCGCTGGTGCAACGTCATTTTTAGCCAAGCCGATCAACTGGACTCTATTCTCGCATTCGGTGCGGTTTGTTCTGAAATCGGATGCTAATCACCGCGAGCTTAGATCGGCTCGCGACGCCGCTGAATCGGGCGCTCGATTCAAGGACGGACTTCTCTCCATCATGAGTCACGAGCTCAGGACTCCGCTTAACGCGATCATCGGCTTCGGCCAGATTCTATCTGACCAGTTCGAGAGGGAGAATGATCCGATCCACAAGGAATACTCGGACTATATTGTTGACGGTGGAAAGCGCTTATTGAACTCGGTGTCGGACATGCTGCTTGCCTCCGATGCGCGAACGGGACCGATCACCATCAACGACGTCGATTGCACGATTGAGGAGATTGTTGATCTCGCGCTATCGCCGCTGGAAAAAACAATCTCGCTTTCCCACGCGGAAATCAAAAAAGTTCTTCGAGAGCCCGATCTCGAGCTCTGTTGCGATCGGGCTCTCATCGCGCGGGCGATTGGCAAGCTCGTGGATAACGCGATTAAATTCAGCCCTCGCGGCGTATCAATCGTGGTCGGCGCTGCAACCTTAAAGGGCGGTGATCTTGCGTTTCTTGTACGCGACGCCGGGCCGGGCATGTCGGCCGAGCGGCTTGCGCTTGCGATGCAGCCCTTTAATCAGGCGGACATGTCCTTTCGCCGATCGAAGGAGGGTCTCGGTCTTGGGTTGCCGCTCGCCAATGCGATTATCACTGCCCACGGTGGGCGGCTGAAGCTTGACTCGGCCATTGGCCAGGGCACCAGCGCCCTTCTTATCCTGCCTTCTGCGCGTCTTCTCGGCACGCAGTCTCCCGTCGCTGGCGCCGCTTGACGCGGTGTTACTTGACCGGCGCAGAAGACCGCCTATTACAAATTTATTGGTCTTCCGGGCGCGTAGCTCAGCGGTAGAGCACTACGTTCACACCGTAGGGGTCGCAGGTTCGAACCCTGCCGCGCCCACCACTTCGGCCGCGCCTTACGAGAGCCGCTCATGCTGATGGCATCGGTCGACGACAGTCCCGCCCCCCATTGTCGCCATCGCCGTGAAAGAAATTGCTGCGCTGCAGCAAAAGGATTGAAAGGCTGCCGGGCGGCGCGGCGACATTGTTGTAAATTTGCGACTGTGCCTTGGCCGGTTCAAAGCGCGTTGCGCCGTTTACTTTACCGACACGATAAGACGCGCAATGAGTTACGGAACGTCGGCGGAAAGGGTTTGCGCCGGTCGTCTAACTTGCCCCGGCAGGGAGGGGCGCGACAAAAGGGGTCCATCCATGAGAGTTTTGAAGGGTCGTCAGACTGTCGCCGGGCGTTTGCTTTGCGGCGCGGCGATCTGCGCGATCGCCGCTACCGGCGCGTTCGCGCAGTCGATCGACGATGAAATCGTTGTCACTGCGCAGCGGCAGGAACAGTCCGCCCAAGACGTTCCGATTGCGGTTTCCGCCTTCTCGGGCAACGACCTTCAGGCTCGCCAGCTGGAGAGTTTCCAGGACATCCAGTTCAACATCCCTAACTTTGCGTTCTCGCGCACGCAGTTCACGGGATCGACTATTTCGATCCGGGGCATCGGCGCGCTTGCCGTCGGCGCTTCGACCGAACCCTCGACGTCGATCCACATCAACGACGTATACATCAACGCGCCGCGTCTCTTTGAAACTGAATTCTTCGACATCCAGCGGCTTGAAATTCTGCGCGGCCCGCAGGGAACGTTGTTCGGACGCAACGCGACCGGCGGCGTTATCAACGTCATCACCAACAAGGCGTCGCCGGACGGTGTCTCGGGCTATGCTGACGCCGAATACGGCAACTATAATTCCGTGAAAGCGCAGGGCGCCCTGAACGTTCCCCTCAGCGACACGCTCGCCGTGCGTCTCGCCGGAACAGTCATCCAGCGCGACGGTTACACCGAAAACGTTTTTGACGGTCGCGACATAGACGACCGGAACATCTATGCGCTTCGCGGCTCAGCGCGCTGGCTGCCGACCGACAACACCACGATCGATTTCACTGCAAGCTACATGCGCGAGGATGACAGCCGCGCGCGCTGGCAAAAGCGGGCGTGCGAAGCCGGCCCGTTGCAGCCGCTGCTGGGCTGCGACCCCAACGGACCCCGGAGATTCGATCCGCAGGATCTGCGAGCGACTTTCTTCGCTAACACCTCTGCGCAGACATTCGCGCTGGCGACTGGCAATCCGGCCGCGGCCGCCTACGGTCTGTTTTCGCTTGCGGGCGGCCCTGTGTTCGGCCAGCCGCAACCAGACGATCTTCGCCAAGTCAATACGGACACTCGTCCGGAATACAATGCCGAAGAATCGATCTTCATGATCAACGCCAAACATGACTTCGAGAACTTCTCGGTCAAGGTGAACGCCGGCTGGGGCAATTCGAAGATTGCGACGGTCACGGATTTCGACGGCGGCGTGGGACCCGAGCTCACGCGCCCGCCAGTCATCTGCGCGCCGATCGCCTTTGGCGGCCTGCCCGCGGTCTGCAACCTGCTTGGCGGGCCGGCCGGGCCGGCGTCGTTCCCGCTGTCGGCGTTCGACGTCGGCATCACCAGCGGCAATAATGGTCTTGTCGGCGTCATCGGAGGTCAGATTCAGGATCGCTCGACGAATTACCGCGCGGTCGACCTGTCGATCGGCGAGACCGATTACTGGTCCGCGGAGACGGTCATCACATCCGACTTTGACGGTCCGTTCAACTTCTTGCTCGGCGTCAGTCACGCCGAATCGAACGGCTATGCTGATTACGCGGTGGCGACCACTGGGCTGGACTATTTCTCCTACACGCTCGGAACGCTTTCTGCGGTCGGCGCCGGCATTCCGAACGCAGCGAACATCGGCTTCGGCATTTACACGCCGTACTTCTGGAACGACACGGATGACGCATTCCTCGAGTCGACATCGGTTTTTGGCGAGATTTATTTCAACATCACCGATACGCTGAAATTGACAGGCGGCATCCGCCACAATTGGGACACTAAGGGCGTTCGTGACCGCGGCAACCTCCTAGAGTCGCTCTCCGCGGTGAACCCGCTCGTTCGGATCGTTCCCTTCGGCACGAGCTCCGTTCGCGGCCTTCTCGACGCCAACGAACTGGTGCAGTGTGCGACGCCGCTCGTCGTGCCCGCTTGCCAGGCCGATCCGAACGGCGGCGTCAACGACTTCCGCGTCGTTGAAGGCGATTTCAACGCGCTCACGGGTCGGGGCGTCCTTCAATGGACTCCTACGGACGATGTCCAGCTCTATGTGTCGTGGACGCGCGGCTACAAGCCGGGCGGTTTCAACCCGAGGACTCTGTTCGCTTCAGTTCCGCTCACCTTTGAGCCGGAGGTCATCAAATCTTACGAAGCGGGCGTGAAGTCCCAGCTCGGCAACCTTCAGGCCAATTTGACGGGCTTTTATTACGACTATAGCGGCCTGCAGATCTCGCGGATCTTCGCCAACACATCAATCAACGAAAATATTGACGCGACGGTGTTCGGCGTCGAGGGCGAGTTTGTGTGGCGTCCGACGGATCGTCTGATTGTCAACATGAACGCCTCTTACCTCAGCACCGAGGCCAAGAACTTCGCGACAATCGACGTTCGCAATCCGACAGCGGGCCGCACCGATGTCGAGCTGATCGCCGACATCACCAACGGCTCCAACTGCGTCATTACGCGCACGGCAGGCGGTCCGGTTATTGGCTCCGTCTTCGGCGGGCCGTTCGCAGCGCTCAACCCGCTTGTCGCGTCGCCGTTCTCGATCTGCAACCAGCTCAGGGCCAATATCGGGGCGATCAACCTCGCCACCGGCGGCGCCAACGGTTACGCGATTGTCGACGGGATCGAACAGTCCGTGGACGGTAACGAGCTTCCCGGCTCGTCGAATTTCCGCATCACTGGCGGAGTCCAGTACGAATTCGCGGTTGGTTCGAACTACGCGCTGACCCCGCGTGTCGACGCCTTCTACCAGACCGAGTTCTATACGAACATCTTCAACACACAGCAGGATCTGGTCGATGGCTACGCCTATCTGAACGCGCAGGTGACCTTCGGCCCCACCGAGGGCAACTGGAAGGCGCGCTTCTTCATGCAGAACGTGACCAACAATGACGCCATCACCGGGATCTTCGACGTCGGTCAGGGCGCTGGCAACTTCCAGAACCTGTTCCTGCTGGAACCGCGGCGCTGGGGCGTCGGCATCAACATGGTCTTCTAAGAACTAGGGGGGTCAGAGGGCAAGAGGGCGGTCTTCGGACCGCCCTTTTGTTTTGGCGCCCGATTTCCCTTAGTTGGTCGTAGCGCACCGCCGCGTGCTAGTAATGGATGATGATGCGCGCGCTCGCTGACGCGGCGGGGATGATCACGGTTTCAGTCAAGGTGACGCCGCAGGATAGCGCGGCGGCGTCGCGCCCTGCGCCATCGGCGGTTCGGGCTTCCTGGCCCTCTCCGCAATCGAGGAAACTGCCCGGTTCCTTTTCAACGATATAAAGGTAGTAGGGCGGGGCGATCACATAGGCTTCGTCAGCGACGCCGCCATGCCCCTCGCCGATGGCGACCCCGCCCGCCGATCCGGCAGCCAGTGCGCTGCCGACGCTGAGGGTCAGGCCCGCCGCAGCCGCAATCGTTGACTTAATCGATTGTTTACGATTGGCACACATCACGCCGTCCGTCGCAAAGACAGGGCCCCGGCGGTCTGCTCCAGCCGTCCCTCGCAGCAATTTTATTTTCTTGTCAGTCGGCAAAAAGCCATGTTGAAGGGGCTTGCTGGCGCGCGGGGTCGCGCGGCGGTTGATTTGGCGGGTATGACTTTGTTCTCCGATTTCGAGTTCAGTGGCGGCGGCATCGTCGCCAAGGAAACCGGCGCGGTCATTCGCTGGTCGCCGGAATTCTGGCGTGACGCCGTGCGCGTCGCGTCATTTATCGGCCTTGTTCAGGGAATTCGCGCCAGCCGCGTTCTAAAGGGCCGCGAGCCTCGCGCCCGTATCTCGTTCTTCCCGAAGAAGCCCCGCAGCTATTATGCGATTTGGCCCGTCTGCCAGCTCGCGGACGTCAGGATCGTCGATGATCCTCGCGAGGCGGACGTGCATTTTTATTTTGAGGATCGTGAGTTCAGGACCGCACCCCTTCAATCGCCGTCAAACAAGCCGGCGTTCAACGTCGGTTGCCATGATATTCGCAAAAGCGTCGTCGGGCGTATTTTTGAGGAAACGTTCGGATACTCGCTGACGGTCGATCCGGTTTCACATCGGGGCCAAGCGGTCGAAAAGTCGGAACTCAACGGAAAACATGACGGGCGCATCATTGACTGTCCGCTTGCAAGCCCTCGTAGTGATCGCGTCTATCAGCGGCTCATCGACAATACCTTCGATGGCCGCGAATTCATCGATATCAGGACGCCGGTCGTCAGCGGCAAAGCGCCCTTCGTCTATCTCAAGCGGCGGACGCGCGACCTGCGTTTCTCGAACGAAAACCATCGAGTCGACCTGGCCCCGGTTGAAGCGATGTTCTCGAGGGAAGAGGTCGAAAAGATCGACGAGTTCGCGCGCGCCATGGCGCTTGATTTCGGCGGGCTAGATATCCTTCGAAACAGGGAGGACGGCCGTATTTACATCGTTGACGCTAACAAAACGGATATGGGACCGCCCTCCGCGCTGAGGGCGCACGACAAAGTCAAGGCGATGCGTGGAATCGCCGACGCTTTCGCGCGCCTTGTTGATGAGCGCCTGCAGGCGGCGACTTGACAGCGGTCCCCTTCGTCAAGGACTTCGCCTTCGACTATGGGCGACCTGATCGCCTGTCGCCGCTCGTTCGCCGAGTGATATGTAAAAATCCTGGTCCTTTCACCTTCACCGGCACCGGAACTTATATTGTCGGCCGTGATGAAGGGCCGCTCGCCGTGATCGATCCCGGGCCGTCTGACGATGCGCACCTCGATGCGCTTGCCGGCGCGATCGGCGATGCGCAGGTGGACCGCATCTTGATCACGCACACCCATAAGGACCATTGCGGCGGTGCGAGGGAATTTGCCGATCGCGTTTGTGCGCCGGTCTATGGAGCGGGCCCGCATCCTGGCGGCGGAAGGGCCGAGCGCGAGTCGCCGTTGGAGGAAGGGGCGGACCACGGCTTCAATCCGGACCTCCTCCTGAAGGATGGCGACAGAATTTCCGGCGAGGGATGGACGATCGAGACTGTGGCGACGCCGGGCCATCTTTCCAATCATCTCTGCTTCGCGCTGCAAGAAGAGAAGATTCTGTTCACCGGCGACCATGTCATGGGATGGTCGACGACAGTCGTGGCGCCGCCCGACGGCGATATGGGCGATTATCTCGCAAGCCTGGAAAAGTTGCTGGCGCGTGATGACGTCCGCTATTTGCCGACGCACGGCGCCCCGATTGAAGGGCCGAAACCATTCGTACGCGCGATCAGAACTCACCGGCTGATGCGGGACGCGCAGATCATCGAGCAGATCAGGCAGGGCCGATGCCGTATCCGCGACATGGTCCCGAAGATCTACATCGACATTGACAAGCGCCTTCATGGCGCGGCCGCCCTCAACGTGCTGGCGCATCTTGTCCGGCTGGTTCGGATCGGCGCCGTCGGCTGCAATGGCGCGCCTTCTATGGAGTCCGAATTCAGCGTCGCCGGTGCGCCTCAGGGATAAAGACGTTCGGAGTTCCACGCGGTTCCGGCGCGGTCTCGGCGAAACACCAGCCGGTCATGAAGGCGGAACGGCCGGTTGACCCAGAATTCGATCTCGACCGGGACAAGCCGGAACCCTGACCAATGAGGCGGGCGGGGCGGTTTGCCGAGGCCGTGTTTCGCCGTCTGCTCGGCGATGCGGCGTTCCAGCGCGAAGCGGCCCTCCATCGGCCGAGATTGCGGCGAGGCCCACGCGCCAATCTGGGCCCCCTTGGCGCGGGTCGCGAAATAGGCGTCGGCTTCCGCGTCCGACACCCGCTCGACGGAACCCCGGACCCGCACCTGCCGGCGGATCGACTTCCAATGAAAAACGAGGGCCGCTCTGGGATTGGCAGCCAGTTCCCGCCCTTTGGCGCTTTCAAGGTTGGTGAAAAACGAGAGGCCGCGTTCGTCGATGTCCTTAAGTAGCACCATGCGCGCATTGGGCAGGCCGTCCGCGTCGACGGTCGCCAGCGTCATCGCGTTCGGATCATTGATTTCCTTTCTTTTGGCGAGCTCGAACCACTCGGCAAAGAGACTGAGCGGATCCTCCCGCGTGAACACCTCGCCCTGATCCGCGTCGACCGCATAGGCCTCCTCCGAGGGCGATGGCGGGATGATGGATTTCAGGCTCATCGGGCTTTCCAAAAGGCGCGCAGTTCATTCTATAGGACGGTTGAAGCATTCACAAAGCACGCGCCCGCCGCCCGATGTCGCACAATAGTTTCGGCCATATGTTCCGCGTAACCACCTGGGGCGAGAGCCACGGGCCCGCCATCGGCTGCGTAATCGACGGCTGCCCGCCGGGAATCCGGCTTGACGCCGCGGACATCCAGGCTGCACTCGACGTTCGGAAGCCGGGAACGTCGAAATTCGTGACGCAGCGCCGCGAGCCGGACGAGGTCGAGATCCTTTCCGGCGTTTTCTCGGATGACCGCACGCAGGGGCAAGTCACGACCGGCGCGCCCATCAGCCTCCTGATCCGCAATGTCGACCAGCGCTCGAAGGACTATTCGGACATCCGCGACAAATACCGGCCCGGTCACGCTGATTTCACCTATGATGCAAAATACGGGCTCCGGGACTATCGCGGCGGCGGCCGGTCGTCGGCGCGCGAGACGGCCTGCCGCGTCGCCGCCGGCGCCGTCGCGCAAAAGATCCTCGATCACGTCATCGGCGGCGTCGTCATTCGCGCCTTCCTCACCCAGGTGGGCGCCGTGAGGATCGATCGCGCGCGCTTCGATTGGGCTGAGGCGGCGCGCAACCCCTTCTTTTGCCCCGACCCGATCGCCGCCGAAGAATTCGAGCGAGTGATCGAAGCCGCGCGCAAGGCCGGCTCATCGCTCGGCGCCGTGGTCGAAGTCGTCGCGGACGGCGCGCCGGTCGGTCTTGGTGCGCCGATCTATGGCAAGCTCGACGCCGATCTCGCTGCGGCGTTCATGTCGATCAATGCAGTGAAGGGCGTCGAGATCGGCGCAGGCATGAAAGCGGCGGAACTGACCGGCGAAGAGAACGCCGATGAAATCCGCTTGCGGAAAGGGAAGCCTTACTTCTTAAGCAACAACGCCGGGGGCATTCTCGGCGGCATCTCGACAGGGCAGGCGATCGTCGCGCGGTTTGCGGTGAAGCCGACATCATCGATCCTGTCGCCGCGCCGCACCATTACACGCGACGGCGAAGAGACGGAAATTGTCACCAAAGGCCGCCATGATCCCTGCGTCGGCATCCGCGCCGTTCCTGTTGGTGCGGCGATGATGGCCTGCGTGCTCGCGGATCATGCGCTTCGCCATCGCGCGCAGATCGGCGAACGCCGCGCCGGAAAGCGGGGACCTCGATGAGACGAATGCTTGCTGCGGCCGCCGGATTTCTCACCGTGCTCGGCCTTTCGTTTCTCGCGCTGCGCACGCCGGACTCTGAGCGGGCCGAGATGGTCGCGAAATATGGCGGCCCGGCGGCGACCTTCGCCGAAGGCGCAGGCGGCATGCGCGTTCATTGGCGGGATGAAGGATGCCGCGACTGTCCAGCGATCATCCTCCTGCATGGATCAAATTCGAGCCTCCATACGTTCGAGCCGATGATCGCCGAACTTGCGGGCGAATATCGCATTATCATCTATGATCAGCCGGGCCACGGTCTCACCGGCCCGCATCCGCGCGACGACTATACAGCGGCCGGCATGTTCGAGGCCTTGAACGCCGTCGCCAACGCGGCGCGTCTCGACCGATTTTACCTCGGCGGCAATTCGATGGGCGGCTGGGTGGCCTGGCGCTATGCACTGAGATATCCCGAGCGCGTCGAAGGGTTGATCCTCATCGACGCTGCGGGAGCGCCTTTGCGCGAAGGTGAAAGCGCCCCGCCGCTTAATCTCGGGTTCCGCCTGCTGCGCAATCCGTTGCTGCGCCCGTTGATAAGCCAGATCACGCCGCGCAGCCTCGTTCAAAAGTCGCTGAAGGAGACGGTTGCGGATCCGTCGATCGTCACCGAGGCGATGGTCGACCGCTATTGGGAGCTTTTGCGGTTTCCCGGCAATCGCCGCGCCAGCGCGCTTCGCGCCAATGCCGATCGTGAATCCGAAGTCTTCGACAGGATTTCCGACATCACGGCGCCGACGCTGTTGCTGTGGGGGGCGGAGGACCGGCTGATCTTTCCAAGCGCAGCGACGACGTTCGATGAGCGCCTGCCGAACGCCGAGGTCGTGATCCTCGACAATGTCGGACATATACCCATGGAGGAGGCGCCCGCCGCGACAGCGAACGCCGTTCGCCGGTTCCTCGAAGGGTTGCAGCCTGAGGCCGTCGATACGCTGAAGCTCGAACAGCCGCAGTAGACCGACGATCGCAAGAACGTGCGCGGTTTCGCGCGGGAGAGGCGCGAAGCGGCGAACAGCGCGATGATCAAGAATTGTATCGAGCGCCTCGATTCCTAATCAAGGCGAGTCGATCCGCTCAAGCGGACTTCCGGAAGGACGTCGCTTTCGTCAAGAAGGCGAGTCTTTCCTCGCATTTCTTCAGGCCCGACGCGGCGAAATGGTGCGTGAGGTCGAGACGGCAATAGCTGTCATAATAGGGCTCGTGAAACGCGCGGGGGAAGGATTCGAGCAAAGTGTCAAAACCGGGCTCGTCGCCATACTGGATGGTGTCGACGAGGACGAAGACGCCGCCGGGCCGCAGCAGGCGGGCGATTTCCGCCGCGACCTCCACCCTGATCTTCTGCGGCAGTTCGTGGAAGAGATAGACGGCGGTGATGATGTCGAAGGAAGCCTCCGGCAGGCCCGTTTTCTCCGCCTTTCCTTCAATGAAGCGCACCCCGCGATGCGCGGCGAGCGTTGCGCGCGCTTTGCCGAGATAAGCGGGGGAGAGGTCGAGCGCCGCAGCCCGAAGGCCCGGCCAATTGTCGACGACGCTCTCAAGGAATGACCCGTCGCCGCAAGCAAGGTCAAGATAGTCAAGCGCGGCCGCATCGCGCTCGCCGATCGCTCTCCGAATGAGCGGCAGCGCCTGCCGACGCATCGCCGCGCCCGCGCCGGTGAACAGCGTTTCGACCTGCATGCCATAGCGTTCGGCCGACTCCTTCGACATCCAGCCGTCCGACTGGAAATGAAAGTTCTGTAGGAAATAACGAGGAAACCGCGCGCCAAGCTCGTCGTTCATCACCTCTGAATGGCCATTGTCGAAGCGGCGGCGGGCGACTCGCGCCGCGTCGATGAAATAATCGCGCGACCGGCGCGCGAGCTTTGCGATCGAAGGCGGCCGACGCAGCTCGAGCGGCAGTTTGTATTCGTCGGCCTCGATGTTTCGCCAGTCGTCGCGGAAGAGCCGGCGAAAGGCGTCGCGCAGCCGTGCACGGTCAAGATCTGGGAACTCGTCTGCGGGCGGCGCCTCGCCGGGACGGGTCAACGGCCCCATGGTGCGGCGCCCAACGATGTAATGGCCCGTGAACCAGGCGATGCGCGCCAACTGCGCCGCGCCGTACCAGGCGCGCCGGGCGCCCATCGACGCTGCTTTTGTCATCGACATCGCGTCACCTTCTAGCGAACACGCTGACCAGTTCGATATGTGGAGAATAGACGAACTGGTCGACCGGCGTCACCTTGCGGAGCTCATAGCCGCCTGCGGCCAAAAGCGCCGCATCGCGCGCAAAACTTTGCGGATTGCAGGAGACGCCGATGACGCAGGCGACGGCGCTCTTGCCGATTTCAGCCGCTTGGGCGGCGGCCCCGGCGCGTGGCGGATCAAAAACGACGGCGTCGAACGGTTTCAATTCCCTCGCTGTCAGCGGCCTCTCAAAAAGGTCGCGCGCTTCGGCGCGCAGGGGCTTTACAAGCCATTCTCCCGACTGCGCGGCGGCGGCTGCGCGCGCCAACGCGTCGATGGCGGCGCGGTCGCTGTCGAAGGCGGTAATGCTGGCGGCTTTCGCAAGAGGCAGCGAAAACGTGCCGCAACCGGCGAAGAGGTCGGCGATCTTGCGCGCGCCGCCCGCCGCCGCCTTGACGAGGTTGATGAGCATCGCCTCGCCCTCGCGGCTCGCCTGCAGGAAGGCGCCGGGCGGCGGGCGCACCGGAACGCCGTCAAAAGCGACGACCGGCTCGGCGAGGGCGAGCGCCGTGTCGCCATTGACGTTAAGGCGCGCGACGCCCGCCGCGCGCAAGGCCGCTGCAAGGTTCGGCGTCTCGGTCACGCTGCGCGTGGTTAGTTTTGACGCGGATACATTGAGATCAAGTCCGTTGTCGCACAGCGTCACGGCGAGATCGAACGCGCCCGCGGGAATCAGGCCGGCGACGACGCGAAGGCCCGAGAGCCGTGATGCGAGAGCCGGCGCCAGCACGGCGCAGTCCTCGATCGCAACAATGCGCGCGGAGCGGCGCACATTGAAACCGAGCGCGAGCTCCGCTGCCGTCCGCTTGACGGCGAACGCCGCGCGGCGGCGGCTCGCCGCCGGCGCCGCCATCACCGGATCAACCATCGCGCTGACGCCCGCGCGCGCGAGCGCCGTTTCGACCTGCGATCGCTTCCAACGCAATTCCTCCTCGCGGCGGAGGTGCTGGAAGGCGCAGCCCCCGCAGTCGCCGAAATGGCGGCAAGAAGGATCGGCGCGGAGCGGACTTTTCTCGATCAGCTCGACGATCTGTCCGCGCTCGCCCTGAACGTCGACGGAAGCAAGATCGCCCGGCGCCGTCAGAGGCACATAGAGCGCGCCGCCGCCATCGCGCGCGACGCCGTCGCCGCCCGAGCCGATCGCTTCAACGCGAACGGTCAGGCGGCGCGCCGGCGTTCTTGTTTGTTCACGCTGTCCGGGTCGCGCCAATCAGGAACTCCGTGTTGCCATCGCCGCCTTTGATGGGGCTTTCGATGACGACTTTCGGCTGAAATCGATAGTCGCCGCGAAGCCAGCTTGCGATGTCTTCCGCGACGCGCGGGCCCGCCGCCGCGTTCTTGACGATTCCGCCCTTGCCGATGTTCTCGCGCCCGATCTCGAATTGCGGCTTGACGAGAAGGACAAGCGCGGCCTCCCGCGCCAAGAGATCGAGAGCGGGCGGCAGGGCTTTTCGAAGGCTGATGAAGCTGACATCCGC
>JBKBLR010000012.1:0-81884 GCA_046296195.1 Parvularculaceae bacterium | reverse complement strand
CGGTCCTGCTGACCGGCGGCGACAGCCGACGCTTCACCATCGTCGCGGTCGCCCCGGGAGCAGCGCTCTTCGGCCTCACCCCGCTCATCTTCAAGGCTTTCGGCGCCGATGCGGCGATCCTGTTCGCGGCGCTGACGCCGATATTGGCGATTCCCTTCAACTGGCGGTATGCGGCCAAGTACGTCAAAATAAACTATCTGCGGGACGGCGCCATGGCGATCCTGGCGATCGCTGCGGCTTTGCTGTTGCTTCGCTTCGCCTGACGGCGCGGAAACAGGAAGGGATCCATGCTCGACGTGCGCGAAACGGACATCGAAGGCGTCCTCATCCTGACGCCGAAGCGCTGGGCGGACGCGCGCGGCTTCTTTGTCGAGACCTACAACGCCGAACGCTGGAAGGCGGCGGGGCTCGCCTGCGACTTCGTGCAGGATAATCATTCCTATTCGGCGGAAGCGGGAACGGTGCGCGGACTTCATTACCAGGCGCCGCCGCGCGCGCAGGGAAAACTGGTCAGGGTCATGCGAGGATCCGTCATCGACGTCGCCGTCGACGTTCGCCGCGGCTCGCCGACCTATGGCCGACATGTTCGGGCGCTGTTGTCGGCGGAGAACGGCGCCCAGCTCTTCGTGCCGCCCGGGTTCCTGCACGGCTTCGCCACGCTCGAGCCTCATACCGACGTCGCTTACAAGGTGACGGATTATTATTCTCAGCCGCATGACGGCGGCGTGTTCTGGAACGATCCCGACCTCGCGATCGACTGGGGGATCGACCCCATGCGTGCGGTTCTATCGGAGAAAGACAACCGCGCGCCGCGCTTTGCCGACTTTACGTCGCCGTTTTGACGGCGAATCCGCGGACGGGATTGTCGCGCCTTGAATCGGTAGCAAGGCCTTAGGATCAAGGTTTTCAGTGTTGCGGCGTTCGCCGCTTCGCGCCCTGCTTGCGTAATACCAGGTTGCGATGACCTTGACTCATCGCTGCTTGGCAAGCGCGACCGCGCGCCCGCAGCGAAGCGTGGACGCCTTTCAGTGACCGGTTTCGATCACTGAAAGAACGTATAAAACCGCATGCGCTTTTGCGCCCGACGCTCCAAGCCACGTTCGCCGAAATGCGAGTCTGCGATCATGGTCGTCGACTTTATTTGACGCGCGTTCAAATCCGAACACCGCTTCGCATTTTTCAGAACGCGCTCAAAGCTCGACGATCTCAACGGCGATGGCGCCCCAAGCCTCCGCCGGGCTCGCCAGCGGGTTTCGGTCGAGCGCGGCGAAAGCGGCAAGCCGTCCGATCTTGATGACGCCGCGCGTTGAGTCCTCGCCGAGCGCGTAAGCGGCGTCGCGCGTGATCGCTTCGAGCGCGTCCTGCGGGGAAAGCCTGACGGGGCCGTCATCGTGCAGATAACGCGACGCGGCGGCGAGCAAAGAAGCATCCTCGTCGGAGGGCGCGATTGCGATCAACCCCGAGATCGAGTCCATTGCGCCGAGAGCGGAAAAGCCGTCCTCGGGGCCGCACCTGCTTTCGGCAGGCGGGTCTGACAGGACCAGCGCGACGCCCGCCGCGGTCAGCGCCCCCGCCGTCGCCCCGTCGACGCCCTCGCCCGCCTCGATGGCGATGGCGGCGGTCGAACCTTCCGCGCGAAGGCGGCGCACTGCGCCGACCGCCGCGGCGAGCGCCGCCGGACCGCGAACGACGATGCGTGCGGGCGCGTCCCCTGATGCGAGCGCGGCGATTTCTTCGGGCAGGATCGCGCCCTGGCACGCAATCTCGGTTACGTTGAGGGCGTTCGGCGGCAGGCGCGCGTCGACGAATGCGGGCAGCAAGGTCCGCCGCAGGAAGCGCTCATCGAAGGAAGCGCCGGGATAGGCCTGCACGAGATCGTCAATCGCGCCGATGTCGAGGACCAGTCCGTCTTTTATGATCACGGCCTCCGCGGTCGGCCGCTCCGGATCCATCGTCAGGATCGTCGACTGGTAGATCACCGCCCCGTCGCCCGGCCGCGCGCGGGGGGACTGCTCCATGCGTCCGCAAGCGCCAAGCGCCGCCATGGCGATGATGACGGCGCCAAGCCGCACGATGAAACGCATCGCTCGCCCTCCCGCATGGATTTTGCGCGCGAACGGCGACGTCTGCAATCGCCCGCGCCCCGGCGCGCTAGATTTTGCCGTGGCAGGCCTTGAATTTCAGTCCGGATCCGCACGGGCAGGGAGCATTGCGCGGCGCCGAGCCCCAAGTGTCAGGATTGGCGAGGTCGACCTCCTGCGCGCGCGCAAGGCCCGACATGGTGGCGATGCCCGCCGAGGCGCGGCGCCGGCCGAGCTTCAGCGCCGCCGCGGCGGTGGCCATTTCGTTTTCGCCGGTCAGCGGGTCGACATGGCTCTCGACCATCCGCTGCGGGGCCTGCGGGCGCGGCGCGGCGTCTTCAGGCCGGGCGACCTGCAGCCACATCAGTGTCCGAGTCACGTCGCGCCTGAGGCCGTCGAGCAGCGCCTCAAAGAGCGCGAACGCTTCGGTCTTGAACTCATTGATCGGGTCGCGCTGCGCATGGCCGCGCATCCAGACGACGGACCGCAGATGGTCGAGCATCTGCAGATGCTCGCGCCAGTTGGTGTCGAGAACATGCAGCAGGATCGATTTTTCGATGCGCCGCATGATGTCGGGGCCGATTTCGGCGTTCCGGCGCGCCGCATGGTCGGCGATCTCTTTGGAGAGGCGATCTAAAATCTCGACGTCGGCGACGCCTTCCTGCCTCGCCCACTCCGCGATCGGAAGCTTCAGATTGAAGATCTCCTCGATCTTCTTTTCGAGACCCTCGGCGTCCCACTGTTCGGCGTAAGACTTTGCAGGAATATGCTGGGCGACAAGGTCGTTGATGAGCTGATCGCGCATGTCGGCGACAATGTCGTCGACGGCGGCGGCGGCCATGAACTCCTTGCGCTGTTCATAGATCGCCTTGCGCTGGTCGTTAATGACGTCGTCGAACTTCAACAAGTTCTTGCGGATGTCGAAGTTGCGTTGCTCGACTTTCTTCTGCGCGGTTTCGACCGCTTTGGTGAACCATGGGTGCTCAATCGACTCATCCGGCTTGATGCCGAAGCGCTTCAGCATCTTCTCCATGCCGGATCCGAAAATCCGCATCAGGTCGTCTTCCAGAGACAGGAAGAATTTCGTCGCGCCGGGGTCGCCTTGGCGCCCCGAGCGGCCGCGCAGCTGATTGTCGATGCGGCGGCTTTCGTGGCGCTCGGTGCCGAGCACGAAAAGGCCGCCAGCCTCCAGCGCCTTCGCCTTCGCGTCGGCGACGCGCGCCTCGATTTCGGCGCGCTTCTTCTTGATCGTTTCCTCATCGTCGCCCTCGGCGAGACTGTCGAGCACCTGCTTGTCGACCGATCCGCCGAGCTGGATGTCGGTGCCGCGCCCGGCCATGTTGGTGGCGATCGTCACCGCTCCAGGCTTGCCGGCTTCGGCGACGATGTCGGCTTCCTGTTCGTGGAATCGCGCATTCAGCACGTTGTGAGGGATCGGAGTCTTCTTGATCGCCAGCTCCTCGACATAGGCCGCGCGCTCCAGCAATTCCTTCTTTCGTTCGGCCTCCTTGTCCTTCAAGTCGGCGGCGCGCGCCCTCAGGGTCTTTGCGACCTCGCGCCAGAAGCCCTTGTCATTGAGGAGGCTCGACAGGTGCTCGGATTTTTCGATTGACACGGTGCCGACCAGCACGGGCTGGCCCTTGCGATGGCATTCGGCGATCTGAACGGCGATCGCCTTGTATTTTTCGGCCGCCGTCATGTAGAGCTCGTCGTCCATGTCGACGCGGGCGATCGGCCGGTTGGTCGGGATTTCGACGACGGTCAGCTTGTAGATGTCGGCGAATTCAGCTTCCTCGGTGAGCGCGGTGCCGGTCATGCCGGCGAGCTTCTCATAGAGTCTGAAATAGTTTTGAAAGGTGATCGAGGCGAGCGTCTGGTTCTCGGGCTGGATCGGCGTCTTTTCCTTCGCCTCGACGGCCTGGTGCAGACCCTCCGACCAGCGTCTTCCTTCCATCATGCGGCCGGTGAATTCGTCGATGATGACGACCTTGCCGCCGCGGACGATGTAGTCCTTGTCCTTCTGGAAGATCTTGTGCGCCTTCAGCGCCTGGTTGACGTGGTGGACGATCGAGATGTTGACCGCGTCATAGAGGCTTTCGCCCTGCAGAAGCCCGGCTTCCTTCAGCATCCCTTCGAGACGCTCGTTGCCCTGTTCTGTGAAACTGACGGAGCGCTGCTTTTCATCGATCTCGAAGTCTCCCGGCTCGAGTCGCGGGATGAAGCTGTCGATCGTGATGTAAAGTTCAGACTTGTCGTCCGTCGGACCGGAAATGATGAGCGGCGTGCGCGCTTCGTCGACGAGAATCGAGTCGACCTCGTCGACGATCGCATAATGATGCCCGTGCTGCACCATTTCCTCGCGGGTCGCCTTCATGTTGTCGCGGAGATAGTCGAACCCGTACTCGTTGTTGGTGCCGTAAGTGATGTCGCAGGCATAGGCTGCGCGGCGCTCGGCGTCGGTGAGGCCGTGGACGATGCACCCGGTCCTCATCCCGAGCCGCTCATAGACCCTGCCCATCCATTCGGCGTCGCGCTTGGCGAGATAATCGTTGACGGTGACGACGTGGACGCCGCGCCCGGTCAGCGCGTTGAGGTAGACGGGCAATGTCGCAACGAGGGTCTTGCCCTCGCCGGTCTTCATTTCGGCGATGGACCCTTCATGAAGCACCATGCCGCCGAGGAGCTGCACGTCGTAATGGCGCTGGCCGAGCGCCCGCTTGGCCGCTTCACGGACGGTCGCAAACGCCTCCTCAAGCAGGTCGTCAAGGCTCTCGCCGGCGGCGACGCGCGCCTTCAGCGACGCGGTCCGCGCCACAAGCTCGGCGTCGCTCAGCTTGGCGACGGCGGGCTCCAGCGCATTGATCGCCTCGACGCGGCGCCATAAGGGCTTGATGCGACGGTCGTTCGAGGAACCGAAAATCTTCTTCGCAATGCCGAAAAACGCCATGGAGAGACGAACCTTCAGATCGGGCCCAAGGAACAGGGCGGGCGCGCCGCCGCGATGGAGTGCGGCCCCTTCGGGCGCTGGCGTCGCTCAATGGATTGAGGAAAGCCGGCGGCGGGGTCGGCGGGGCCTGTCGCCCGGCGGCGGAGAGATAGTGAGCCCCCCCATGACTGTCAACGAATGCGCCGCTCGATGGTGAAAAGCGGGCGGAACCCGGGACGTTCGTTTGCGCCGGCCGCGGCGGCGGCGGCGCAGACCGCCATCCGCGGAGCCGGAAAGGCCGTCGCAACGATCTGGCGGCTTGCCGGGGCTCTCGACAGCGCGCTGTGGCGGGGCACGAAGCTCGGCGCGGCGATCGTTGCGCGCGCGACGGCCGCGTCCGTCCGAACGGCGGCCGGCGCCGTCGCTGACGCGCTCGCCTGGCTGCCCTCGCGCAGCGGTCGCGCCTATGCGGCGTTTTCGGCCGTCATCCTTGTCGTAGCGGCGCTCTGGATCGCCGATGAGATCCGCGGCGCGGCGTCGCAATCGACGGCGTTCGACGCCATCTTCCGACCGCCTGTCGACGTCGCCGATCCGATCGTGGCCCGGGTGGACGGCCGCTTCGTGCATCTCAGCGAGGTCGAGGCGGCGGCGAAGACATCGGGCCAACTCCTGGAAGACGAGACGCTTTCGGTCGAGGCCGCGTTCGCGCGCAAGCTCGTTGAGGCCTATGTCGAGCAGCGCCTGCTCGCCAAGGCGGCGCTCGAGGAGGGCGTCCAGCGCGATGCCAAGGTCGCAACGCGCCTTGGCGCTGCGCGCGACCGCATCCTGGCGGCTTCTTATATGAGGGCGCGGATCGACGCCGCCGTTACGCCGGAAAGGGTCCGTCGCCTTTATGAAACCCAATCGGACGTGACGCGGCTGGGCGATGAGGTTCGGGCCCGCCACATCGTCGTCGAAAGCGAAAGCGAGGCGCGAGCGGTGGTCGCCGCGCTCAAGGCCGGCGGCGATTTCGGCGCTTACGCCCGGGCGCGTTCGCTCGACCGGGCTACAGCCCCGCTCGGCGGCGAAATCGGCTGGTTCACGCGGGACATGATGACGCCGACGCTCGCCGAAGCCGCCTTCTCGACGCCTGTCGGCGCGATCGCCGAACCCTTCCAGTCTGATTTCGGATGGCATGTGCTTGAAGTGCTCGAGCGCCGTCCGACCCGCGGCGTCGCCTTTGCAGCGGTCGAGGATGAGATCAGGAGATTCCTGACGTTGCGCGCGATCGACGAGACGTTGAAATCCCTCAAGGAAAATCAAGACGTCGTTTACTATGCGCCGTCAGAGGGCGGAATGCGTGGAGCGCCCGGCGGCGGCTCGTGACACGGTTGTTAAAATGCCAACATTTTTGGAAACAGGCCCGAAAGATTCGGCGCCTAATAATTAGGGCGGAAACATGGCGAAGCTGCTTGTCGTGGCGGCCGCCGCTTTGATCGACGCCGATGGCCGCGTGCTTCTTGCGCGGCGTCCGGCAAGCAAGGCGATGGCGGGTCTCTGGGAATTCCCGGGGGGAAAGCTCGATGACGGCGAGACGCCGGAGGACGCGCTGGTGCGGGAGCTGCGGGAAGAGCTGGGGATTGAGGCCAAGGCGTCATGCATGGCCCCGATCGCGTTCGCCTCGCATCCGATGCCCGATAAACATCTCCTGATGCCGCTCTTCGCGTTGCGGAAGTGGGCAGGCGTCGCGCGCGCGATCGAGCACGAGGCGCTCGCCTGGGTGAAGCCCGCCGCTTTCGCCGATTTCGATCTTGCGCCCGCGGACAAGCCGCTGGCGGCGCAGCTGCGCGATCTCTTGTAAGGGTTATTGAGGGGGCCTGGGCGATGGCGATGAAACTGAACAGACTGCTCGGCAGGTTCGTCCGGGATGACAGCGGCGCGACAGCGATCGAATATGGGCTGATCGTCGCCCTGATTTTTCTGGCCGTGGTGACGTCCGTCAACAGCTTCGCGGACAACACAAACGACATGTACTCGGAAATCACGAGCGCCCTCAGCAGATGATCCGGCTCCGGCCTGGGGCGCGCCGCTTTAGGATCCGTCGCCGGCGTTGACCGCCGCGGCGAGGGAGCGGGTGGCGGACCCTGGCGTCAACGGTTTCTGCTGGCTGTCGTGCGGCGCCCAGCCCGTCAACGTCAGAAGATCGAATTCAACGGCGGCGGGCGCGCCCAGCATCGCGAGGAAACGGGCGGCGGACCGCCTTGTCAGCGGGCCGGATCGATCCGCGAGCATCGACGTCTCGCCCATGCCGCGAAGATCTTCCAGCAGCCGCTGCGGGCGCTCATAACGCACGAAGACGCGGTCAAGGTCGACGACCGGCAGCGCAAAGCCCGCGCGCTGCAAAGCGTTCCCCCAGTCGCGAACGCCGGCGAACGGAATGACGCGCGGCGACACCCGTCCCGCCTCCTCGGCCTCGGCGGCGTGGAGCGCCGATCTCATGCCCGATAACGTGTCCTCCCCGAAAACCACGGCGAGCATTAGCCCGTCAGGCTTCAACGCTCGCCGCATTTGGGCGAGAGCGCCGACGGGATCGTTGGCGGCGTGCAACGTCAGAATGCTGACGATGAGGTCGAGGCTTTCGTCGGCGAGGGGCAGGCGTTCTTCGTCGAAGACGACGGACGTCGGGGCCGACCGCGCCCGCTCTGCGCAAAAATCGGCCGAGACGACCGATGCGACGCCGCACCGGGGAGTCAGCAAAGACAGGAGCGGCCCCGCGCCGTAGAAGAGAGCGGATGGAAAATCGCGCGTCACCGTCTCAAGACGGTCGACGACATCCTCCATGGCGCGGCGGTGCAGGAAGTCATGTGACGCCAATGACCGCGCCGAGCGTGCGCGGCGCGTCCTGTAGATGCGGCGGTCGAACGGTCTTGACGGCGGGCTCATCGGCTCCGGTTTAGAGCCTTCGAGTTCCTTGGGGAACTGCGTCGGCGCCGCAGAGCGTCAGGTCGTGCAGGTCGCCGTGTCGGCGGTGGCGCAGAGCTGGACCTTCGCCGACCGGCGCGGCCAGCGTTTCGCCTGGTGTTCGAATTCGAAGGGAATGGAGAACACTTTGCCGGTGAGCCCGGAATTATAAGTGTAGTCGATCTCGACGATGATGAGCGAGGTGTTGGCGGGCATCGCCAGAGTGTCGTTCAGCTTCGTGTAGGTCGAGCCCGGCGCATAGGGCTGACCGCCGAGATGGTCCCGGCTCCAGTGCACGGTGGGCTGGGCTGCGACGACCGCCCCCTTCTGGATCGAGACGACGCGCATGACCACCGACGATGTATCCGTCGGCTCGAGGATCCGTGTCACCCCGATGATCATGTCATCGAGCTGGGCATGGGTCACGGTCGGTTCGTGAGCGGTCAGGTCGGCCAGCGAGTTTGCGGCGTTGGCGAGTCGGCGGTTCACCGTGAAGAGGTCTGACGCCTCCAGCATGCCGAAAAAGAGCGTCGCCATGATCGGCAGGATCAGCGCGAATTCCACCGCCGCCATCCCGGATCGGGCGCGGGCGAACCGCCGTCTAAGGACTCGCAGGCGCGACATCGGTTTCGACATTCCTTGCATCATGGTTCCTCTTCGGCTCGCGCTCACGAGGAATTCCGGTTGTTCTTCAGGTACGGCTCGTTGCGGATGATGTAGGTGCTGAAGACGCGCCGCTTGCCGTCGGCCGTCTCCGAGACATTGAGCCCGATCGTCGGGTTGAGCGTCTTGTAGAGCAGGCAGACGCGCAGGCGGACGATCGAGTTTTCCGTGCCGGGATTGTACGCAAGGGCCGCCACGGTCGCGGGCTCGTCATTCGTGCACACGACGCTCGACGTGTCGCTGGCGAGCGCCTGGAATGTCGCGAACGTGTCGACTTCGACCGTCAGAATCTGCGAGCAGTCGCCGAAGATCCGGACATGCGGACATACGGCGTCGAAGTACTGCTCTTTCGTCATCCCGGCCTTCTGCGCCTGGCCCGTCCTGATGATGCGCGCGCTTTCGATCGCGGCGGCGTCGATCTGCGACGTGGCGAGATAGAACCAGCCGACCTCGAAGCTCGACATCATCAGCCCCAGGAACGCAGGGGCGACGATGGCGAACTCGACCGCCGCCGATCCCCGACGATCGCGCATCGCAGTCTTTGCGGCCTTGCCGCCGCGCAGGATTGAATTAAGCGTTTTCATGGCCTTGTTCCTTTTCGGATCAGCGGCTGACATGGAGCTTCACGAGGTCGGCGGCGATGTCCTTGAACGCGTCTTCAAGGTCAGAGCCGCTCGGCGCGTCGAAATAAAAGGGCGCCGCCGTTTCGTTGGCGCAGGCGCGGAAGGTGTTCTTCGTGGCGAGCTCGTTTGGATCGGAGTCGCTCAAGCCGAAGGTGATGGCGTAAACGAGGATGCCCTTCTGCTTCATGCGCGTGCAGATGCGCAGCAGCTTCCTGTTCATCTCCGTCAGCATCTCGTCCGCGGTGTCGATTCCGGCGCCCATGCGCTGTTCGCGCGCATAGCCGTAAGCTGAGATGTTGGAGCCGCGATAGCCGTTCCGGGATCCGACGGTGTTGAAGCCGTCGGTCATCAGCACGACCGCTTTCTGCCATTCATTGTCATTATAAGGGATGTCGCTTTCGAATGGCGCCTCCGGCGACAGCAGGCGCCATCCCCACATCAGGCCCTCGGCCGAGTTCGTGTTGCCGGCCGGCGCAAGGGAGTGGATGTGGTCGCGGATCTTGTTCTTCTTGTTGCTCTGGACGAGGATCGGAGTCTGGCACGAGGAATTTGGTCCGTAGAGCGTCGTGTCGTTGGCCGCCTCGCTGATCGACTCGTCTATCGTCGGCGACAGGTTGTACTTGTTCTCATATTTCAGCGTCGACGCATTCCAGGTGCCGACATAGGCGTCACGGAGGATGTATTCGTCGTCGAAGCACTCCGTCGCGCCACGGGCGTTGAGCCATGCATAGAAGGCCGGATCGGACTGCGTCGTCGACGGCGAGGTCGGACATTGCGACGTGGTGCCGCCGACATGAAAGCGCAGGACGCGCCGCATGTAGTTGACGACGGGCAGATATTTGTCGAGCGGCGTGCCGAGCACGCGCGTGAAGCGGCGGTCGTCGATATAGCCGTTGCCGAAGTCTTCCTTGCCGGAGGCTTCGACCGTGCCCGGATAGCTTGCGCTGCTGTAATTGACGTCCGGCTCGTGGAACCATTCGCCGCTATAGGTGATGCCGACTCGGGTGGAGGTCGATGTCCCATATTCGCAGGCGCGGTTGGAGGAGCTTGACGAATTGCAGTTCGGCGCGTCCGGCGCGAACAGCGGGACGAATTTGGTGTTGCGGGAATCCGTCAGCGTCGGCACGCTGAGCGACAGCGCTGGCGCGGTGCTGAACGCGCTGAGGACGAGCGAGTTGGTGACGCCTGTCGGCGTCGCCGCATGGTTCGAGATCATCGTGCCGGCGGGCGAGGTTCCCGGGGGCACGTCGAGCTCATCGAGCGGATAGGGACGCGCCTCGAAGCAGCCTTTCCAGGTCGTTCCGACGTTGGAGTTGAACAGGGTGAAATGATTGACCTTCGTATTGAGGTCGATGACGCTGGCGCTTGTGACATGCAGGAAGCGCTCGCCATGATAAACGGCTTCGGCGTTGGTGTCGCTCCAGGCGCTCTGCCAGACGGAGGCGCCGTTGTCGTCCTTTGCGGCGCCAGGGTTGACGAAGGCGCTGAAAGGCACGACGCCGACTTTCACGAAATCGCTTGTGGCGTTGGCGTCGGTTCCGAAAAGAACATCGAGCAATGCGTCGGAGGCGTCGCGCAGCGACCTGATTTTTTTGACGCCGCCGATCGTCTCGTTCATCGAGCCCGTGACGTCGAGAACAAGCGCCAGCTCGATCGGCCCTGAACCGCGGCGGGTGATTTCGGTGCCGGCCGCCATCGACATGTACTGATAAGCGCCGGTCTCGCCCTTCCGCGCGACGTTGGCGGCGCCGAGGAACAGCGTCTTCAGCGATCCTTCAGCCCGCGGCCTGATCACCTGCGGCGTGATCTCGAAGTCGACGGAGAGGTTCTCGACGACGTTCTCGTGCTTGAAGTTCTCTCGGAAAAACCGCTCGCCGTACGCCTTGAGGTAAGCTTCGCGGGCGCTTCCGCTCAATGCGGCGAGCTCGGGCGGATTGGATGCTTCAAGCTGTGCGATGGCGAGGCCCGCGGCGTCGAGCGATTCGATGAGGTCCGCCCTGACTGCGTTGCGCCGGGTGAAGTCGACGGCGCCGCCGGCGAAGAGCAGCAACGCGCCGAGCATGAATGCGAACAGGATCGCGATATTGCCGTCCCGCGATCGGGCGAAGGTGGATAATGCGCGCATTCTACGCTCCCCTGAGAGCTCGCTGTCCGCGCTCGATATCCGGCGTCAGGCCGGGTTGACTTTGCGCGGTTTGGGAAATGTGTTACGCAGGAGTAATTAATCGCGCGTTCTCAAAGACAGTTAAGCGCGCTTCACCATGATTTCGGCGTTCACCCTGATGCGATCAAGCGAGAAGCCGTACACTGATCTATTCGCAAAGGCCGGCCGGTTTCTGCTTGACAGGCTCGCGCCGCCGCTCTGTCCGGTGACGAATGAGCCGCTCGGCCGCGCCGGGGGGCTCAGCCCGCCCGCTTGGGAGAAGATCAGGTTCATCGATGATCCTGTCTGCGCCAGGTGCGGCGCGCCGTTCGCCGTCGATTATGGTCCGGGCGCCGAATGCGCAGGATGCCTCGCCGATCCGCCCGCCTTCGACAGCGCTCGCGCGGCCGTCATTTACGATGACGCCTGTCACGCGCTGATCGTCGGCTTCAAACATTCAGACCGGACGGACCTGGCGCCCCTGCTCGCCGGCTGGCTGGCCCGCGCCGGCGCCGGGCTGGTGACGACGGCGAGCGTCCTTGCGCCCGTTCCCTTGCACCCGCGCCGGCTGTTCGCGCGGCGGTTCAACCAGTCGGCGCTGCTGGCGCACCGGCTTTCCCGGATGACCGGGGCCGTCTTCGCGCCGACGCTGTTTGAGCGCCTGCGTCCCACGCCTTCCCAAAAGGGCCTCTCTGCTGACCAGCGGCGGCGGAACCTCGCCGGCGCGATCGGCGTGCGGTCGGACGCTGCGAAGGATGCCCATGTCGTCATCATCGACGATGTGATGACGACCGGCGCGACCCTGTCGGCGTGCGCCCGCGCGGCGCGCAAGGCGGGCGCCCGGCGCGTCGATGCGCTCGTGCTTGCGCGCGCCCTCAAAGGCGGCGTCGTTCTCGGCTGAACTTCGCCTCAACCTGCCAGGGTGGCGCGCGCAAAAGCGCATGCGGCTTTGCGCGGGTGAGGCGCGAAGCGGGGAACGCCGCGGCAATCAGAAACTGATCCTGGCGCCTAGTTTCCAATTCGAGGCGTGACGATCTAGTCGTGCGTCTCGAATTGGGACATTCTTGGCGAGACCCTTTGAACCGGCGTCATGATGCGAACCGTAACCGTCTATACGAAGCCGCTTTGTCCCTACTGCGTGCGGGCGCTTTCCCTCCTCCGGAAAAAGGGCGCGGAGGTCATTGAGGTTTCGGCGGCGTTCGATGCGAAGCTGCGGGCGGAAATGATCGAGCGTTCAGGCGGCCGGAGGACCTATCCGCAGATCTTCATCGGCGATGTTCATGTCGGCGGCTGCGACGATCTTCACTCGCTCGACGCCGCGGGCAGGCTGGATGCGCTCCTCAATGGCTGAAATCGACGACAGCGAGCGCTCTATCTTCCGCGCGGGCCTTGTGCAGATGCGATCCGGCGTCGATCGCGCGCGCAATGTCGATGCGGCGTTGACGCTGATTGCGGAGGCGGCGAAGGCCGGCGCGCATTTCATCACGACGCCAGAAATGACGACCGTGGTCGATCGTGACGGCGCCCGCCTCGCCGCGGCCTTGCCGGAAGGCGAAGGTCTCGCTGAGATCGAGGCCTTCGGCGCCGCCGCCGCCGAACACGGCGTCTGGCTTCTCATCGGGTCGATGCCGGTGAAACGTCCTGACGGCAAGCTCGCCAACCGGTCGTTCATGTTCGGGCCTGATGGCGGCGTGGCTGCGCGCTACGACAAGATCCATATGTTCGACGTCACGCTCGCCGACGGCGAGAGCTGGCGTGAGAGCCGGATTTATGAGCCCGGCGCGGACATGGTCGTCGTCGAAACGCCGCTCGCGGCTTTCGGACTTTCGATTTGTTACGATTTGCGGTTTCCGGGCCTTTACCGGTCCCTCGCGAAGGCGGGAGCGCAGGTGCTTTGCGTCCCGGCGGCCTTCACGCGTCAGACGGGCCGGGCGCATTGGAAGACCCTGTTGACCGCGCGCGCGATCGAATGCGGCGCCTTCGTCCTCGCCCCGGCCCAGGGCGGCCTGCACGAGGACGGGCGGGAGACCTTCGGCCACTCTCTCGCCGTCTCGCCCTGGGGCGACATTTTGACTGAGGCGCGCGGCGATGAACCGGGTGTTATCTTTGCTGATATAGACGTTCGCCTCGTGGAAACCGCCCGCCGCCAGATCCCGAGCCTCGGCCTCGACGCCGCAGCCCTTGCAAATCCCGTCCGCATGATCAGTTCTTATTAATGATAAAGTACAAGCTGACATGCGGCGCCGGCTGCTCGTTCGAAGGGTGGTTCCGGTCGAGCGAGGATTTCGACACGCAATCGCGCGAAGGCCGGCTGGAATGCCCTTATTGCAGCTCGACGAAGATCGAGCGCGCCATCATGGCGCCTGCGGTCGTGCGCGCCGGCGCGCCGGCGGAAGAGCGCGCCTTGCGGCTCGCCGAAATCCGCGAAGCGATGGCGGAAGCGGCCCGTCGCGCCCGCGATTACGTCGAAAAGAATTTCGACTATGTCGGCGACCGCTTTCCGGAAGAGGCGCGGCGCATCCATTACGGCGAGACCGCGAAGCGCGACATCTACGGCGAGGCGACCGGCCAGGAGGTCAAGGAGCTTGTTGAAGAGGGTGTCGCCATCGCCCCGCTGCCGGCGGTTCCCGGCGTCGGCGCCGGCAAGAAGAAAGTGAACTGACGGCCCTTCCCTGTCCGCCCTTGCGGAGCCGCGCGCATCGGTTTTTCCTCCGCTCATGTCGCCTCTCGCCCGCCGCTGCCGCGAGCTTCGGAGTTTTGACGTCTTTGACGACGCCTCGCTCGAGCTTTTGCTGGAGCGAGCGCGCTGGTTTTCTTTGACTGGCGGCCTTGAACTCTTCCGGCAGGGCGACTCCCCCGACAGCGTCTATTACGTGCTTGCGGGCCGGCTCATCATCGTGCGTCATGACACGTTCGGCGACGACGTCGTCGGTTATGTGCGCGCCGGCGAGCCGGTCGGCGAAATGTCGCTACTCGCCGGCGAGCCGCGCTCGGCCTCGGCCTATGCGCTTCGCGACACCGAGCTTCTCGCCGTCGACCGCGCCGACGCTGAATGGCTGCTCGACAACTGCGCGGATTTCGCCCATGCGCTGGCCAATGCGATCGTGGCGCGCGCGCGCCATCCGACGCTCAGCTTCGTGCGCGCGCGCCCGAGCGTCTTCGCCCTGATCGGCGCGTCGCCCTCTATCGAGATCGAGGCGAGGGCGAAAGAGATCGCGAAGGTCATGGAGCGCTACGGCCGGCGCGTCGCCCTCATCCAGTCGCCCGAGACGCTGGGCGACGGCGAATTCGAACAGATCGAGAGCGCGCATGACATGGCGCTGCTGCCGGCGCGCGTCGGCGACAGCCCGGAATTCCGCTTCGCGCTGCGCCATGCGGATCGCTTCATCGTCTTCGCCCGCCAGGATGCGCGCCCGCCGCGGCCTTTTCCGCTGGCGCTGCACGAGGATTCTCCGGCGCGGAAATTCCGGCTCGTCGACATCGTCATGCTGCATGAGGGGATGAAATCGGGCAGCGTCGCCGATTGGGTCGATGCGGTCGACGCCCATCGCGTCTTCGCCGTTTCGGGCGCGCGCACGATGGAGCGGGTGGCGCGGGCGCTCGCCGGCGCTTCGGTCGGCGTCGTCATGTCCGGCGGCGGCGCGCGCGCCTATGCGCATATCGGCGCGATCAAGGCGCTGCGCGAGCGTCAGGTTCCGATCGACTTCCTCGGCGGGGCCTCGATGGGCGCCGTCATCGCCGCCTGCGTCGCCATGGGCTGGGACGATGAGGAGATCGAGGCGCGCGTGCGCGACGCCTTTGTCTCGTCGAACCCGCTCGGCGATCATGTGTTGCCGGTGGTGGCGCTGACGCGGGGCCAGCGCGTCGATGAGCGCCTGAAGCGGCACTTCGGCGACACGCTGATTGAAGACCTCGAAACGCCGTTCTTCTGCACGTCATCCGAGATGACGCGCGGCGTCACGCGCATTCACAGGCGCGGTCTTCTGCGGCAGGCGCTGCGCGCTTCGATTTCGCTCCCGGGGATCCTTCCGCCCGTCGTCGCGGAGGGGGAGCTCCTCGTCGACGGCGCCGTCATGAACAATTTTCCGACCGATCTCATGAACAGCCTTCACAGGGGCGTCACGATCGGAATCGACGTCGCGCGCGAGGGCACGATATCGCCCGATGTCTTCAAGGATCCGCCGGGATTCCTGTCCTGGATCTGGCGGCACGGCTTCCGCTCGGCTCCGCCGATCGTCAGCCTGCTGATGAGGGCGGCCACGTCGAGGCAAGAGCTTCGCCCGAAGGAAAGCCCGGCGGACATTCTCATCATGCCGCCGGTCGCCGGCGTGCAGCTCCGCGACTGGAAATCCTATGACCTCGCCGTCATCGACGGTTACGCCGCGACGCTCGGCGCGCTCGATCACGAATGGGGAAAGCTCGCGTCGATCGTCGAGGCGGGACGGCGCGATCAGTGACGGCGGCGGAACAGCCGCGCAAAGAATGAAGCGGGCTCTTCCTCGTCCGCGTCCGCCATGTCCTTCGCAGTTCGGGACTGTTCGTCGCGAGCGGCATTGCCCTTCTGGTGGTCGTCGTCATCCTCGTCGTCATGATGACCGCCGGAAAGCCGGGGTTCGTCGGCGGTCCCGTGCGCGCATGCGCCTTGAGCGGCGAGGGCGGACTGCATCGACGCCATGCAGGCCTCGTTGTGACGCAGGAAAGCGCTTTCAAATGCAGCGTCGCGCGCCGCCAGCAATTGCTCGATCTTCTCGCCCAGATGTTTCACCTCGGCCGCGAGCTCCTGGCTCGCGGCGAGGCGGGCGTCAGCCTCCGCGAGCGCTGCGCGCCCGGCGGCGGCGAGGCGCGCCGCGAGGATTGCGAGAACGGCGCCCCCGGCGAGAAAGACCGTCCCGGCGGCGAGAAGACCGAATTGAACGACAGACAGCGACATAACCCCTTACCCCTTGGCGCCCCAAGGCGGCGCTTTTAGGCCATCAGCGTTTCGGCGGTCCAGAAGCCGGACGGCGTCCGAAGAATTTATTTTCCGAAGTGTTGAGAGGGCTTGACGGCTTGCCCGTCCAGCGCCTTGCGAGGCCGCCGACAGGCGGGTCAGGGGCGAGTCGCCGTCACCATGAAATTGACGCTGGTGTCGTCGACGATCCGCCAGAGGTCGAGCAGCGGATTATAGGCGACGCCGGCCGACGCGGTGACCGTCATGCCGGCGGCGGCGAGCGCCGCCGCGATCTCCTCCGGTTTCTGGAACTTCGACGGATCGTGCGTTCCGCGCGGCAACCAGCCGAGGACGTATTCCGCCCCGACCTTGGCGAGCGCATACGCCTTCAGAGTCCGATTGATCGTGGCGACGATCATCATGCCGCCCGGCGCCACGAGGCCGGCGGAGGTCTTCAGAAAAGGCTCCGGATCGGCGACATGCTCCACGACCTCGAGATTGAGGACGATGTCGAACGGCCGCTCCCCGGCCGCGGCGAGCGCCTCGACGGTCGCGACCCGATAGTCGATGTCGAGCGCGGAGGCGCGCGCGTGGACGGTTGCGGTTTTGACATTGCGATCCGATGCGTCGATGCCGGAGACGATCGCCCCGAGCCGGCGCATCGGTTCGGAGACGAGCCCGCCCCCGCAGCCGACGTCGAGCAAGCGGAGCCCGTCGAGCGGACGCTTGTCCCGGGGATTGCGCCCGAAATGGGCGCAGAGCGCGTCCCGAATATAGGCGAGGCGCGCCGGGTTGAACTTGTGCAGCGGCTTGAACTTGCCGAAAGGGTCCCACCACTCATCAGCGATCTTCGAGAATTTCTCGACTTCCGCCGGGTCGATCGATTGTCCTGCCGCCTTCATGCCGCGCCGCCTTTGGAATGGGTGCGTCCGCTCCGGGCCCCATCGGCTTGCGCCGGTCGAGCCCGCCCCTATAGATGACCGCTGCTTCTTACACTGGAAAGGCGGCGATAGACCGCATGGCGCGCATTGTGATGAAATTCGGCGGGACGTCAGTCGCGGACGTCGAGCGCATGCGCCGGGCCGCAGCCTTTATCAAGCGTGAGGCCGACGCCGGCCATTCGATTGCGGTGGCGGTGTCGGCGATGGCCGGCGAGACGAACCGCCTCGTCGCCCTGTGCGCCGAGGCTGGCCCGCCCGACCCGGCGCTCGACGTCCGCAATGTCGAATATGACACCGTGGTCGCAAGCGGCGAGCAGGTGACCTCCGGCCTCGTGGCGCTCATCCTCCAGAAGATGGGGTATCGCGCCCGTTCATGGCAGGGCTGGCAGGCGCCGATCCGCACCGACGACGCCCACGGCAAGGCGCGTATTCTCGACATTCCGGCAGACGGACTTGGCGAGGCGATCGACACCGGCGAGATCGCCGTCGTGGCGGGATTTCAGGGCGTCACCGCCGGCGGCCGGATCTCGACGCTCGGCCGCGGCGGTTCGGACACGACGGCGGTCGCGCTGGCGGCCGCGCTCGGCGCCGACCGCTGCGACATCTATACGGACGTCGACGGCGTCTACACGACGGACCCGCGCATCTCCAAACAGGCGAGTCGGCTCGACAAGGTCTCCTATGAGGAGATGCTGGAAATGGCCTCGCTCGGCGCAAAGGTCCTGCAGACCCGCTCGGTCGAGCTTGCGATGGCCTACAAGGTTCGACTACGCGTGCTGTCGAGTTTCGACGATCCAGATCGCGCCAGCGCGGGCACCATCATTTGCGACGAGGACGAGATCGTGGAAAAGCAGATTGTCAGCGCCGTGACGCTGTCGAAGGATGAAGCCAAGATCAGCCTGATGGGCGTGCCCGACGAGCCCGGCCGCGCGTCGATGATTTTCGGGCTTCTCGCCGACGCCGGCATCAATATCGACATGATCGTGCAGAGCCCGTCGCGCCAGTCGGGGGCGAACCTGTCCTTCACGATGGCCGAATCGGAGCTTTCCCGCGCGACCGAGGCCTTGACGCTCGCCAAGCCTAAAATCGGCTTTGATCAAATGCTGACCGACCGGAACATCGTCAAGGTGTCCGTCATCGGCGTCGGCATGCGCAGCCACACCGGCGTCGCCTCGACGATGTTCAGGGCGCTCGCGGAAAAGGGCATCAACATCCAGAACATCTCGACCTCCGAGATCAAGATCAGCGTGCTGATCGCCGCCGAATACGGCGAACTCGCCGTGCGCGCGCTTCATCAGGCCTATGGCCTTGATCGCAGCGCCGGCGCGGCCTGACCGAAGATGAAGCGCCCTCAAAGCGCGCGCCGCGCCAAGGCCGCCGCCAAGGCGGCGGGCGGCGTTGCGACGCTGCTGAAAAGCATGCACGACGCGGTCGCCGTCGCCGCGACTGCGCAGGACAGGCTCGACGCGCTTACCGAGGTGATCGCGAAGCATGTCGCCTCCGACGTGTGCTCGATCTACCTGCGTCTCGCCAGCGACGAGCTCGAGCTTTATTCGACGGTCGGCCTCAATCGCGAGGCGGTTCACAAGACAAAGCTCAAATGGGGCGAGGGCCTCGTCGGCGTCGTTGCGGAGACGCAGCGCCCGCTCGTGACGGCGGACGCCCCGCTGCATCCGAACTTCGCCTATCGCCCGGAAACGGGCGAGGACCCGCTCCATTCTTTTCTCGGCGTGCCCCTCATCCGCTCCGGCAAGTCGCTCGGCGTCCTTGTTCTCCAGAATCTCGTCAGCCGGCGGTATACGGATGAAGAGGTCGGGGCGGCGCAGGCCGTCGCGTCCCTCCTCGCCGAGATCGCCGCCTCTGGCGAGCTCTTCGATCCGCGCACGACCGCAGAGGTCGGCGCGATGCTGCACCGGCCCGAGCGCCTCAGGGCCGTCGGCGTCGTGCCGGGCGTTGCGCGGGGCCGCGCGGCCTTCCATGAGCCGCCGACGCCGAAGCACAGGGTCTTCGCCGCCGACGTCGACGCCGAGATCGGCCGGCTCGACCTCGGCATCGCCGCGCTGCAGGCTTCCGTCGATGCGATGCTGGCGCGGGAGACGCTCGAAGACGCCCCGCGCGAGGTTCTCGAGGCTTACCGACTGTTCGCCTATGACGGCGGCTGGAAAGCACGCATGCGCGCCGCCGCGAAGTCCGGCCTCACCGCGGAATCGGCGGTCGAGCAGGTGCAGGCCGAGAACCGCGCGCGCATGGCGCAGATCAAGGATCCTTACATCCGCGAGCGCATGCACGATCTCGACGATCTTTCGCGTCGGCTGTTGCGCCATCTGACCGGCGCTGACGCCGCCGCCGCCGCCGAACTGCCGGAGGCGGCGATCCTGATTGCGCGCGCGCTCGGACCGGCGGAGCTTCTCGAATACGACCGGGCGCGCCTCAAGGGGCTCATCGTCGCGGAAGCCACGGCGACCTCGCATGTCGCGATCGTCGCGCGCGCGCTCGGCGTGCCGCTCGTCGCCGGATCGGACAGCGCGCTTGGCCTCGCCGAAGAGGGCGACGAGATCATCATCGACGGCGACAGCGGCGACGTCCTCATTCGCCCGACGGCGGAGGTCATTGAAAGCTATCGCGAGAAGGAGGCGCTGCAATCCGAGCAACAGGCCGCCTTCGATGCTGAACGCGACCTTCCCTCGGTCACGAAAGACGGCGTTGCGATTGAGCTGTTCATGAACGCCGGCATTCCGCTGGACCTCAGCCATCTCGAACGCACCGGCGCGGCCGGCGTCGGCCTGTTCCGGACCGAGCTGCAGTTCATCATCGGCGCGCAACTGCCGCGGGCCGGCGCGCAGGAACGGGTCTACGCGCAGATCCTCTCGCTGGCCGGCGGCAAGCCGGTGGTGTTCCGCACCGCCGACCTCGGCGCGGACAAGGCCGGCGCCTATATGAAAGTGAAACCGGAAGCCAACCCGGCGATGGGCTGGCGCGGGCTTAGAATGGCGATCGACCGGCCTGGCCTGTTCAGGCCGCAGCTGCGCGCGCTCCTTGCCGCTTCGGCCGGACGCACCGCCCACATCCTCTTTCCGATGATCACGCTGCCGGACGAGATCGACGCGGCGCGCGCCCTGATCGAACGCGAGATCGAGTTCGCGCAACGGCGCGGCAAGCCGCTGCCCTCGGAAATCCGCATCGGCGCGATGATCGAAACGCCGGCCGCCGCCTGGCGCATCGACGACATCGCCGCGCGCGTCGACTTTCTCTCGATCGGCGGCAATGATCTCGCCCAGTTCTATTTCGCCGCCGACCGGGACGCCGAAATGACCCAGCGCCGGTTCGATCCTTTGGAGCCTGGCTTCCTGAGCTTCATCGCGCGCCTCGCCGAGGCGGCGGCGCGGGCCGGCAAACCTTTGACCTTCTGCGGCGAGCAGGCGGCCGACCCGGTGATGGGCGCGGCGCTGATCGGGGCGGGCGTGCGCCGGTTTTCCTCCCCCGCCTCATCCATCGGCCCCTTCCGGCGGCTGTTGCGGTCGATCGACGCCCGTGGCGTCGCCGATTGGCTCCAAGGCGCCGCGCAGCTTAAGGCGCCGATCCGGCGCGAGTTCACGCATTATCTCGCAACCGTCGGCGCGCAGCTTCCCTGACGGCGATCGCAACTTTAACGGCTGTGGAAATCATTCGTTGGCGCGGATGCTGCTAGGCGACGCAGAGGGCGCCGAATCATGGCGCTTTGGCTGAGAAAAAACGCCTCCGGCGGTATCGTTTCAGGCCTCGATACGGTAAACGGAAACGGCGTGGCGTAAGGGTGTCGTCATTGTGTCAGGGCAGAGCACTTCCGCAGAGATTCTAGAGTTCAGCGATGCGCGCGCGCGCCTGCGCGGCCCGGAACTCGACCCCGGGAATTTTCTCGCAGTGGGTCCCTATCTTGAGGCTGTCCGCACCCAGCAGAACCTGACGCTGACGGCGATCAGCGAACGCACGCACATCAAGGCGAGCTATCTCGAAGCCATCGAGCAGATGGCGATCGAACGCCTGCCGAACCGCGCCTATGGCGTCGGCTTCGTGCGCGCTTATGCCGAAGCGCTGGGCCTCGACCCCGGGCCCGTCATCGAACGGTTCAAATCCGAAGCCGGCATGGCCGCCGCCGCAAAGCCCGCGCCGGCGGCTCATGCGGCGGCGCCTCCAGCTTCTGTTCAGCCGCAATCGCAAGAGCCGCCGCGCCTTTCCCTGCTGGCGGTTCTTGCAATCTTCGCCTTCATGATCTGGTGCGCGCTGGCGATCACCCAGCCGCGGCAGACGACGACGCCGTTGAAGCTTGACCGGGTTCCGCTGCAGCCGTCGGACGACGGCAAGGCGATCGTCGACCCGCTGCCGGCGGCGCCCGCCGCTGCGCCGGCCTCGTCCCCGGGGCGCACGGTCGAGGCGCAGGTGATCGACAGGATCGATCCGGTCTATCCGCCGGAATGTGAAGCGGCCGCCGAGGCGTCGGAAACCGTGACGCTGGCTTTCACCATCACGCCCGACGGCGCCGTCGTCAGTCCGCGCGTCGCTGCGGCCTCCAACGCCTGTTTTGAGCGGGCGGCCCTCAACGCCTTGAAACGTTGGCGGTTCTCGCCGCGGATGGTCGATGGCGCGCCTCGCCCCGCTTATGAGCAGCAGGTGGTGTTGCGCTTTGACCGCCCCTCCTGAGGCGAACGCTCGCCCGCGTTGCTTTTTGCCCGCCGTTTTTGCACAAGCGAGCCTTAAATCCGGCGGTTGATCGCCCCAAACAGGGGGTACGCCGGCGCTAGCGTGGGACCATAGAGGATTCGACCATGTCGTTACGTCCGTGGCGCGACATCGCCCGCCGCAAATGTCGCCAGATCATGGTCGGCAAGGTGCCGGTCGGCGGCGATGCGCCGATCGCCGTCCAGTCGATGACGAACACGCTGACCTCGGATGCGCAGGCGACGATCCGCCAGGTGAACGAAATCGCGGAAGCGGGCGCCGACATCGTGCGTGTGTCCTGCCCCGACGAGGAATCGACCGCGGCGCTTGCGACGATCGTCAGGAACGTGCCGGTGCCGATCGTCGCCGACATCCACTTCCACTACAAGCGCGGCATCGAGGCGGCGAAGGCGGGCGCGGCGTGCCTCAGGATCAATCCCGGCAATATCGGCTCTGAAGCCCGTGTGCGCGAGGTGATCAAGGCGGCGAAGGACCATGGCTGCTCAATGCGCATCGGCGTCAACGGCGGCAGCCTCGAGAAGGACCTCCTCGAGAAATATGGTGAGCCCTGCCCCGAGGCGATGGTCGAAAGCGCCCTCGACCATGCGAAGATCCTGCAGGACAATGACTTCCACGAATTCAAAATTTCCGTGAAGGCGTCGGACGTGTTCCTCACCGTCGCCGCCTATCATGCCCTCGCCGACGCGATCGACTGCCCCTTGCACCTTGGCGTCACCGAGGCGGGCGGGCTTCGCATCGGCTCCGTGAAATCGGCGATCGGCCTCGGATCGTTGCTCTGGGCCGGAATCGGCGACACCATCCGCGTGTCGCTGTCCGCCGACCCGGTCGAGGAAGTGAAGGTCGGGTTCGATATCCTGAAGTCGCTGGGGCTCCGCCATCGCGGCGTCAACGTCATTTCCTGCCCCTCCTGCGCGCGGCAGGGCTTCAACGTCATCGAAACGGTCGAAAAGCTCGAAAAGCGCCTTGCGCATGTGACGACGCCCTTGTCGCTCTCGGTCATCGGTTGCGTCGTCAACGGGCCCGGCGAAGCGCGCGAGACCGACATCGGCTTCACCGGCGGCGGCGCCGGCAAGGACCACGGCCAGGTCTATCTCGACGGCGAGCCGCATCACCGGCTCGACAATGACAAGATCCTCGACCACCTCGTCGAGCTGGTCGAGAAGAAGGCCGCCGAAATCCGCGCCCGCGAGGAAAAAGAATCCGTCGCGGCGGAGTAGCATGGCTCTCTGAAATCTCATGCGCGCGGGGTATCGTCCCGCGCGTTTTTTCGTCCGATTGCGTCGCGTCAAACCTTTGACTCATCAAACCGGGAAAGACGCAGTGCTTGACTTCAAAGGCGATACGACCCCCTCGGCCGGCGGCGTGTCAGGCCTCGTTGAAGCCGCCGCGGCGGCGAAACAGGGAACCACGCCTTGATACCCAAGGACAAACTCGACGCGCTTATCGCGAAATTCGAAAAGCTCGAAGCGGCGATGTCGGCCGCGACGAAGGGCGATGAGATCGTGCGCCTGTCGAAGGAGCACGGCGAGATGAAACCCGTCGCCGACAAGGCGCGCGAGATTTCCTCGATCCGAAGGCAGCTCGAAGATCTCGAAGAGCTGTCCAAAGGCGCCGACAAGGACATGGCCGATATGGCCTACGCCGAACTGCAGGAGCTGAAGGAGAAAGCGCCGCAAGCGGAGATGGACCTCCAGATCATGCTCCTGCCGAAGGACAAGGCGGATGATTCCTCGGTCATCCTCGAGGTCCGCGCCGGCACGGGCGGCGAGGAGGCGGCGCTCTTCGCCGGCGATCTTTTCAAGATGTACCAGCGCTATGCCTCGTTGAAAGGCTGGCGCGTCGAGGTCCTGTCGATGTCGGAGGCGGAGAAGGGCGGCTACAAGGAAATTCAGGCCTCGATCTCGGGCGAGGGCGTCTATGCGCGCATGAAGTTCGAGGCGGGCGTCCATCGCGTGCAGCGCGTGCCCGAAACGGAGGCGCAGGGGCGCATCCACACCTCGGCGGCGACCGTCGCGGTCCTGCCCGAGCCTGAAGACGTCGATATCGAAATCAAGGAGTCCGATCTCCGCATCGACGTGTTCCGCGCCTCGGGCCCCGGCGGACAGTCCGTCAACACGACCGATTCCGCCGTGCGCATCACCCACCTGCCGACCGGCGTCGTCGTCAGCCAGCAGGACGAGAAATCGCAGCACAAGAACAAGGCGAAGGCGCTTAAGGTCCTGAGAGCGCGGCTCTATGAAATGGAGCGCCAGCGCGCCGACGCCGAGCGCGCCGCGCAACGAAAGGGCATGGTCGGTTCGGGCGACCGGTCCGAGCGCATCCGCACCTATAATTTCCCGCAAAGCCGTGTCACTGACCACCGCATCAATCTGACGCTCTACAATCTCGACGAGGTCATCCGCGGCGACGGACTCGATGTGCTTGTTGAGGCGCTCGTCGCCCAGGATCGCGTCGACCGGCTCGCGGCGTTCAATGCCGTCGCTTGAGGCGCCCAAGGGGCTCTCGCTCGCCGCCGCCGTGCGCTGGGGCGCGGCGGCGCTGACGCGGTCGCCGACCCCGGTCCTCGACGCCCGGGTGTTGCTGAAGGCCGCGCTCGACATTGACGATGTGGCGCTGATCGCGGACGCGATGCGGCCGCTGACAGAGGCGGAAGCCGCGCTTTACGGCGCCTTCATCGCGCGTCGTGCGCAGGAAGAGCCGGTCGCCCACATCACCGGCGTTCGCGAATTCTGGTCGCTGCCGATCGCGGTCGAGCCCGGCATGCTGGCGCCGCGGCCCGACAGCGAAACGCTGATCGCCGCCGTCATCGACCGGCGCGATCGGCAGGCGCCCTTGCGCCTTCTTGATCTCGGCTGCGGCTCCGGGGCGCTCTTGTGCGCGCTGCTCGCCGAATTTCCGCAGGCGAGCGGTATCGGCGTCGACATTGACCCGGCGGCGGTCGCGCTCGCCAACCGCAATCTCTTGCGGCTCGGTTTTGACCGGCGCGCCCGCGCGGTTCACGGCGACTGGACGGCGCCGCTTCAGGAGCGCTTCGATGTCATCGTTTCGAACCCGCCTTACATCGCCGAAACCGAGCGCGGCCGGTTGCCGCATGAGGTCGAGGCTTTTGAAGACCCGCGCGCGCTGTTCGCGGGGGCGGACGGGCTCGAGGCCTATCGCCGCCTTGCGCGCCTGTTGCCGGCGGTCATCGCGCCGGGCGGGCTTCTTGTCCTTGAAATCGGGCAGGATCAGGCGGCGTCAGCCGGCGCGCTGATGTCCGAGGCCTTTCCGGACGGGCGCATCGGCGTAGCGAGCGACCTCGCGGGGCGCGACCGGGCGTTAATCATTGACCTTGACCCGCCGGCGCGCTAACGGTTGTTTCAAGGTTGGCGGCGGATAAACTGCTGACGAGAGTAAAGCGCAAAGCCTTGAAGGCGCGCTGCTCCCAAACTCCTAAAGTAACGGAAAAGCAGCGGATCGCTGCGGGGTGCAAGACGAACGATAAAATCCCGAGGGGGCCCTGCCTGACGATCGGCGGAAGGTTCGGCGCTTCTCTATCGGCTGGGCGATCTCAGCCGGGACGCGAAACTTGCGGCGGAGGGGCCGCGATACGGTTCTTTTGAAACAGCAGAGACAATGAACAATCATTTCATGAAGCGCGGCCGCAATCAGCGCCGCCGTCAGGGCGCAGGCCCGAATCCCAATCGCGCGCTTGACTCCAACGGACCCGACGTGCGCATCCGGGGCACCGCCCAGCAGATTTACGACAAATATCTCGCGCTCGCGCGCGACGCCCAGTCAAGCGGCGACCGCGTCAAGGCGGAGAATTATCTTCAGCACGCAGAGCACTATTTCCGCGTGCTGCGATCAATCCAGGGCGCGCCGCCGGTGTCTCAATTCGACCAAAATCAGGATGGGGACGCCGACGGCGACCAGCCCCCGCTCGGCGAGCCGCGCACCGACCGCCCCCATCAGCCTGTCGCCGTGGGCGATGACCAGGGCGGCGCCGACCTCGGCTCGGACGAGCAGCCGGACGTGCCCGCCTACGGGGATGATCGCCCGCATGAGGCGCGCCACGACCAGCGGCCGCATCAGAACAACGGCCAGAATTTCAGCCAGAACGGGAATCAGAGCGGCGGCGACCATGAAGGCCGTCGTCGCCGTCGACGCCCCCGCCGTCATCGCGATGATGGGGCGCCGCAGGAGCGCGAGGGCGCCGATCAGGACGCCGAGCCCGCCCCGGCCTGAGGCCATCGCTTCTGCGCGCTTGTTGTCAGAGCGCGGCCGTGAGGCAATAGTCGCGTCTCTGAAGGAAAAGGAGCGCGTGATGGCCGGCCAGTCTTCTCTGTTTGATCTTTCCGGCAAACGCGCGGTCGTGACCGGCGCCTCGCGCGGCATCGGCGAGGCGATCGCAACCCGCCTCGCCGAGCATGGCGCCGACATCATCATCGCCAGCCGCAAGCTCGACGCCTGCGAGACCGTCGCGGCGCGCATCAACGGCGCGCTCGGCCGTCAGGCGGTGCGCGCGACGCAGGTTCATATCGGCCGCAAGGAGGAAGTCGAGGCGCTCGTCGCCTTCGCCGAGCGCGCGCTCGGCGGCGTCGACATCGTCGTTTCGAACGCCGCGATCAATCCCGCCTATGGCCCGATGGAAGCGCTTACGGATGAACAGTTCGACAAGATCCTCACCGCGAACGTCAAGGCCTCGCACTGGCTCGCGCAGCTGACGATGCCGAAGATGAAGGCGCGCGGCGAGGGATCGTTCGTCATCATCTCGTCGATCGGCGCCTATGTCGGCACGAGCATGATCGGCGCCTATAACATCTCCAAGGCGGCGGACCTGCAGCTCGCGCGCAATCTGGCGGTTGAATACGGACCGTTCGGCGTGCGCGCCAACTGCATCTGCCCCGGCATCGTCAAAACCCATATGGCCGAAGCCTTATGGAAGGACCCCAAGATCGAAGCGTCGATCTCCCGGACGCTGCCGCTGCGCCGGTTCGGCGAACCCGATGACATCGCCGGCGCGGCGGTTTTCCTATGTTCCCCCGCATCGCGATGGATGACTGGTCAGCAGATCGTCGTCGACGGCGGCGCGCTGATCGGTCTTGGCGGGCTCTGACGCCGTCAGGCGTTGGCGTCGATATCCGGCGGAAAATGACTTATCTCAATGCGGATGCCGTCCGGGTCCTTCATGAACAGCGCCGTGACGCCGCCGAGGTTCTGGATTTCCGGGACGTCAAAGCCCCGTTCCGCCATGCCGGCTTTCACCGCGGCGGCATCGTCCGGGCTCGGAACGCTGAATCCGAGATGGTTCATCCCGGCGCCATGCCGTTCATAACCGCGCGTTCCGGGCTTTGCTTGATGCAACTGGATGATGAAGCCCCAAGGGCTGCGCCAGCGGCCGGGTTTCAGGATGACGAAACCAAGGAGCGGGAGCAGCGCGGCGTAATAGGGGTCGCTTCTTTCAAGCGAAGAGGCCATCAGAACAAGGTGGTCGGGACGGGCGGCGGCGGGCATGGGGCGATTTCGGACCCTCGGTCTTCGCCCCCTAGATTGGTTCGCCGCGGCGATCGCCAAGACCTGCTCTTGCAGCCGCGCCATTCGCCCCTATCTCTCTTGAAAGGCTGGACCGCCTCCAAGAGGGGTCTTGCCGCCAATTGACGCTTTTCACAGGTCAGGCGCATGCAATTCGAAAACTACACCGACCGCGCTCGCGGGTTCATTCAGGCCGCGCAAGGGATCGCCCTTCGCGAAGGCCATCAGCAGTTCACCCCCGAACACCTCCTGAAGGCCTTCCTCGACGACAGCGAGGGGCTCGCCGCCAACCTCCTCAAGGCGGCGGGTGCAAGGCCGGACGCCGCGCTTGCAGGCGTCGAGGCGGCGCTGAAGAGGCTCCCCAAGGTGCAGGGCGCCGGCGGGCAGATCTATCTCGCGCCGGCGCTCGCGCGCGTGTTCGCGTCCGCCGAGGAGCAGGCGAAAAAGGCCGGCGACTCGTTCGTGTCGGCCGAGCGGCTGCTCGTCGCTTTGGCGATGACGCCGGACGCTGAAGCCTCGACGATTCTCAAGAACGCCGGCGCGACGCCGCAGTCGATCAACGCCGCCGTCAACGCTTTGCGCAAGGGACGCACCGCTGACACCGCTTCGGCGGAACAGGGCTATGACGCGCTCAAGAAATACGCCCGCGACCTCACTGAAGCCGCGCGCGCCGGCAAGCTTGACCCCGTGATCGGCCGCGACGAGGAAATCCGCCGCACGATGCAGGTGCTCTCGCGCCGCACGAAGAATAATCCGGTGCTGATCGGCGAGCCGGGCGTCGGCAAGACGGCGATCGCCGAGGGTCTTGCGCTGAGGATCGTCAACGGCGACGTCCCGGAGAGCCTCAAGAACAAGCGGCTCCTCGCGCTCGATATGGGCGCGCTGATCGCGGGGGCGAAATATCGCGGCGAGTTCGAGGAGCGCCTGAAGGCGGTGCTGTCGGAAGTGACGGCCGCCGAGGGCGAGATCATCCTCTTCATCGACGAGATGCACACCCTCGTCGGCGCTGGGAAATCGGAGGGCGCGATGGACGCCTCGAATCTCCTGAAGCCGGCGCTCGCCCGCGGCGAGCTCCACTGCATCGGCGCGACGACGCTTGATGAATATCGCAAGCATGTCGAGAAGGACGCTGCGCTCGCCCGCCGTTTCCAGGCTGTGTTCGTCGAGGAGCCGACGGTCGAAGACACGATCTCGATCCTGCGCGGCCTCAAGGAGAAATACGAGCTGCACCACGGCGTGCGCATCTCCGACAGCGCCATCGTCGCGGCGGCGACGCTGTCGAACCGCTACATCACCGACCGTTTCCTGCCCGACAAGGCGATCGACCTCGTCGACGAGGCGGCCTCGCGCCTTCGGATGGAGGTCGATTCAAAGCCCGAAGAACTCGACGAGCTCGACCGCCGCATCATCCAGCTGAAGATCGAGCGCGAGGCGCTCCGGAAGGAAAGCGACGCCGCAAGCCGCGACCGTCTTGAGAACCTCGAAGAGGAACTCGCAGAGCTTGAGGAGAAATCGAATGCCTTGACCGCGCAATGGCGCGCGGAAAAGGAAAGTCTTGCGACCGCGACCAAGGTCAAGGAAGAACTCGACCAGGCGCGGCAAGGGCTCGTCGACGCCGAACGCCGCGGCGATCTCCTGCGCGCGTCGGAACTCAAATATTCCACGATCCCGGCGCTCGAGAAGAAGCTCGCCGAAGCGGAGGCGCGCGAGGACAAGGCGACGCTCGTCGACGAGGTCGTCGACGCCGAAAACATCGCCGGCGTCGTCTCGCGCTGGACTGGCGTTCCTGTCGACAAGATGCTGGAAGGCGAGCGCGAGAAGCTCCTGCGCATGGAGGAAGCGATCGGCAAGCGCGTCATCGGTCAGCGTGAAGCGGTCGAGGCGGTCTCCGCCGCCGTGCGCCGCGCCCGCGCTGGCCTCAAGGATCCGCATCGCCCGATCGGTTCCTTCCTGTTTCTCGGGCCGACCGGCGTCGGCAAGACCGAACTGACGAAGGCGCTCGCTGAATTTCTCTTCGACGACGACACGGCGATCGCGCGCATCGATATGTCGGAATTCATGGAGAAGCATTCCGTCGCTCGCCTCATCGGCGCGCCGCCGGGCTATGTCGGCTATGAGGAGGGCGGGGCGCTCACCGAGATCGTGCGCCGCCGGCCCTATCAGGTCGTCCTCTTCGACGAGGTCGAGAAGGCCCATCCCGACGTCTTCAATGTGCTTCTCCAGGTGCTTGACGACGGGCGCCTGACGGACGGGCAGGGCCGCACGGTCGACTTCAAGAACACGCTCATCATCCTCACCTCGAACCTCGGCGCGGAGCATCTTGCGAACCAGCCCGAGGGCCAGGATTCGGACGCCGTGCGCCCGCAGGTGATGGAGGCGGTGCGCGCGCGTTTCCGTCCCGAGTTCCTCAACCGGCTCGACGAGATCATCCTGTTCCATCGCCTGACCCGGGCGCACATGAACGAGATCGTCGACATCCAAATCGCGCGCCTTGCGAAACTCCTCGCCGACCGCAAGATCGAGATCGACCTCGACGACAAGGCCCGGCGCTGGCTCGCCGACGCCGGCTACGACCCGATCTATGGCGCGCGGCCCCTGAAGCGCGTCATCCAGAAGGAGTTGCAGGATCCGATTGCGGATCTCATTCTGGCGGGGCGCGTGCGCGACGGCGAGACGATCGAGGTCTCGGCCGGGCCGCAGGGTCTCACGGTCAACGGCGAGGCGGCGAGCGTGCGGGCGCGGCGCTACGGGTCGGGTTCGGGCGATGCGCCGCCCGCCGGCGCGCTGCTCAATTAGGAGGCGCTAATGCCGGACCACGCGATCAGAAAAGGCGAGCGTGAAGCGGCGCTGAAGGCGCTTATCCGCGACACGATCGCCAAGGCCGGCGATCTGCCGCCGGAGGCGATCCCGCATCGCGTGAAAATGCGGCTGCGGAACCAGGCCGTCGGTGACGCCGACATCGACAAACTTATCGAGGAAGCGCTCGCCGAGCAGCGAAAAGCGGGTCGCTGACGGGCCAGGCCGCGGACAATGCGACCGCCCTGGAGACGCGCCGCGATTTTGGAACCACGGCGCTCTTTCATATTCTGGTTGTCACAACGTTCGCCGCTTAGCGTCTCATACCAAGCCGCGATGACCTTGACTCATCGCTGATTGGCAAGCGCGCCCGCGCGCGCGCAGCGAAGCATGGATGCCTTTCAGTGATCGGTTTCGATCACTGAAAGAGCGTATCACTTGCGCAACTCTGCGAGCGCGTTTGCGCGCGCCGCCCTAACGTCCCGCTTCTTCGCGGCGGTTTTCGTTCCAGTAGGAAACGCAAGGGATCTTCGACCGGTCGCAGCGGTCGGCGAATTTGCGCGCGATTTCGCGCACTTCCTCAAGAAGCCCTTCCTCGAGCGTGATCGGATCGAGGCCGAGGCTCAAGAGCCGCCGGTTCTCGACATTGAGGTCGTTCTCCGCCGCCTCGTTCCGCGGATTGGGCACGTTGGCGATCGTCGCGCCGGTCTTGTCCGCGATGAGACGGGCAAGGTCGCGCACGCGGTGGGTTTCCGTCATCTGATTGAGGATACGCACCCGTTCGCCCTTCTGCGGCGGGTTTTCCGCCGCAAGCTGGATGCACCGCACCGTGTCCTGGATGTGGATGAAGGCGCGCGTCTGGCCGCCGGTGCCGTGCACGGTCAGCGGATAACCGACCGCCGCCTGCATCAGGAACCGGTTGAGCACGGTGCCGTAATCGCCGTCATAGTCGAAGCGGTTGATGAGGCGTTCATCAAGGCGCGTTTCGCGCGTCTGTGTGCCCCAGACGATTCCTTGATGGAGGTCGGTGATCTTGAGCCGGTCGTTCTTGTTGTAGAAGGCGAAGAGCAGCTGATCCTGCGTCTTCGTCATGTGGTAGATCGAGCCCGGATTGGCGGGGTAGAGAATCTCCTGCGTGATCTCGCGCCCGTCGTCGGTTTCAATCTTCACCGGCAGGTATCCTTCAGGGATTTTCATGCCCGCGGTGCCGTAGCCGTAAACACCCATCGTGCCGAGATGGACTAGGTGGGCGTCGACGCCGGACTCAACGATCGCCGCAAGGATATTGTTGGTCGCATTGATGTTGTTGTCGACCGTGTAGCGCTTGTGGAAGGAGGATTTCATCGAATAGGGCGCGGCGCGCTGTTCGGCGAAATGAACCATAGCGTCCGGCCGCTCGTTTTCGATGAGGCGCAAGAGCCGCGCGTAATTCTTCGCGACATTGATCATTTCAAAGCGAATGTCGCGGCCGGAGACCTCCTTCCAGGCCTTGAGCCTGACGGAGATCGGGCGGATCGGCGTCAGGCTTTCAACTTCCAGTTCGACGTCGATCTTCCGCCGCGACAGGTCGTCGACGATGACGACGTCATGCCCGAGATTGGACAGGTGCAGCGCGGTCGGCCAGCCGCAGAAACCATCCCCGCCGATGACCAGAATCTTCATGGCTTTACGCCCTTGGCGCCCGCGCCCGGCAGGCTTTTTTCCCTTTCGCGCAAGGCTTGCGGGAAGGCAAGGGCGGGGCGTTCCCCTCTCAGGCGAAGCGCTCGGCGAGCCCGCTCGCGCGCATCTGATAGGCGCCTTTCGCCTGCAGCATGGTGCTGACGAGCGCGCGCTCCGGTTCCGTCAGATAAGGGTTCCAGGCGTCGCAGATGAGAATGACGCGCGTTTCCGCCGACTCGTTCATCGCCTCATGCTCGATGGTGTCGTCAAACGCCCAGGCCTCGCCCATGCGCCACACGCGCCGGTCATTGCCGACGCGGAACCAGGCCGACCCCGGAAGGATCAGCGGCAGGTGGATGATCGCGCGGACGTTCGTCGATCCGGTGTGCGGCGGAATGCGGGTCTTCGGCGCCAGCGAGGAAAACATCGCCGTCGGCCCGAAGCCTGGAACGTCGAGCAGCGGCAGGCTGTCGAGCAAGGCCGCGGTCTTCGGGGCGGCGTTGCAGGCGCCCGCCTGCCGCGCCCCATTGATGTGGAAAAAGAACGACGTCCAGCGCCGGGAATGGTTGAGCTCGCCCCATTGGTTGACCGGCGCGCCCGGCGGATAGGCGACATAGGGCGCGAACGCGTCCGCCGCCGGCGAGGCAAGCACGGCGGTAAGCTCGCCGACGATATCGGCCGTCGCGGCTTCAAGCCGCTCGAACCACGGAAACTGCTCGCGCTCGAAGAACGACACCGCCGGCAACGCCGGAAAGTTCAGCATGGTCGGCTCGTGCACGAAAACGCGCGTCATGCCGGAAAATATTTCGAGGCTTTCATCAAAGCGCTTCAGTTCCGACGCGCCATAGCGGGCGCGAACGGAGGCGACTTCGGCGGCGAGAAAATCATGCAGCGTGCGGTTCTCGGCGTCGATGCTTGCGCGCGCCCTGGCGTGAAGGGCGGCAAGCGGCGGCGGCAGGCGCTCGGCCGACGGCGCGACTTTCAGCGCGTTGCGCCAGACCGCGATCGCCTGCGCCTTGCGCCCGGCGTCATCGAGCGCGGCGCCTTTGCCGAGAATGGACGGGAGATAATAGGGATCGAGGGCCAGCGCCGCGTCATAGGCGGCGATCGCATTCGCAAAATCGCCTGACTGGTGCAGGGCGGCGGCCTTCAGGTGCTGAACGTCCGGATGACGCAAGCCGGCGCGCTCGACGTCGGCGACAAGGGCGAGGGCGCGGCCGGAATCGCGCGCCGCCATGGCGGCGGCCGCGTCGCGCATCAGCTGGGCAAGGCGCGCTGGATCGGTCATGAACGCCCCGAGAGCCGCACAGGTCAGCCCTGCGCGATCTTCAGAAGATACTGCCCGTATTGGTTCTTGGCGAGCGGCTCGGCGATGCGCCGCAGCTGGTCGCGGTCGATGAAGCCGCGGCGGAAGGCGATTTCTTCGGGGCATGCGACCTTGAGGCCCTGCCGGGTCTCGATCGTATGGACGAACTGCGAGGCCTCGAGGAGCGACTCATGGGTGCCGGTGTCGAGCCAGGCGTAACCGCGACCGAGGACCTGCGCCTTCAGCTTGCCGTCCTTCAGATACATGTCGTTGAGCGTCGTGATTTCGAGTTCGCCGCGCGCCGACGGCTTCACGCGCTTTGCGCGCTCGACAACAGTCTCATCGTAGAAATAGAGGCCGGTCGCGGCGAAATCCGATTTGGGGTTCTGCGGTTTCTCTTCGATGCTCGTCACGGCCCCCTTTGCGTCGAAAGCGACGACGCCGTAGCGCTGCGGATCCGTCACCTGATAAGCGAAGATGACGGCGCCGTCCTTCAGCGCCGCCGCGGCGCGCAGCTCGTCGGTGAGGCCATGGCCGTAGAAGATGTTGTCGCCGAGCACGAGCGCGCATTTGTCGCCGTTGATGAATTCCTCGCCGATGAGGAACGCCTGGGCGAGGCCTTCGGGCTTCGGCTGCACGGCGTAGGAAAAGCGCACGCCCCAATCCGAACCGTCGCCCAGAAGCCGCTGGAACGCGCTCACGTCTTCGGGCGTCGTAATGATCAGAATATCGCGGATGCCGGCGAGCATCAGCACGCTGATCGGGTAATAGACCATCGGCTTGTCATAGATTGGCGTCAGCTGCTTCGAGACGCCGAGCGTGATCGGATAGAGCCGGGTTCCCGAGCCGCCCGCGAGCACGATGCCCTTCATATGTTCTCCGATCTGTTCGCTTACTGACTGATTTGCAGGCGCCCGACGATGTCGGCAAGACCCGAGCGCCAGTCGGGCTGGCGGATGCCGTAGTCGCGATGGATCTTGCTGCAATTGAGGATGGTGCGCAGCGGCCTTGCCGCCGGGGTTTTGTAGTCGCGGGTCGAGATCCTGTTCACGCGCACCGGTTTGCCGGCGGCGGCGAAGATCGCCTCGGCGAAGTCGGCCCAGCTCGCCGGCGGCGCACCCTGGAAATGATAGATCCCGCCGGGGCCGTCATGCCTGGCGGCGATCGCGAGGCAGGCTTCTGCGATCGCGGCGGCCGGCGTCGGTCCGCCGACCTGGTCAGCGACGACCGACACCTCGCCCCGCGTTTGCGCAAGGCGCAGCATCGTTCTGACGAAATTCGCGCCATGCACCGCATAGACCCACGAGGTCCTGATCACCACGGCGGCGGGAGAGGCGGCGAGGACGAGCCGCTCCCCTTCAAGCTTCGTCGCCCCATAGACGTTGAGCGGCGCTGTCGGCGCCGCCTCGTCGAGCGGCCCCGCCGCCGCGCCGTTGAAAACATAGTCCGTAGACAAATGAATGAAGCGGGCGCCGGCGCCGGCCGCCGCGACGGCGAGCTCCGCCGGGGCGAGCGCATTGAGCCGCCGGGCGGCCCCGGTCTCGGTTTCGGCCTTGTCGACGGCGGTCCAGGCGGCGGCGTTGATGACGACGTCGGGCCTTGCCTCGGCGACAAACTTCGCGCCCGCGCCCGGCGTTGATAAGTCCGCCTCGACGCGCGTCGGCGCAAAAAGGTTGACGCCCGCAGGCGCGGCTGCGAGCGTCGTCTCGCGGCCGACCTGGCCCGTTCCCCCGAACAGCAGGACGCGCATCAAAAGTGACTTCGGGAGGTCGGCGATTGAACGCCGGCGGGCCGACCCGCCATGCGGTCAGCGGAGGCTGGTGGAGCTAAGGGGAGTCGAACCCCTGACCTCTTGAATGCCATTCAAGCGCTCTCCCAACTGAGCTATAGCCCCGAACACCAGAAACGTCCGCCTGGGCTCGCCGATTGGGATGAGGCGGCGCGTTTCCGTAGCGGACGCGGTCAAATAGACGTCCGGCGCCGGCTCCGCAAGCCTGCGCCGGCAAGGCGCTCAGGGCTCGTCGCCCTCGCCGCCGGAAACGATGCCGCCCATGTCGTCATCCTCGTCTTCGTCTTCTTCGAGCAGCGTGTCGTCCGCGTCGTCGTCGAGATCGATGTCGACGTCCTCGATATCGCCGAGATCATCGTCGGCCGCGGGTTCGTCATCAAGGCCTGGCTTGCGCTTCGATTTCGCGGCCTTCTGATCCTTGTCCGCCGATTCAAGCGGCACTTCGGCCGCCGGCTTGACGGCGCCGTCGCCGTCGCCCGCCTCGTCCTCGCGGCGCGGCTTGCGCGGTTTCAGAAGCGCTTCCGGCACGAATTCATGCGCGCATTTGGGGCAATGGGCTGGGCTGCGGTTAAGATCGTAAAAGCGCGCGCCGCAGCTGGGGCAGTCGCGCTTGATCCCGAGTTCGGGCTTGGTCACGTCTCGCGAATCCTTGAACGATGGGGTGAAACGCGCGGTTTGTTGCCACGCCGGAGGGGCGCTGTCAAAACCGGTGAAGCCTGAGGAAGCCCCTTGATGAACGATCGCACGCCCGGAATCCTCGCCGCCCGGAACGGACGCGCGCTCGCCGGCGCCGCTGACGCCCCGGGCGACAAGTCGATTTCGCACCGGGCGCTGATTTTTGGGGCTCTCGCCGAGGGCGAGACCATCGCAACCGGCGTCCTCGAGGGGGACGACGTCCTGCGGACGGCGGCGGCGATGCGCGCGCTCGGCGCGATACTTGAGCGCGATCTCACGCAGAAGGGCGCTGTCTGGCGGATTTCGGGCGCGCGGTGGAAGCGCCCGGAGCGGACGCTTTACTTCGGCAATTCGGGGACGGGGTGCCGGCTCGTCCTCGGCGCGGCCGCGGGGCAGGGGGTCGAGGCGCGGTTCGACGGCGACGCCAGTCTCAGGAAGCGGCCGATGCGCCGGGCGGCTGAGCCGCTGACCGCGATGGGCGCGAAAATCGCCATGGCGGACGGCCACCTGCCGCTCCACCTCTCCGCCTCATCGCTGTCGGGCGTGGAATACCGGCTTCCAGTCGCCTCGGCGCAAGTGAAATCAGCGGTCCTGCTCGCCGGCCTTGGGGCGGTGGGAACGACGACGGTCATCGAGCCGGTGCGCTCGCGCGACCACACCGAACGGATGCTCACCGCGTTCGGCGCCGCGGTCGACATTCGTCCCGACGGGAAAGGCCGGCGCATCGCGATCGAGGGCGGCCAGGCGCTCAGGGCGGCGCGGGTCGACGTGCCAGGCGATCCCTCGTCGGCGGCGTTTCTCGCGGCGGCGGCGGCGATCACGCCGGGATCAGACGTCACCATCAGGAACGTGCTCGTCAATCCGATGCGCGCCGGCTTCTACGACACGCTGCGCGAGATGGGCGCCGACGTCGCGTTCCTTGACGAGCGGGCGGCGGGCGGCGAACCGGTCGCCGACATCCGCGTGCGCCATTCGGCGCTGAAGGGCGTCGCCGTGCCGGCCTCCCGCGCGCCGTCGATGATCGACGAATATCCGATCCTCGCCGTCGTCGCCGCCTTCGCCAAGGGCGACACCTACATGCCGGGCGTTGAGGAGCTGCGCGTGAAGGAAAGCGACCGGCTCGATGCGATCGAGGCGGGCCTCAAGCTCAACGGCGTCAAAACGGAAAGCGGGCCGGACTGGCTGCGCGTCTTTGGCCGGAACGGTGATGTCGCGGGCGGCGGCTTCGTGCGCACCCGTCTCGACCACCGCATCGCAATGAGCTTTCTTGTCATGGGCCTCGCCGCAGGCAAGCCCGTGACGATCGATGACGCCGAGATGATCGCGACGAGCTTTCCAACATTCGCAGAGACGATGCGCGCCCTCGGCGCCGATATCGGCTGACCGTCAGTGTCCGGCGGTCGATTGAACTGAAGGGGGCGCCTCTGACGGCGGCGCCGTCGCCTGCAGCACCTGGTGCCCCCCTTCCCAGATCATCTTCAGCGCGACGTAAAGGATGATCGCAAGGCCAAGGAAGCCGATCCAGCGATGGCGTTCGAGAAGCCGCGCAATGAACGTCGCCGCAAACCCCATCAGCGCGATCGACAAGGCGAGACCGAAGACGAGAACGCTCGGATGTTCATGCGCGGCGCCGGCGACGGCGAGCACGTTGTCGAGCGACATCGACACGTCGGCGACGACGATCTGCACGATCGCCTCCCGGAGGGTCTTGGGCCTCGCCTCGCCGCCAGAGGGCGGCTCTCCTTCGAGCACGTCGGCGCCGCGATCGGCGTGGGCGGGGCTCTTGAGCTCGCGCCACATTTTCCATGACACCCAGAGCAGAAGAACGCCGCCGGCGAGCAGCAGGCCGACGATCTGCAACAGCGTCGTCGTCATCAGCGCAAAGACGATCCGCAGCGCCGTCGCGGCCAGAATGCCGAATAAGATCGCGCGCCCACGCTGATTCTTCGGCAGTCCCGCGGCGGCAAGGCCGATGACGACGGCGTTGTCGCCGGCCAGCGCAAGGTCGATCCAGACGACTTGAAAGAACGCCGCCCAGAACTCGGGCGAAAAGTCGACGAACGACCAATCCATGTCGAAGCCCCTGACGCGCGCCTTGCCGGTGAGAGGCGTGCGAAGCCGCGCCTTATGCCGCGACGCGAGGCGATTGTCCAAATGCCCGCCTGCGGCGCCAGGCTTTGCAAAAACATGAAATTTCTTTCATTTCTGGCGCAGGGACGGCTTGCCGGGCTCAATCTGCGAATGAGAAAAGGAATGAAAACAAGCGGCGCGCCATCGCCGCCATGATGAGCGGAGGAAATGCGGCATGAAAGGCGAGGCGGGCCCTGAAGCAAAACCGTCGCTCGGATTTTGGCGGATCTGGAACATGTCGTTCGGATTCTTCGGAATCCAGATCGGCTTCGGGCTGCAGAACGCCAACGTCTCCCGCATTTTCCAGACGCTCGGCGCCGAGATCGACCAGATCCCTATCCTGTGGATCGCCGCGCCGTTGACCGGGCTCCTTGTCCAGCCGGTCATCGGTCATATGAGCGACAAGACCTGGGGGCGTTTCGGGCGTCGCCGGCCCTATTTCTTCGTCGGCGCGCTTTTGACGACGCTCGCGCTCTTTTTCATGCCGCACTCGCCCCATCTCTGGATTGCTGCAGGCATGCTCTGGATCATGGACGCCTCGATCAATGTCACGATGGAGCCGTTTCGCGCCTTCGTCGGCGACATGCTGCCCGATCGTCAGCGCACTGCGGGATTCGCCATGCAGAGCTTTTTCATCGGGGCGGGCGCCGTCTTCGCCTCGGCTCTGCCTTGGATGATGACGAACTGGCTCAACGTCGCCAATTCGGCGCCCGAAGGGGTTGTGCCGGATTCGGTCCGCTATTCCTTCTATGTCGGCGCCGTTTTCGTCTTCCTCGCCGTCATGTGGACGGTGTTCACGACCAGGGAATATTCCCCGGATGAGCTCGCCGCTTTTGAACGCGCCGAGCGCGGGCGCGTCGAGGACGGCGCGCAAGCCTCCGCCGGCAGGAGTCCCGGCGCCTATCTGACGATCGGCGGCGCGCTGCTGATCGTCGGCGGCGTCGCGACCGTCATCCTTGCGCAAATCTCGAGCGGCGCGGTCAGGCTTGCGGAGGAGGCGCTGCGCGTCAACGATCTCTACATCGTCAGCGTCGGCCTTGCGGTGTTCGGGCTCTTCCTCATCGCGGCAGGCCTTCTGAAGCAGCGCGGGCGTGCGCGCGGCGCCTTTTCCGAGATCATCGACGACCTGTTCTCGATGCCAAAGACGATGCGCCAGCTCGCCGTAGTGCAGTTCTTTACCTGGTTCGCGCTCTTTGCGATGTGGATCTACACGACGGGCGCGGTCGCGGCTCACCATTACGGCGTCACGGACGCGGCCTCCGAACGGTTCAACGAAGCCGGCAACTGGGTCGGGCTCCTGTTCGCCGTCTATAACGGCGTCGCCGCGCTCGTCGCATTCTTCCTCATTCCGCTCATCGCCGGCGCGATCGGGCGCAAGACGACGCATGCGCTCAATCTTGCGCTCGGCGGGCTCGGGCTCTTCTCGTTTCTATTCATCCGCGATCCCGGCCTGCTCTGGATCGGCATGATCGGCGTCGGCTTCGCCTGGGCCTCGATCGTGTCGGTGCCCTATTCCATTCTGTCGGGCGCGCTGCCGGCGCGGAAGATGGGCGTCTATATGGGCATCTTCAATTTCTTCATCGTCATCCCGCAACTGCTCGCCGCCTCGATCCTCGGCGTCATTGTGCGCTACGCATTCGACGGAGCGGCGATCAATGCGCTGGGGGTCGGCGGGGCGTCGCTCTTCATCGCGGCGCTGGCGACGTTGGCCGTAAAGGATGACGAGAAGCGGACGCCGCTTGCCTGACGCCCCGTGCAGAGGCTAAGGCGCTCGCCCGTGAGCAAGCCCCTTGTCATCGCGCTCGACGGACCTGCGGCCTCCGGCAAGGGGACGCTGGCGATGCTCATCGCCGACGCTTACGGCCTTGCCTATCTCGACACCGGTTCGCTCTATCGCGGCGTCGCCTGGCTGATGCTCAACGCCGGGCTCGACCCGCATGATGCGGCGGCGGCGGAGCGCACGGCGCGGAGTTTCTCTGTCGACCAGCTGAAGAACGCCGACATCCGCACCCGCGAGGTCGGGGCGGCGGCGTCAGTGGTTGCGGCCCAGCCGGGCGTCCGCCAGGCGCTGCTCGATTTCCAGCGCAATTTCGCGAAACACCCGCCGGGCGGGGCCAGGGGCGCGGTGCTCGACGGGCGCGACATCGGGACGGTCGTCTGCCCCGATGCGACGGTCAAATTCTTCGTCGTCGCGAGCCCCGAGGTCCGGGCCCACCGGCGCTGGCTCGAGCTTTTGCCGTCAAAACCCGCCCTTACCGAGGCCGAAGTCCTCGCCGACCTCAAGGAGCGTGACGCCCGCGACGCCAAGCGGACCGACGCCCCCATGGTGATGGCCCCGGAAGCGGAGTTGCTAGACACTACCTCTTTGACTATAGACGCGGCCTTCACGGCGGCGCGCCGCGTGATCGACGGCGTTTTGAGACGCTGCGAGGCCTGACTGGAGACGACCCCGTCTCCAATCCAGCGTCAGGGCTCGGGGGCCTCTCTCGAACGGGTTTTTGTGTCCGTCGCCCGCGGTCTCGCCGTCAATCTGAAACCTCTTTTGGGCTCACCGCTCCGGGCGCCGGGAAGTCGCTCCGGGGAAGACCGCCGGTTCAACCGGCCGGCATGCTCAATCGGCTTGAACAAGGACTGCAAACCCAGTGTCTCAGACGCAATCGATGAACCCCACCCGCAAGGATTTTGCGGACATGCTCGACGCCTCGCTCCTCAACCGGGGGGCCTTTGAAGACAATGTCGTCAAAGGCGTCGTGACCGCGATCGAAAAGGACGTCGCCGTCATCGACGTCGGCCTCAAGACCGAAGGCCGCGTCGCGCTCAAGGAATTCGGCCAGGCCGGCATGTCGGGCATGCTGAAGGTCGGCGACACCGTCGAGGTTTTCGTCGAGCGAATCGAGAACGCCAACGGCGAAGCGGTCATCAGCCGCGACAAGGCGCGCCGCGAAGAGGCCTGGGACCGGCTCGAGCAGCAGTTCATCAGGCAGGAGCGCGTCGACGGGGTCATCTTCAACCGCGTCAAGGGCGGCTTCACCGTCGATCTCGGCGGCGCGGTGGCGTTCCTTCCCGGCAGCCAGGTCGACATCCGCCCGGTGCGTGACGCCGGGCCCTTGATGAACATTCCGCAGCCCTTCCGCATCCTCAAGATGGACAAGCGCCGCGGCAACATCGTCGTGTCACGCCGCTCGATCCTCGAGGAGGACAGAGCCGAGCATCGCCAGGAAGTCGTCCGCGAGCTGAATGAAGGCGACACGCGCGAAGGCGTCGTCAAGAACATCACCGATTACGGCGCGTTCGTCGAACTCGCGCCGGGCGTCGACGGTCTTCTCCACGTCACCGACATGTCGTGGAGCCGCGTCAACCACCCGTCCGAAGTCCTCAACGTCAATGACACGGTCAAGGTCAAGATCATCAAGATCAACCCGGAAACGCACCGCATTTCGCTTGGCATCAAGCAGCTTCAGCCCGATCCGTGGCAGGGCGTCGCGGCGAAATACCCCGTCGGCGCGAAGTTCCGCGGCCGCGTCACCAACATCACCGACTACGGCGCGTTCGTCGAGCTTGAGCAGGGAATCGAAGGCCTCGTCCACGTCTCGGAGATGAGCTGGGTGAAGAAGAACGTTCACCCGGGCAAGGTCGTCTCGACCTCGCAGGAGGTCGAGGTGATGGTGCTCGAGGTCGACGAGGGCAAGCGCCGCGTGTCGCTCGGCCTCAAGCAGTGTCTCGACAATCCGTGGGATAGTTTCGCCGAGAAACATCCGATCGGCTCGATCGTCGAGGGCGAGGTCAAGAACATCACCGAGTTCGGCCTGTTCGTGGGCATCTCCGACGACATGGACGGCATGGTGCACCTGTCCGATCTCGACTGGAACCGTCCCGGCGAGGAGGTCATCAAGGAGTACAAGAAGGGCGATGTCGTGAAGGCGAAAGTCCTTGACGTCGATCCGGAGAAGGAACGCATCTCGCTCGGCATCAAGCAGGTCGCGTCCGATCCGATGGACTCGGTCGGCGCGATCAATCGCGGCGACGACGTGACCTGCACGGTTACGGCGATCGAATCGGGCGGCATCGAGGTCCAGGTCGGCGGCGAAGGCGGGCCGAAGGCCTTCATTCGCAAGTCGGACCTCTCGAAGGACCGCAATGAACAGCGCCCCGAGCGCTTTGCGGTGGGCGACAAGGTCGACGCCCGCGTCACCGGCTTCGACAAGGTCTCGCGCCGGATTTCGCTCTCCATCAAGGCGCGCGAAGTGGCGGAAGAGAAGGAAGCCGTCGAACAATATGGGTCGGCGGATTCAGGCGCTTCGCTCGGCGACATTCTCGGCGCCGCGCTCAAGAAAAGCGGCAAGCCGTAAGCGCGCCCTGATCGCCTGAAATGGAAACCCCGGCGGGCGCCCGCCGGGGTTTTTCACTCGTCAGCGATTCAGCGGGCGATCAGTTGCCGCCGTTATTGCCGCCGGAACCGTTCTGGTTGTCCGGATCGTCGATCACGGTTTCCTCGCCGCGATCGAACCGCAGACCGTAGCGATAAAGGACGCCGTCATCGTTGCGGTTGAACAGGGAAAGGCTGAGGCCGTCCTCCGAAACCTTGAAATCGCGGAACTGGCGACCTTCATAAGGCCCTTGCGGGCTGCCGTCGGGGCCGACGTTCTTTTTGTCGACGATCCAGATGGCGTCTGTTCCGTCGGGCTTGAATTTGATCCCGAGCCCGCTGTCGTCGGCGAGGCGGAATGTGAGCCGGACGCTCGTCTTGGCCGCTTCGCCGACGGAGAAGTCGAAATTGCCGTCGGCGTCCGAATAGGGCGAGTCATAGGTGAAGTCGTAGGCGCCGCTGTCGTCCTGCGTGATCTTGACCTTGGCGTCGACATTGATCGTAACCGGCGTCGCCGGAGCCGCAGACGCCGCCTGTCGTTCGCACGCGGCAGCTGCGGCGATCAACGCCGCCGCGGCGATCAGTTTCAGTGAATTGAATGTTTTCATCGGCAGTTTCCCAGATACCGCCCTTGGTAAGTAACATTGTTCGCTCTTCCGGCAAATCTCTGCGCGGCATAGTAAAATCGGCCATCAAAATTCGTGTCGCCGGCGGAAAACCAGCGCCGATCATGGCTTTAGCGCCTATTGCTCAGCAAATGCCGTCGACGCCGCGCCAAGGTCACGCCGAAGCGCGATGAAATCGGGATGGGCGAATTCGGCCGACGTGATTCGTTGCAGAACGGCCCGCGCCCGATCCGGCGCGCCGTGCTCGCGATGGATCATGGCGAGCGTCACCTTGTGCGGATCGCTGAGGCGGTCGAGATTTGCATCGAGGAGATCGATCACCGGCCGAAAGTCGGCGTCAATGGAAGCAGCGTCTGCGGTCGCCTTCGCATGGCGGACGAGCGCCAGCGTCGCATAGGCGATGAAGTCGAGATCGGCCTTCTTGCCTTTGGAAATCTCGTGCTCGAGCGCGTCCGCGACCTTCCGCGCGCGCGAGGCGTCGACGGGTGAAATCAGCAACTGGCGCGCCTCGGCGAAGGCGATCGCCGACCCGCTCGCCGCTGAGTCCTTCTCCTTGCGCAGATAGTCCGCCGCGAAGGCGATCGCTTCCTCGGCGAAGCGCGCCGCGGCGGCGTCGTCGCCGGCAAGGCCAGCGAGATAGGATTGCGCCCGCGCGATATGCGAGGCGTTGACGATCGAGTTCGTATTGTCCGGTTCGCGCTGCAGCAGTTTGTCGGCGGAGGCTCTGGCGGCGTCGATCGCGGCTTTCGCCTCGTCGATGCGGCCGAGATTGAGAAGGGCGTTGCTGAACCGGCGCTGGGCTGAAACGAGCGAATCGAGGATCGCATAGTCCTCGTCGGCCTTCAGCAGCCGGTCATATATTTCGAATTGGAGTTGAAAGGTCGCCGCAGAGCGCGCATGCCGGCCGGTCATCAGTTCGGCGTAGCCGAGCCAGGAAAGACCATAGGCATAGACGGTTGCGATTTTGCGGTCGTCGGGGCGCTCCTCGGCGAGCGCGCGCCGGATTTCGATCGACTTTTCGAACAGCGGGATCGACTCCTCGCGCTTGCGCTGCTCGAACTTCACCGCGCCGAGATTGCTGTAGGCGTAAGCGAGCTCGATCCGCGAGCGCGGGTCCTCGGGGGCGAGTTCGACAAGCCGTTGCGCAAAACGGAAATAGTCGAGGTTGCGCGCCTCCATTTCGGCGTCGTCGCCGCGCTTTCGCGCCGCCTCGCCTAGGTAAAAGACGCTTTGCGCATGGTCGAAGATGCGGTCAGGATCGTTCGGCGCGCGTCGCAGCTGTTCTTCGGTCGACGCGAAGGCGGCCTGGTAGGCTTTGGAGGCGGCGTCGATGTCGCCGCGCGCCATGTCGACCGATCCGAGCTTCATCAGCGCCTTGGCGCGCCTTGAAAGCGCCGGCGGATCGAGCGCCCTGATGTCCTGGCCTTCGTAATAGCTCAGAACCTCGCCGCCGACGGCTTCAAGGATCCCGAGCTGGCCGACAGGCTCCAGCCGGTCGGAAAGATCCGAGAGCATGAATTCGACGAGCGTTTCCGCCTTGCCGCGCATCGCGCGTGCTTCATTTCGCTGGTTGATCGCGAAGACGGCCGCGAAGGTCATGAAAGCCGTGATGCCGCTCGCCGCCGCGACGGTCGCCTGCATCCGGCGCGCCCGCGCCCTTGCTTCGCGCCGGATAAGGTCATCGAGACCGACGCCGAGCATGCCGGCGGCGGTCTTCAGAAGCGCATGGCGCTTGCCGTCGCCTTCATCACGGGCGTCCGCCGCGAGCGGCTCGTGCGGTTCGGTCGTCGGCTCGCCGTCCTGCCCCAGCCGGAAACGGAGCGCCGGCGGGAAACATTCGGCCTCGCCGCCGCCGGGCTGGCCGGCGACGATGATGGCGAAGGTCCGGCCGGGCCCGTGCAGCCGGTTGAAGAGCTTGATCTCCTCGTTCACCCAGCGCGATTTCGCGGCGTTGGGCGAGCACAGAACGATTTGAAATTCGCTGTCGGCGAGCGCTTTCTGGATCGCGTCGTTGAGATTGCCCGCAACGGGAAGGTCCTCGCGATCGCGGAACACCGGCGCAAGGCGCGCCGAACGGCCCTCCGCAGCGATCAGCCGGGCGAGATCGGCCGGCGCGCGGAAGCGCTCCAGCGACCGCTGGAGCCACGCGCCCCACCGTTCATCAGCATGGCTGTAGCTGATGAACGCCCTGAACTTCTTGTCGCCCAAGCCCGTCTCCTGCGGGCAAGGCTACCGCTGGACGCGTCTGAAGGCAAAAGGCGGCTGGCGGCGCGCACTCTGGAAACGGTTGAGGCGCGCCGCCGAGATCTCGGCAAGCAAGGGTGAAAGGCGACGCTGCGCATCGCCCCGAGTTTGGAAAGTTTGACGGCGTGATGACCGGCCGGGCGCCGCCCTCCGGCAAAGACTTGCTGCGCACGCTCCTCGCCAGCAAGGGCGCAGGTTGATCCCCGCTGTTTCGTTGACTAGGGGGCAAGCCGGTCCGCGCGGGGTTGGTCTCGATCCGGCGCCGAACCAAGGGGCGCGGTGTCGGCTGCGATCCGCCAAGCGCGCGCCAAAGTGAGCGGACGATTGCGATGCCTGAGCTTCCCGAAGTGGAGACGGTGCGGCGCGGCCTCGAGCCGTTTCTTGTCGGCGCGCGCGTCGACCGCGTCGAGGCGCGCCGGCCCGACCTCCGCTTCCCGTTGCCGGCAGGGTTCACTGAACGGCTCACCGGCGCACGCGTCGACGCTCTTGGCCGGCGCGGAAAATATCTCATGGCCGCGCTTTCAACCGGCGAAACGCTGATCATGCATCTCGGCATGTCGGGCCGGTTCACCGTCGCCGCCGCCGGAACCGCGCGCCGGCCGGGCGACTTCCATTTCGTCGGCGCCGCTGATCCCGCGCATGACCATGTGACGATGGAGGTCACAGGCGATCTTGGGAAAGCGCGGATCATCTACAATGACCCGCGCCGTTTCGGATTCATGGATCTTGCGCCGACCGCGGCGCTGGAGCGATCCGCGCATTTTGCGGGAATGGGACCGGAGCCGCTCGGCGAGGCCTTCAGCGCCGCGATGCTGAAGGGCGCGCTCAACGGCCGGCGGGCGCCGATGAAAGCGGCGCTGCTCGATCAATCGGTCGTCGCGGGCCTCGGCAATATTTACGTTTGCGAAGCGCTGTGGCGCGCAAGGGTGTCGCCGCGCCGGCCGGCGGGGCGGTTGTCGGCCGCGACGGCGGCGCGGCTTCACGCCGCCATCCGCGCCGTCCTTCTTGAGGCGATCGAGGCCGGCGGCTCCAGCCTCAGGGACTTCGCCGGCTCCAATGGGGCGCCTGGCTCCTTCCAGCACCGGTTTTCGGTCTATGACCGCGAAGGGGCGCCGTGCCCCCGTTGCGGCGCGCCGGTGCGGCGATTTGTGCAGTCCGGCCGGTCGACCTTCGCCTGCGGAAAGTGCCAGAAATAAGGGCCTTTCCAGCACATTCACGGGGGCGCCGCGGCTGCGTTGACGCCCTCGGGGCCGATGGCTATAAGCCACGGCTCCGCGCGCCGGGCGCGGCGGATTTCAGTGAGATCAGGGGCGCTGCCTTCAGCGCCGGAGACGAGAAGAATCCATGGCGAACACCGCGTCAGCCAAAAAGATGGTGCGCAAGATCGCGCGCCGCACCGCCGTCAACAAGGCGCGCCGCTCGCGCGTGCGCACCTTCGTGCGCAAGGTCGAGGAAGCGATCGCCGCCGGCGACAAGAAAGCGGCGGCGGAGGCCTTCAAGGCGGCGCAGCCTGAACTTCATCGCTCTGTGACCAAGGGGGTCGCGCACAAGGCGACCGTCGCGCGCAAGCTGTCGCGTCTTGCGCAGCGCATCAAGGCGCTCGGCGCCTAAACGTCAAACGTTCAAACGATTTTCCGAACCCCGCGACGACGATGGTCGCGGGGTTTTTTGTCGGCTGCGCGCGTTGTTACATTCTCTCAATTCATGCGCACGCCATGCGTGACGCGGCGAATGCGCCTCACGGTAGTTTTCCACCGTATTCGCCTCTATAAACGCTAAGCGATTGTTTTGACGCGCGACGCGAAAAGTCAATTACGGCGCACGCCAAAAAATTGTGCGAATTACGAAAGAGACGCTTTACAAAAACATCCCCGCGCAGCATCATCGGAAAATAGATAAACAGCACACGGATGAATACTCGTTCCAGCATTCGGTTGCGTTCCGTGTGACAGATGAATTGGTCGGATCCCCGCCGGATCGGCGGGGCGTCGGGAAAAGACGCCGAACGGCGGCGGACGAAAGGGGCGAAACGATGAAACGGACTGATGCTTCACTTGGGTGTAAAGCGTTCGGCGTTCTCATCTCGAAGTCCCCTTTCCTGATCCGGCCGGCCGAGACCCATTCTTCATGACATAGTGCGACGTCGCCGCCCCGTTTCCGGCGGCGCCGTGTTCCGCGACGGACGGCGTCACCGCCGTTCGCGACCTTGAACGACCAAAAAGATCTTGGGGCCAAAATCAATGAAGACCGTAAACGCCATCGAGGCGGGAGACAGGCTTTCGCTTTTCCGCGAGACACTGCGCCGTAATTTCGGCGAGGCGACGTTCAGGACGTGGTTCTCCGATCTGATGATCGACGACGCCGCGGAGGAATCCGTCGTGCTGTCGACGGAATCCGACCTCAGACGCGACCGCATCGACCAGCAGTTCAAGCCGACGCTCATTCAGCTCTGGAGCGAGAATCTTTATCCGATCAAGCGCCTTCTCGTTAAGAAGCGGGCCGCGCTTCAGCAGAGCTCTGCGCGTGTTGCGGCGCTTGCGCCCGCGGCCGGCGCAAAAGCGCTTGGCGTCATCAAGGGCGGCTTCGACAAGGCGCCGCCCAAAGCCCCGGAAACAAAGGCGCTCAAAGAGTTCGCGCCGCCGATAATCGACGAGATCGCGACGCGCCTTGATCCCCGGATGACGTTCGAGGCGTTCGCCGTCGATGCAACGAACGAGATCGCCGTGCAGGCGGTCCGGCAGATTTTCGATGCGCGCGCGCCGCGCGACCTGCTTTACATTCATGGCGCGCCGGGGGTCGGCAAATCGCACCTGTTGCAGGCGGCGGGAAACGAATGGCTGCAGCGCCACAGGGAAGGCCGCTGCCTCTATCTCACTCATAACAACGTGCAGAACGGCTGCGTCAGCGCGCTGATGTCGAATTCGACGCTCTCGCTCCAGCGTGACATGCTCGCCAACGACCTCGTCCTGATCGACGACGTTCATCTTCTCGGCGGCAAGTCGCAGACGATGCGCGAACTCGTCAATTTGTTGACGGCGCTGAAAAGCGCCGGCCGGCAGGTGATCGTCGCTGGCGAGCATGCGCCGTCGGGGCTTGAGAAGGAACAGGTGCTCGGCCGTCTTGCGGACCGCCTCGCCGAGGGTCTCGCCGTCGGCGTCGAGACGGGCGGGGAGGCGCTGCGCCGGGCGGTGCTGCGCAAGCACCGCGAAGCGGCCGATCTTCGCTGCACGGTGACTGACGAGGCGATCGACCTCGTCGCCCGCCTCTTTTCATCTTCGATGCGCGAGTGCATCGGGGCCTTCAAGCAGCTTGCGCTCGTCTTCCGCGACCAGCCCGTGGTCGTCGGCCCGGCGGAAGCGCTCGCGGCGCTGAAGAGCCGGCTCGGCGAGCGCAAGCGGACGGCGACGCTTGACGAGACGCTCGCCGCCGCGGCGGCGGCGTTCGGCATCTCGATGGAGGAGATCAAGGGCAAGGCTCAGCCGCAGCGGATCGTGCGCGCGCGCCATGCCTTCGTCTACGTGGCGCGCACCTCTCTGTCGGAGAGCTATCCGCGCATCGGGCGCACGCTCGGGCGCGACCATACGACGGCGATGAGTTCGATGGATCGCGCCGGAGCGCTGATCGTCCGCGACCGGCAATTTGCGGCCGCCGTGCAGCGCATCCGCGCCGAAATCGGCGCTGACCCGGTGATCGACGGCCCCTCCGGGCCGAAGGGCTGACCGGCCTGAAAACGGGCGGCGAGCAAGGCTCTTGCGCGGGGCCTGCGCGCTGGCTTTCGGGGCCGGTTTGGGGGTATAAAACAGATTGATTCTGCGGGCGGATCGGGGGCGGAAAAACCGCCCGCGCGGTGCCCGTTCCTTTTATGCGGCGGCGGCTTTTCGCGACCCCTTCCGGCGGCGCGGGCGGCCCCGCCGACGCCACGCGAGAAGAGCACGAAACGCATGAAGGTCACCATCGAACGGTCCGCCCTCGTCAAGGCGCTCGGGCATGTGCAAAGCGTCGTCGAGCGGCGCAACACGATCCCCATCCTCGCCAATGTGCTTCTCCAGGCGGAAGGCGGGTCGCTGACGTTGACCGCAACCGATCTTGATATCGAGATTTCCGAGCAGGCGCCGGCCGACGTCGCGCGCAAGGGATCGACGACGGTCTCCGCGCTGACGCTTTACGAGATCGTCCGCCGGCTTCCCGAGGGCGCGCAGGTGCGCCTCGATCTCTTGCAGGACGAGGCCCGTCTCCAGGTGTCTGCGGGGCGCTCGCAGTTCTCGCTCGCCGTGCTGCCAGAACAGGATTTCCCGACGCTCGCCGCGACCGATCTCGGCGTGCGGTTCTCGATGCCGACGGCCGATCTCCAGCGCCTCTTCGACAAGACGCGCTTTGCGATGTCGCAAGAGGAGACCCGTTATTATCTCAACGGCGTTTATCTGCACGCCTTCGTCGACGGGGCGAAGCAGCTATTGCGCGCCGCTGCGACCGACGGCCACCGCCTAGCGCGGCTCGATGCGCCCCTGCCCGCCGGCGCTGACAAGATGCCCGGCGTCATCGTGCCGAGAAAAGCGGTCGCCGAGCTCGGCCGCCTGCTCGCCGACGCGGATGAAACGGTCGAGATCGCCGTCTCCGACACGAAGATCCGCTTCGGCTTCGGCGCCGGGCGGCTGACCTCGAAGCTGATCGACGGCACGTTCCCCGACTATGAGCGCGTCATTCCGAAGAACAATCCAGGCGTGATGCGCGCCGACACCAAGGACTTCGCGCAGGCGGTCGATCGCGTCGCCACCATTTCCGCCGACCGCACGCGCTCGATCAAAATGGCGATCGACACCGACCGGCTCCGCCTCACGGTCAACAACCCGGAAGCCGGCAGCGCGCTTGAAGAATTGTCGGTCGATTACAATGGCGAGCCGATCGAGATCGGGTTCAACGCCCGCTATCTGCTCGACATCGCCGGTCAGATCGACGGCGCGACGGTGACCTTCCGGCTCTCCGACCCATCGAGCCCCTCGATCGCGCTCGATGAGGAAGATCCGCGCGCCCTTTATGTGCTGATGCCGCTCCGGGTCTGAGGGGAGCCTTGAACGAACGTGCGTGAAGCGACGTTGCGCATCGTTGAGCCAGAAGCCCCGGCGGCGCCGGGCGCGCGCACGCGCCTGACGCGGCTCACGCTTTCCGATTTCCGATCCTATGAGCGGCTCGATCTCCTGCTCGACGGGCGTCCGGCGACGCTGTCGGGGCCGAACGGCGCCGGCAAGACGAACGTCCTTGAGGCGATCTCGATGCTGGGACCGGGCCGCGGCCTCAGGGGCGCGCGGATCGAGGAACTCGCCCGCCGGGGCGGGCCCGGCGGCTGGGCCGTCTCGGCGCGCCTTTCGGACGATGCGGGCGATCGCGTTCTCGGCGTCGGCGCGCCGGCCGGGGATGAGACCCGGCGCATCGTGCGCATCGACGGGGCCGGCGCGTCCGGGCCCGGCGCGCTCGCCGACTTTCTGCGGCTGATGTGGCTGACGCCGGCGCAGGACCGGCTCTTCATGGAGGGCGCGAGCGAAAGGCGGCGTTTCATCGACCGCATGACGCTGACGCATGATCCCGCCCATGCGCGGGCCGCCGGCGATTATGAAACCGCAATGCGCCAGCGCCAGCGCCTTCTCGACGACGGCTGCCGCGACGACCGCTGGCTCGCCGCGCTCGAAATGCAGATGGCGGAGGCGGGGGTCGCCGTGGCCAGCGCGCGGCGCGACATGGCGAGCGCGCTCTGCGCCGCCGCGATCGCCGAAGGACCTTTTCCCGCCGCCGACCTCGCGCTCGAGGGCGAGCTGGAAACGGCGCTCGCCTATGCGCCGGCGGCCGATGTCGAGGATGACTTCGCCGCGACGCTGAAGGCGTGCCGCGCCGCCGACGCTGCGGCGGGGCGCGCGCTCAAGGGGCCCCATCGCAGCGACCTTCTCGTCACCCATCGCGACAAGGCCATGCCCGCGCGCGCGTGCTCGACCGGCGAACAGAAGGCCCTGCTCATCGGCCTCGTGCTCGCCAATGCGCGCGCGCTCGGCCTGCGCGCCGGCGGGCCGCCGCTGCTCCTCCTGCTCGACGAGATCGCCGCCCACCTCGATCAAGAGCGCCGCGCCGCGCTTTTTGACATTCTCAGCGCGCTCGGCGTCCAGTGCATGATGACCGGCACGGAGCCCGAGCTCTTTTCCGCCTGGGGCGCCCGGGCGCAGGCCTTCGCCGTCGCGGACGGCCGGATACGCGAATTCTAATTTGTCAGGATACGAATAAAATGGCGACACCCGCCGCGAAAAAAGACAATGGCGAGAGCTATGGCGCCGACGCGATCAAGGTCCTCAAAGGCCTCGACGCCGTCCGGAAACGGCCGGGCATGTATATCGGCGACACCGACGACGGCTCGGGGCTTCACCACATGGTCTACGAGGTCGTCGACAACGCCATCGACGAGGCGCTGGCCGGCTATTGCGACGACATCCGCGTCATCCTGAACGAGGACGGCTCGGCGACCATCGCAGACAACGGCCGCGGCATTCCGACAGACATTCACCCGACGGAGGGCGTCTCGGCGGCGGAAGTCATCATGACGCAGCTGCATGCGGGCGGGAAATTCGACCAGAATTCCTACAAGGTGTCGGGGGGTCTGCACGGCGTCGGCGTCTCCGTCGTCAACGCACTGTCGGAGTGGCTCGACCTCAGGATCAAGCGCGGCGGCAAGGAACACCACATGCGCTTTCGCATGGGCGTGCCGGAGGCGCCGCTGAAGGTCGTCGGCGACACCGACGGCAAGGGCACAGAGGTGACGTTCCTGCCTTCGCCAGCGATCTTCACGAAGACCGAGTTCGACTTCGACACGCTCGAGCATCGCTTGCGCGAGCTCGCCTTCCTCAATTCCGGCGTGTCGATCCGCCTCAAGGACGCCCGCCATGTCGAAACCCGCGAGGAGCATCTTCATTACGAGGGCGGTCTCGTCGCTTTTGCGCGCTATCTCGACAAGTCGAAGACGCCGCTGATCGACGCGCCGATCGCCTTCACGGTCGAACGCGACGGCGTCACGGTCGATGTCGCGATGTGGTGGAACGACAGCTACCACGAGAAGGTTCTCTGCTTCACCAATAACATTCCGCAGCGCGACGGCGGCACGCATCTTCAGGGCTATCGCGCGGCGCTGACCCGCATCATCAATAAATACGCCGCCGAATCGGGGATCGCGAAAAAGGAAAAGATCGCTCTGACCGGCGATGATGCGCGCGAAGGCCTCACCTGCGTCCTGTCGGTGAAGGTCCCTGACCCCAAATTCTCCTCGCAGACGAAGGACAAGCTCGTCTCCTCCGAGGTGCGGCCCGTCGTCGAGGGCGTCGTCGCTGAAAAGCTCGGCGAATGGTTTGAGGAAAATCCCGGCGAAGCGCGCAAAGTCGTCGGCAAGATCGTCGAGGCGGCGATGGCCCGCGAGGCGGCGCGGAAAGCCCGCGAGCTGACGCGGCGGAAATCCGCGCTCGACATTTCCTCGCTCCCCGGCAAGCTCGCCGACTGCCAGGAACGCGATCCGGCGAAGTCTGAGCTTTTCATCGTCGAGGGCGACTCGGCCGGCGGCAGCGCCAAACAGGCGCGCAACCGCGAGAACCAGGCCGTACTCCCCTTGCGCGGCAAGATCCTCAATGTCGAACGCGCGCGTTTCGACAGGATGTTGTCGAGCCAGGAGATCGGCACGCTCATCACCGCGCTCGGAACGGGCGTCGGGCGCGACGATTTCAACGCCGACAAGCTCCGCTATCACAAGATCGTCATCATGACGGACGCCGACGTCGATGGCGCGCATATACGCACGCTGCTCCTGACGTTCTTCTTCCGTCAGATGCCGGAGATCATCAATCGCGGCTGCCTCTATATCGCCCAGCCGCCGCTATACAAAATCGCGCGCGGCAAGTCGGAGCAATATGTCCTCGACGACCGCGGCCTTGAGGATTATCTTTATACGGAAGGCGCCGCGGAGGCGCAGCTCCATCTCGCAGGCGGCGAGGTCGTCGCCGGCGCCGATCTCGCTGACATCATCGCGCGCGCCCGCCGCGCGCGCGAGGCGATTGAGGAGTTCCCGCCGCGCTTCTCGCGCGACATCATCGTGCAGGCCGCGCTCGCCCGGGCCCTTGCCGAAGCGCCCGCCGACCGCGCCGCCGCCGAGGCGCTGGCCGGAAAGGTCGCCGCGCGCCTCGATCTCATCGCCGACGAGTTCGAACGCGGCTGGAAGGGCCGCCCCGACGGCGAGGGCGGCTATGTCTTCGAGCGCGAATTGCGGGGCGTTTCCGAGCGCCATACGCTCTCGCGCGATCTCCTCGTGTCGGGCGATGCGCGCCGGACGCAGGAGTTGATGAACGATCTTGCGGAGATTTTCGACAGGCCCGCGACCTGGGTGAAGAAGGACCAGCGCCAGACCGTCACAGGGCCGAACTCGCTCCTGCGCGCCGCGCGCGCGGCGGGCGAGAAGGGCGTGTCGATCCAGCGCTACAAGGGCCTTGGCGAAATGAACCCCGACCAGCTGTGGGAGACGACGCTCGACCCTGCGGCGCGCACGCTCCTCCAGGTGAAGGTGAAGGAAGCCGACGCCGCCGACGATATTTTCTCAAAGCTCATGGGCGAGATCGTCGAACCGCGCCGCGAATTCATCCAGGAAAACGCCCTGACTGCGGCGCTCGATGTTTAGAGACGGCTTCGCCCGAACGCCCGTGCGCCATCAGGCGAAAACGCCGAGTCGATCAAAAACTTGATCGAGCGCCTTGGTCGCCGACCAAGGCGCGGCGCGCTGGTGAACGCGCGGTCTGCTTACGCCCGGAGCCGTCCGCTCGCCGCCATTGAAATCGGCGAGCGAACGCGCAGCGCCGACGAATACCAGGTTGCGATGACCTTGACTCATCGCAACCTCGCAAGCGCGAGCGCGCGCCCGCAGCGAAGCGAGGACGCCTTTCAGCGACCGGTTTCCATCACTGAAAGCACGTAGAACAAGTCGCCGGCGCTCAGCCCGGCGCGTTTTGCTCTTCCGCCTCCGGAATTTCGAAGATCTGACCGGGATAAATCAGATCCGGGTCGCGGATCTGGTCGGCGTTCGCCTCATAGATGATCGTATACTGAACGCCCTTGCCGTAGATGCGCCGGGCGATACGCCACAGGCTGTTGCCGGGCTGCACGATCACCTTGCCGTCCTTCAGTTCGATATCGTCGAGGTTCGCGCGCTCGAATGGCAGCTCGATCGCATAGGTCGGCTTGCCGTTTTCGTCGAGCTGGATGATCTGCAGCGTATAGACGCCGGGCGGCATCGGCGTGAACAGCCGCCAGCGCCCGTCGGCGCCGGCCGCCGTCTGTCCGACGAACTGGCCGTTGGCGAAGATCTGGACGACGCGGCCCGCCTCCGCCTTGCCGGAGAAGATGACGGCGCCCGACTGGTCGTAGTCGATGGTGTCGAGCGACAGGGGGCCGAAGCTGACGCCGTCCTCGCGCGGTTCCTGCAGCACCTGCGTCGCGCCGCCCGGCGTCGTCTTGAGGACGAGCGGGCGGTCGCCCGCGCGCTCGGGCACATAAATGACGATGGTTTCATCGGAGCGGATGACCGCGCCGTCGGTCGTTTGCATGTCGAGCGAGAGCTCGACGGCGCCGGCCTCGAGCGGGGTTTCCGTCGTCATCACCCAAGACCCGTCGGCGCCGGCGGTCGCGGTCGCGAGCGGCGCGTCATTGGCGTAGACCGTGACCGTCGCGCCGGGGCTCGCCCTTCCCGCGATCACGGCCTCTCCCGAGCGGTCGACGCGCACGATGTCGAAGCTCGGCAGCGCCGCCGCCGGCTTTTCATCGCGCGCCGGCGCGCCCGGCGCCTGCGGCGCCTCCCCGGCCTGCGGGGCCCGTTCGATGAGGTTGAAGCGCTCGGCTGCTTTCCAGGCGATGAAGCCCAGAATGATCAGCAGCAGAAAGATGATGACGACACGCATCGGCGGCGATCCCCTCGCTTCAGGCGGCCGCTCTTGACGGCGGAAGTTAACTTTACCAAGACGGTTTTCGCCCTACAATGGCGCGGTTGGCACCAACAAACCCCAAGTCCATGAAATCCTTATGTGTTTATTGCGGCTCGCGGGCCGGCAACGATCCCGCCTTCCTCAAGGCTGCCGAGTTCATCGGCCGTGAAGCGGCAAAGCGCGACTGGCGCATCGTTTATGGCGGCGGCAAGCTCGGCCTGATGGGCGCGACGGCAGGTGCGGCGCGCGACGCCGGCGGCAAGGTCTTCGGCATCATTCCGGACTTCCTCGTCGACATGGAGGGCGTCCTTGAAGGCGTCGACCATGTGATCGTGAAGACGATGCATGAGCGCAAGATCCGCATGTTCGACGACGCCGACGCGGTGCTGACGCTGCCGGGCGGCATCGGCACGCTCGAGGAACTGATCGAGGTCCTTTCCTGGGCGCGCCTTGCGCTTCACCGCAAGCCGATCGTCGTTCTCAACATCAACGGCTTCTGGGAGCCGCTGCGGACGCTGCTCACCCATATCGTCAATGAGGGCCTTGCCGCGCCCGAGCTCCTCGGCGACCTCATCTTCGTCGACCGCCCGGAAGACGTGTTCCCCGTCCTTCACAAGCGCACGCTCGAAGCGGTGATCTGAAGCCTCAGGCGCGTTCGCCCTTGAGCCGCGCCCGCGCGCGCGCCGGCCCGATCAGCGGAAAGAGCGCGGCCATCTCCGGGCCCTTCTCGCGCCCGGTGAGGGCGAGGCGCAGCGGATGAAAGAGCGCCTTGCCCTTGGCGCCGGTCTTTTCCTTCACCGCATTGGTGAACGCCGCCCAGCTTTGTTCCGTCAACGGCGCCTCGGGCACGAGCCCCGCCGCGGCCGTGCAAAGGTCCTTGTCCTCTATCACGGGGTCGATCGCCTCCTCGACGACCGCTTTCCAGAGGGCGGCGTCGGCGAGCTTGACCGCATTGCCGCGCACCGCGTTCCACAGCGCTTCGGAAACGCCGAGCGCGGACAGGCGCTCCTTCAGCGCCGCATAGGGCGTCTCGTGCAGGATCTTGGCGTTGAGCTGGAGGAGCTCGGCCTCGTCGAAGCGCGCCGGCGCGCGGCCGATCTTGTCGAAATCGAAGCTCCGGGCGAGCGCCAAGAGGTCGGGCTGCGGCAGCACCGGCTCGGCGGTGCCGAGCTTGGCGAGAAGGCTCGTGATCGCGGCAGGCTCAAGGCCGTCCGCTCGCATCTGTTCGATGGAGAGCGAGCCGAGCCGCTTCGACAGGCCTTGCCCGTCGGCGCCGATGAGCAGCGAATGATGTGCGAATTGGGGCAGGGCGCCGCGCCCGCGCACGTCGATGATCGCCTTCATGATCTCGATCTGCACGCCGGCGTTCGTCACGTGATCCTCGCCGCGGATGACGTGGGTGATCGCGGTGTCGATGTCGTCGATGCAGGAGGGCAGGGTGTAAAGATACATCCCGTCCTCGCGGATGAGGACGGGGTCGGAGACGCTCGCCGTCTCGACGATCGTCTCCCCACGGATCAGGTCGTTCCAGCGGACGGTCTCGCCCGACAGCTTGAAGCGCCAGTGGGGCCGGCGGCCTTCGGCTTCGAGCGCGCGTCGCTGCGCGTCGGTCAGGGACAGCGCCGCGCGGTCGTAAACAGGCGGCAGCCCCCGCAGGCGCTGCAGATTGCGCTTGCGGTCAAGCTCCTCGGCCGTCTCATAGCAGGGGTAAAGAAGCCCTTTCGCCCGCAGCGCGTCCGAGACAACGTCATAGTCGCCGAAGCGCTCGGACTGCTTGAAGGTCTTGTCCCAGTGAAGGCCGAGCCAGGAAAGGTCGGCGCGGATGCCGTCCTCATAGGCCGCCGTCGAGCGCTCCTTGTCGGTGTCGTCGATCCTGAGGATGAAGGTCCCGCCCTCTTTCCTTGCGAACAGCCAGTTCCACAGCGCCGCGCGCACGTTTCCGACATGCAGCTTGCCGGTGGGCGAGGGGGCGAAACGGACGGTGACGGACATGGGGGCGGGGTCTCAGAAACGTCGGGCGGGCTTTAGCCCGCCGGCTTCCATTCGCCAAGGCGCAGGCGCGGCATCGCAGACGGGATGAACCCCGTCCTACCGGTCCCGCCACCCGTTGGTGATCGGATAGCGCCGATCGCGGCCGAAATTGACGCGCGTGACCTTCGGGCCCGGCGGAGCCTGTCGGCGCTTGTATTCGGCGACGTAGAGCAGGTGCTCGACCCGTTTGACGGTCGCCTCGTCAAAGCCTTCGGCGATGATGTCCCTGACCGCCATCTCCCGCTCAACGAGGCGTTCGAGGATGGCGTCCAGCGTCTCATAGGGCGGCAAGCTGTCCTGGTCGGTCTGGTTCGCGCGCAGTTCGGCTGAGGGCGCCTTCGAAATGATCCGTTCCGGGATGACCGCGCCCTTCGGGCCCTTGAGGTCGCTCGCCATGTTGGCGTTGCGCCAGCGGCAGAGGCGGTAAACTTCCGTCTTGTAAAGATCCTTCAGCGGATTATAGCCGCCATTCATGTCGCCATAAAGCGTCGCATAGCCGACCGACATTTCGGATTTGTTCCCCGTGGTCAGCACCATGGCGCCGAACTTGTTGGAGAGCGCCATCAGGATCACGCCGCGGATGCGCGACTGGATGTTCTCCTCCGTCACGTCGGCGGCCCGGCTCTTGAACGCCGGGGCGAGCATCGCGCCGAACGCTTCGACAGCGGGCTCGATGGGGATCGTCTCATAGGAAACGCCGAGCAATTTTGCGCAAGACTCGGCGTCTTCGAGCGAGTGCTGCGCCGTATAGCGCGAGGGCATCATCACGCAGCGCACCCGGGCAGGCCCCAGCGCATCGACCGCCATCGCCGCGGTCAGCGCGGAATCGACCCCGCCCGACAGGCCGATGACGACGCCCGGAAAGCGGTTCTTCTCGACATAATCGCGAACGCCCATGACGACGGCGCGGTAGATCATCTCCTGCGCGCGGACCCAGGTCGCGTCCGGCCCTGAAACGCATTCCCAGCCATTGCCGCGCTTTTCCCAATCGGTGAGGAAAACGCCTTTTTGAAACTGCGGCGCGCGGAATCGGACGCTTCCCTCGCGGTCCATCACGAAGCTTGCGCCTTCGAAAACGACCTCGTCCTGACCGGCGAGCTGATTGACGAACATCAGAGGCAGGCCCGTCGCCTTGACGCGCGCGCGCGCAGCGTCCTCCCGCTCATCGAGCGAGGTGACGCGGAAGGGCGAGCCGTGCGGCACGATGAAGAAATCGGCCCCCGCCCCCGCCAGCGCTTCGCCTGCGCCCGGAAGCCACATGTCCTCGCAGATCATGAGGCCGAGCGAGGCGCCGCGAAACGGCGTCGGCTCCGGAAAGGCGGGGCCCGGCGTGAAGCGGCGCGGCTCGTCGAAAACGCCGTAATTCGGCAGCCTGACCTTGCGGCGCACGCCCTTGATCTCGCCGCCGTCGAGGAGGAGCGCGGCGTTATAGAGCGCTTCGCCCTCCTTCCACGGCGCGCCGACGATCATCGCAGGCCCGTCATCGGCGGTCGCGCGGGCCAATTCCTCTGTCGCCGCGCGGCAATCTCTTTGAAACGCCGCGCGCGCGACGAGGTCTTCCGGCGGATAGCCGCAAACGACAAGTTCGCAAAAGACCGCGAGATCGGCGCCGGCCGCCGCCGCCTCGGCGCGCGCGGCGAGGATCTTCGACGTGTTGCCGGCGATGTCGCCGACCACGGGGTCGATCTGGCAGAGCGCGATCTTGAGGCGCGGGATCATGACGCCGCCTTCGTAAGCGGCGGCGTCATGAAAGCCAAGGATCGAGTGCGTTCGTCTATTGCGCGCCGCGATAGGCGTGCGGAAGATCGCCGCGCGATAGGTCGCGATAGCGGTCCCGGAGCCGCGTCTGCCGCGTCGTCAGCGAGGTCGCGCGCCCGTCGATGAACACCGCGTCGGGGCGCGAGGAGGTCTCCAACGGATCGCCGCTCCACACGACGAGATCGCCAACCTTGCCGACCTCGACGCTGCCATGGCGCGCCGCGACGCCATAGATGCGCGCCGGGTTGATGGTCAGCGCCGCGAGCGCGGCGGCATAGGGAAGCCCGTTGGCGACGGCGTTGCCGGCGAGCTGCGGCAGAAGCCGCAGATTATGCGAGCCGGAGGGCGGATCATAAAAAGCGATCGTGACGCCCGCCGCGTGGAGCCGGGCGGCGTTCGCCTGCGTCGCGGCGAGGTCCTCGAACTGTTCCGGCAGATTGAGGATCGGGTTGAGGATCACCGGAATCTGCGCTGCGGCGAGCTCCTTCGCGACGAGATGGGCCTCCGTGCCGCCGAGCACGATGACGTTGAGCCCGTAGCGCGCCTTCGTCTTGATGAGCATGCGCAGGTCCGCCGCGCCATTCGCCGCGACGACGAGCGGCTGGGCGCCGCGCGCGGCGGGAGCGAGCGCGGCGAGATCGTTGAGCGAGAGCCCCGTCATCCGCGGGCGGAGCGCATAGCCGCCGGGATTGGCGGCGTAGGCGCGGGCTTCCTCGATGGCCTCGCGGAAATCGGCCCAGGCGCCCATGCGGGTGTCGCCGCTGCGCGCCGCGCCGGCGTAGCCCATTGCGACCGATTGCAAGGCGCGCTCGCGGGTGACGGACTCCGCCGCGCCCGAAAGGCTGACGATCGCGCCCTGCCCGCCGAAGAGTTTCGCGCCCGGCTCCGGCGCCGTCGCCGCGCGCGTCACGCCGCCGGCGCGGTTGATCGCAATGAGAGTCGAGGCGGGGTTGAAGGCGTCCGCCGCGTCGAGCGCGGCGCTGTGCGGATAATCGCCTTCGGGGGAGGAATCATTCGATTCCTGATCGAGGCCGATCTCGACAAGCCCGAGTTGCGACCAGGGTGCGAAAATGCCCGGCGTGACGATGCGGCCCTTGGCGTCATAGGCGCGCGCGCCCTCCGGCGCTGCAACGTCCTGTCCGACGGCGACGATGACGCCGCCGCGCACGATGACGTCGGCGTTCTCGATGAGGCCGCCATTGGCGTCCGCCATGGTGTAGAGCCGCGCGTTCTGGACGATGAGCGTGTCGTTCGCCGCCGAAGGCTCGCCTTGCGCCAGCGCGGCGGTCGCCGCCAAAGCGGCCGTCAGGGTAAGGATGATCGTTCTCATTGTCCTGCTCCGCCGGTGAAGCCCTGGCCTGGTTGTCCGATTTCGAAGTCTGTGCGCGGCGAGCGTTTCGGATCGCTGCGGTCGTAGAGAAGCGCGCCGTCGATGAAGACCTTTTCCGCTTGCGCATAGACGGAGAACGGATCCGCGGACCACAGGACGACGTCGGCCATCTTGCCCGCCTCGAGCGACCCGGTGCGGTCGCCGACGCCCATCGCCCTCGCCGGATTGAGGGTGATCCAGGCGATCGCCTCCTCGGGCTTGATGTCGAGCCCCATGCGGTTGCCGTCAGCCATCGCCTTGCCCGCTTCCTGATTGAGGCGCTGGATGCCGTACTGGTCGTCGGAATGGATGATCGCGCAGCCGTTCGGCTGCTTGTGGATCAGCGCGGCGTTCTCGCGGATGGTGTCATAGGCCTCGAGCTTGAAGCCCCACCAGTCGGCCCAGACGGCGGCGCAAATGCCGTTCTCTGCAAGAAGGTCCGCGACCTTGTAGGCTTCAACGCCGTGATGGAAGGTCGTCACCTTATAGCCGAACTCCTTCGCCATATCGATGACGAACGCCATCTCGTCGCCGCGATAGCAATGCATGTTGACGAGGATGTCGCCATTGAGCGCCATCGCCAGCGTTTCGAGCTTGAGGTCCCGGGTCGGCGCCTCCGGCTCCTTGGCCGCTTCAGCGCCGGCGGCGGCGGGCTTGCCCTTGTTCTTCTCGAAGGCGTCCTTCTCGTCCCAGTATTTCTCCCACTTCTTCTTGTAGTCGGCGGCCTCGATCCACGCCGCGCGATAGCCGGCGAAATTGCCCATCCGTGTCGAAGGGCCGCCCTTCTCGCCATAGACGCGCTTGGGGTTCTCCCCGCACGCCATTTTGAGGCCGTAGGGCGCGCCTGGAAACTTCATTCCCTGAACCGTCCGTGCAGGGACGTTCTTGAGGATCGCCGAACGGCCGCCGAAGAGGTTCGCCGACCCGGGCAGGATCTGCAGCGTGGTGATCCCGCCGGCGAGCGCGCGGGTGAAACCGGGATCCTGCGGCCAGACCGAATGTTCGGCCCAAACCTGGGCGGTGTTTGGGGCGGTCGCTTCATTGCCGTCCGAGGTCGATTCCATCGCCGGCGAGGGGTAGTCGCCGAGATGGGAATGGATGTCGATGACGCCGGGCGTGACGAATTTTCCTTTCGCCTCGATGACGCTCGCCCCTTGCGGGACCGCGACATCGGCGCCGCCGACGGCGGCGATCGTGCCGCCCTCGAGCACGATGACCCCGTTTTCGATCTTCGTTCCGGCGCCGGTCAGGATGGTCGCGCCCCGAATGACGGTCACGCCCGAAGCGTAGGGCGTGTAAGTCGACGGGAACGGATCGGCGGCCCAGCGGCTTGGCGCGCGCGGCGTTTCGGTCGCGCCCGTTTGCTGGTCCTTGGGCTGCGGCGCGCAGGCCGCGAGGCCCGCCAGCGCGGCGAGGGCGCTCGCCCGCAACAAAAGCGTCAATGACATGTGGAAAACATCCCTGCTGTCGCGAATCGGCCGGCAGACTAGACGATTTCCGCTGCGATAAAAGCGCGCCGCGACGAACCGATTGCGCTAAAATCGCGCTGAATCTTGAAGGAACGCCAGATGACGAGATTGACCCGCCGCGCCGCCCTCGCCGCTGCGATCGCCGGCGGGGCCGCCGCTTGCGGCAAAGCGCCGGTGAAATCGTCCTTCGAGGCGGCGCGCGCCGGCGCTGGCGGCGTCTTTGCGCATGGCGTCGCCAGCGGCGATCCGGACCTGGAGAGCGTCGTCCTGTGGACGCGGCTGACGCCCGATGCCGTGGCGCCCGTGACGGTCGGCTGGCAGGTGGCGGAGACGGAGGACTTTTCGCGGCCGGTCGCCGAGGGCGAGGTCGTCACGGGGCCGGAGAACGACTTCACCTGCAAGGCGGTCGCGAAGGGCCTTTCGCCCGGCCGGCGCTACTTCTACCGCTTCCGCGCCGGCGAAGCCGTTTCGCCGACCGGTCGTACACGGACGGTTCCGGACGGGCGGATCGACGCGGCCCGCTTCGCCGTTCTCTCCTGCTCGAACTACCCGTTCGGCTATTTCAACGTCTATGACCGCGTCGCGCGCGAGGACGGCCTCGACGCCGTTCTTCATCTCGGCGACTACCTCTACGAATACGGGACTGACGGCTATGGCGGCGAGGCGGGCAAGGCGCTCGGCCGCAATCACGAGCCCGAGCACGAGATCCTGACGCTCGCCGACTATCGCCGCCGCCATGCGCAGTACAAGGCGGATCCATCGAGCCAGGCGATGCACGCCGCCCACCCGCTGATCGCGATCTGGGACGATCATGAAACCGCCGACAATTCCTGGGCCGGCGGCTCCAATAATCATGATCCGGCGACGGAGGGATCATGGGAGGAAAGAAAAGCCGCCGCCCTGCAGGCCTATTACGAGTGGATGCCGGTGCGCGATCCCGCGCCCGGCGCCGCCCGCGAGGCGCTGTTCCGTTCGTGGAGTTGGGGCGATCTCCTCACGCTCGTCTCGCTTGAAACCCGGCTGATGGCGAGGAGCGAGCAGATCAAATACAGCGTGGTGACGCCGTTGCTCACCGACGCCGAGACGGTGCGGAAATTCCGCGAGGAGACCTTGTGGGCGCCGGACCGAGACATGCTCGGCGAGGCGCAGCTCGCCCATGTCACGAAAGCGCTGGAGAACGCCGCCGCGCGCCGCCATCCGTGGCGGCTCATCGCCAACCAGATCATCATGGCCAAGGTGACGGCGCCGAGCCTTGCGCCGCATGTGACGGAAGAGGACATCGTCGCGCTCGAGCGCGACTGGAGCGAGGCGCGCGCCTTCATCCAGTTTTCAACGCTCGGCCTGCCGACCAATCTCGACGCCTGGGACGGCTATCCGGCGGCGCGCGAGCGCTTCTATGACGCCGCGCGCCAGGCGAAGGCCGAAGGGCTCATCGTCGTCACCGGCGACACTCACACCTGGTGGGCGAACGACCTTCGGGCGCGCGACGGAACCCATATGGGCGTCGAGCTCGGCGTCAATTCGGTGACGTCGCCTTCGCCCTACCGGAAGTCCTTTCTCGGCGGGAAGGGCGCCGAATACGCCCTCCTCACCAATCAGGAGAACAAGGACGTGCGCTATCTCTCCGGCGAGGATCATGGCTATATCGACCTCACCTTGACGCGCGAGGAAGCCAGGGCCCGCTTCATCGCCGTCGATACGGTCGAGTCGCCCCGATACAACGCCTTCGAGAAGGCCGCCTTCACGATCAGGAAATCGGGCGGCGCGGCGCAATTCGCCGATGTCGATGGATTGACGCTCGAAGAAAGGGCGCTGTTCTGACCAAGATGACCAAATCCGACCTCATCGCGCTTGCGCGCCGCCTGCCCAAGGCGGAATTGCATCTGCATATCGAGGGCAGCCTCGAGCCCGACATGCTCGTCGCGCTCGCCAAACGCAACAAGGTCGAGATTCCGTTCCGCTCGGTCGAGGAAGTGCGCGCCGCCTACGCTTTCTCGAACCTGCAGGATTTTCTCGACATCTATTATCAGGGCATGAACGTCCTGAGAACCGAAGAAGACTTCTTCGACCTGACCATGGCTTATCTCAACCGAGCGCGCGCCGACAATGTGCGCCATGCGGAGATTTTCTTCGATCCGCAGGGGCATACGGCGCGCGGAATTCCTTTCGACGTCGCGATCAGCGGAATCCTGACCGCTCTCCAGATGAGCCGCGCGCAATTCGGCATGACCTCGAAGCTCATTCTCTGTTTCCTGCGCCATCTTTCCGAGGACGACGCCTTCGCATGCCTTAAAGAGGCCGAGCCCTGGCTCGACCGCATCGAGGGCGTCGGACTCGATTCCTCAGAAGTCGGACATCCGCCGTCGAAATTCGTCCGCGTCTTCGCCGCCGCGCGCGAGCGGGGATTGAAACTCGTCGCTCATGCCGGCGAGGAAGGCCCGCCCGATTATGTGCGCGAGGCGCTCGATCTCCTGAAGATCGACCGTCTCGACCATGGCAACCGCAGTCTTGAGGACGAGGCGCTCATCCGGCGCCTCGCCGAAAGCGGTATGACGCTGACAGTCTGCCCGCTGTCGAACCTGAAGCTCTGCGTCGCGAAAGACATGACGGCCCATCCCTTGAAGCGGATGCTGCAGGCGGGCTTGCGCGCGACGGTCAATTCCGACGATCCGGCCTATTTCGGCGGCTATGTGATGGCGAATTTCGAAGCGGTCATCGAAGCGCTCGACCTCGACGCGGAGGACATCCGCACGCTCGCGAAAAATTCCTTCGCCGGGTCGTTCCTCGAAGAAGGGCGCAAGCGCGCCCATCTCGCCGCCATCGACAAGGCGGCCTGAAGCCGCGCGGCGCTCAAGCCTGCAAAGTCCCCCGCGCGAAAGAGCGCGCAATCGTCGGGGGAAACCGGCGGTCGCGGATTCCCTTGACAGGGCGTTGATCGCCGGCGCCTCTTCCGGCTAAACTTTCGATCGTCGCGCGGGGGCCGAAAGGATTCCGCGCGATTTTCGTTCTGGCCGCTTTGTGGCGGCGTTTGACAGGTGCGGTTGGCCGCACGGACCGGCGGGCTGCTGGCCGTGCGATGAAGGGTGGGGCGTCCGTCGCGATTGATCGCGCGCTGGGGTCGCGGGGCGGCGCGCAACCCGGAATTCTGCGCAGAATCTTTTTCCCGAAAATGCGTATTTCCAGGCTGCAGACCGCAGAATGGCTCAGAAAACCAGAGAGCGACGCGCCGGAAAATACGCAGACTTCCGTTCCGTCAGTCCTTGTGGATTCGCGAGATCTTCGAGCCTTCAAGCGCGAGGTTGTACATCAGGCCCTTGCCGTCGAAGATGAAGGCGACGATCGGCTGGTTGAGCTCCTTGGTGTCGATCTGCGCGCCCGCGCCCAAAGTCACCACGGTGACCGAGGCGTCGACGCCGATCTCCCAGCCTTGGCTTGCGCGGAACTTCTCGAGCGCCTTGGGGTCGAGGAAGACGATGATCTGGCGACGCGCCTGCGCGCCGAGCTGGAAGCCGATCGAGGCCGCGCCGGAGGAATAATAGGCGACGGTCTTGCCGCCGATCCTGAGCGCCCCTTCGCCATATTCCCCGCCGACGCCGATGCCGGCCTTCTTGATCGACGGGAAAACGAGGACGCCCGAAGCCTTTGCCAGCACGGCGTCCGCGCCGCCGATCTTGTCGCGGAATTCGGCGAGCGCCTTGTCGACGCGGCGGTCGATCTTTTCCTTCGAGGCGGCGTCGGCCGCGCCGGTGACCGCGAAGAACGCGGCGGCGAGGGCGAGCAGGAAGCGGTTGAGGGGCAGGGCCATCTGGTCCTCCGTCAGTGCTGTCGGTCGGTTTCTGCTGCTTTTCTGGGCCGAAATGGGGCCGCGGGGCAAGTTATGACGGAATGGTCACGCCGATAGCGCGCGTGAGCGCGGCGCGGAAGGCCTCGCGCCGGCCGGCGTAGCGCTTCTCCATGGCGGCGAGCGCAGGCGGCGCGGCCTTTTCCGGCGTTCCGGCGTCGAAGGGCGGGGCGGGATCATATTCAAGCGCCAGTTGTATGGCGCGCGCGGTTTCCTCCCCCGCGATCTCGGCCGCGAGCGTCAGCGCAAAGTCGATCCCCGCCGTGACGCCGCCGCCCGTGAAGACGTTCCCGTCGCGCACGACGCGGGCCTTGACGGGGTGCGCGCCGACAAGGGCGAGCGCCTCATGCTAGGCCCAGTGGGTGGTCGCGCGCTTGCCCTTGAGGAGGCCCGCGGCGCCGAGGATGAAGGCGCCGGTGCACACGCTTGTTACACATCTTGCGCGTGCGCCTTCGCGCTTCACGAACCCATCAGGACCAGGTCATTCATGGCGTCGTCGACGCCGAACCCGCCGGGCGCGACAAGAACGTCCGCAGGCGGACAATCGGCGAAGGTTGTCGTGGGGTTCAAGGTCAGCGTCGCGTCGGTTGCGACCGGCGCCATTGACGACGCCGCAATATGGACCTTCACGCCCGGCAGGCGCGAGAGAACCTGCAAGGGCCCGGTGAAATCGAGCTGGGTGACGTTCGGGAACAGAACGAAGACGATGCTGAGCGGCGCGGTCATGATCGGCCCCAGGAAGCGATGATCTCCATCACCTCATGGGGGTCCCGGCGCATCCTGCCGATCCAGTTTTGCGAAGGACCCTTCCAGCGCGACTTAATCCAGTCGACGGCGCCGTTCTTTCGAAAGGCGACGCCCTCGCGCTTCAGGCGTCGGCGCTGTTCCTCGGCGCCGGCATGGGCGGCCGGCGCGCCCGACGCGGTGACGATGCGATGCCAGGGAAGATCCTTCGGCGCCGAGCGGAGTGCGCGGGCGACCTGGCGCGGCCCGCAGCCCGGGATGAGGCTCGCGATCATGCCGTAGCTCGCGGCCTCGCCGGCCGGAACCTCGAAGATAAGGGCGTGGATGGCGGACGGGTCGGCGCTCACGCCACCTCGAACAGCCCCGCCGCGCCCATGCCGCCGCCGACGCACATGGTGCAGACGACATATTTCGCCTTGCGGCGTTTGCCTTCGATGAGCGCGTGGCCGACCATGCGCGCTCCCGACATGCCGTAGGGATGGCCGATGGCGATGGCGCCGCCATTGACGTTAAGGCGTTCGTTCGGAATGCCGAGCTTGTCGCGGCAGTAGATGACCTGCACCGCGAAGGCCTCGTTCAATTCCCAAAGGCCGATGTCGTCCATTTTGAGGCCGAACTTTTGGAGGAGCTTCGGCACGGCGAAGACAGGCCCGATGCCCATCTCATCGGGGTGCGTGCCGGCGACCGCCATGCCGCGGTAGATTCCGAGCGGGGAAAGGCCGCGGCGCGCGGCTTCCTTCGCCTCCATGACGACGGCGGCGGAGGCGCCGTCGGAAAGCTGCGAGGCGTTGCCGGCGGTAATGTGCTTGCCTTCGGTCACCTTCTGGCCGCCCTTGAAGACGGGCTTGAGGCCCTTGAGCGCCTCGAGCGTCGTCTCGGGCCGGTTGCCCTCGTCCTTTTCGATCGTGACCTTGTGTTCGCTCGCCGCGCCGGTCGCTTTGTCGGCCATCATCATGACGGAGGGCAGCGGCGCGATCTCCTCGTTGAACTTGCCGGCGAGCTGCGCCGCGTGCGTGCGCTGTTGCGACTGCAATGAGTATTCATCCTGCGCGTCGCGGCTGATCTTGTAACGCTCGGCGACGATCTCCGCCGTTTCAATCATCTGCATATAGGTTTCGGGGAGATTGGCGAGCAGCCATTTGTCGGGGCGCACGAACATGTCGCCCGTCTGGTTGAGCGAGATCGACTCGACGCCGCCGCCGATCGCGACCTGCATATTGTCGGCGATCACCTGCTTCGCCGCCGTCGCAATCGCCATCATGCCGGATGCGCATTGCCGGTCGAGGCTCATGCCCGAAACGCCGATCGGAAAGCCGGCGCGGAGCGCGGCCTGCCGCGCGACGTTCTGGAACGCCGTTCCCTGCTGGATGGCGCACCCCATCACGACATCCTCGACCTCCTCGGGCGCGACCTTCGCGCGTTGGAGTGCGTGCTTGATCGCATGGGCGCCGAGCTCCTGGGCGCTCGTCGCGTTGAAGGCGCCGCGATAGGCCTTGCCGATCGGGGTCCGGGCGGTCGAGACGATGACGGCTTCGCGCATGGGCGCTCCTTTACTGTTTAGCGTGGGCCCCGGCCTTGGCCATGAAGTTCATGTTGGGCCCGGCGCTGGTGTCATAGTAGCGCACCGTCGACAGATCCGAGATCTTGTCCCACAGCGCGGCGATATTCTCCGGCGTCTGCTCCGCCGGCGGCAGATAGACGCCTTCGGTCTCGGCGACATAGGCGCGCGCATAGCCGCCCGCGGCGCAAGACAGAATCGCGCGGGAGGGCGCATCCTCGCTGACGAGATAGAGAAGGCCCGCCGTAATCGCTTCCGGCGTCATCTGCGCGAGCAGCGCCTCGGGAATGCCGATGTCCTCGGTCATGCGCGTTCTCGCCGAAGGGGACAGCAGGTTGACGCGGATGTTGTATTTCCCGCCTTCGAGATGCAGCGCGTTCATGAAGCCGATCATGCCCGCCTTCGCCGCGCCGTAATTCGCCTGCCCGAAAATGCCGTAAAGCCCTGAGGGCGATGAGGTGCAGACGATGCGGCCGTAATTCTGCGTCCGCATGATCTCCCACACCGCCTTGGTGCAGACCGCGGTTCCGATAAGATGCACGTCGATGACGAGGCGGAAATCCGCCATCTCCATCTTGGCGAAGGTCTTGTCGCGCAGGATCCCGGCGTTGTTGACGAGAATGTCGACGCGACCCCACTTTTTCATCACGGCGTCAACCATGGCGGCGACCTCCGCGTCCTTCGTCACGTTCGCGCCGTCGGCGATCGCCTCGCCGCCGCCTTTCCTGATCTCGTCGACGACCGCCTCAGCCGCCGACAGCGACGATCCGGTGCCGTCGCGCGCGCCGCCGAGATCGTTGACGACGACCCTGCATCCTCGCGCGGCGAGCGCGAGCGCGTGAGAGCGGCCGAGGCCGTTGCCGGCGCCGGTGACGATGGCGACCTTGTTGTCGAAGCGGATGGACAAGGCGGACTCCTTACCTTGAATGAACGACGACGGGGGTCTTGACCGACTGCGCGATGAAGCAGTTCTCATGCGCGTCGTGATGCAGTTTCTCGAGCGTCGCAGCGTCGACCTCGACGCCCGGCGCAAAGGTGACCTTGGGGTTCAGCTCGACGCTCGTCATGGCGAGCTTGCCGGCGGCGTTCTTGTCGAGGCGGCCGACCGCGCGGTCTTCATAGGCGTCGACGATCAGCCTCTTTTTTGCGGCGATGGCGAGAAAGGTCAGCATGTGGCAGCTCGACAGCGCGGCGACGAAGGCCTCTTCAGGGTCGACGCGCTCCGGCTCGCCCCTGTAGCCCGGCGCCGCCGAGCCCGGCACGACGACGCCGCCGTCGAAGCGCCATTCATGCGCGCGGTTGTAGCTGTCGTAAGCGAAGCCGTCGGTCTGACGCTTCCAGGCTATCTCCGCGACATGGTCCGACATTTAATCCTCACACGAATTGCATGGTCAGCCATTCGGCCATCAGGGCGGGCTTGTCCTCGCCTTCGATCTCGACCTTCACGGCGTATTTGAACTGCCACTGGTTCGGCGTCTTTTCATCCGCGCTCATCAGCGTGAAATGGCCGCGGATGCGCTTGCCGGATTTCACCGGCGCCATGAACCGCACTTTGTCGAAGCCGTAATTGACGCCCATCTTCACGCCTTCAAGGACGAGAAGCGAGTTCTTCGCAAGGTGCGACAGCATCGACAGCGACAGGAAGCCGTGCGCGATCGTGCCGCCGAAGGGCGTTTTCGCCGCCGCCTTCGGGTCGACGTGGATGAACTGGTGGTCCTCCGTCACGTCGGCGAAGATGTTGATGCGGTTCTGGTCGATCGTCGTCCAGTCGGAGATTCCCGTCTCCTTGCCGATGTAGTTCTTGATGTCTTCTTTCTTCACCGCCTTCATGGGGCTCTCCTCAATAGCCGCGAAGCCGCGCAATGCGGTCTGAGTGATAGGCCGCGTCGCCGAACATCTCCTGCGCGACGCGGATGCGTTTCATGTAGAGGCCGACGTCATATTCGTCGGTCATGCCGATGCCGCCATGCATCTGGATCGCCTCCTGGCTGGCGAGCTTGGCGACTTCGCCGGCCTTCGCTTTCGCGAGCGAACAGGTGACGCTCGCCATGCCGAAGGCGTTGTCGAGATCCTGCAGCGCCTTCAGCACCACGGACTTCATCAGCTCGACCTCGCAGTAAAGATGCGCGGCGCGATGCTGCAGCGCCTGGAAGGCGCCGATCGGCTTGCCGAACTGGGTGCGCTGCTTCAGGTAGTCGGTCGTCATCGTGAAGGCGGCCTGGGCGGCGCCGGAGAGCTCTGCGGCGAGCCCCGCGCGCCCGGCGGAGAGCACGCCCTCGAGCGCCTGCCAGCCATTGTCGATCTCGCCGATGACGTCCTCGCCGGTGACCGCGACGTTCTCGAAATTGAGGCGCGCGGCGTTGCGGCTGTCGACCATCGCCGTTCGCTCGGCGCTAACGCCCTTCGCTTTCGCATCGACGAGGAAGAGCGTGAGGCCCGCCTCCTCGCCGGCCGCGCCGCCGGTGCGCGCCGCGACGATCACCTTGTCGGCGACATGGCCGTCGGCGACGAAGGTCTTCGCGCCGGAAAGGCGAAAGCCGTTGCCTGATTTTTCCGCCTTCATGGCGATATTGGCGGGCCCGTGCTTCCTGCCCTCGTCGACGGCGAGCGCCATCACGACGGCGCCGGCGGCGATCTTTGGCAGATATTCCTCGCGCTGCGCGCCGGTCGCGAACTTGTTGAGCGCGGTCGCGGCGAGAATGGAGGTCGATAGAAACGGCGAGGCCGTCAGCGTACGGCCCATCTCCTCGGCGAGGACGCCGGCGCCGACGAAGCCGAAGCCCGATCCGCCATGGGCCTCGTCGACGAGAATGCCGGCCCAGCCCATCTCCGCCATCTCTTTCCACAGCGCGCGGGAGAAGCCGTCTTCCGATTTCTCGTCGCGCAGCTTTCGGAAGGCCGCGACGGGCGCCTTTTCGTCAAGGAACCCGCGGGCGGATTCTTTGAGCATTTCCTGTTCTTCGGTGAGGATGAGGGGCATGGCGAAACCTCAGGCGTCCGGCAGTTCAAGGACGCGTTTTGCGATGATGTTGAGCTGCACTTCCGAGGTGCCGCCCTCGATGGAGTTCGCCTTAGTGCGCAGCCAGCTCTTCGCGAGCTTGCCGTCTTCGGAGCGCGCGCCTTCCCATTCAAGGCCTTCCGAGCCCGCCGCGTCCATGAAGAGCTCGAAGCGGCGCTTGTTGAACTCGGTGCCGTAATATTTGAGCATCGACGACTTCGCGCCCATGCCCTGGCCGGCCTTCGCTTCATCCTTCAGGCGCTCCATGGTGAGCAGGAACGCCCAGCCGTCGACTTCGGCCGCGGCGACCTTGGCGCGCAACATCGGGTCGGCGAGCCGGCCCTTGTCGTCGACGCCGACATAATGGGCCGCCATCTCGCCGATGCCGCGGCCGCCGAGCAGGCCGCCGCCGCCGGCGCCGATCATCTCACGCTCATGGGTCAGGAGATATTTGGCGACGTCCCAGCCGCGGTTGATCGTCCCGACGATCGCGCTGACGCCGGGGGCATGCTCTTTGGGAACCTTCACGTTTTCGAAGAAGGTCTCGCAGAAGGGCGACTTGCCGGAGATGAGCCTGATCGGCTTGGTTGAGACGCCGGGCGTCGCCATGTCGATGAGGATGAAGCTGATGCCGTCGTGCTTTGCGGCCTTGGGGTCAGTCCGGACAAGCACGAAAATCCAGTCGCTCTCATCCGCATAAGACGTCCAGATCTTCTGTCCGTTGACGAGCCAATGGTCGTCCTTGTCCTCGCACTTCGTCGCAAGGCTCGCGAGATCTGAGCCGGCGTTCGGTTCGGAATAGCCCTGGCACCAGCGGATTTCCCCGCGCGCGATGGGCGGCAGGAACATCGCCTTCTGTTCATGCGTGCCGTATTTCAGGAGCGCCGGCCCCAACATCCAGATGCCGAAGCTCTCAAGCGGCGAGCGGCATTTGAGTTTGCGCATCTCGTCCTTGAGGATTTTGACTTCCTCCTTGCCGAGACCGCCGCCGCCATACCCCTTGGGCCATGCGGGAACAGTCCAGCCCTTCGCCGCCATGCGGTCGAGCCAGGTCTTCTGCGCGGCGGATTTGAATTTCCAGTTCCGGCCGCCCCAGCAGATGTTTTCCTCGCCCCCCGCGCCGTCGCGCATTTCGGGCGGGCAGTTGGCTTCAAGCCAGGCTCTCGTTTCCTTGCGGAAGGCGTCAAGGTCGGTCATCGAACGCTCCCAATCTCGTCAAAGGGATCAATACGCGCCGGCGCCGGCGCCGCAACAGACTTCGGCAGTTCCTTACGCCTTCCACGCCGGCGGATGCTGGAGGGCGATGCGGCGGATTGTCTGCTTGTCGAACTTCTCGGTGCCGAGCTTCGGCAGCGGCTGGGGCGAGATCCAGATCCGCTCCGGGCATTTGAAGCCGGCGAGCTCTTTCGCCATGAAGTCGCGCAGCTCCTGCGGGTCGAAGTGAACGCCCTCGCGCGGGTGGACGACCATGCCGACGCGCTCGTTGAGGACCTCGTCGGGAACCGAGAAGACGAGCGCCTGCGCGACGGCGGGGTGCTGATAGGCGCGCGCTTCGACTTCAAGGCAGGAAATGTTCTCCCCGCCGCGGATGATGAGGTCCTTGAGCCGGTCGACGATGTAAAGGAAGCCTTCCTCATCGAGCCGGCCGAGATCGCCGGTGCGGAACCAGCCGTCGGGGGTGAGCGCCCGCGCGGTGTCTTCCGGCAGGTTGAGATAGCCGCGGAAATTCGCCGAAGTCCTGATCCAGACTTCGCCGACCTCGCCCGTTTTGCAGTCTCCGTGCTCGCCGACGATCTTGATGTCGCAAAGCGGCGGCAGCGCGCGTCCGGTCGAATCCGGGCGCTTTTGATAATCTTCGAGCGAAATGACGCAGCCCGACGCGTTCGTCTCGGTCAATCCGTAGCCGGAGGACGGATTGGCGTTCGGAAATTTCTCCTTCAGCTTCATCACCTGGTCGGGCGGGCGCTTGGCGCCGCCGGAGCCGATGTCGATCAGCGTCGGCATCGTCGTCGAACCCGCCGCCTCGATGAGCTCGTAAGACTGGCTCGGCACGCCGACGAAATTCGTCAGCCGATGCTTGTTGATCAGCGCAACCGCCTCGCGCGGGTCCCAGCGATAGGTCATGGCGATCCGCCGTCCGATGATCCACGACATCAGAAAGATCGCGTGGCTGCCGGTGACGTGGAACAGCGGAATGCCGAGCAGCACGCCGGGATCATCGCCGAACAGCGAGACGCCGCCGCGCGCGTCCTTGATCGCGGCGGCGACGAAGGCCCATGACATCAGCGTCGAGATCGCGCCGCGATGGGTGAGAATGACGCCCTTGGGGTTTCCGGTCGACCCCGACGTGTAATAGATCGCGTAATCATCCTCCGGCTCGATCGCCGCGAAGGGCATTGCGTCCGCATTGGCGCGGGCGACGAGATCCGCCCAGCGATGCTCGGCGAAATCGCGGTCCGCGCGCACCGCGATGAAGGTGAGGCCGAGCGCCTCCTTGAACGGCGCCATGAGGTCGAGCCGCTTGTCGTCGGCGATGACGAGCTTGGCGCCGCTGTCTTTGAGGCCGTAGCGCAGCTCCTCGGTCTTCCACCAGGCGTTCAAGGGCACGGCGACGGCGCCGATCGAGACGATCGCAAAAAACGCCGCGCACCATTCCGGGTAATTGCGCATGGCGAGGGCGACGCGGTCGCCGCGTCTGACGCCGAGGCCGGCGGTGAGCGCGATGGCGAAGCGGCCGGCTTCCGACCAAAGCCTGCGGTAAGTCCAGGTCTCGCCCTCGTAATAGAGGAACTCCTTGTCGCCATGGGCGAGGCCGAAAGCGAAAATGCCGGCGAGGTTCGGCGGCGCGTTCTCGAAAACCCGGTACTCATTGCCCCTGATCGTCGCCATGCCGACCTTGAACATCGGGTCGGTCGTGAGGAGCTTGAAGGCGCTCGCGGCGATCATCTCCGGGGTGGGGATGGGGGGCGATGTCATGAGCGGGCGTTTCCTCCGGCTTTTTTCTCCTTCTAGCCGAGGAAGTCCGCCCCGCAAGGCGCGCGCTGCAGCTCGCACCGCCTCAGCGTAGCGCCAGTCGTCGCAGGGCAGGGGCGGCGAGGTCGAGGATCGACCGCTCGACGCCGTCGGGCCGGCCTTCGATCCGCCAGAGCGCGGCATGGACCGCGAGATAGGCGAGGGCGCCGGCGGCGATCTCGGCGAGGATCCGAAAGAGCGGCGCGGCCGCGTCGAGCGCTCCCGTGACCCGCAAGGCGATGACGACGACCGCCATTGCGGCGGCGGCGATGAAGGATCGGCGCGCGCGCCAGACCGGGCGAAGGATGAAATCCCCGCTCGTTCGCGCATAGAGCGTCAGGTTGAGCGCAATATAAAGGACGCCGCAGCCGGCGATGGCGACCGCCGCGCCGATGAGGCCGTAGGCGATGGTCGCGGCGATGAAGACGGGCGTCCGCACGAGGAAGAAGGCGGACTCGCGGAAGAACACGAGCCGCGTCGCGCCGAGCGCCATGGCGTAGAACTGCGTCGCGAGATAGGGCATCTGCGCGCCCATGACCGGGGTGACGATCTCGACGACCGGAATGGCGTCGTTCCAGTGGTCGCCGAGCAGAAAGGGAATGAGGTCGCGCGCGATCAGCGCAAAGCCGATCGCGGCGGGCATCGCCATGGCGGCGAGCGCCTCGACGCCGCGCAGATAGGCGTCGCGGGCGCGGGCCGGATCGTGCTGCAGTTCGGAAAGCCCGGGATAAATGGCGCGTGAGGCTGGAAACGCGATCTCACGGGTCGGCATTTCGGCGAGCTGGATGCCCATGAAATAATGCCCGGCGCCGTCGACGCCGGTCGTGCGCGCGATGATCAGCGCGTCGAGCTTGTTGTTGAGGGCCGACATCACGCCGACGCCGGTCAGCCAGCCGGAAAAGCCGAACACCTTGCGGAACGATGCGAGCGTCAGGCGCGGCCGGTGCGGGCGCATCAGATAGGACAGCAGCATCTGCACGAGGCCGTTGGCGGCGAGGCCGAGGATCATCGCCCAATAGCTGCGATAGATGACGGCGACGCCGATCGACACCGCGACGCCGGCGAGTTTGAAGATGACGGTCGCAATGAATTCCTTCGAATAGTCGAGATTGCGCTCGAACTCGAAGAACTTCGGATTGATCAGTCCGGTGAGGAGCGGATAAAGCGCCGCGCCGCAGAACACCCAGAAAACGCGATGATCGCCGTAGAACGCCGCCGCCGGCGCCGCGGCGGCGACGAGCGCGGCGGCGATGATCAGCCCCCGGATCAGCGACAGCGTGAACAGCGTGTCGAGGTCGTCGTCGCCGGCGTCGCGGAACTTGATCACCGCCTGGCTGACGCCGATGTCGGAAACGTTCGTCAGAATCTGCATCGCGCCGAGTCCAATCGCGACGACGCCGAAATCCTCCGGCAGCAGCAGGCGGGCGATGATGACGGTGTTGAGAAAGCCGAGGAGCCCCATGACGAAGCGCCCGGCGACGATGAAGCCGGCGCCGCGCGCGACCCGCGCGGTCAGCGAGGCTTGCGGCGCGCCGCCGCGGTCCTGGCCCGTCCCTTCGTCCACGCTTTTTGGTCCCCGCCCGTTCGCGGTTTCCCTAGCGCGAACCGCAGAGGCTAGGCAAAAGGCTGAAATATCAGGTGAATCGCCGGGGGCCCGCGCCTCTTGCGCGGGGGTCCGCCGCCGCTATGGTGCGCGACCTTTCCCCAAGAGCCTCCCGGACCGACAGATGCCGCACGCCTCGCCCCTCGTGACCGTGATGATCAACGCCGCGCGCAAGGCGGCGCGCGGCCTGTCTCGCGACTTCGGCGAGCTCGACGGCCTTACGGCGACGCGGAAAGGCGCGGCCGATTTCGTTTCGGCGGCGGACCATCGCGCCGAACAGACATTGTTTGAGGAACTGTCGAAGGGGCGGCCGAAATACGGTTTCCTGATGGAGGAGCGCGGCGAGATCGAGGGCGCCGACAATTCCAACCGCTGGGTCGTCGATCCGCTCGACGGGACGACGAATTTCCTGCACGGCCTGCCACAATTCGCGATCTCGATCTGCCTTGAACGTGACCGCCAGCCGCATGCGGGCGTGATCTACAACCCCGCCACGGATGAACTCTTCTGGGCGGAGAAAGGCGAAGGCGCCTGGCTCAATGACAAGCGGCTGCGCGTTTCGGCGCGCAAGACGCTGGAGGAATGCCTGTTCGCGACAGGCCTGCCGTTCAAGGGTCGGCCGGGGCGGGAACGGTCATTGAGGGAGGTCGATCGCGCGCTCGCCGAAACCGCGGGGGTCCGGCGTTACGGCTCCGCGGCGCTCGATCTCGCCTTCGTCGCGGCGGGCCGTTTCGACGCTTACTGGGAACGCGATCTCAATCCCTGGGACGTCGGCGCCGGGATTATCCTCGTCCGCGAGGCGGGCGGTCATGTGTCTGAGATCGAGGGCGGCGCGCGGCCCATGCATGCGGGCTCGATCCTCGCCGCCAACGCCGACATCTTCGAGAGGGCGCGAGCGCTCATCAACGGCTGAAAGCCGAAACGCCCGCCCGGGAGGGGATGGGCGGGCGTCTCGTCATGCATCGTCCGGGGGGAGGGACGGTGCGGGGGCTCGGTTGCCGCGCGTGCGCGAAGACTTAGGCGGCGTTCGAGGCCTTGAGCACCTCGACTTTCGCGCCGTTGGCGTTGATTTCGACCTTGCGCGGCTTTTTCGCTTCCGGGATCTCTCGGCGAAGCTCGATATTGAGAAGGCCGTTGACGAGGCTCGCGCCGTCGATCTTCACATGATCGGCGAGCTGGAAGCGGCGTTCGAAAGAGCGGCCCGCGATGCCCTGATGCAGGAAGGTACGCCCTTCATCGGTCTCCGGACGCTGGCCCGTCACCTTCAGCGTGTTCTCGTGCACCTCGATGTCGAGGTCGCGCTCGGAAAAGCCGGCGACGGCGAGCGTGATGCGGTAGCGATCTTCGTCGACGCGCTCGATATTGTAAGGGGGATAGCCCGCGGTCTCGGACTTCGACAGCCCGTCGAGGAGGTCGAACATCCGGTCAAAGCCGACGGTCGTCCGGTAAAGGGGGGTGAGGTCGTAGCTGCGCATCAATTGTCTCCTTCTTGAACAAGCAAGGGCTTCCGGAACGGCCCACAATGCGATCGGACCCGTCCCGCGCCGGCCCCTCAATAGGCGACCGGCGAGTTGGAAGTGGGGACAAAAACCGCCCGTTCAAGGGGGCCCGAAGGGCGGTTTTCCGCTCCCCGGCGTTGCGTGCTAGAGGCATCGGAACCACTTCTGGAGGTCACGCCCGATGAAACCGCTTCTTGCCGCCGCCGCGCTCGCCGCCCTTATTGCCGGCTGCGCGGACCGCACCGGCGACCCTGCCACGCCGCAAGCCGCCGCCGCGGCGCCGGATTCGGGCGCGCTCCTTGATGCGGCGATCGCCGGCGATCATCGGTCGGCGGAGGAAAAGGCGCGCGATGTCTGGCGGCACCCGAAGGAAACGCTCGCCTTCTTCGGCGTCGCGCCCGACATGACAGTCGTCGAAATCTGGCCGGGCGGCGGCTGGTACACCAAGATTCTCGCGCCCTATCTGAAGGCCGGCGGCGGCGTCTATTACGCCGCGCAGCGCGATCCCGCCTCGAGCGAGCGCGCGGCGGAAGCGGTGCAGAAGTTCAAGGAAGCCTATTCGGATGCGGCGCTCTATGGCGACATCCGCGTCACCGTGCTGGGTGAAGGGTCTGACATCGCGCCCCCGGGAACCGCGGACGTGGTGCTGACCTTCCGCAACGTCCATAACTGGCTCGGCGCCGGCGACGCCGAAGCGAACTTCAGGGCGTTCTATCGCGCGCTCAAGCCGGGCGGGGTTCTCGGCGTCGTCGAGCATCGCGCCAATGAAGACGCCGGCGACGACCTCGCGTCGGGCTACGTGAAAACCTCCAAAGTGAAGGCGCTCGCCGAAGCCGCCGGTTTCATGTTCGTCGAAGCCTCGGAGATCAACGCCAATCCCGCCGACACGAAAGATCATCCGTTCGGCGTCTGGACCCTGCCGCCGGTGCGCCGCTCATCGGCCTCGCCGGGGCAGGAGGATCCCGCTTTCGACCGCGCCAAATATGATGCGATCGGGGAAAGCGACCGCATGACGCTGAAATTCGTCAAGCCGAAATCGTGACCGCGGGCGATCCCCTGATCGCTGCGGCGTCCGGCGCCTTCCGCCGCGGATTCGACGCGGTCCTCGAGATCGCGCCCGACGGCGCGCCGCCCTTTTTCGTCGACGGCCGCGGCGAAAGCTGCCTGATCGTGACGGCGCCGCCGGCGGCCGCGTCGCCGGGGTGCGTCTGGCGCGCTTCGCCCGACACGCTGGCGCGCATTTTCGAGGGCGGACGCGCGCTCGAAAGCGCCTATCTCTCGGGGCGGCTCAAAATCAGCGGCGACATGAGCGTCATGGCCCGTCTCATCCTGGAGAGTCCGACATAGCCGACTTCATCCGCATCCCGACAAATCCCGTGCCAGAGGGCGCCGAGGCGATCGACTTCGAGGGCGCCGACGGCGGATATCTCCGCGCCGCCGTCTTTCCGGCGAAAAACCATCGCGCGACCGCCGTCCTGATGGCCGGCCGTTCGGAGTTCATCGAGAAATATTTCGAGGTCGTCGAAGACCTGCGCCGTCGAGGCTTTTCGGTGGCGACGATGGATTGGCGCGGGCAGGGCCTTTCCGAACGCCTGCTGCCCGTGCGCGAGAAGGGGCATATCCGCGATTTTGGGGTCTTCCGCTCCGATCTGCGCCGCTTCACCGACGAGATCGCGATGAAGCGCTTCGCCGGACCCTATGTCCTGATGACCCATTCAATGGGCGGGGCGCCCGCCTTGCAGATGTTGGCGGACGGCGATGACACCTGGCGCTGCGCCGTCCTTTGCGCGCCGATGACTGCGCTCTTCGACGAGCCTTTGAAACGCTTCGGCGTCAGGCTGCTCGGCGAGGCGGCGTCGCGCTTCGGCCTTGCGCGCCACGCCATCCCCGGCGTCAAAGAATATTCGATGGCGTTCGAGGGCAACGTCCTGACATCCGATCCCGTGCGTCATCGCCGCTTTCAGGAATTGCAGTCGGCCGCGCCCAACGCGACGATCCGTGAGCCGACCTATGGCTGGATCAGGGCGGCGACCGAGGCGATGGACGATCTCCACCGCAAGAACCGCTTTGCGAAACTGAAGGTCCCTGTGCTGATCGTGTCGGCGGAAAACGATCAGCTCGTGCGGTCGAGCGATCATCTCTGGCTGGAGAAACAGTCCCCGCTCATCAAGGTCGTGACGATCAATGGCGCGCTTCACGAAATCATGATGGAGCGCGACGAGATCCGGAACCAGTATTGGGCGGCGTTCGACGGCTTCGTCGAGCCGATTCTCGCCGCGGAGAAGACGTTCGCCTGATCTATTCGGCGGCGCGCGGCCAGGGCGCGGCCTCGTCATTCGCCGGCGGCGGGGGCGGCGGGGGCGCATTCCGCCTGCCGAGCAGCTTCCTCACGAAAGCGGCGGCGCGCGCAAGAACGGCCGGGGCGCGCGCGCCGACGACCGAAGGCGCGGCGAGCAGCACCGGCGTCAGGACGAGGGTGAGCAAGGTCGAAAACAAAAGGCCGTAGACGACGGCGGAGGACAGCAGCACCCACCAGTCGGACGTCGTCGAGCCGCGTGAGATCGACCCGTTGATGAAATCGACGTTGAGCTCGAACACCATCGGCAGGAGGCCGAGCACGGTCGTGCCGGTGGTGAGCAGCACCGGGCGCGCGCGCTGCACGGCCGTGCGCAGCGCCGCGTCCCTCGACGGCAGGCCCTTGCGCCGCAGATGCTGGTAAGTGTCGATGAAGATGATGTTGTTGTTGACGACGATGCCGGCGAGCGCGACGACGCCGACGCCTGTCATGATCACGCTGAGATACTGGCCGCTGAGCGCGACGCCGAGCAGCACGCCGAAGACCGAGAAAAAGACCGCCGTCAGCGTCAACGCAGCGTGATAGAAATTGTTGAACTGCAACAGCAGGATCATGGCGATCATGAACAGCGCCGCCGCCATCGCGCCGGCGAAGAACTGGGTGGCGGCGTTCGTCTCCTCGTCGGCCCCGCGGATGGTCCAGTCGACATCGTCGCCAAGGGCGCCCGACTGCAGCCACGTCTTCATTTCCGCGATGGCGGTGTCCTGGCTGACGGGATGCCCGCTGACGCGGGTGTTGCCGTTCGCCTTGACGTCGATGACGCGCCGGCCGTCGCGCCGGACGACGCGGTCGATCTGCGGCCGCGCTTCGCGCTTGACGAAATTCGACAGCGGCACGGCGCCGGACGGCGTCGAGACGGCGATGCGGTCGAGCGCTAGGATGGAGCGATCTTCCTCCGGGAAGCGGACGCGGATGTCGATTTCCTCATCGGCGTCATCAGGGCGGTATTTGTCGACGAGCAGGCCGTCGGTGACGAGCTGCAGCATGCCGCCCGCCTCCTGCACCGAAAGCCCGTAACGGCCGGCGAGCGCCCGGTCGATCTCCATCGACCATTCGATGCCGGGCAGCGGCAGGGAATCCTCCTGGTCCATATAGGTCGGGACCTCCTGGCCATTGACGACGACGGTGTCGGACTCGGTGAACTCGCGCACTTTCCGCGCGGCCGCGACCATGGCGTCGAAATTCGCGCCGGAGATTTCAACCTGCACGTCCTTGCCGATCGGCGGCCCCCCCTCGCGCTGGCGCACCTCGACGACGACTCCCGGAACGACGCCGATCATCTCGCGATATTTCTCAACGAGCGCGCGCGAGTTCTCTCGCTGCGAATAGGGAATGAGATTGACGCCGACAATGCCGATCGTCTCCGCCGGCATGTCGTTCGAGCGCGCAAGGCCCGGCCCCGTTTGCAGATAGATGCTCTCGATCGCCTCATGGCCCTCGATGCGGGCGGAAACATCTTTCACCGCCCCGAACTTCTCCGCCGCCGACATGTTGCCGCGGCCGAGGACGAGCACGTTGATTTCCTCGCTGTCGTTCTGAAGGAAGAATTCGACGTCCGGCGAGGCCATCTTGAATTCGTTGAAGCACACGAACAAGACCGCCGCCGCGGCGAGCGCGGCGAGCAGCGGCTTTTCGATGATCGCCTTCAGGAAATGCGCATAACGGCCGAGCGGGCCGTCGAGCGTCAGGGGATCGGCGTCGTCGCTGTCGACACGCGACTCGCCGCCGGTCTTGCCCTTGATGTTGAAGCGCTGCTTGAAAATCTTAGGCACGCCGGCGACGGCGCCGACCGCCGGCAGGAAGAAGAGCGCGACGACGAGCGAGGACGAGAGGACGAAGATCAGCGTGATCGGCAGATATTTCATGAACTCGCCGGAAAGGTCGCTCCAGAACAGGAACGGCACGAAGGCGGCGAGCGTCGTCGCCGTCGACGTCGCGACCGGCCAGAACATGCGCTTGGCCGCTTCGTAATAGGCTTCGCGCCGCGCGGCGCCCTCGGCCATCCTGCGGTCGGCGTATTCGACGATCACGATCGCATTGTCGACCAGCATCCCGACCGCGAGAATGAGGCCGAACATCACCATCAGATTGAGCGTGTAGCCGGACGCGGCGAGGAATAGGAAGCTCATCAGGAACGAGCTTGGAATCGCGACGCCGACCATCAGCGCGGACCGGAGCCCCAGCGCGGCGACGATCACGATCATCACGAGGAAGACGGCGGTGAGAACCGACGAGGTCAGTCCCGACAGGTTGTCCCTGACAGTGACGGAGGCGTCGCGCAGGAATTCATGGCGAATGGAAGCGGGGCGGAATTTCGCATCGTCCTCGACGATCTTTCGCGCCGCCTCGATCGTTTCGATGATGTTGGCGCCGGCGCGCTTGGTGATCTCGACGCCGATCGCCGGCCGGCCGTTGAACAGCGCGTAGCCCTGCCGGTCGACGAAGGTACGCCGCACCTCGGCGAGGTCGCCGACCGTGACGACGCGGTCGCCGCTGACGCGCACCGCGATTTCGCGGACGTCGATCGCCGTCTTGATGAGGCCAGGCGCCTTCACTTGAAAGCGGCCGTCGACGAAATCGACTGCGCCG
>JBKBLR010000011.1:0-89470 GCA_046296195.1 Parvularculaceae bacterium | reverse complement strand
GCGCCGGCGCCAAGCGCCGGCTGCTTGAGATCGAGGGCGCCTTCGCAGCGTCCACCCTGCCGCTCGTCGCGCGCTGAAACGGCGGTGATCGACGGCGCCGACAAATTGGGCAAGCCATTAAGGGAGCTCTAAAGGTCGGCTGTTTCAATAAGGCATGACCATGCCACATCGCCCCAAGGTTTTTTGCATCGGCTTTCAGAAGACGGGCACGACGTCGCTTTACGCGGCGCTCGAAACGCTCGGCTACCGGACGGCCGCCGTCGTCGGGCGCGGCTGGCCGGCCGAGCGCCTGAGCTCGGAGGGCGCAAGGCTTTGCATCGAGACCGCCCGCGATTTCGACGCCGCGCAGGACATGCCCTGGCCGATCTTTTTCCGCGAACTCGACGCGGCATATCCGGGGTCGAAATTCATCCTCACGGTGCGCGATCCCGAAAGTTGGTTCGCGTCGATCGAGGGGCATTTCGGCGACCGCTCCGACGAAATGCAGGCGTTCATCTACGGCCGCGACGCCGCCGCGCCGGCGGGCGCCAAGGCGCGCTATGTCGAAACGCTCAGAAACCATGAAGCCGCCGTGCGCGCGCATTTCGCCGGGCGCGAAAGCGACCTCCTCGTCATGAACCTCGAGGCCGGCGACGGATGGGATGCGCTTTGCGCCTTTCTTGGCGCGCCTGCTCCCGACATTCCCTTTCCCGCCCGCAACAAGGCGAGCGACCGCAAGACCCTGTCATTCCGCATTCGACGCAGGGTTGGGAAACTGTTCGGCCACTATCTTGCCCCTGAGAACATCTGACACCGGGCATTGACGCCGCCCACCGGGCGCGCTCCGCTCGGGGCCATGAAACGGTCCGTATGGCTTGAAGCCGCCGTTAACGGCGCTGCGGGGCGCGCCCTGCAACCGCGCATTCCGGTGACGGCGGATGAGATCATCGACGACGCCGTCGCCTCAGCGGAGGCCGGCGCGGCGATCATCCATCTGCACGCTTATGATGCGAATGGCGCGCCGGTCGAGGATGCCGACATTTATTCCTACATCATCGAGGGCGTGCGCGCGCGCACAAATGCGATCGTCTATCCGACGCTCGCGCTCAAAGGCGATCGCGAGGCGCGCCTTGCCCCCATCCGGACGCTCGCCCGCCGCGGCCTTCTCGACTGGGGCGTCGTCGATCCCGGCAGCGTCAACATCACGCACCGGATGCAGGCGGCGGCGGGCATGGACGGCGTTCATTATCCGAATCCGGACGATCACATCCGGGCGGCGCTCGCGCTTGCGGCCGCCGACGGCTGGAGGCCGGCCTACGCCATCTATGAGCCAGGCTTTGCGCGCCTCGGCGCCGCGATGGCGGCGGCGACGCCGGGCCTCAAGACGCCGGTCTATCGCGTGATGTTTTCCGACAATCTGCTCTTCGGCATGGCGCCGTCGCGCCGCGGTCTCGACTTTTACGCCGCCCATCTCGACGACACGGCGGGCGACGCCCCGCGCATGCTTTCCGGCCTTGACGCGAACATTGACGCTTTGATCGAGCCGGCGCTCGCGCTCGGCTTTCATATCCGCGTCGGGCTCGAAGACGCGCCCTTTGGAACCGACCGGACAAACGCCGAGCTCGTCGTCGCCGCCGCCCGGCGCATCGAGGCGGCGGGATGCGCGCTCGCCCGCGCCGCCGACATCCGCAACGCACCCTGACGACGATCAGACGAGGAACAGCGCCGCCGTCGCAGCGGCGATCATGACGGTGAAGATGAGCGCGACCGGCGCGCCGACGCGGTGCCCGCCGACGATCATCGCCATGGCGCCCTTGGCGAGGATGTTCGCTCCCGCCGCTATCAGGATCGCGGTCGCCGCGCTTTCGGGCGACAGCATCGCCGACCTGGCCTGGCGGCTGACAGGAAGGACGACCGCATCGATGTCAGCAAGGCCCGACACGAAGGCGAGCGCAAGCAGACCGGCGTCGCCCGCCTTGTCGGCGATAAACGCCGACAAGACCGAAATGATCGCGAGGAATCCGCCGAACATCAGGGCGGGGCGAAGCTCGAACGGGTTGGTGACCGAAAGCCGCGCGCCGACCCCTTCCATCGGACGCCGCAACAGGGCGAGCGTCGAAACCGCGCCCGCGGCGCCGGCGGCGCCGAGCGGCAGCGCGAGCGTCGGAAGGGCGGCGGGTGCGAGCGCTCCGACGAGAAGCGCAACTTTGGCCGTCATCACAAGGTTCGCCATGACGACGCCAGCGGCGGCCGGAAGCGGCGGCGCGCCATGATCACGAACGGAGCGAGAGAGCGACAATGTCGTCGCGGTCGAAGACGCCATGCCGCCGACCAACCCCGACGCCAGCGCGCCCTGCCGTTCGCCGAACGCCTTGACCAGCCAGTAGCCCAGAAACGAAAGCCCGCTAATGAGCACGACCATCAGCCACAATTCGCGCGGATTGAGCGCCTCATAGGGGCCGAACCCCCGGTTCGGCGCGATCGGCAGGATGAGCAGCGAGACGGCGAGAAACCGGATCGTCGCGTGGATCTCCGTCTCGTTGAGCGCGCGCGCCAGATGGCGGATTTCGTTCTTGAGGCTCAGCGCCAGCGCGACGGCGACGGCGCCGCTCGCGGCCAGCAGCAACTCTCCGCGTCCCGCAGCGACGCCGAGCAGATAGGCGGCAAGGAGTGCGATCTCCGTCGTGCCGCCGCGGCTGTCCGACGCGCGCGTCTCGGCGGCGTAGGCGTAAAGCGCCAGTCCCCCGACGGCGATCAGACCAGCAGCGACGAGATGGACTCCCTCACCGAGGAGCGCGCAAAGCGCGCCGGCGAAGCTCACAAGCGTGAAGGTGCGCGCGCCTGCGAAGGCATGGCGGCGCTGTTCCAGCGCCTGCGTCCATTCCCGCTCGAATCCGATGAGAAACCCGGCGGCGCGCGCGCCGCCGCCCGGCAATAGCGTTGAGATGAGCCCCCCTGCCGTCACCGTCATCGGCCCTGTTCGTCCTGGCGCACTAAGCGCACGCCTCATCTGATCCCGCCCGGCGGCGCCGTCAACCGGGAGATGCCAAGGAAAATCAAGGTCTGGCGAAGGCTCCTGGCAGTGCTTATGTGTCGGCCCGCGTCGGCGAAGGGAGGAGACAAGGCATGAGCGAACCGAAACGGGCGAGCGCGCTTCAATATCTCGACAAGGCGCTCGGAGAACTTCGCGCGCTCGGCTTTTCATCCGAAGGCGGCGCGCCGGCGCCGATCGTGGCGCTCCTCAACCAGATCGCCGATCTCGATCAGGACCGCGTCGCCGCGATCGCGCGGACGCTCGACCAGGCTTCGCATTTCAACGAGGTTGTTCGCGATCAGGTCTCGAACATGACGATCGGCGAACGCTACAAAGGGATCACGAGCGCCTTCGATTCGATCCGCGACGACGCCAGGTCGCTCGTCGAGCAGTACGCCGACGGCAAGATCTCGACGATGGAGCGCATCGGTAATGTCTGGATGAAGATGACGCGCGGCGATATCGCCGCACGTTTTGACAAGATCCGGAAAACCTATCTCGAGGTCGCCAGCGAAACGCGAAATCAGGTGGAGCGTGAAACGCGCATCCTTGAGGCCTATCGCGATTTTCGCGGCGCATTGAAGCAATCAGAAGTGCTGGCGCTCGAAGTCCTGAAAACGGCGGAAGCAAAGCTCGCAGCGGCGAAAGAAGCGCTCAAGGCCGCCGTCGACAAGGTGACTTCCTACGCCAGCGATGACGCTGCGACCCGTGCGAGGCTGGAGCTTGACCGCGACGAATCCCTGCGCGCGCTCCAGAAGGAGGAAAAGCGCTATCAGGTCGCGAAGGATCTCTCCGATAACATAACAGTCGGTTACAACACTTCCGAAGTGATCATGACGCGGCTCGTCCAGACGACGAACGCGAAGGAGCGCCTCTACGCACAGGCTGTCTCGTTCTTTGGCACCAATGAGACCGTGCTGACAGCGCTGACCGCCACTTTCACCGGCATGCACGGCCTTCATGAATCGACGCAGACCGTCGAGGCGATGAAGAGGGGCATCGACGAAAGCCTCGAAACGCTATCGGAAATCGGCGGCAAGGTGCAGGAGGCGGCCGTGCGCGCCGGCTACGGCCCAACCGTCTCGGCCGCCGCCGTCAAGAAGCTTGTTGAATCGGTTGTGACGTTCCAGGAGCGGAGCCAAACCATCATCGAGGAGATGCGCAAGGCCGCGACCGAGAATTCAAAGGAGATCCGCGAGGCGGTCGAGGATGGCAAGCGCCGCCTGGCGCACCTCATCGAGACAGGCGCGAGCGCCGCGCTTATTCGCTCGTAAGGGCGCAATTTGCGAATGAACGCCCTCGTGGGTCCGAAGGCGCAATCGCTCGACGACGTCATGCTCGCCATGGATGTCGTCGACACGCTGCGCCATCGCGAGCTCGTGCTCGCCAAGGAGCTCGGCGGCGAGGAGCGCAAGGCGGCGCTGGTGGCGCGGCTCAAGGAAATCTACTCGGCGCAGGGCATCGACGTGCCTGACGCAATTCTTGAGGACGGCGTCAGGGCGCTTGAGGAAAAGCGCTTCGTCTATGATCCGCCTAAGGACAGCTTTCAAATTCGGCTCGCGCATGCTTACGTCGACCGGGGGCGCTGGGCCCCGCCGATCCTGCTCATCGCCGGCGTCGCACTTTTCCTGACGGCGGCCTATGAATTCGGATTCGAGCGCCCGCGCGAGGCCGCCGCGGAGCGCGCGCGCATCGAAATGGCGATCGAGTTGCCGAAAGAGGTCGCCGCCGCACGCGAGGCCGCGCTCGCGCTTGCAGAAGATGAGCCCTCGCAGGCGCGCGTCGAGGCGGCCTATCGGGACGGCCTCGCCGCCGCCGCCGCGGGCGACGCCAAGGCTGCGCGCGCGGCGGCGAATACCCTCGCCCTCTTAAAGGAGGATCTGGCGAGCGATCTCGTCGTCCGCGTCGTATCCGGTCCCAATTCGACGTCCGGCGTCGCCCGCGACAATGTCGCAAGGACCGGCGTCGAAAATTTCTATTTGATCGTAGAGGCGGTCGACGCCGCCGGACGCCCGCACGCGCTCGAAATCGAGAGCCAGGAGGACCGGCGCACCGCGCGCGTTTCGCGCTGGGGCGTGCAGGTCTCCGAAACGGAGTTCATGAAAGTCGCCGCCGACAAGGACGATGATCTCATCATCCAGAACGACGCCGTCGGCCGCAAGCCGAAGGGAACCCTGGCGCCTCAATATTCAATCGCCGTCGCCGGCGGCGCAATCCTCGAATGGTGACGAGATGAGCTCCGGCCGCGACGCCCTGCACCAGATCGACCGCGCGATCGCCGAGGCGCGGCGCGCCTTCGCTCGAGCGAGCGACAGCGCGGCGGAGGATGCGCGCCTCGTCGCTGAACTCGACCAGCGGCAGATCGAGATCTATCAGCGACTCGCAGAGTTGCGCCTTGTTGAGCTCAAAAACGACGTCTCGCCCGAGGGAGCGCTGGGGTTGGCGGATGAGCAGGCGCGCGCGCTGATGGACCGCCATGACGGCGCGCTGAAGACGATGACCGCCGCGCGCGACGAGACCGCGCTGGCGCTGGAGCGCCTCGAAGCCGAGCGCACCGCCGCCGAACAGGCAGTCGAGGCCGCGATCGAAGCGCATGACGCCGCGGCGGCGGCGACGCGCGCGCGACTCGAAAGCGAGGCCGCATGGCGGGCGCAGGCGGACGCGCTCGATGAGCTCAACGCCATGGCCGCTCGGGCGGCGCAAAAGCTCGACATCGCACGCGAGGACCGCACGAAGAAGGGCGCGGCCTATGAGGCCGATCCGCTGTTTCACTATCTGCGTGAGCGGAAGTTCGGGACGCCTGATTATCGCGCCTTCCCCCTCTTCGCAGCGCTCGACGGCTGGGTCGCGCGCCTCATCCGTTATCGCGACCATCGCCTCAATTACGAACGCCTGCTCGAAATACCTGAACGGATCGCCGAGCATGTCGAGAGGCTGAAAGAGAAATCCGCCGAGGCGACCGATGCGCTTGCCGTGATGGAGCGGCAAGCCCTTGAACGCGACGGCGTCGACGCTCTGCGCGACGCCGTGACGGCGGCGCGGGCCAAAGTCGAGTCGCTCGACGCCGCGATCGCCGCCGCCGAAGACCGCAACAAAAAGCTTGTCGAGGAAGCCGCGGCGGCGGCCGCCGGCAAGGCAGGCCCTCTCGCCGAGGCGCGAGATATCCTTGCCGCGGCGCTGCAAAGGATCGCGATACCCGACCTCAAGCGGCTCGCGGCCGAGACCGTCACGCCCGAAGACGACAGGCTCGTTGAGTCGCTCATCGGCATGCGCCGCCAGCGGATGGAGATCGAGGAAGCCTGCCGGACCGCGGCGGCGGCGCTCGACCATCAGGCGCGGGCGCTCTCCGATCTCGAGGCGCTGCGGCGCCGGTTCAAGAGCGCGCGCTATGACAGTCCCTATTCGGAGTTTTCAAGCCGCGACATCGTCGCTGTCGCCATCGCGGAATTCCTGCGCGGGGCGACAAGCCGCGACGACATCTGGCGGCGTATCGAACGCGGGCACCGGACGCGCCGGCGCGACTTTGACAACGATCTCGGCGGCGATGTCTGGCGCGACGGTTTCGGCCTCCCTGACAACTGGGGCGGCGGGCCGGTCATCCGGCGTCCTTCCGGCGCGCGAATCCCGCGGCCGCCGCGTGCGCCCCGGATGCCGGGCGGCGGGCCGGTCAGCCGCGGCGGTTTCAGAACGACGCGGAAATTCTAAAGCGTCGCGCGCGATCGCGCAGAGGTCACTCTGCCTTCTTGAAATCCACGTCGAAGGAATTGTTGATCGCGACTTCGACCTCGGCCGAGCCGTCCGCCGAGATCATCAGCCGGCGCGCTTCGGGCGCGACGTCTGCGCCCGTGACGGAGCTGATCTTCGACTTGACGTCCGGCGTCTTCAGCATCGACACCGATTTCGCGCCGACGCGGCGTGATTCAACAAAGCCCTGCATGTCGTTGAGGAAGAGCGCAACCTGGAGCTTGAAATTGTCGCGCCCAATGCCGCCCGGCGCGAAGATGTTGCGCCCGAAGATAAGGATCTGGTTCGATGGTTCATAAACGACCGTCGTCACGCTCGACTGCCCGTTGAATGCGTTGAGATCGTTGAAGTCGACGCCGCCGGAGGCTTGCGCGGTCGAGACCATGACCTGTTTGCAACCTGAGGGCTTCTTGGCGTCGGCGCAATCGAAGAAGCCGATCAGGAACTTCGCGCCGCCATCGGTCGTCACGACAAGGCTCGGAGAAGCGGCGCCGGACGCCGACCGGAGGTCGGACTTGAAGCCGAATTCGGCGAGCATCTGGGCGACCTCGGTCGCGCCTACCGATTCGAGAAGGCCGGGCTTGGGGGCGAGCGAATTCTGCGCGCTCGCCACACCCGAAATAACCGCTGCGGCGGTCGCCAAAGTCAACACAATGCGCATGAATCTCCTCGTCTTCCCAAACCAAGCCCCAGACTTGTAACCCTATCACATCCGAGCCGCCCGCCTAGGCCGTCCCTGTGGCCCCGGGGTCTCAGTCGGCGGGCCTGTTAGCACCCGCGAAAGCCTACCTTCCGCCAGATTTAGCCGGTAAGGTCGATGCTGGTTGGGGACGCCGGTCTTGCGTAGGGGAAGGGTGGCCGATGCGGATTTCGGAGGTCGGCATTGCGCTGATCAAGCGCTGGGAAGGGCTGGAGCTCGAATCCTATCAGGACATCGCCGGCGTCTGGACGATCGGCTATGGGCACACGGAGACCGCCGGGCCAAACCAGAAAATTTCCGAGCGCGAGGCTGAGGCGCTTTTGAAGCGCGATCTCGAACCGCGCGAGCGCGCGGTCGGCGACCTGACGAGCGTGCCGCTCAACCAGAACGAATTCGATGCGCTCGTTTCCTTCGTCTACAATGTCGGCATCGGCGCCTACCGGAACTCGACGGCGAGAAAACGGCTCAATCGCGGCGACCGGCTTGGCGCGGCCGAAGCGCTGACCTGGTTCAACAAGGCGACGATTGGCGGCGTCCTGCGCGAGGTGACGGGGCTCACCCGCCGGCGCGCCGCAGAAAAGGCGCTGTTCCTGACGCCGGTCAATCCGCCGATCGTCAACGACCCGAAGAAGGTGTCTGAAAATACGCGCGTCACCCCGGTCGAGGATGCGCCGCGACGCGATAGCCTCGGCGACAGCCGAACCGTGCAGGGCGCCGTCGTCGCCGGCGGCGCAGGGGCCGCCGCCTCGACCATCGGCCGCAACAGCGCGGAGGAACTCGACCAGCTCGAACGCAATATCGAGCAGGGCACGGGCCTCACCGAAAAGCCGCCCGGCCAGGGCGGCCTCGGCGATCCGACCGCCGATGGCGGCGATCAATCCTCCGTGAACGGATCGACGGATTCGGGCGGGATCACGCTTCCCGACGTGCCGGGCGCGGATATCGACGCCGGCGGCCAACCTGCCGGGGAGGACGCCGGCGACGACGACGCCCCCGACGGCGGCGGCGATCTCGACGGCGCGCCGGCCGGCGATGCAGGGACGACGACGACCACGATTGAGACCGCGCCGCTGCGCCCCTCTGCGCGGGAAAAGAATGCAGTCGATGCGCAGCTGCAGCTGGCGCTGCTGATCATCATTCTGCTTTCGGCGCTCTATATCATCTTTGCGCGCTTTGACGACTGGTGGCGCTACCGGCGCTGAGGCTGGCGGCTATCCCTTGCGCCGCGTCTGGAAGCGTGTGACCTGCAACTGGCCCGCCCTGATGGCGTCGGAACGCTCCGCCCACAGATTGGCATAAGCGGAAAGCGCGCGAAGATAATCAGCGCGTTCGGCGTTCGAAAACTCAAGCGCGCGCGTATAGGCAGCGCGCCAACGCGTCCAGCCGCGCGCGATGAGCGGCAGAAAGCTGCGTGTTTCGTCATGGGTGTCGCCGACCCGGAAGCCGGCGCGATCGAGCATTTCGGATACCTGTTCGCCCTGACGGGGCGCGCCGTCCCAGGGATCGACGAAGCAAGATTTCAGGCGCGCGCCTTTCCGCGCCACAGTGAAGTCGACGAATACGAACGGCGCGTTCGGACGCACGAGTTCGGCGGCGAACATGGCGATCATCGCCGGATCGGCGTCGCGGTGGAGCTCAAAAAAGCACAGGCCTGCGTCCGCCGCGGCGCGATTGATCCGCGACAAAGCCGTTTCATAGGGCGAGACATCGAGCGCCTTTATGCGCGCAGCGATGCGGGAATATCCGGTCAGCCGCCAGCGCGTGCCGTTCTTGAGGTCGCGGATCGGGCCTCCGGCGCCGGCGCCGAGCAAGACCACCGACGACTTGAGCTCAGCGCCCAGCGTTCTTGCGTGGCGCATCGTCCACGCGGCGTCGCCGGGATCGAAGCGACCTTCGCCCCAGATTGCCTGCGGTATCTCCTGGTGGACCGGCAGCCGGGCGATAGCGCGCGCCTTCGCTCGCTCGCGAAGGATCGATTCCCGCTCGGCTGCCTCATCAAAGGCGTAGCCTTCCCACCACGCGTTGAAGCGTCGCCCGGCGAGCGCGAGACGGAGCGCGATCGGCAAGGGCTGAGGCTCGGCGGCGACGGCGGCGGCGGTCGGCATCGGAACGTCCGGCGAGTTGATCGGTCGCGGGAAGCGCTCGCCGCCCCCCGCATAACCTGCCTTCATCGGGCGTTAAGGCTGATAATCCGTTAACTGCCGCGGGTGCGTCAGGACGTAGAGCCTGCCCGAGAGCATAGCGGCGGCGGCGAAAAGGCCAAGCAACAGCCCCCACCAGACGCCGACCGCGCCAAGCGGCGAGCGAAGGCCGAGGAGCGCGGCCGCCGGGAAGCCGATCGCCCAATAGGCGAGCCCCGTGATGATCATCGGCCAGCGCACGTCTCTAAGGCCCCGTAGCGCCTGCGCCGAGGCGACCTGCGTTGCGTCAAACAGCATGAACGCCGCGGCGATGACGAGGAACTCCGCGATGAGCGCGATGACCCGCGCGTTCTCCGCCGCTTCGCGATCGAGATAAAGGCCAGCGACGACGCCCGGAAAGGCCATTACGGGGATGGCGACCGCCATGATGGCGGCGATGGCGAGCGCGATCGTTAGGCCGGCGGCGCGCCGCACGCGCGGCCAGTCGCCCGCGCCGGCCGCAAGCCCGACGCGAACGCCGCCCGCCATCGAGAGGCCGAGCGGCGCCATGAATGCGATCGACGCGACATTAAGCGCGACTTGATAGGCCGCGACCTCGTCAATGCCGATGCGCCCCATCAGAAAAACGCAGGCGTTGAACAGCATGCCCTCGAAGGCGATGGCGACGCCGATCGGCCAGCCAAGGCGCACGATCTCGCCAAGCCGCGGCCAGTCGGGCTTTGCGACGTCCCGGAACACGTCGAACCGGCGCGCCCGCGCGTCAAAGCGAATTAATACGACGAGCGCGGCGAAACCGAGCATGTTGACGATCGACGAAGCGATCCCGGCGCCGACTAGCTCAAGGCGCGGGAAGCCCCAATTGCCGTAAATGAGCAGCCAGTTGAGACCGGCGTTCGCGAGCGTCGTGCCGATGACGATGAGCAGCGGCGCGCGCGTCTCGCCGATCGCTGCGAGGAAATTGCGAAGCACCAGCGTTCCCATCGCGAAGGCCCAGCCGGGCGCCAGCGCGACGACATAAGGCCCCGCAAGCTTGGCGAGCCGCGCCGGCTGACCGAGCGCGCCGGCGATCGCTTCCGTCAGCAGGAAGACAAGCAGCACCGCCGGCGTCATCAGCGCGATGGTCCACAGTCCCATCCGCACCGAGAGGCGGACATCGTTCGTATTGTCGGCGTCGGCGCCGAGCGCCTGGCTGACGAGAGGCGAGACCGCCATCGCCGGCCCGAGCCCGAAGAGCCAGGCGACAAAGAAGACGACGAGCCCCAAGGAGGACGCGGCGAGCTGCTCTGGGCCGAGGCGTCCGATCATCAGCGCATCGATGGTGAGAACCGAATACTGGACGATCTGCGTCGCGGCCATGGGCAGGCCGAGCGCAAGGAGCGCGGCGAGTTCGGCTCGCAACGCCGCACGAGAACCTCGCTGCGCCGCAACCGGCGTTTCCATAAGAACCCGCAATCGCCAGAAAAAGGGCGTGAGGCCTAGGCCGGACGCTCCGGGCTGTCAATTGAGGGGACTTGGTGCCCGCGGCGGGGAACGCTTAAAAGGACGCTGAACCGAGGGGTGTTCCAATGAAATTTGCGTTTCTCGCCGGCGCCGCCGCGGCGGCCGTTCTGTCGCCCGCCTTCACAGAGGATAAGAAAGACGAAAAGAAATGGGACGTCGCCGCGCCGCCGATGACGACGCGAAAAGTGTCCATCAACGTCGATGAAGGCACGTGGATGAACGTCGACGTGAGCCCTGACGGGCGCACGATCGCGTTCGATCTCCTCGGCGACATCTATACGCTGCCGATCAGCGGCGGGACGCCGACGCGCATCGCCGCTGGCCTGCCCTTCGAGATGCAGCCTAAATTTTCGCCTGACGGAACGAAGATCGCCTTCACTTCCGATCGAGGCGGGGGAGACAATCTCTGGATCATGAACCGCGACGGGTCGGACAAGCGCCCTGTCACGAAGGAATCCTTCCGCCTGCTGAACAGTCCTGACTGGTCGTCCGACGGGCGCTATCTGATCGGCCGCAAACATTTCACGACGGGACGTTCGCTCGGCGCCGGCGAAATCTGGATGTATCACCTCGGCGGCGGAGACGGCGTCAAACTCGTCAAAAGACCGAACGAGACCTACCAGAAGGAGCTTGGTGAGCCGGTCTTTGCGCCGGCGTCTGGAATCGGCGGCGGCGCGTCGATCTATTACACCCGCAACACGACGCCTGGCGACATATTTCAGTATGCGCAGGATACGAACCGGGAAGTATTCGCAATCGACCGCTTCGACATCGCAACCGGGGAGACGACGCGCATCGCCGGAGGCCCTGGCGGCGCGGTGCGCCCGACGCCCTCGCCTGACGGCAAATGGCTCGCCTTCGTCAGGCGCGAGCAGGCGAAATCGAAACTCTACCTCAAGGACCTCGCGACCGGAGCCGAGCGCAAGCTCTATGACGCGCTCGACCAGGACGTTCAGGAGACCTGGGCCGTGCACGGCGTCTATCCGGCGATGGACTGGACGCCGGATTCAAGAAGCGTCGTCTTCTGGGCGGGCGGCAAGATCAGACGGGTGACGCTCGACGGCGCGGCGAGCGTTATTCCCTTCCGCATTGCGGATGATCGCGACGTCATCGATCCGCCGCGCCCCGCGGTCGAAGTCGCGCCGGACGCGTTCGACACGACCGTTCCACGCTTCGCTGCGATTTCGCCGGACGGACGCAGCGCCGTCTTCGAAACGCTTGGCAAGCTCTATGTGAAATCGCTGTCGGGCGGCGCGCCGCGGCGGCTGACGAGTTCGGAAACGGGCTTCGAGCTCTTCCCGTCCTTCTCGCGCGACGGCAAGCGCATCGTCTATGTGTCGTGGACCGATGACGGCATGGGCGTCATCCGCACCGTATCGGCGAGCGGCGGATCGGGATCGGCGGTCACGCCGACACCCGGAGTCTATCGCCGGCCGCGCTTCTCGCCGGATGGGCAGACGATCGTCTTCGAGAAGGGCGCGAGCGGCGACCGCCTGTCGGGGCGCTACGCCGAAGCGCCTGGCGTCTACCGGATTCCTGCTGGCGGCGGCGCGATGACGCGCGTCTCGTCCGACGGCGCGGATCCGCATTTTGGCGCCGAAGACGGACGCATTTTCATGTCCGTCTTTGAGGACCGGATGCTGAAGCTCGTCAGCGTCGACCGCAACGGCGAGGCGCGGCGCGTCCACGCGTCGGGCGATCTTCTCGCCGACTACCAGGTTTCCCCCGATGGGCGGCATGTCGCTTTCCGCGAGAACTGGGCCGCCTATGTGATGCCGATGACGCCGGGCCCGCAGGAGATCAGCGCCGGCAAGTCGGCCTCCGCCGTTCCGGTCGTCAAGGCGAGCGCCGGCGGCGCGGCGTTTCTCGGATGGACCAACGCCGGCGCCATTCACTGGTCGCTCGGCCCGACGCTCTTTTCGGCGACGCTCAAGGATATGATTCCGACCGCACCCGCCGATCCCGAGGCGAAAGATCCGAAAAAGTTCACCCCCCCGACGACGGGCGTGTCGCTGGCGATGCGCGCGATCGCCGACAAGCCCAAGGGCGTCACGGTCATCCGCGGGGCGCGCATCATCACCATGGCGGGCGCCGACGGCGGCGTCATCGAGAACGGCCACATCGTCATCCGCGGGGACCGCATCGCCGCCGTCGGCGCGGGCGAGGCGAGCATTCCCGCCGGCGCGCGCGTGATTGACGCCGCCGGCAAGACGATCGTTCCGGGCTTTATCGACGCCCATGCGCACGGCGCGCAGGCCGAGGACGGGATCATTCCCGAGCAGAACTACACGGCGATCGGCCATCTCGCCCTCGGCGTCACCACGATCCATGATCCTTCGAACGACGCGCTCGAAATCTTTCCGGCGATGGAGCTGCAACGCGCCGGACAGATCCTCGCGCCGCGCATCTTCTCGACCGGCGATGTCGTCTATGGTGCGAAGGCGCCGGGGTTCTTTTCCGAGATCAACAATTATGACGACGCGCTCGCTCATGTGCGGCGCCTGAAGGCGCAGGGCGCGCGCTCGATCAAGAACTACAACCAGCCGCGGCGCGAGCAGCGCCAGCAGGTCGTCGCCGCCGCGCTCGCCGAGAACATGACCGTCGTCGCCGAGGGCGGATCGCTGTTCACGATGGACATGACGATCATCGCCGACGGCAATTCGACGCTTGAGCACAACATCCCGCAGGCCGTGCTCTACGAGGACGTGCTGTCGTTCTTTTCGCAGACGAAGGTCGCCTACACGCCGACGCTCGTCGTCACCTATGGCGGCCTCGCCGGCGATCCCTATTGGCGTTATGCGACCGATGTCTGGACGCATCCGATCCTGTCGCGGCATGTGCCGCCGCATGTTCTGCAGCCGGCGAATGTCCGCCGCACCAAGGCGCCGGATGAGGATTTCGTCGATCGCGTCAGCGCGCGCGAGTCGAAGAAACTCGCCGATCGCGGCGTCATGGTGTCGATCGGCGCGCATGGCCAGGAGGAAGGCCTCGGGTCGCATTGGGAAATGTGGTCCTTCGTGCGCGGCGGCATGAGCCCGCTCGAAGCGCTGAAGGCCGCGACGGCGACGCCCGCGACGGCGCTCGGCTACATCAAGGATCTCGGCACGTTGGAAGAAGGAAAGCTCGCCGACCTTATCATCCTCGACGCCAACCCGCTCGACGACATCGGCAACACCGACGCGATCGACAGCGTGATGCTGGGCGGGCGCCTCTTCGATGCGGAAACGATGAACGAGATCGGCGGCGCCGGCCGCAAGCGGAAGAAATATTATTGGGAGTGATCCTGGCCCGGTTGGCCGGCGAAGAACGCCCACATAACATCGTTCGCATTGATCGCCTGCGATGGCGGCTCCTTGCCGCGGCGCCCGCGTTTCGCGCCCGGCCATGAATGGCCGCCATTCGCCGTCACGCAAAGCTGGACGGGCGCGCCGCCCGCCCCGGCCCGATGAAGGTCGCAATAGGCGCCTGGAACGTCGAGCACGCGCACGGCGCGCTCGTCCGCCCTGTTGAGCCGGAGCCATTTGTCAATTGTCGCCGGGACGGAAACAAATTCCGTCACTTTCGAAACGTCGCGGAAGGCGTCATCGCCCGCCCCGCCATTGAACAGCACGTGGGTGTCATTGATCGCATGAATATGCAGCACCGGCGTCGGCCGTTTCGGCGCGCAGGAGAGCGTGTTGTCCGTCCCGGCGACGGCCATGACGCCGCGAACGACGTCCGGGATTTCGCAGGCGAGCCGATAGGCCATCAGCGCGCCATTTGACATTCCGATTGCGTAGACGCGCCCCTCATCGACAAAGGCCTGCTTTTTCACCCGCGCGATCACCGCAGCGATGTAGCCGACATCATCGATATTCCTGTCGCGCGCATCGCCGCAGCAGGCGCCGGCGTTCCAAGTGGCGAACAGGCCACGGCGATTGCGGGAATAGCCGTTCGGGAAGACTGCGATGAAGCCATGTTTCTCCGACGCCGAGATGACGCCGTAATTGGCGTCATCGGCGAAATGAGCCGCATGGCCGCCGCCGCCGTGCAGGCCGATGACGACCGCGGTCGGCGCCGTGGGATCGAATGATCGCGGCGCATGAACGAGATAGCGACGCAGGAGGCCGTCATGGATGAGCGTAAACTCATAATCGCCCGGGCCTGTGACGCGCTGTTCCGCGCTCGCCGCCCCCCGTCGCTCGGTGATGCGGTCGCGGACTTTCTCCCGCGCAGCCGCCGGCGCCGTGGCCAGAACGATCGACATAATCGCCCAGACGATCGGTTTCATGCGCTGATCCCCTTTCGTGCTCGTGCAACGATTTGAACGGATCCATGCGACGATTCCGTCGCCGGCGAAGCGGGATTGCTTGCCGCGAGCGCTATTTGGCCCCCGACTTTGAAAACAGCGTCGGCGGGACCGCGGGAACGACCGGAATCGGGCTCGCCGGAGCCCCGCCTATGCGCTTTTCAAGCCGCCCCTCGAACCACCGGATGATCCGCCGCCACAGGTCGTCCTTGAGGATCGCGCCCTCGTCTTCAGATTCGAGATTGGGATTATCGTTGATCTCAATCACGAAGACGCCGCGCTCGTTCTCCTTGAGGTCGATCCCGTAAAGGCCGTCGCCAATGAGGCGGGCCGACCGGACGGCGGCGTCGATGACCGATTTCGGCGCGTTCTCGATGGCGACCGTGCTGACGCCGCCGAAGGACAGCCCGCCGTCCTTGTCCTGCTTGGCGATCTGCCAGTGCCCACGCGCCATCTTGTACTGCGCAGCGAACAAGGGCTCGCCGCCGAGGACGCCGACGCGCCAGTCGAACTGCGTCGGCATGTATTCCTGCGCGAGAATGAGCGCGGTGTCGTCGAAGAGCTTGTTCGCCGTCGACTGGAACTCCTCAAGCGAGGACACCTTGTGCACCGAGCGCGAGAAGGAGCCGTCGGGCGCCTTCAGGACGACCGGCGAGCCGAGACGCGCCATGACGTCGGCGAAGCTCGACTTCTCATCAAGGATCTCGGTCTTCGGCGCAGGGATGCGCGCATTGTCGAGCAGCTCTTTCAGATAGACCTTGTTCGTGCACCGGATCATCGATTCAGTATCGTCGATGACCGGCATGCCTTCCTGCTCGGCGCGGCGCGCAAAACGATAGGTGAAATTGTCGATCGCCGTCGTCGCGCGGATGAACAGCGCGTCGAATTCAGCAAGGCTTGCGATCTCGTTCGGATAGAGCGGCTCGACCTCGACGCCCATCTTGTCGGCGACGGCGGCGAGCCGCTTGATCGAGGATGGCGAAGACGGCGGCTCCTCCTCCTTCGGGTCGATGAGCACGGCGAGCGACCACTTGGCTGCGGTTTTTGTCTTCGGCGCGGTCCAGCGCCGGCTCGTGTGCTGATCGAGGGCGGCGAGGAAAAAGCGGCGTTCCTCCCCCTTCAGCTTGTGCGGCGGGGCGATGCGCAAGGATTGGATCTTCGGCTTGACGCCGCCCGTCACCTCGACCTCGATCACCGGCGCGCGGAACCAGTCGAACAGAAGCTTGGCGAAGCGGTCATAGCCGCGCGGCTGCGTCGTCGTGAAGGCGACGAGCATCCGCTCGACCGGGGCCGAGCCCGCTTCGATGTCGCGCTGAAGCGCGGCCTCGAGCTCCGGGACGGCGTGCGCGTAGAGCGATTTCTGCCTGAGCTCGACCATCGCCTGCACGGTCGGCGCGACGCGATGACGGCGCGCCTCGGCGAGGAGCGAGGCGTAGTAGCCCTCAGACTGGTAAGCGTAGCTGCGCGCGAGGTTGATGATGTTGGGGCGGCGGCCGGTGAACAGGGTCGGCGTCGTCAGGTAATCCCTGATGCGCATCACCTTGTGCGGCGTTTCGTGCTGCGCAAGGTCGCCCGTATACTCGACAAGAATGAGCCAGTCGCTCACAGCCTGGCCTCAGGCGTCGCCACCCTGTCGCTGCTCGGCATCAATAGGCGCTCCTGCCGCCCTGCTTGCACGGCCCTAGACGCTTCTCGAGGCGCAGGGCGTCCTCGCGGTCCAGGTAATAGCCGGGCTTTCTCTCCAGAAGGGTGAATCCCGCTCGCCGATATAGGCTGAGCGCCGAATGGTTGGAAGCGCGAACTTCGAGACGGAGGACGCAGCAGCCGCGGGCGCGCGCCGCCCGTTCCGCCGCAGCCAGCAGCGCGCTGGCGACGCCTTGTCCGCGGGCGGCCGGATCGACGGCGATTGAATAAAGCCGCGCCACGGTCGATCCCGAACGGTAAAGAACGATCGCATAGCCGGCCGCCGGCCCGGCTACTTCCGCGATGAGGCCGTCCGCCGAAGAGGCCGCAAGGAGCCTTCTAAGGGTTGCACGCGCAAATCGGTCAGCGGTGAAAGATCGCTGTTCTATCAGGTCGACTGCGGCGAGATCGCCCGGGCGGGCGCGACGCACTTTGACGGCGGGGCTCGGACGGCGCGGCATTGAAAGCCTTCAGGAGGCGTGGATCGGCGAAGCGATCACGCGCGCGACAGCGGACTTCATGGCCGGCAACAGCTCGGCTTCAAACCATGAATTATTCTTCAGCCACGCATTATTGCGCCAGGAGGGATGCGGCGTCGGGAAATAGCGGGGCGCAAAGTCGCGCCAGCGCCTCACCGTCGCTGTCAGCCCTCCCGCAGCCGCCTCGCCGAGATGCCAGGCTTGCGCATAGGATCCAACGAGGATGGCGGTCTTAATGTCCGGAAGGGCGGTCATCAGTTCATGGCGCCAGCGCGCGGCGCATTCGCGGCGCGGCGGCAGATCGCCGCCCCTGCTGTCCTGTCCGGGAAAGCAAAAGCCCATCGGCGCGATGGCGACAATGGACGCGTTATAGAAGACCTCCTCGCTGATTCCGAGCCATCGGCGAAGCCTGACGCCGGATGGGTCGGTGAAGGGCCGTCCGCTGGCGTGAACCCGCACGCCGGGCGCCTGACCAAAAATCGCGAGCCGCGCGTTGCGCGAAACTTGCAGCACGGGCCGCGGCTCATGCGGAAGCGGCGGTCCCGCCGGCGACTCGATGCAGAGCCTGCAGGCGCGGATCCTCGCGGCGAGCGCGTCAGCTTCGAGCCTCGTCATTCTCTTGAGAGATGCGCGAGCCCCGCGGCGTTCGCTTCCCAATTCTGTCCGTCGAACGGACGAATGTCGATCGACTTGAACTGCGCGCGGTCCATGCAGTTGAGATTGAGGGAATAACCGTCCGGATTGGAACGCGGCACATAGAATGATTTGACGCCGCAAACCTTGCAGAACAGATGCTTCGCGACGCCGGTGTTGAACGAATAGGTCGCCAGCGCGTCGGCGCCTGCCAATAGTCTCAAGCGCGAGGCCGGGACAATGAGGTGCAAGAATCCCGTCATCGTGCAAATCGAGCAGTTGCACGCGTCGACAACGACTTCGTCGTCCGTTTCCGCTTCCCACAGGACAGCGCCGCAATGGCAGCCGCCACGTTTCCAGCTTTTGGTCATCGCGGGAACACACACGCGCCGGCGACGCTTGTCAATTCGCCGTCGGTGCGCGCGCGCCCATGATGAGAAGCCACAGGCAGGTTCCAATCTCGCCAATCGAACCTGGCAGTGAAATAAGGTTGCGGAACGGCAAATCTGCGTAGCCGGCATGAAGAATCGGTCCGAAATATCGCGCGAGATAGCCGATGCAGCCGAGAATGAGCAGGACGCCGAGAACGCGCGGTATTGCGCCCGATTTGAGGATGAGCCAGCCGAGCGGCGCCAGCCAAAGGCCCCAGAAGATCGACGCCAGATCCATCCACCTGTCATAGGCGCCGACAAACGCCGCGACCGCTGTCGGATCGGCGTTCCCGCCGGCGGTCATCGAGGCGAGGCCGAAATGCTGGGCGATAGCAAGCAGCGACAGCGGAATGCTGGCGGCGACAAACAGGATCATCAGGACCGCGGCTCGTTTTCCGTATGCGGCCAAAAATCTCGACAGCGCGAAAGGAAGCGCAAGAAAACACCCGACCATCGCAAGTGCGGCGACATTCGCGGCGCCGAAAAGCGCGGCGTTCGACGACAGGTCCGCGGCGATCCTCACTGGATCGTCAGATGCCATCAGCCGGCCGGGAACATAGGCGAGCGTGAAGATCCCGGTCAGCACGACGCCAAGATAGATGAGGCCCGCGAAGCGCCCTTGCATTCTGACGGTCATTTCCGCTCCATGTCCGACTTCGGCCAGCTGAGAGCGAGAATTGTGATGAGAACCGACACAGGGATTTCGATAGCGCCGTAGCCCCAGTAAAATAGCGGCGCGCCGGGCAAGGTTACAGCGAGGATCGCTGCATATACGATCCCGAGGATGACGTTCAGCCATTTTGCGACGACCGGCGGCAGCAAGATTGACAGCGCAATCATAAGAGCTGGCACCGCCATCATCATTGAGATCGCCAGCATCGCCGGCTCATCGGCCGCGTTCACCGGCCCGACATCGCCTGCAGCCATCTTGTCGAGCTTGCCCGGCGAATACATGTTGAAGTAATCGCCATACACATAAAGGAACATCAACGTTGTCCAAAGCGCTGCAAGCTTCACCCCGACAGGCGCCCTGAACGCTTCGAGTTTTCGTTTCATCTTTTAGGCCCCACCCGACTTCCAGGTCCTTATTGCATCTTTTTTGTCGAACAGAAGGCTTGTTGAGGCAAAACGTGCAATGCGCGCGACAGGCGGCGATCCGCCTTCCAGTCGTTGCACGCGGCGGCGGATGCGCGCCGCGCCGGCGGTGCGTCATTTCATCTTGCCGATCGGGACGTAGCGCGCCTCGAAGGAGAAGGGTTTCGGCGCCGCGCCCGGCGTCAGCCAGATGCGCCAGTCTCGCCCCAGCGCGCCCGCGACATCGACGGCGCGGTCGACGTCGAAAGCGTAATCCTTGTGCGGCGATACCCAGTCCTTCACTTCCGCGATGGCGCGCGTCTTGGCGCTGCGCCAGTCCGGCGCGACCATGAACACGTTCCGATGCAGCTCCTCGAATTTCAGCGGGTCATAGCCGCCGAGATTGAGAAACCAGAGGCGCTGGAGATTGTCCGGCGCCGCGCTGGCCGGAACGACGCTGACGTCATAGCCGTCCGCCCATTCAAGCGGTCCCCAGGCGTCGAGATGAAGGCTTTCCGGCTTGCCCCACCACTGCGCCTTCAGCGCATCATGGCAGTCTTCGATGCGCTCGCCGGCGACGAAGCGCGTGTCATGAAGCTCGACATGGCACCCTTCAACCTCGCCGCCGACGATGACGACAAAGAGCTTCATGGAGCCTCATGCCCCCCAGATGAGGCCGATGACGGCGCCCGTCATCAAGGTCGCAAGCGTCCCGGAAATCAACGCCCGCGGAGCGAGTTCGATGACGTCCTGACGCCGATCAGGCGCGAGCGCGGTGAATCCGCCGACGACAATCCCAAGGCTGGCGAAATTCGCAAATCCGCAGAGCGAATAAACGACGATGAGGAAGGAGCGCTCGCTGAAGGCGTCCGGCCCCTGCTTGGCCAGCTCGACATAGGCGACGAGCTCGTTGACCGCGGTCTTGATGCCCATCAGCGATCCGGCGTTGAAGGCTTCGGACCACGGCACGCCGGCGAGCCACATCACGGGCGCGAAGACCCAGCCGAGCAGCCGTTCAAGCGTCAAAGGTGCGCCGGCGACATCGGGCGCCGCGGACAGGATGATGTTGATCAGCGCGGCGAAGGCGGTGAATGCGATCAGCGACGCGATGATGTTGAGATAGAGGCCGAGCCCGTCCGTCACGCCGCGTACGAAGGCGTCCATGGAGCTGGCGTATTTGAAATCGTCCGCGGCGCTCGCCGGGGTCGGCGTCACGCCCTTTTCCTCCGGCATTATCACCTGCGCCATCAGGATCGCTGCCGGCACCGAGATGATCGAGGCGACGATGATATGGCCGAGGATCGACGGATCAACCTCAGAGAGGATCGTCGCATAGACAGCCATCACCGAGCCGGCGACGGTCGCAAAGCCGCCGGTGATGATGATGAAAAGCTCAGCGCGCGTCACCTTCGACAGGAAGGGGCGGATCAGCAGCGGCGCCTCAGTCTGACCGAGAAAGGTGTTCGCGGCCGAAGAGAGCGCGACCGCGCCGCCGACGCGGAAGACGCGCTCGAGAAAGAAGGCCATGCCTTTGACGAACACCTTCAGAACGCCCCAATGCCAGAGCAGTGCGGAAAGTCCCGAAAAGAAAATGACGAGCGGCAGCGCCCCGAAGGCGAAATTGAACATTGCTCCCGGCTTTTCGACCGCGAAAGGAGCTTCCGCGCCGCCGAGATAGCCGAACACGAAGGACGTGCCGGCGCGGGTCGCGGCGGCGAGCGCGTCAACCACGACCTGAAGCGAGGCGAGCGCGGCCCGCGCCGGCGGGACATAAAGGAGCAGCGCGGCGATGGCGATCTGCGCCGCGATCGTCCAGAAGACCGTCAGCAGCGGAAAGCGGAGCTTTTTCGCCGAGAAGACCCAGGCGATAAACGTGAACGCGACGAGGCCGATGGCGCTCTGCGCGCGCGGGCCGATGCTCGCCAGATCGAACGGCAATTCCATTGTCGCCCCTGCCCGCCGCGGCCCCCTCGGCCCAGCAGGCACTATGGTAATGGCCCGACAGAATGCAACCCTTGCGCCCTCGAGCGCCTCCCCGGTTGCGCGGCGGGCGACGGCGCCTATTGTGCCGTCCGCATCACGAGAGAAACGATTTCATGACCGACGCCCTGCCCGCCCCGCGCGCCGACCTCAACCCGAACACCCTCGCCTATGAGACGACGCCGCTCGTCAAGGCGACCGGCTTTCGGGAGTATGACGCCCGCTGGCTCTTCGGACCGGAAATCAACTTGCTCGGCGTTCAGGCGCTGGGGCTCGGCCTCGGCACGCTGATCCGCGAGGCCGGCAAGCCGCCACGGATCGTCGTCGGTCATGATTTCCGCGGCTATTCGACCTCCATCAAACAGGCGCTGACGGTCGGGCTGATGACGGCCGGAATCGAGGTCAATGACATCGGCCTTGCGCTGTCGCCCGTCGCTTATTTCGCGCAGTTCGCGCTCGACATTCCGGCGGTCGCGATGGTGACCGCCAGCCACAACGAGAACGGCTGGACCGGCGTGAAGATGGGCTACGACAAGCCCTTGACCTTCGGTCCCGATGAAATGGGACGCCTCAAAGAAATCGTGCTGGGCGCCAAGGGCAAGGCCGCCGCCGGCGGGTCCTACAAATGGGTTCCGGGCCTGCGCGAGCGTTATCTCAACGATCTTGCCGGCGCGGGAACGATCAAGCGCAAGCTCAAGGTGATCGCCGCCTGCGGCAACGGCACCGCCGGCGCCTTCGCACCCGAGGCGCTGACGCGTCTCGGCGTCGAGGTCATCCCGATGGACGCCGATCTCGATCACTCTTTTCCGAAATACAATCCGAACCCTGAAGATCTTGAAATGCTGCATGCCATGCAGCACGCGGTGAAGGAGCATGGCGCGGACCTCGCTCTTGGCTTTGACGGCGACGGCGATCGCTGCGGCGTCGTCGACGACGAGGGAGAAGAAATCTTTGCTGACAAGATCGGCGTGCTGCTGGCGCGCGACCTGTCGGCGCTCAATCCCGGCGCGCAATTCGTCGTCGACGTGAAATCGACGGGCCTCTTCCTCACCGATCCCATGCTGCAGCAGAACAGGGCGAAGACGCTCTACTGGAAAACGGGCCATTCCTACATCAAGCGCAAGAGCCATGAACTTGGCGCGCTCGCCGGCTTTGAAAAGTCCGGCCACTTCTTCTTCAACAAACCGATCGGACGCGGTTATGACGACGGGCTCGTCGCCGCGATTGCGATCCTGAAAATGCTCGAACGCAATCCGGACAAGAAACTGTCGGACCTCAGGAAATCGCTGCCGAAGACATGGCAGTCGCCGACCATGTCGCCGAAATGCGCCGACGAGGCGAAATACGCCGTCGTCGACGGCATCGTCGCCGAGATCGAAGCGCGCGCGAAACGCGGCGATACGATCATCGGCCAGAAAATCCGGGATGTCGTCACAGTGAACGGCGTGCGCATCACGGCGGAGGACGGCACTTGGGGCCTCATCCGCGCCTCGTCGAACAAGCCTGAGCTTGTCGTCGTCGTTGAAAGCCCAGCGTCCGAGGCCAACATGCGCGCGATGTTCGCCGAGCTCGACGCTATCTTGCGCCGGCGCCCCGAGGTTGGGGCCTATAACCAGAAAATCTGACAGTGTCTGGAAAGGGTGCTTGACAGGCCGATGCTCTTCTTGTAAAGTTTACTTGTCAGTCTGAAGGCGGAGCATCTTCGTTGAGTCGCTTGAGTTTCCTTTTTCTGGGCGGAGATTCCTCCCAGGCCCATCTCCGCCGGATGGCCTGTCGGGTCGGCCTTTCCTCCCTTGTCTTGGGGCTCAGCTATGGCCGGTTCGATGTCGGCCTTGCTCCCGCGAGCCAGCCTGAGGCGATCGGTCTTGCGGCCCTGACGATAGTCGTCGCGGTCATCGCCGCGAACGAATATCGCCATTTTTATCAACGGTCTGATGAACTGATCCGACGCACGCTGGTGGCAAGCCTTGCGATCGCGAGCCTCGCGACGCTGGTCGCCGCCGGCCTTCAAGGGGTCGCAGACCTCCTGTTCGGTTTGCCGGAGATCCCAATGGTCGGCGTTTTCCTGTTCGCCGCGGCTGTAAGCTCGATCGCGTGGATGGTGGCGGCTTGGAAGTCATCGTGAAAAACATCCTGCCGCAATTGCGATCGGGCCGCGGATGGAGCCAGGGCGATCTTGCCGCTGCGCTCGGGGTCTCGCGCCAGACGGTCAACGCCATCGAAAAGGAACGCTATGACCCGTCGCTGCCATTGGCGCTGAAGATCGCAAGACTTTTTCAAACGCCTGTAGAAGCCATTTTCAATGATGGAGACGCCGCATGAGTTCCGATCTGAACTGCAGCCTGAAAGCCCGGCCGGTTTGGGTGACCGCCTTCATTCTCTTCGCCTGCGGCGTGATCATGGGCGAAACGCTCTCGCAGATCGCCCGAAAGCTCGGCCTATTCTGACCCGCCGGCTATCCGTCAACCGAACGCACGCACCCCCCAACAAATGAGAGTCTCGATGAAAACGCTTCTCCGCTCACGGATCATGCAGGCGGCGACCGTCGTCGCAGCAATGGCCTTTGCGCCAGCGGCCGCGGAGGGGCCGGCGATGTGGCGCGTCTCTGACGCCGATTCCGACATCTATCTGTTCGGCACGTTCCATATCCTGCCGCCGATGATCGCATGGACGACGCCGGCGCTTGATGAAGCCATGGCGAAAACACCGATCACCATGACGGAGGCGGATACCGACAGTCCGGAAGCCAAGCAGAAAGTCGCCGCGCTAGTTCAGGAACTGGGGCTCAATCCGCCGGGCGTCACGCTTTCATCCCAACTCGGCCCGGAAAGGTCAAAGCAGTTCGCGTCGGCATGCGAACGCTACGGCATTCCGATGGCGGCGCTCGAACCGATGCGTCCATGGCTCGCGCTCTTGTCGCTTTCGGTCGGCGCGATGCAGGCTGAAGGATTTTCGCCCGAGGCGGGCGCTGAACACTCCATCATGGCGAAAGCGGCGGCGCAGAACGACCGCATCGCCCACCTCGAAACGGCGGAATTCCAGATCCGCACGCTCGCCGGGCTGAGCACAGAGGAATGGCTAGCTGATTTCGAGCGCAGCATGGCGCAGATCGTCGACTTCGAAGGCTTCACCAAGCGCACGGTCGAAGCCTGGCGCAGGGGCGACCTCACGATGATCGAAAAGGAAATGCTGACGCCGATGCGCAAGAGCGCGCCGGGCGCCTACAAGGCGCTGATCGTCGACCGCAACGCCGATTGGACCACGCAGATCGAAGAGATCATGAAGGGCGCAGACGACTATTTCATTGCGGCGGGAACCGGCCACTTCATCGGCGCAGACGGGGTCATCGAGATGCTGCGGCGGAAGGGCTACAAGGTCGAGCGGGTGCAGTAGCCCTCGCTGATCGCGTCAAGCGCCGCATCCAGAATATCCGGCGGCGTCCCTGCGCCCTGTTGCGACAGCAGCCGCCGCCAGGTTCTGGCTCCTGGCTTTCCGTGAAACAGCCCGAGCATGTGGCGGACGACATGGTGCGGCCTGACGCCTTCCGCGGCGATACGTTTCACATAGTCTGACATCGCCGTTGCGACGTCAGAGAGCGCCGGCGCTGACTCTTCCTCGTCGAAGAAGAGCCGGTCGACATCGGCGAGGATCGCCGGTTCGCCATAGGCCGCGCGGCCGAGCATCACCCCGTCGACGCCGCGGCTTTCCTCTAGCGCATGCGCGGCGGAGACCAGTCCGCCGTTGAGAACGATGGTGAGGTCAGGCCTTGACCTCTTCAGCCTCCGGACGAGTTCATAATCGAGCGGCGGGATTTCACGGTTCTCCCTCGGGCTGAGACCCTGCAGCCAGGCCTTGCGCGCATGAACGATGAAAACATCGCAGCCCGCAGCGCCGACCCCTTCCACAAAGGCGAACAAACTTTCGTTCGCATTCTCGTCGTCAACCCCGATCCGGCATTTGACCGTGACGGGAACGCTGACCGCCGCGCGCATCGCCGCGACGCAGTCGGCGACGAGCGCCGGCGTCTTCATCAGGCAGGCGCCGAACGCACCTGACTGGACGCGGTCAGAGGGACAACCGACATTGAGATTGATCTCGTCATAGCCGAACCCTTCGCCAATGCGCGCGGCCTCGGCGAGCTTCTCAGGCGCCGAACCGCCGAGCTGAAGGGCGACGGGATGCTCGGCTGCGTCAAAGCCGAGGAGCCGCGCCCTGTCCCCCTGCAAGGCCGCCTCGGCGACGATCATTTCGGTATAAAGCCGCGCGCGCCGCGTCAGCAGACGGTGAAAATACCGGCAATGCCGGTCGGTCCCGTCCATCATCGGGGCGACGCAAAACCGCCAGGGTGACACGCGATTCATCAGCGATCTTCCTTCAGAGGGCCCCATCTGCCGCCGAGCGGCGGCAATAGGCGCAAGAAGCGCGCCTGAAGCCCGATTGTGAGCCGGAGAGGCCACGTCTTTGGCTTGCCCTGTGCATAACTCTGTGGCCAAGTTCGGGGTTGTGGGGGTCGTCTTGAGTCAATCGGGCATCCGGGTTTTGGTTACCGGCGGCGCGGGGTTCGTCGGGTCCCATCTATGCGACCGCCTGTTGTCAACCGGCGCCATCGTCGTCTGCCTCGACAATCTTGAAACCGGATTCAAGTCGAATCTCGCCGACGCGATACGGTCGCCCCGCTTCACCTTCGTCGAGGGCGATGTCCGCGCCCGCCTGCCGGACGGTCGCTTCGACCAGATCTACAATCTCGCCTGCCCCGCTTCGCCGCCCCAATATCAGCGCGACGCCGTCGGAACGATGAAAACGAGCGTGCTCGGGGCGATCAACGTCCTCGAGCGCGGACTGGCGGACGGGGCCCGCGTCCTGCAGGCCTCGACCAGCGAGGTTTACGGCGATCCCGACGTCCATCCGCAGCCGGAGGACTATGTCGGCCTGGTGAGCTGCGTCGGGCCGCGCGCCTGTTATGACGAGGGAAAGCGCGCCGCAGAAACGCTCTTTTATGATTACTGCCGCCAGCATGGCGTCGAGGTGCGCGTCGCGCGCATCTTCAACACTTATGGGCCTCGCATGAACCCCGAGGACGGGCGCTGCATTCCGAACTTCATCACGCAGGCGCTCGCCGCCGCGCCGATCACCGTCTACGGCGATGGATCGCAGACGCGATCCTTCTGCTACGTAGACGACATGGTTGAGGCGCTCCTTATCTTGATGAACGCGCCGGGAAAGCGAATAGGCCCCGTCAATCTCGGCAATCCGGTCGAGCATACCATCCTCGAATTGGCCAAGATCGTGAAAGCCCGCGTCGGCAGCACGTCCCCGATCGTGATGAAAGACTTGCCCGCGGACGATCCGAAAATCCGGCGACCGGACATCACGAGAGCGGAACGCGATCTCGGCTGGCGGCCATCGACGGCGCTTGCTGAAGGCCTTGATCGCACGATCGCGTGGGCGCGCGGCCAAATGCCACGCAAGGAGCAGGACGCCGCCCGAAACTTGAAACCAGCAACCGCGCCGGATCTGCCGGCCAATCCCTTCAGAAAGAGCGATGACCAGCACAATGATCAATCCGCCGTCACCTCCGCTTGAGCAGGCCGGGAACGGCGCGGTTGTCATTGTCGGCGCCGGGCCGGCGGGGCTGACAGCCGCCTATGAGCTGCAGAAGCGAAGCAAGGCTCATCGCCCGATCGTCCTTGAAGCGTCAGACGATGTCGGCGGCATCGCGCGCACCGAAAGCTTCAAGGGGTTTCGCTTCGACATCGGCGGGCACCGCTTCTTCACCAAGGTGAAGGAAGTCGAGGCGCTGTGGCACGAGGTCGGCGGTCAGGATTTCGTCCTCCGCCCCCGCCTTTCGCGCATTTTCTATCGCGGGAAATATTATGACTACCCGCTGAAGATCTTCAACGCGCTCTCGAACATGGGACCGGTCGAAGCGTTTCAGATCATGATGAGCTACATGAAATGGCGCGTCAGCCCGCACCCCGAGGAGGAAAACTTCGAGCAATGGGTGACGAACCGCTTCGGGCGCCGCCTGTTCGAGCACTTCTTCAAATCCTACACGGAAAAGGTATGGGGCATTCCCTGCACCGAGATCCGCGCCGACTGGGCCGCGCAGCGTATCAAGAACCTGTCGCTGACCAAGGCGGTCCTTAACGCGCTTACGGGGGCGAATGACACGACGAGCCTCATCGAGGAGTTCGAGTATCCCCGGCTCGGACCGGGCCAGATGTGGGAGCGCTTTCGCGACGAGGTCCGGCGGAACGGCGGCGAGCTGCGGATGAGAACCGCCGTCACGAAAGTTTTTCGGGAGGGGAACCGTGTCGCCGCGGTCGAGGCGGTCGACTATTCAGGGGCAGAACCGCGCACCTATCGCATCGCCGCCGACTGGTTCGTCAATTCGATGGCGATCAAAGACCTCATTCACGCCTTCGACCCGCCGCCGCCGCCGGATGTCATCGCCGCCGCCGACCGTCTAAATTATCGCGACTTCCTGATCGTCACCCTCATTCTCGACCACCCCGACCCGTTCCCGGACAACTGGATTTACATCCACGCGCCGGAAGTGAAGGTCGGCCGCATTCAAAATTTCCGGTCATGGTCGCCAGATATGGTTCCGGAGGCGGACAAAGCCTCCATCGGCATGGAATATTTCTGCCACGAAGGCGACGGGCTCTGGACGACGTCGGACGCCGACCTCATCGCGCAGGCCGCCCGCGAGCTCGAATATCTAGGCCTCGCAAAGGTGTCGAATGTCGTCGACGGCACGGTCATCCGCCAGCCGAAGGCCTATCCGGTCTATGACGGCGAATATCGCGAAGCGCTCGAGACGGTGAAGGACTGGCTGTTGACGCTCGAGAACTTCCAGACGGTCGGACGCAACGGCATGCACCGTTACAACAATCAGGACCACTCGATGCTGACGGCGATGCTCGCCGCCCGAAACATTACAGGCGAGCGTCACGACCTCTGGAACGTCAATGTCGAGCGCTCCTACCATGAGGATTTCACGGTCGAGGAAAAGGGCGCCGCGGCGGACATCAAGGCTGAGCGCGACCGGCGCCGCGTCGAAGCCGCCTAATCGCGCGAGCCCCTATTGATGCAGGGCGCCCCGCTCTCCGGATCAGCTGTTGCGGGGCTGTCGAGCAGGCGCATGACCCTCACCGGCCGCGGCCGCGCGGCGATCGCCTCGGCGCGGGCCCCAAGCAATCGGGAGATCCCCGTCTCGCGCAGCAATGCGTGCGTCCAGCCGGTCTTCCGCAAGGTCAGTTTCGCCGTCGTGCATGATGGCCCGGCGGGCGCCTCGGTCCGCTCCGTTCCGAATACCAGCGACCCCGCCGTCGCGTCGCGAACGTTGCGCACTTTCTCCGACGCCGCCGCCATCGACCAGCCTTTCAGGCGCAATTGGTATCGGGCGCGGCTGACCGTGAGGGGGTCTGCGTAAATGGCCTCGTGAGATGTCATCGCCATCCTCGCCAGCGCGCGCGCTTCCGCATAATCGCCATCTCGGGTGAAATCGGCTGCGGCAATATTGACGGCGAGGACGGCGAAAACGGCGCCGGCGGCGGCGCGTTTGCGCGATGAGGTCCAAAGGGAGGCGATCGCGACCGCAACGACCAGAAACGCCGCATAAGTCAGCATCGGATAATACCGGGTCCAGGCGAGATTGAAGGCGAGCGGCGTTAGGATCGCCGAAACGCCGGCGGCGGCGCCGAAGACCCTGAGCGCCGAGATCGCCAGCGGCGCCAAGCGGATTTGCGCCTGTCGAAGATAGTAAAGCGCGCCCGCCGCCATGAGGAGCATCGGCGTCGTCGCCGGCGTCGTCGCCATGTATTTCAGCGCCTCAAGAGCGCGGCCGGGCAATCCCGAACGCTCCGGCGGCAGGGCGGCGCCGACGCCGATGTCGCGATGACCAAGGTCGATGCGGTAGCGATAGAACGGGTCGCCAGAGGCGACGGCGTAAATCGCCAGCTCGGCGGCGATAACGAATCCAAATCCAATCCCGAGGAAAACGAGAGACCGCAGGACGTCCTTGCGCGAATGAAGGATGAGAAGTCCGAAGGCGACGATCAGGCAAAGGGCCTGTTCGCGCACGGTCCAGGCAAGGCCGGCGGTGAGACCGGCCGCGACCAGCCACCGGCGCCCGCCACCCTCGCGCGCCCCAACAAACAGCCAGCAGGAAAGCGCCGCGAAAAAAGCCTCGGCCCCATAGACGTCAAGTTCGAACGGTCGCGCCACAAAGAACGCGGATGTCGCAACGAACGCCGCAGCGAGGAAAGCCTCGTGCCGGCCGAGATACCGGCGGCCGAAAGCCCAGGTGACCGCGACGGTCAGCACCGCATAGGCGACGTTCGGCAGGATCGCGACGAGCTCGCTGGGCCCAATGAGCGTGAACAGCGCCGCCATCGGCAGCACGAAAAGATGGCGCAGCGCCCAATGCGTGTCGCCGAGGAAGGGCCCCTGCTGCCAGCGGAGCGCCGCCTCAATATACCGCTCGCCGTCGCCGGGTCCGAGCCCGCCCCAGTAGGAGGCCGCTGCAAGAATGAAGATCGCCGCGAGCGACGCCGGGGCGACAGCGCGCGGCGCAACCTTCATTCCGCCGCCTGCGTTTCTCGGGCGCGCTTGACGAGAGGGCCTTCGCCGCCGCCCAGCCGATAGTTCAACGCGCAGACGGCGAAGGTTGCGCTGCTGTAGAGATAATAGACCTGATGGTAGAGAACCGCCCTGACTGCAAACCAGGATCCGCGCTCTTCAAAAAAGAACATGAAGAGCGGCGCGTTGATGGCGGCGACAAGACCGCCGAGCGTCAGGAAGGCTAGAAAGCTGGCAGGCGGCCAGAACGGCGCAGCCGCTATTGACAGCAACCAAAGGCCCGCGATCGCCGCCCGCGCGCGTTCCGCGGTCGAGACGTTGAGGTCATTGCTGACGCCCTGTCCTGACAGGATAAGATAGGACCACGGGACCGCACGCTGGAAGATGTCCGTGCGGACGACCTCCGGCAGGGTCCAGCGTTTCAGATGGGTCCCCAGGAGATCGGGCAAGAGCCGGATCCTCCAGCCTGCGCGCCGGATGCGGTGACCAAGTTCCACATCCTCGATCGACGGCCGGCCGAATTTACGCTCGTCGAAACCGCCAAGATCGAGGTAAACAGTTCGCCGCACCGCGCCGCAGCCCGACCAGAACGATTCCGAATCCTCTCGCGCACGCTGATGGTAATAGCGGTGCACCAGATTCTTGTAAGTCGAGGCGAAGTTCTTCTCCGGCGGCGCATTGTCGTAGGAGCCGAAGACGGCGCCCGTCATGGTCTCCCTGAACGCTTCGCGCAGCTTCTGCGGTCCGGTTTCATGCGCTACGACATCGGCGTCGACAAGCCACAGAATGTCGCCGGACGCATGCCTTGCGGCGAGATTGCGCGCGGGGCCAGGGCCGCCATTTTGCGGCATTTCCAGCACCGTCGCGCCGAGCCGCCGCGCCGTCTCAACGGTTGCTGGATCAGGCGAGCGGTCATCAATAACGATGACTTCCTTGACGAGGCCCCGGTCGCGCATGGCGATCAGCGGCGGCAGGGAGCGGACGAGATAATGCGCAGCGTCATAGGCCGGCATGATGACGCTGATCGACAACTCCCCCGCCGACGCCATCGAGGTCCCCTTCACCGCGCGCGCCGCGGCAACTTATTCTGCATCAACGTCGCCGGCTAGCAATCCCTATGCCGCCGTCACGTCCCGTCTTTCCGCTGCGCGATGATGCGGCGGGCGGCGGCGTCGACCGGCTTTTCGACAAGGGCCCCATCGACGAGGGCGACGCCGCCGCCGGCATCGGCGAAAGCCGCCGCGACCTTCTCGGCTTTGGAGAGTTCGGCTGCGTCCGGCGTGAAGATCCGGTTGATCGTTTCAACCCGGGAAGGGTGAATGGCGGCCCGTCCGCCAAAACCCATTGACCGGACGCGCCGCGTCTCCGCCTCAAGCCCGGCAAGATCGGACGCGCTGATATAGGGCGCATCGAGAGACGCGCACCCCGCCGCCGACGTCGCCGCAACCAACGACGCGCGAACATGGTAAAGCGCATCCCAGCCCATGTCAGCGCCGATCGCGGAAGAGTAATCGACCCCGACCAGCATCACGCCGCCGCAGGGCGCGGCGGCCTCGGCAATGCCGGAAAGCGCGGCATGCGCGCCGGCCCTTCAAGGAGCGGCCAGAGCAGCGGGCAACGCTCGCCAAGCGCCTCGCGCAGGCGTTGAAGTTCGCCGCCCGAGCGCGTCTTCGGGATCATCATGAAAGCGGGGATCGCTGCGCTCTCTGCAAAGGCGACGAGATCGCGCCAGGCCTCGATTGTCGAAAGCGCGTTGATGCGAAACCCGATCGCGGGACCGGCATGGCGCGTCGCCAGAAAGTCGAGCGTCGCTTTGCGGGCGGTATTCTTTTCCATGGGCGCCACCGCGTCTTCGAGATCGATGCAAACCGCGTCAGCGCCGGCGACGACGGCTTTCGGGAACCGGTCAGGACGGGACCCCGGCACGAACAACAGCGACCGGAATTCTTGCATTGGCGGGTCTCGCAGGCCGTCAACCCTCAAGCCTAACCGTGCGGCCGCCGGCCGTCAAACAACCAGCCCCCCTCAACCGCCGAAGACGACGGCATGCATGATGCGACCGGGCAGGAAAGCGAGAACGCCAGCGATGATGAGACCGCCGATATAAACGCTTATGAAGGGCCGGCTGTGGCGCTTCAACGCCGGGCCGCCGCGCAGGAGCAGCAAGGACCCGCTGACAATGCCGAACGCCGTAATCGGGATGAACAGGTGAATAAATGATAGCCTGTCCCAGTAAGACGTCCCCTCGGGCGCCGGGCGCAGGATGAAGGCCGCGCTCACGGTGATGACTGTCATCAGGACGACCCAAAGGAGGCCGAGAGTCTTGTGCGGCAGCGTGCCCTTCGGCGCGACAAGCTGGACAAGGCCCAGAACGAACGCCGCCATCGCCGCGAAGGCGTGGACCTGGACGATCACCGGCGCCTCAAGCAGCGGATCCATTGAGAAATTCATGTCATTGACGCCCATCGCAGCATGATGTTACTTTAAGAAATAAAGTAAGATGGTCAACTCCCTTCGAAGACACGATCCGGGGATCGCCCAACGTCAGCCGCGCCGGAGGGAGAAGGCGAGATAAACCGCAACGAGGGCGCCGGCGAGGCCGAACCATGTCAGGGCGTATTCGAGATGGCGGTTGGGGAATTCGACGCGGGTGAGCCCCCCTTTGGGCCAGTCGCCTTCATTCTCGCGGCCGAAGCTGTCGATATAGAAGGGCGACGCTGCGCCGCCGGCCCACAGCCGCGGATCGCGGGTGAAATAGAGATTGTCCGTCGGCTGATCTTTTGGCGCAAGCAGGCGTTCAAGGCCCTGCTTTTCTTCGGCGCGCCGTAGCAGGCCTTCGACGCGAACGGGCGCTTGAGGCGGCGCAGCCTGCGCCGCGGCCTCGGGGAGGTCCTGCGGAACGAAGCCGCGATTGACGAAGATGACCGCATCGCGCAGGTCGAATGGCGCAAAGACGAGCATGCCGGCCTTGCCTTCATGCGTGGTGAAAACCGCGGCGGCGCCGGCCGACCGATAGACGCCCGTCGCAAAGACAGGTTGGTATTCCATGTCCTCGCCGGCGCCGGCGCGCGCAAGGGCCTCCTCGATGGAAATGGGCGCGAGCGCGAGGCGCGCCTGCGTTTTTGCGATCAGCGACTTCTTCCAGTCGAGGCGCTGGAGCTGCCAGGCGCCGAGCGAACAGAGAACCGCAAGCGCCGCGAGCGTCGCGGCCGTCAGCGCCGGCCGGAAGTGGAATTTCATTCCCCGACGCGGCCTTCCTCAGCCTTGTGCTTGAACTGCAATGCGATCAGCGTCGCTTTCAAAGGGCGCAGCAACAGGAGCGTCAATCCGACGGCGGCGCCGCCCGCCAGCGCGAAGGCGACCGGCATCGAGGCGAAATAAGCAAAGCGCGCGATGAAGGCGATCGCCACCGCGATTGGCCCGACGATGAACATGACGAACACCGCCGGGCCGTCGCCGGAGTCCGCTTTCAGAAGATCGAGCCCGCAGGCCGAACAACGGTCATTGAGGCCGAGGAAGGTCTTGAAAAGTGCGCCCTGCCCGCAGCGCGGGCATTTTCCGCCGAGTCCGGCGGCGAAAGGCGATACGGGAGGGTAATAGGTCATTGCGCGCGGGTGAGCCTGACGGCGCTGTCGCCCGCGACCGACCCCTCGGTATAGGCCTGCGCGGCCATGATGACGGCTTCACGTTTGAGGACGGTGCAGGTCGAGTCGCCCTTCTCGTTTTCGATGAGCCCGTCAGCCTTCATCGTATCTCGCATGGCGACAGGAAGGTCGTCGCACCAGATCATCGCGAGGAGGAGCCCCTGCGGCTCGCGGCGCGCCCAGTAATACTGATAGCCGTCGCCGTCATCGTCCTCGAATTGCGCCGCATAGGACGTCCCGTCGATTTCGTGGAAGCGGGCGATGATCGGATTCTCGTCCGCGATCTGGAACTGATAGGAGCCGTCCTTGCGCCAGACGACGTCGATCTTCTGGCAATCCTCGCCGTCGTTTTCGGGGGGCACGGAACAGGCGTCATAGAGTCCCGGCTGCAGCGGCGCCGCCGAAGCGGCCGACGCGTCGAACATCGGCGCATCGGATACGAAGCAACCCGCGAGCAGAAGCGCGCCCGCTGCGGCAGCGCCAAATCTCAGCATGGACATTCTGGACCCCTTTCAAAGGGCCCCCGGCAAGCCCTCAGCTCAAAAGACCCTGATTGCCGAGCACATAGATGAACGCGAACAGGAACAGCCAGACGACGTCGACGAAATGCCAGTACCACGCCGCGGCCTCAAAGCCGAAATGGCGCTCCGCGGTGAACTGGCCGGCGAGCGCCCGGAAGAGGCAGACCGTCAGGAAGATCGTGCCGATGATGACGTGAAGGCCGTGAAAGCCCGTCGCCATGAAGAACGAGGCGCCATAGATGCCGCCGCCCGAAAACTTGAACATGTCGAGCGTCAGAGCTTCGCGGTACTCGACGAATTGGAGGAAGGTGAAGAAGGCGCCGAGAACGATCGTCAGGATCAGCCCCTGCACGAGCCCCTTCTGGTCATTGTGCTGGATCGCATGATGCGCCCAGGTGACCGTCGTGCCCGACAAGAGGAGGATCAGCGTGTTGATGAGCGGCAGGCCCCATGGATCGAGCGGCTCGACGCCCGTCGGCGGCCAGACGCCCCCCGTCGAATGAACGCGGCCGTCATTGCCGAGGAACGCCGGATCGCCGTTGAGATTGAGCATCCGCGCGCCATCGGCGAGAGTCACGGGGTCGCCGGCGGCCGGAAAGAGCGCTGCGCCGAAGAACGCCCAGAACCAGGCGGCGAAGAACATCACTTCGGACGCGATGAACAGCACCATGCCGTAGCGCAGCCCGAGCCGGACGACGGTCGAGGTGTTCTCGCCCTTGAGGCTTTCCATGATGACGTCGCGCCACCAGCCGATCATGGTGACGAGCACGCCGGCGAGACCCAGCAGGAACAACCAGTTGCCGGAAAGGGCAAAGCCTGGCGAGCCGTCGGCGCGCGGGGCGCCGAGGACGAGACCTGGTTCATTGGGGCCCGAATGCATCCAGGCGACCGCGCCGATCATCATCGCCGCCGCCGCCATCGATCCGATGATCGGCCATGGGCTCGGATTGACAAGATGATAGTCGTGCTTGACCTCGGCCCCGGCCATGGATCGCCCTCGTGGTTCAGACTTCCGGGGCGTCTATAAACCTCTGCGGCGGCCCCTTCCAAGCCCCGGACGGGGGTCCGACTCTGCGACAAATGCCCCGGTTCAGGATTTCTCCCACCGCATGACGCAAAAATGCGGGGCCCGGCGGTATCGGGCGGTTCTGTCGGCCCCGCCGCCGTCCTTAGGCGGCGGCTCGTCAAAATGGCGCAAAGTCAGGCCGGCTTCGTGACAGGCCTTGAAATAGAAGCTCAGCGGCCGGTGCCAGTTGACGACCCTGATCCCTTTCCAGGCGATCTCGGTCGCCCGGATGGCGAGATAGTGGTCGAAGGTGTATCGGGCCCGGCCGAGGAGATCGCGCCGCCAGCCCTCGGGCTCGCCGGCCGTCGTGAAGCCGTTGATATGAGCGACGAGAAGCGCGCCGCCGGGCCGCAAGACCCGAGCCATCTCCGCGATCGCCGCCGCCGCATTCTCGATGTCGATGAGCGTCAGGTAACTGACGACGAGATCGAAGGCGTTATCGGCAAATTCGAGCGCCTCGCCGCGCCCGAGCCGGTAATCGCCGGCGGGATCGCGCAGCTTTGCTTCCTCGATCAGCGCCGGCGTCGGATCGACGCCGATCGACAGGACGCCCTGCTCTTTCAACATGCGGCAGAAACGCCCCTCGCCGCAGCCGACATCGAGCGCAGTCGCGGGCCGGCCCTTCAACGCTTCTTCAAGCATCGGCCCGTCGAGCACGAATTCACGGCCCCAGTCGCCGCGCTCGCCCATCGAGGCGATCCAGGCGCCCGCCGATCGTTCCCAGCCGTTGTCCATTCTTTATACGGATCAGTTGACGGGCGTCGCCTGGGCTGCTGCGACGACGGTTTCGTCATCCCACGGGAAAAAGGTGTAGGAGAGCGTGATCTCTCTCACGTCGTCGAGCCCCTTGTCGTCGGCGATCGCGGGATCGATGAAATAGGTGACCGGCATCGACGCCGTTTCGCCGGGCTTCAGCGTCTGCTCGGTGAAGCAGAAGCATTCGACTTTCATGAAATAGCGGCCCGCCTTCGCCGGCTGCACGTTGAAAGTCGCGCGGCCCGTGACCGGCCGGTCGGTGAGATTGTGCGCGCCATAGAAGGCGAGCCCCGTCTCGCCGACATGTAACGTTTGGCTCACCTGCTCGGGCTTGAAGGTCCAGGGAAGGCCGTCGCCGACCGTCGCGTCAAAGCGGACGGTGATCTTGCGATCTAGCACGCGGCCCGACGGGGCTTCGGCGCGCTTGGTCGTGCCGCCCCAGCCGGTGACTTGGCAGAAAGCGCGGTAAAGCGGCACGGAGGCATAGGAAAGCGCGACCATGCCCGCGACGACGGCGAGCGTCGTCAAGGCGGTGCGGGCGTTGCGTCCGAGGGGCGGGTTCATGGCCTGTCCCAGATGTTGCCGCCGATCCTCAGGATCGTGACGGCGTAAACAGTCAGGATAAAGACGATCAGACCGAGCGCGATCATGCGGCTGCGCGCCTTGCGGCTTTTCTCGGCATCGGGAGCTCCGCTTTCGTCAGGCGCGCGCATATAGGGACCAGATGTCTTCGACGAGAAGCGCGGCGAACAGCGCGAAGAGATAAAGGATCGAAAACGCGAAAAGCTGCTTGGCGGCCTCTTTCGAGCGGGCGGGCGCCTTCAGAACGCGCCAGGCGAGCGTCAGGAAGCCCGCGCCGAACGCGGAGGAGAGGGCGAGATAAGCGTAGCCGCCGAAACCGGCGACGAACGGTGCGACGCCGGCGACGACGAGTGCGATCGAATAGGCGAAGATCTGCCGGCGGGTTGACGTCTCGCCGGCGACGTTCGGCATCATCGGCACGCCGGCCCGCGCGTAATCGCCTTCCCGGTAGAGCGCGAGGGCCCAGAAATGCGGCGGCGTCCAAAGAAAGATGATGGCGAAGAGGATCCAGGCCTCCATCGGCGCCGTTCCCGTCACCGCAGCCCAAGCGACAACCGGCGGGAGCGCGCCCGCCGCCCCGCCGATGACGATGTTCTGCGGCGTCGCGCGCTTCAGCCACATCGAATAGACGACGACATAGAAGAAGATGGTGAAGGCGAGCCAGAACGCCGCCGTATAGTTCGAGGCCAGCGCGAGGAGCGCCACCGAAAGCCCGCTCAGCAGAAGGCCGAAACCCGCGGCTTCGGGGGCCGGCACATGCCCTTGCGGAATAGGCCGCGTCGCCGTGCGCGCCATGACGCGGTCGATATCAGCGTCCCACCACATATTGAGGGCGCCCGAGGCGCCGGCGCCGACCGCGATCGCCGCGAGAGATACGAGCGCGAGCCAAGGATTGACCCGCGCACCCGCCTCGACCGCCGCCACCATGCCGACAAGGGCTGTGAAGATGACGAGCGACATCACCCTCGGCTTCAACAGCACGAAATAATGGCCGGGTCCGGCGGCGGAAGGGGAAAGGGCTTCGCTCACGGCGCGGCTTATGCCCCAAGCGGCCAGAGCGTTCAAATGCAATGGGGCCGCAGGCGCTACGGCCTGCGGCCCGCCGGATCCTGTTGGCCGGGTCAGCCGCGGTTCAGCGCCGCCTTCACGCCGAAGACGAGGAAAATCAGGACCATGAAGGCGATGAACCAGGCGAGCAGCGTGCCCGCCTCCATCCCGTAGAACTGGGCCCAGCTCTGGTTGAGCTGGCCGGCCGCGCGGCTGCCGGTTTGGGCGGCCACCGAGCCGCCGTCCGAGGCGACTGGTCCGCGCATGACCCCGCGGATGAATCCGCCGACGGCGAAGATGACGAGCGCCAGCAGCGTCATCGACCCGATCTGGGTTCCCCGCTGCATCATGAACGCCGCGATGGCGATTGAGCCGAGCGCGATGCCGAGGCCGATCATATCGCCGCTGGTGAAGATGGTTCGGAAGACGCCGATGACGTCATTGAGGATTGTCTCGAACATTCGCCCCTCCAAGGCTCGCCTTGTCCGGGCGCCCCGCCCGGCCCTGATGCTTCAAGGTTAACGGGATTTCGGCGGCCGGACCAGACGGCTCGATTGGCAGGCGGCAAGCCCTTGCGGCCGCCGAACCGCTGCGAATTTTCGAGCAGGCGGGCGATAGAACGAGACCACGACCGGCGCCCGCGCTATCGCGTTCACCCGTGCGAAAGTCGCCCTTGCAAAAAGGCCCGGGCCTCGCGCCCAGGCCTTTGGACAACCGTGTCAACGCCGCCAAGGCTCAATGGAACGCGTGCGCATCGCCCTTGTCGAAGCGCGGGAGCTCGTTGAACTGGTGGAACGGCGGCGGCGACGGCAGCGTCCATTCGAGCGTCGTCGCGCCTTCGCCCCACGGATTGGCCGGCGCCTTCTTCCGGTAGAAGAAGAAGGCGTCGATCATCGTGATGAGGAAGACGCCCATGCCGACGAGCGTCACGGCGTAGCCGACCGACGACCAGTAGTTCCACTCGGCGAAGGCGAGCGGATAGTCGATATAGCGGCGCGGCATGCCCTGCAGGCCGAGGAAGTGCTGCGGGAAGAAGATGAGATTGACGCCCGCGAACATGATCCAGAAGTGCAGCTTGCCGAGCCATTCGCGGTACATCTTGCCGGTCATTTTCCCGAACCAGTAGTACCAGGCCGCGAAGATGCCGAAGACCGCGCCGAGCGACAGCACATAGTGAAAGTGCGCGACGACGTAATAGGTGTCGTGGAGATAATGGTCGATGCCGGCGTTGGCGAGCACGACGCCGGTGACGCCGCCGACCGTGAACAGGAAAATAAAGCCGACTGCCCACAGCATTGGCGTCCTGAACTCGATCGAGCCGCCCCACATCGTCGCGATCCATGAGAAGATCTTGATGCCGGTCGGCACCGCGATGACCATCGTCGCGGCGACGAAATAGGCTTTCATGTCGACGGAGAGGCCCACGGTGTACATGTGGTGGGCCCACACAATGAAGCCGACAAAGCCGATCGCGACCATCGCATAGGCCATGCCGAGATAGCCGAAGATCGGCTTCTTCGAAAACGTCGAGACGATGTGGCTGATGATGCCGAAGGCCGGCAGGATGAGAATATAGACTTCAGGGTGCCCGAAGAACCAGAAGAGATGCTGGAAGAGGAGCGGGTCGCCGCCCGCCGACGGATCGAAAAACGCCGTGTTGAAATTGCGGTCTGTGAGCAGCATCGTGATCGCGCCGGCGAGCACCGGCAGCGACAGGACGAGCAGGAACGCCGTCACCAGCACCGCCCAGGCGAACAGCGGCATCTTGTGCAGCGTCATGCCAGGCGCGCGCATATTGAAGATCGTCGTGATGAAGTTGATCGCGCCGAGGATCGACGAGGCGCCGGCGAGGTGCAGCGACAGAATCAGGAGATCCATCGCCGGCCCCGGATGCCCGGTGTTCGACGACAGCGGCGGATAAAGCACCCAGCCGCCGGCGAAGCCCGTATAGTTCTGATAGGCCGGCGCGAAAATCGACAGAGTCAGCAGGATGCCCGAGGCGCCATAGAGCCAGAACGAAATGTTGTTCATGCGCGGGAAGGCCATGTCCGGTGCGCCGATCATGATCGGAACGAACCAGTTGCCGAACCCGCCGATGAGCGCGGGCATCACCATGAAGAAGATCATGATGAGGCCGTGATAGGTGATGAGCACGTTGTAGAAGTGTTCGGCCTCGGCCTCAGTCCCGCTCGGCACGAAAGCGTTGAGAACCTGGATGCCAGGCTCGGCAAGCTCCCAGCGCATCAGGCCCGACATCGCCCCGCCGATGATCCCGGCGAGAATCGCGAAGATCAGGTACAGCGTGCCGATGTCCTTGTGGTTGGTCGAGAACAGCCACCGCACGAGGAAGGGCGGCTTGTGGTCATGCGCGTGAGCGTCGCCGTGCGCGTGATCGTCATGGGCGTGAGCGTGAGCCATGGCTTTGGTTCCTCGTAATCCTTGTTACTGCGCAGCGATGTCGTCGCGAATGGCGGCGAATTTATCCGGCTGGATCGCGAACATCGGCTCAAGGCCGGCCTGCGCGCGCTGGCTGTCGACCCAGGCCTCGAATTTCGGGCGCGACACCACCTCGACCGCGATCGGCATCGCAGAATGGCGGACGCCGCAGATCTCCGAACACTGGCCGAAATAGACCCCTTCGCGATCCGCCTTGAACCAGGTTTCATTGATGCGGCCCGGCACGGCGTCGATCTTGATGGCGAAGTTCGGCAGCGCGAAGGCGTGAATGACGTCACGCGCCGTCGTCACAATCCGGATCGTCTCCCCGACCGGCACCACGATGCGGTTGTCGACGTCGAAGCGAAAAAGCTCCGGCGTCGTCTTGTCCTCCTGCAGCATGTTCGACGCGAACTCAAAATCGCCGAAATCAGGGTAGGCGTAAGACCATCCCCATTGATAGCCGACGGCCTTCAGCGTCATCGTCGGGGCGAGCGCGATTTCCTTGGCGCCCCCGGCGCCGACGAGGCTGCGGCCGACACGGATCACGACTGTTTCACCGGCTGCGGGCGCGGACTTGAACTTCACCGCGACCGTCGCCGTGCCGAGTCCTTCAAGCGTGTAGTCGCGGCCATGCACGAGGCCTTCCGCGCCCGCCGCGCTTCCCTTGAACACCTGCACATGCTTCGGCGCCGCCGCCATTCGCGAGGCGGGGAAGTCATTGGCGAAGGTGAAGTCCGTCTTTGCGCCATCCCCGCGGGCGACGATCTGCTTGCCGTCCGGAATCACGTCTTCCTTGTAGAGAAGGTCGAAGGAGAAGAAGGCGATGACGAGAAGGATGATGATCGGAACGCCGGTCCAGATCACTTCGACCAGCGTGTTGTGGCTGAACTTCCGCGGGTTCGGGTTCGACCTCGCGTTAAAGCGAAAGACCACAAAAAGCAGCAGGGCGAGGACGAGGAGGCTGATGGCGGTGATGATCGGCATCAGGACGCCGTTGTGGAAGAAGTGCACTTCCTCGGCGAGTTTCGACGCCGCCGGCACCAGACCGAGGTCGCCGTTGTTCGGCCCGTTCCAGCTGTTTTCCTGCGCGAACGCGGCGCCAAGAGCCGCCAGCCCGCTTGCGATGCCGCCGAGAAGTCTCTTCATGAAGCCCTCAAGATTGGCGCGGCCGGCGCGCCTGTGAACGCTCCGCCCGCGAGGGGGAGCCCCGAACCAGCGGGCTTATAGGCCCTTCCGCCGCCCCGCGTCATGGTCAATCGGGCAGGAAAAATGGTCGCACGGCCGGGGCGGTGCGCCATTGCCCGGCGCGGGCGGGCGGCCTACCTCTCGGGCATGACCCAGTCGCTCTTTTTTCACCAGGCGGGCCTTGATCGGTCGCGGACGGAATCAATCGTCAATGAGGCGCTGAAGGGCGCCGATGATGGCGAGCTCTATCTCGAATACGCCCAGTCCGAGGCGTTCGTCTTCGACGACAACCGCCTCAAGACCGCGAGCTATAATGTCGAGCAGGGCTTCGGCCTGCGCGCGGTCGTCGGCGAATCGACTGGCTATGCCCACGCCTCCGACCTTTCAGAGGAAGCGCTGAAGCGCTCGGCCGCGGCGGTCGAAGCCGTGAAGTCGGGGCGCGACGGGACGCTGAGCCAGGGCCCGGCGCGCACCAATGTCAAGCTTTATCCCGACGACAATCCGCTCGACGCCCTCTCTTTCGAAGCGAAGACGAAGCTTCTCGCAGACATCAATGACTACGCGCGGATGAAGGATAGCCGTGTACGCCAGGTGTCGGCGTCGCTTTCGGGCGAATGGTCGGTGATCGAGATCATGCGCGCGGGCGGCGAGGTGGTGCGCGATATCCGCCCGCTCGTCCGCCTCAACGTGTCGGTGACGGCGGGCATCGGCGATCGCCAGGAATCGGGAAGTTATGGCGCGGGCGGGCGGGAAGGTTACGCCCGCTTCATCGCGCCCGAAGCATGGCGGGCCTATGTCGATGAGGCGCTTCGCCAGGCGCTCGTCAATCTCGACGCCGAGCCCGCGCCGGCGGGCGACATGGAAGTCGTGCTCGGCTCGGGATGGACCGGCATCCTTCTCCACGAGGCGGTCGGCCACGGCCTTGAAGGCGACTTTAATCGCAAGGGGACCTCCGCGTTCGCCGGCCGACTCGGCGAGCGCGTCGCGGCGAAGGGCGTCACCGTCGTCGATGACGGCACGCTCTCAGGGCGGCGCGGATCGCTCACCGTCGACGATGAGGGAACGCCGACCTCACGCACCGTTCTCATCGAGGATGGAATTCTCAAGGGCTACATGCAGGACCGCCTCAACGCGCGACTGATGGGCGTGTCCGTCACCGGCAACGGCCGTCGCGAGAATTACGCCGCCATGCCGATGCCGCGCATGACGAACACGATGATGCTTGCCGGCGACAAGGACCCCGGGGAGATCATCGCAAGCGTCAAGGACGGCGTTTACGCGGTGAACTTTTCCGGCGGCCAGGTCGACATCACCTCGGGCAAATTCGTCTTCAACTGCACCGAGGCCTATCGCATCAGGAACGGAAAGGTCGGCGCGCCTCTGAAAAACGCCGCACTGATCGGCGACGGCCCGACGGTGCTCACGCGCGTGTCGATGATCGGCAACGACTTCAGGCTCGATCCCGGGATCGGCGTCTGCGGCAAGGCCGGACAGGGCGTGCCAGTCGGCGTCGGCCAGCCCACAATCAAGATCGACCGCCTGACCGTCGGCGGGTCGGGGGGCTAGGTTCTGCCGCCAGCCGCAAGCCAGATCCCGGCGGCCGCGGCGAAGGCGGCCTGCCCGGCATAGATGATGAAGGCGCCGGCGACCTTCATGTCGAGAAAGCCCCCCGCAAGGCGCGCCGCTGGCGCTGCGCAGGCGATGAGACCCGCCGCGCCGAGGAGCCGCGCCTCGCCCGCGCCGCGCATGGCAAGATCCGCGCCCCAGAGCGCGAAGGCCGCCGAGATCGCGAACACCGCCGCCTTGGCGAAAGTCTGGTTGAGGGTCCAGAGCAGCAGGGCGTTCTCTTCGTAGGCGTTGCGTTCCAGGAGCGCCGGAATGACGAAGCCGTTGATCGTCCCGGCGAGAAGGTTCGCCAGCATCGCCGCCGCAAAGATCACGAGCGCCAGAATGACGGCGAAGCGGTCGAGCCCGCGCCGGACGGCGAAGCAGCAGAACCCGGCGAACATGATGACGATGAGCGCCATCATTGCGCCGTGCACCAAGCGCCCGAGCCCCGCTGCATGCGCCGTTCCCGTCGGGTGATGGGCCATCACCAGCACGGATAGGGCTGCCGACACCGCGAGCGCCGTGCCCGCGACCGGATCGTTGTTGCGTCCCTGTCGTTCCCTTGCGCCGTCCATCCCCGTCTCCTCCTTCCAATGCGCGTAAACCCTAGCCGACCAGATCGCCGCAGTGTACGGACTTTTCGGCGCAAGAGTCCGGAGGCGCGTCGTCTCGTGACCCATGAATGCAAGGGCCCGGCAAGGGCGGCCATCCTCGAAGCGCTGTCACGGCTCGTGCTGACACGCCGTTCGCCGCAACCGCCGGTCGCCGACGTGCTCCGGGAGACCGGCGTCGCCCGTTCGACCTTCTACGAGCATTTCGACGGACGTGATTCGGCGCTGATCGAGGCGCTCGAAGGACCGCTGTCACTACTCGCTGACGCATCGACAGGCGGCGCCGACGAAGCGCGGCTCTCGATGCTGCTCAACCATTTTCGTGAAAACCGGCGCAGCGCCGCGGACCTCCTGTCAGGACCGCTCACCGGGCGCATACGACGGCGCCTCGCAGCGATGATCGAGCCGCGGCTCGACCTTCAGGGCGCCGACCTGGCGCTCGATCTCGCCAATCAGCAGCTCGCGCAAATCCGGCTCTGGCTCCAGGGAGAGACGCGACATTCAGCGACTCAGCTTGCAACCATTATGGTCGCAGCCGCGGCGGCGCTCCGCGCGGCCTATACTGAGCTTGCGAAGCGATGAAGCGCTTCTGGGAAGGGTCAGGCGCCCTGCAGCACTTGGTTCGAGATGATGCTCATCACGGTCCCTGACAGGACGAGAAGATAGATCAGTCCTGCGGCGACGCCGGTCCAGACCGACTTTATCCAGCCGCGGCCGTAACCGCGCTTGATCGCGACGATGAAATAGAGCGCCAGCGCGATTGAGGCCGCAGCGAACACATGCGGCAAGCGAAGCTGGGCCGCGATGACGGCGAGGCCGATGATCGCGAAGGCCGCCGCATGGGCGTAGAGCGCAAATACGAGATGATCGAAAATCAGCGCGTCGCGTCCGCGCAGAAACAAGGCGAGGATGAGCGCCAGCGCCGGCGTCATCAGGAACATCACCCGAGGAAGCCAGTCGTTGAGGCTGGCGTTGAAAGCCTGCGGATTTTCGATCGCGCGCGCGACCCCGTCGATAATGCGTTCGATCGTCGTCAGCGCCGTCGCCTTGTCGGTCGTGAATTCGGCGCTCGCCTCCTCTTTCCCTTCGATTTCGGACCTGATGCCGCTCATCAGGCTGTCCCGGCAGCGTGACCAGGCTTCAAGATCCACCTTGACGTCATCGGCCCGGACGAAATAGCGCGTCGTGGCGTTGAGGTCGCAGTCTAGCGACTGGCCGTCGATGACGACGGGGCCGGAGTACGTCCGCGCTTCGATCCTCGCGCGCCGGACGGCGTCGGCGGCCTTGGGGCCCGCCTCGCGCAAGCCTTCCTCGAGCGCCGCTTTGGCCCTGGCGGATTCTTCCGGGGTGTGCGCGCGCACCTCGACGGCGATGATCAGGGTGTGGGTGAGGCTGAGGATCAGGAAGAAGAGAAAGCTGACGACGAGGAAGAGCCGCACCGGAGGCGTGTAGCGCGACCGTTTTCCGTGACTGTATTGCGAGGGCACCGTTCCAGGCGACGCGGCGAGCAGCCCGAGCGTCCGCCACATGCGGCCATCAAACGAAAACGTGTCGACCATGAAGTCCTTGAGGAGGACCACCGAGCTGCGTCGCATGTCGTCGTTCTTCTGGCCGCAGCCGGCGCACCAGGCCCCAACGATTTTCGCTCCGCACGACGGGCAAGCCGCCGCGGCGGCGATCGCCGCTGCTTCTGCCGCCCCTTCATCAATCGGTTCGATGTCCGGCGTGTCGATCGCCATTCCCCTCGCTCTTTAACCGCAAAATAGCGGCTTCGCAGGCCGGGAAAAGCGCAATTTACTTGGTTGCGAAGCGACGCGGCGGCGACCAAGCTCGCTTAAACCCTCAAGCCGCGCCACCCTGACCGATGCCCGATTCCTTTATCACCCGCTTCGCGCCCTCGCCGACAGGCTATCTGCATCTTGGCCATGCGTACTCGGCCCTGTCGGCCTTCAAGGCGGCGAGGGCCGCCCGCGGGCGCTTCATCCTGCGCATCGAGGACATCGACGAAACGCGCTGCAGGGCGGAATTCGAAACCGCCATCTACGAGGATCTTCGCTGGCTCGGCGTTGAATGGGAGAGTCCCGTCCGTCGACAGTCGGATCATATGGCGGATTATCGCGCCGCGCTCGACCGGCTGATCGCACGCGGTCTGTGTTATCGCTGTTTCAAGACGCGCTCGGAGATCCTTGATGAGATCGCCCGCGCGCCGCATCTTTCGCCGTCGGGACCGGAGGGACCGGCCTATGTCGGCGCGCCGTCCGAAGCGGCGGAAGAGGCCGCAATGATCGCAAGCGGCGCGCCCTTCGCCTGGCGGCTCTCCATGGCGCGCGCGGCGGCGGCGCTCGGCGGCTTCGATGGTTTGCGATTCATCGAAGAAGACCTTGATGGATCGAACATGCGCCGCGTCGCCGCGACGCCCGCCATGTTCGGCGATATCGTGCTGGGGCGGAAGGATTCCGGCGCGAGCTATCACCTCGCTTCCGTGCACGATGACGCGCTCGCCGGCGTCACCCATGTGATCCGCGGCGTGGACCTTGCGCCGGCGGCGCATCTTCATGCGCTCCTCTATGCGCTGTTTGACAAGCCGGCGCCGGCATATCGTCATCATCATCTGATCACGGACGAATCGGGTCGCCGGCTCGCTAAGCGCGACAAGGCCGCGACATTGCGATCCTTGCGCGAGGCCGGAAAGACCCCCGTCGACGTCCGGCGGATGCTGGGATTCAATGATTGAGCGTTGTCGCCGAGGCCGCCGCATAGCGGTCGCCGGCCACCGCTTCGGGGGGTACGGCCCGCTCGATCGCGGCGAGGTCGTCCGCCGACAGAGAGAGCTTCGCGGCGCCGATGTTTTCCTCAAGCCGCTCGATCTTCTTCGTGCCCGGTATTGGAATGACGTCCTCGCCCTTCGCCATCACCCAGGCGAGCGCGATCTGGCCAGGCGTCGCATGCTTTTTCGCCGCGGTTCCGGCGATGGCGTCGACAAGCGCGACGTTTTTGGCGAGCGCGCCTTCGGAAAAGCGCGGACTACTCGTCAGGCGATAATCGCCCTTCGTAAAATCCTTCGCGCTGCGGTAAGCGCCGGTGAGAAGACCGCGCCCGAGCGGGGAATAGGCGACGAACGCCACGCCGATCTCCCGAACAGCCGGAATCATCTCTTTTTCCATGTCGCGCGTGACGATCGAGTATTCGCTTTGCAAGGCGGCGACAGGATGAACGGCGTTCGCGCGCTTGAGCGTCGTCGCGTTCACTTCCGACAATCCGATTGCGCGCACCTTGCCTGCCTTGACGAGGTCGGCCATCGCGCCGACCGAGTCTTCGATCGGCACGTTCGGGTCGCGCCGGTGCATGTAATAGAGGTCGATGACATCGGTCTTCAGCCGTTTCAGCGACGCATCGCATGCCCGCTTGATATAGGCAGGCTCGTTCGAGAGCCCGCTCCAGCCGCCATCGGGCGTGCGCATGATCGAAAATTTGGTCGCGAGCACTACATCTTTGCGGCGGCGCGCAAGGAAGCCCGAGATCTGCTCTTCGTTGCGGCCGGCGCCATACATGTCAGCCGTGTCGATGAAGTTGATCCCGCGCTAAACCGCGGCGTCGAGAACCTTTTCAGCCTCAACGTTCGACAGCGGCTCGCCGTAGAACTCGGCGAGCCCCATCGCGCCGAAGCCGATCGGCGAGACCGAAAGATCTGATCTTCCGAGCGGAACCTTGCGCATGAGACCTGCCTTCTGCGAGCGGGATGTGGAATCAAAGTCGCGGGGCGCACCGGCAGGAAAGCGGCGCGCCGGCGCGGGCTTTCGCTGAAGATGGAAAGGGCGAGCGACGAACGCCGGGACCTTCGACGTCGCCGCCGATTGGCGCATGTGGACCCGTAACGCAATCCGGCGCGCCGCTCGAAACCGCGTAAGGCGCCGCCTTATTGATCCGCCTGCGGACGGAAGCGGCCGGTGATCTTCCAGTCGAAAAGGACGTCCTCGAGCTTTGGTCCGGCGCCGATGTTGTGGGCGACGAGCGGCCGACCTGAGCGCGCGCGTCGGTCCGTCACGACGCCGATATGCGGAAGCCAGCCTTTGTCGCCCTTGAGGTTCCAGGTGACGATGTCCCCGGCTTGATAGTCCCCGGCGTTGGCGCTGGCGGGCAGGCGCCAGCCTGCGCGGCGAAAATAGGTTTCGAGATTGGGCACGCGCCTGTGGTCGATGTTGCGGTCAGGCCGCGTGAGGCCCCAATGCTTCGGATAGGCGTTGAAATTCGCCTTCATGTCCTGGTGCACGCGCTCCTGAAGGTCGATGCCGACAGCCCTGAGGGCGCGAATGACGACGTCGGTGCACACGCCGCGATCCACCGGCACATCGCCCATCGGATAGGGGATGCGCACATAAGCAGGATCATAAACGCCGGGCCGCGTCGTCTGCTCGACCGACGCCGCGGCGATCCGAGGGCCGACGGGCTCACTTTGCGCCAGCGCCGGCGCGGCCAGCGCAGAGAGGAGGGCGGCGATGAGCTGTCTCATGGTGCGCATCGAGCCCCCGCTTTGCGGCGAAGTTGCGACGCGATTTGCGCCCGGCGGAAGCCTGCGCGCGCCAAAGGGCGTGAAATCCCCCTGAAGGCCACTATATGATCGCTGAAGGAGACCCCGCCCGATGCTGCGCGACCACCCCCTCAACGAGAACGACGCCCTCGACCCCCTGTCGTTCATCCTCAATATCCTCTGGCTGGTGCTCGGCGGCGCCGTGACCGCGTTTGGCTGGTTCATCGCCGCCTTTGTCATGGTCATCACGATCATCGGCATCCCCTTTGCGCGCGCCGCCTATGACAACGGCGTCTACACGCTGTGGCCGTTCGGCGTCAGGGCCGAGGCCCGCGACCGGCTCTATGGCGAGGACTTCGGCACCGGGCCGCTCGGCTTCCTCGGCAACATCCTTTGGTTGCTGGTCGCCGGGTGGTGGCTGGCGCTCGCGCATGTCTGCGCGGCGCTCCTGCTCGCCATCACCATCATCGGCCTGCCCTTCGCTTGGGCGCATCTGAAGCTGGCCGGCTTCGCCCTATGGCCGATCGGGCGCGCGGTCGTCCGGCATGATGTGTGGCGTCAACGCCATTTCTAGGCGGGATTCCGCCTGCCTTAATCCATGGTTAATTGCGGATTAACCATCGGCGGGGTAGGAACACCCCGAGCTGGGCGTTTCGTCGACCTTGTCATTCAGCGCCGTGCCCCGGCCGCGAGCGCTGCGGGAGAGAGAATTCCTATGAAACTCCTTCTAGCGACCGCGTCAGCGGCGCTCATCTCGACGGCGGCCGCCGCGCAATGGAACGGTCCTTATATCGGCGCCAACATCGGCTATGGCTGGGGCGAATCGACTTCCGATGTCGCGCTCGGCGGCGAGTGGGCCAACGAACCGGCGACCCTTCGAACGGGCGTCATCGACCTGTGGTCGACGACGCAGAAGCCGGACGGCCTCGTGTACGGCGGCCAGGCCGGATACAACCTCAACTTCAGCGGTTTCGTCCTCGGCGCCGAGGTCGACTACTCGAAGCTCGATATCAATGAATCGCGCCTGCTGCCGCTGACCGCGACGAGCTTCGGGCCGTCGCCGACCTATGGTCCCGGCAATTCGATCGACGCCAACCACCTCCTTGCGCTCAAGGCCAAGCTCGGCGTCGCGACCGGCAGCTGGCTCTTCTACGCGACCGGCGGCTGGGCTATGGTGAACTCGGAGGGAACCGCCGAAGTCACCTCAAACGGCGGCTATTCCAAATTCGGGTCGGACAAGGGCTGGCGCTCCGGCGTCGTCTATGGCGGCGGCGTCGAAGTGAAGCTCGGTGCAAACTGGTCGGGGCGCGTCGAATATCTGCGCGGCGAGTTCGCGGATTTCGAATATGCGACGGACTATCGTCCGGGCAGCACCTTCACCTCGCCGGTCTACAGCGAGACGATCACGCAGGACCTCGACCTCAACCTCGTCCGCGCTGCGATCAACTTCCACTTCTAGGAAGGACGAGAGGACTTCAGGACGCGCGCCGCCGGACCGCGGCGCGCGTTTTTTTGCCTGGCGGCGCCTGCCCGTCATTGTTTCAGCCATTGATTTCAGCCGGTAGGATATCGCCGTCATGGCGGCGATCCCCCTCACCCGCATTCCGGCGAGCCCCGAAAAGGCGCGGGCGATCCGGGCCGCCTTGCGCGCGGTCGCCTTTCCGGCAGCCGGCGCCCGTATCATCGCCGCGGCACCGGATGCCGATCGCTTTTTTGCACTCATCAAGGACCCGGCGATCTCGGCGCCGATCTACACGCTGCCGAAACCGGTGACGCTCGAGACCTCGCTCGCCTTCATCACACGCCATATCGAGGAAAAGGCGCGCGGCGAAGGGCTCCTCATCCTCGACCTCGACGAGAACGGCGCCGTCGCCGGCTATCATGACATCCAGATCTGGCCGGAATGGTCGGCGGCTGAGCTCGGCGGCGCGATCAGAACGGACCGCCAGGGTGCGGGGCAAGGCGGCGCCGGCGCCGCCGCCGCGTTCGCCTGGCTCTTCGGCGTCATCGGCGTCGACCTCATCTGCGAGACGGCGGCGCTTGATAACATCCGCACGCACCGCCTCCTCGAGCGCATCGGTTTTCGCCGCGTCGGCGAGATCGACAGCGACCTGCCCGGCGGAGGCGTCCGGCGTTCAGTCTATTTCGAGCTGGCGCGCAGCGATTGGGATCAGGCGCGCTCATCGAACAGGGGCTGAAAGCCGCCCCAGAACATCCGCTTGCCGTCGAAGGGCGCATTTTCCGGCGTCATGTGCGGCATCGCCATGAATTCTTCCATCGCCGCTGCGTTGCCTTTGTCGCGCGCGTCCTTCGAGGGCCATTCGATCCAGGAAAACACGGCGACTTCGTCCTCTTTGCGGTGGAGCGCGAGGGTGAAAGAGGTCAGTTTTCCTTCCGGCACGTCATCGCCCCAGCATTCGACATGGCGCAGGGCCCCGTGCTTCTTGAATACGCGCCAGGCTTTGGCCGAAATCGCGTGATAGGCTTCCTTGTTGGCCCGCGGAACCGCGAGCACGAACCCGTCGACATAAGTCATTTCAATCCTCCCTTGCGTCAGCCCCGATGCGCCGCCGTGAGCGCGGCGATGTCAATCTTGACCATCTTTATCATTGCGGCGCCCCGCCCGCGCCCGCGGCGGGATCGCCGGAATTCATCAGACGCGGCAATGCTTCCGGCACGATCTGCCAGGAAACGCCGAATCGATCCTCGAGCCAGCCGCACCGCGACTCCCGCCCTCCGCCCGAAAGCAGCGCGCTCCACAGGCGGTCGGTCTCTTCTTGCGTCTTTGTCAGCACAGAGATCGAGGCGGCGGGCGTAAGGTTGTAATGCGGCCCGCCGTTCAGAATCATGAGTGGCGCGCCGGCGAGGGTGAATTCGACAACCATTGGCTCATGCGGCGCGCCATTCTGGAACGTCGCCTCGATGAAGCTGCCCGGCAGCAGCGAAACGTAGAATTGCGCGGCTTCAAGACCGGATTTCTCGAACCAAAGGCAGGCGCGCGCCTTCTTCCGAAGCCCGGCGGGCTCCGGTTGAGGCAGCGTGCGCGCGAGGTCTTCAAGCTGCTGCGCGGCGGCCTTCCATCCGTCGCGAAATCCCATCTCGAGATGCGTTTTCGCATCGGCCTCGGTCGCGTGACGCGCGCCCCAGACCATGCGCGTGCGTTCCTCACCGTCATCGGAGAATTCGACGAACCCGGTCATGAAGCGCTGGGGCGCAGGGATGAACCCTTCCCTATACCCGTCGGTGAAGACGAGGCGCGCCATCGGCTCGACGGCGAGAAACATGCCCGTGTTTTCATGCCGCTCGCCCGCCGGGCCGGCGAAGACCGTGTTGAACCTGCCTCCGGGCCGTGCCTCGAGATCAGCGCTCTCAACCCGCCAAGGCTTCGGGCAATGCCATTCCTTTAGAAGCGGCGCCTCCGTCCAGCAGCGCCAGACGCTTGCACGCGGCGCCTCGATCGTCACGTCGAGGACGAGCGTCAAGGCGTCTTCGCCTTGCGGTTCATGAATTTTCACAGGTCAGGCTTTCTTTGGAACAGAAGTTCAACGTAACGCTTGAGATGTTCGATGCTGTCGACGGCGCGCGCAGGATCGTTCGCCGCCTTGGCGAGGATGAACGCGCCCTGAATGACGGCCTGCGTGTGAAGCGCGAGGCTTTTCGCCGTCACGCCGTCAACATGATATTTCCGGATCGCCGTGCCGAAGTCGGCCTCGAGCGTCTGCGCGTGGCCTTCGATCGACCGGCGGCAGGCGTCGCGAATGTCCTCCGAGGCCGCATAGACTTCTTGCGCCATGGCGCCGGCGAGACAGGTGAATTTGGGGAAGGGGCCGCGAATGAGCGCCTTTCGGAAATCGAGATAGGCAAGGATGCGGTCGAGCGGATCCGCCGGCCGGTGGTAGTCGGCAGCGGCAAAGAGCGCCGATGTCGTCTCCGACCAGTGGTCGGCCGCAGCGACGGCGAGCGCCTCCTTTGACGGGAAATGGTGAAAGAACGCGCCCTTGGTCACGCCGGCGCGTGCGCAGAGGTCATCGACCGATGTCGCCGCATATCCCTGCTCCCGAATCGCGGTGAGCGCCGCCTCCAACAATTTTTCCCGAGCGGAAGATCTCATTGCAGAAACATACCGACTAGTTGGTATGTGGTCAATTCCTCACGCGACGGCTTTGAGACGTTCTGAGGATCTAGCGTCCGAGAAAGTTCCAGAGATGGCGGAAGCTGGCGCCGAGCGCGGCCGAGAACGCCGCGGCGAGCACAAGCGCCGACCAGACGTAAAGGATCAACGCAATCCCGAGACCGGCCCCGTCGCCGAGGAACGGCGACAGCGCGCAGGCAAGCGCAATGGGGCCGCCAATTCCGAGAACGAGGCCAAGCCCGGCCTTGCGATAAACGCCGGCAGGCGCGCGGAATGACGCCGCGCCAAGCATGAGCGCGCCGGCGCCGACAAGCAGCAGAAAAAGGTCGATCGGCATCTCGCCCTCCCAGGCCGGGGAGGATCATCGCGCGGCGGCGCCAACAATCGACTAACGCCGCCTGCCCTATTGCGGCATCGCAAAGCTCGCCGGCGCGCCGGGTCCGAGCGGGAGGTCGAGCGTGATCCAGCCGAAGGTGAGCAGAAGTCCCGTCACGAGAAGCCACAGCGAATAGGGAAGCATCACGGCGGTAAGGCTCCCCAATCCAAAATCCGCCTTCCAGCGCTGGCAGAAAGTGAGGATGAGTGGGAAGTAGACCATCAAGGGCGTGATGATGTTGGTCGCGCCGTCGCCGACGCGGTAGGCCGCCGTCGTCGCTTCGGGGCTGACGCCGAGGAGCATCAGCATCGGCACCATGACGGGCGCGAGGAGCGCCCATTTCGCGCTCGCCGAACCGACGAAGAGATTGACCGCAGCGGTGAGGAGAACCATCAGTGCAAGGAGCACAGGCATCGGCAGGCCCGACGCCTTGATCGCGTCGGCCCCTTGCACTGCGAAGATGAGCCCGAGATTGGACCAGTTGAACATCGCGACGAAATGCGCGGCGAAGAAGGCGAGGATGAGATAATAGCCGAGATCGGCCATCGCCTCCGACATCATCTTGACGATGTCGCGATGCGTCTTGATCAAACCTGCCGCGGCGCCGAAGGCCCAACCGCTCGCCAGGAAGAGAACGAAGAACGCCGCGACAAGACTGCGGAAGAAGGGCGTCAGCTGGGCCGGGCCGACGGCGTTCTCGTCGATGAGCGGGGTTCCCGGCCCCAGCGTGAAGAACGCCCAAAGGACGACGACCGCGAGACAGGCGAGGCCTGCGTAAGCAAGGCCCTTCTTCTCGCCGGCGTCGAACGGCTTGTCTTCCGCCGTCGCGCGCCGCGCCGCATCGGTTTCAGGAATGAACTTGCCGAGGCGCGGTTCGATGAGTCGGTCGGTGACGAACCAGATGACGGGAAGAAACACGAACAGCATCGCCGAAATGAAGAACCAGTTGCCGGCGAGGTTTGCATCCCACGTTGGCAAGATCAGCTCCGCGGCCGCTTCGGTGATGCCGAAGAGAAGCGCATCAAGCTGGCCGGGAAGGAGATTGGCCGAGAATCCGCCAGAGACGCCGGCGAAGGACGCCGTGATGCCGGCGATCGGATGGCGCCCGGCCGCGGCGTAAAGAACGGCGGCGAGCGGAATGAGCACGACATAGGCGGCGTCGGCCGCGAGATTGCCCATCATGGCGACGAAGGCGACCATCGGCGTCAGGAGCGCCTTCGGCGCGCCGCGCACCGCCGTCCGCATCGCCGCGGCGAAAAGCCCCGTGCGCTCGGCGACGCCCGCCCCCAGCATCACGACCAGCACATAGCCAAGCGGATGAAAGTGGGTGAAGGTCGTCGGCATGTCGACCCAGAGGCGCGCGATGTTCTGCGGCGCGAGAAGGCTCGTCGCAGCGATCAGCTTCGGCGCGCCGTCGGCGTTCTTCTCGGTCGGATGGAGCGCGCTGAGTCCGGCGGCGTCGGCGAGGAGGCTGACAAGCACCAGCGCGACGATGAGATAGAGAAAGATGAACGCAGGATCCGGCAGGCGATTCCCGGTCCTTTCGACCCAACCGAGAAATCCCCCCATTGCCCCTGTCCCCGCCGGCGCCGCCGATTTCGCCATCTCTATCATCCCTCCGCTGCGGGGCGCGTCGTGCGCGTTTGCCCAAGGGCCAAAGGCGCATTGAATGAGGGAGATTTCAAGGCTGGGGGCGCTCATTGCGCTGCACGCCGCAATTGCGAAGGCGTGCGCGGCCCCCTAGCCTTCGACCGGTTCTTTCAGGAGCACCATCGTCATGGCGACCTTCGCCGACATCAAAAAGCGCCTCAGCGTGCCCGTCATCGGCGCGCCGCTCTTCATCGTCTCGAATCCGAAACTCGTCATTGCACAGTGCAAGGCGGGCGTCATCGGCTCGTTCCCGTCACTCAATGCGCGCCCCGCCGAAGCGCTCGATGGCTGGCTCACCGAAATCAAGGCCGCGCTCGCCGAGCACGACCGCGCCCATCCCGACCTCCCCGCGGCGCCTTACGCAGTCAATCAGATCGTCCACCGCTCGAACGACCGGCTGATGCACGACCTCGAAGCCTGTGTGAAGCACCAGGTCCCGATCGTCATCTGCTCGCTCGGCGCGCGCGAAGACGTCTATCAGGCGATCCATTCCTATGGCGGCCTCGTCCTCCACGACGTCATCAACAACACCTTCGCGAAGAAGGCGATCGACAAGGGTGCGGACGGCCTCATTCTCGTCGCGGCCGGCGCCGGCGGGCATGCCGGCGTCATCTCGCCTTTCGCGCTCGTTCAAGAAATTCGCGAATGGTTCAAAGGACCGATCGCGCTTTCAGGCTCGATCGCGACGGGCGGCGCAGTGCTCGCCGCTGAAGCGATGGGCGCCGATTTCGGCTATATCGGCTCGCCCTTCATCGCGACGCACGAGGCGAACGCCTCCGACGCCTACAAGGACGCGATCGTTAAATACGGCGCCGACGACATCGTCTACACAAACCTCTTCACGGGCGTGCATGGCAATTACCTGAAGCCTTCGATCGTCGCAGCAGGGCTCGACCCCGACAACCTTCCTGAAAGCGACCCGTCGAAAATGAACTTCGGCTCGGGCGGCAACACGGCCGCGAAAGCCTGGAAGGACATCTGGGGTTGCGGGCAAGGCATCGGCGCGATCAAAACGCGCGAGAGCGCGGGCGACTATATCGCGCGCCTTACCCGCGAATACCGGGAAGCCCGCGCGCGGCTCGCCCTGTAGGGCCGTTCAGGGCATCCGTCTACGGACGATCGCGGTCAGGGCCGCCGAGGAGCTGCGCGTCGAGCGGTGATTTCCCCGCGGACGGTTGCGGGCTTGCCGCTTCTTCTTTCGGCGCCGGCGGCAGCGACGCCTGTTCGACCGGCGTCAAGGTCGCGGGTTGGGCGAGGCGCTCTCCCGGCCCGTCGGCAAGCGTGCGGGCGATTGCGGCGCGGGCTTCAGCGAGTCTTGCGTGCGCGGACGCGAGCCGTTCGCTGGCGCGGTTGCGGCTGGCGTCGGCGGCCATGACCGCCTTGACGCCCTTTTCCTTGAGCGCCTCAGCCTCCGCCCAGGCGCGCGCCGCCGCTTCAAGTTCGCTCGCCTCGAGACGAGCCTCGCGCGCGTTCTGCGCCGCGCCGAGCGAGCGCGTCAGCGTGAGATAAGTGAGCTGCTGCGATTTGACCGCCGCCTCCGCATCCGCGATCTGCCGCTCGCCGGCGACCCGCAATTCTTCCGACGCGGCGATCTCCGCTTCTGAAGCGGCGATGACGCGCAGCGCGTCAGCCTCCTTCTTACGGGATTCTTTGTAGACTTTCTCAAAACCAGGAAAAATGCGCGGCGCGTCCTGCGCGCCGGCCCCTGCCGTCGCCATCGCCGCCGCAATCACCAAAGCTAGCAATCGCCCCATCGCCGCCTCCCGCACCCAGCGCCGAGAGTGCCGAAGGGGCGGGCTCGGCGCAAGCAGCGGCGGCGTTCTTTTCACCGCCCGCCGATCGGACTAGGGATTGAAAACCAACAGCTTCCGGAGCCCCGTCCCGATGAGAAAACGGCAATGCAAGATCGTCGCGACCGTCGGCCCGGCGAGCGCCTCGCCGTCGATGCTGACGCTGCTGCACCAGGCGGGCGTCGATGTCTTCCGATTGAATTTCTCCCATGGCGAGCATGAGAAGACGACCCGCATCATGGAGGCGATCCGCGCGATAGGGCGCGAGACAGGAACGCCGATCGCCGTCTTCGCCGATCTTCAGGGGCCGAAGATCCGCACCGGCGTCCTCAGGGGCGACGGGCTCGATCTCCGCTATGGCGCGCATTACCGCCTGATGCTCGCGAAAGAAACGACCGAAGATGATGTCATCCCGATTCCGCATCCCGAAGTCATGAGCGTCTTGCAGGCGGGCGACATCCTGAAGCTCGACGACGGCAAGCTGCAGATCACGGTCGAAGAGGTGAAAGGTGATTATGCGCTCGGCAAGGCGGACACGCCGGGCCGTCTCACCAACCGCAAGGGGATCAACCTGCCGGGCCGCGCGCTGCCCATTTCGGCGCTGACAGAGAAAGACCGCGCCGACCTCGATCATGCGCTGAAGATCGGCGTCGATTATGTCGCGCTTTCCTTCGTGCAGCGTCCCGAAGACGTCGAGGAGGCGCGCGCGCTCATCAAGGGCCGCGCCGGCGTGATTTCAAAGATCGAAAAGCCGACCGCCGTCGATCATCTGCACGCCATCATCGATGCATCGGACGCGCTGATGGTCGCGCGCGGCGACCTCGGCGTCGAATTGCCAGCCGAAGACGTGCCGAACATCCAGCGCCGCATCGTCAGGGCCTGCCGCAAGGCGGGAAAGCCCGTCATCGTCGCCACCCACATGCTGGAGTCGATGGTCGAATCGATCGCCCCGACGCGCGCCGAAGCCTCCGACGTTTCAACCGCCGTCTTTCAGGGCGCGGACGCGGTGATGCTGTCGGCGGAGACCGCCGTCGGGCGCCATCCGCCGTCGGCCGTCGCCATCATGGACCGCATCATCGCCGCGACCGAGCGCGATCCCGAATGCGGGTCCTTCATCATCCAGGACGATCCGGGGGCGGAGCATACGACCGCCGACGCGATCACGCTTTCGGCGCGGCGCATCGCCGAGGTGCTCGATTGCCGCCTCGCGCTCGCCTATACCAAGACGGGATCGACGGCGAAGCGCCTTTCCCGCGACCGTCCGCATTGCGGCATTCTCGCCGCGACGCCGAGCGAGGAGGTCGCGCGACGCCTCTCGCTCTACTGGGGCGTGACGCCGGTGACGACCGAGGACATCTCGCACTTCCACGAAATGCATGAAAAAGCCGAACTTCTCGCGGTCAAGCACGGCGCGAAGGACGGGGACCGCATCATCATTCTCGCCGGCTATCCGTTCGGGCGTCCCGGCAAGACGAACACGCTCAAAATCAGCCGCATCGGCGCCCGCGGCGAGTGACCGCGCGGAAGAGGTCGCCACCTCTTGATTTCCCGCCGCGCCGGGGGAAAGTCGCGCCTGAATTTTGAGGGAGACGGGCATGGCGATCCATACGCGCGCAGTCGGCTATTCACATGGCGGCAAAGCCTATGAGGGATTGCTGGCCTTCGGCGATGCGCCCGCCGGCAAGCGCCCGGCCGTTCTCATCAGTCATGCCTGGGCGGGACGCGGGCCCGTCGAGGAGGAGTACGCCCGGCGCCTCGCCGAGCTCGGCTATGCCGGCTTTGCGCTCGACCTCTACGGCAAGGGCGTCTTCGGCAAGACGACCGAGGAATGCCAGGCGCTGATGACGCCGCTCGCTTCGAACCGCCTGCATCTGCAAGAGCGGCTGCTGCATGTCATCGAGGTTGTGAAAGGTTTGCCGGAGGTTGACGCCTCGCGCATCGCCATCATGGGTTTCTGTTTCGGCGGGCTGTGCGCGCTCGATGTCGCCCGCACCGGCGCCGACATTCGCGGCGCGGCGTCCTTTCATGGCCTCTTCGGCGCGCCAGGCAACACGAGGGGGCGCAAGGTCAAGGCGAAGGTGATCGCCTTTCACGGCTATGACGACCCGATGGTGAAGCCCGAAGACGTCGTCGCGCTCGGGAACGAGCTTACCGAAGCCGGCGCTGATTGGCAGATCCACGCCTACGGCGGCGTCATGCACGCCTTCACCAACCCGCAGGCGAACGATCCGGCCTTCGGCACGGTCTACAATGAGCGCGCCGCGGACCGGGCGTGGGCGTCGCTGAAGCTGTTCCTGGCGGAATGCTTCGCCTAGAGCGCAGTCCGAAATCAGCGCAGCGGTTTTCGGGTGAAACCGCACGTTAATTGGAGGCTCACCACCACCTTCTCCGGCTCGCATTTCGGAGAACGGGGTCTACGACAAAAGGCGTGCGGCTGCATCCGGCGCTGCGCAGCTCTTGGCTGGGACGGGCGCCGGATCGCCCTATTCCACAAGCCCCAGCTTCTGTTTCGCGAGGCTGAAGCCCGGATTGAGCTCAAGCGCGCGCTCATAGGCGGTGCGGGCGCCGCGCGCGTCCTTTTGCGCCTCACGCGCCAGGCCGATATTGTACCAGGCGACCCAGGGCTTCGAGAGGTCGGCCTCGAGCGACTTCTCGTAATCGGCGATGGCAAGATCATACTGGCTGCGCAGGAACTGGGCATTGCCGCGATTGAGCCAGGCCTCGCCGAGCGAGGGATCGGCGTCGAGCGCCGCGTTGAAGTCGGAAAGCGCGGCGTCAACGCGCTTGCCCCTGTTGTGGATGATGCCGCGATTGACGAGGGTCGCGGTTCGGTCGCGCTTCGTCAGATTCCGGCTGCGCAGGGCGGCGTCGCAGCGATCGACTGCGGTCGCCGTGTCGCTGCGCGCATCTTCATAGCAGCCTTGCGCATCAGTCGCGCCAAAGGTCGTGATCGACATTTGCGCGGCGGCGGGCGACGCCGCCGTCATCGCCGCACACAGCAAAAGCGCCCGCATCGCCGCCTACGCAATTCTGATCACGTCGCGACAATAGACCCGCCGCGCCGGCGGCGCCAGCGCGGTTGAGGCGGCTGTCGGCCGCCGGTATGGTGCGCCGCAACCAGCGAAAGAGGAGCGCGACATGACCAAAGGCCGATCGGCGATCGTCACCGGATCAACGAGCGGCATCGGGCTTGCGATCGCCGAAGCGCTCGCCTCGGACGGCTGCGACCTCATGCTCAACGGTTTCGGCGAGACCGGCGCGATCGAAGCCGAACGCCGCCGCCTCGCCGACCGGTATGGCGTGCGCGTCGCCTACAACGGCGCCGACATGTCGAAGCCTGAGGAGATCCGCGCCCTCGCCGCGGTCGCCGCCGACGCCTTCGGCAAAGTCGACATCCTCGTCAACAACGCCGGCATCCAGCATGTCTCGCCGATTGAGGAGTTCCCGGAGGACAAGTGGGATGCGATCATCGCCATCAACCTCTCGGCGACCTTCCACCTCACGAAGGCCGTGTTCAAGGGCATGAAGGCGCGCGGCTTTGGACGAATCATCAACATCGCCTCTGCGCACGCCCTCGTCGCCTCGCCCTTCAAATCGGCCTATGTCGCGGCCAAGCACGGCGTCCTTGGGTTCACCAAGACGGTCGCGCTCGAGGGCGCGGAATTCGGCGTCACCTGCAATGCGATCTGCCCCGGCTATGTGAAGACGCCGCTGGTTGAAAAGCAGATTCCTGACACCGCGCGCGCGCGCGGCATGACCGAAGCGGAGGTCGTGCAGAAAGTCATTCTCGAAGCCCAGCCGACGAAGAAATTCGTGACGGTCGAGGAGGTCGCCGCGCTCGCTGTGTTCCTCGCCGGCGACAAGGCGGCCTCGATCACCGGCGCGGCGCTGCAGATCGACGGCGGCTGGGTCGCGAAATAGTGACCGAGCCCAAGAAGGTGAACCTCGCGCTGCAGGGGGGCGGCGCGCATGGCGCGGTCACCTGGGGCGTCCTTGACCGGCTTCTCGACGATGAGCGGGTCGCCGTCGAAGGCGTCTCGGGCGCGAGCGAGGGCGCCGTCAACGCCGCCGCGCTCGCCTATGGCCTTTTCCGCGGCGGGCGTGAAAGCGCGCGGGAAACGCTCGACCGGCTTTGGGAAGAGATCATGCGCGTCGGGGCCTTCACGAGCCCGGTGCGCACGGGGCCGTTCGGCGACGCCGATGACGCGGTCGCTTATCGAATGTTCGACATTTTCACGCGCGTTTACTCCCCCTATCAGTTCAATCCTTTCAACATCAATCCGCTGAAAGAGGTTCTGGCCCGCGTCATCGACTTCGACGCCCTGAAAGGCTGCACGACGACGCGGCTTTACCTGTCGGCCACGAATGTCCGCACCGGCAAGGTGAGGATCTTCAAGACGCATGAGGTCTCGATCGCGGCGGTGCTCGCCTCGACCTGCCTGCCCTTCCTGTTCAAGGCGGTCGAGATTGACGGCGAGGCCTATTGGGACGGCGGCTATATGGGCAACCCGCCGCTCTTTCCATTCTTTTACGAGGCGGAATCGAGCGACGTCGTCATCGTCCACATCAACCCGCTGACGCACGACAAGATTCCGGTGACGGCGCCCGACATCCTAAACCGGATCAATGAAATCAGTTTCAACGCCTCGCTGCTGCGGGAGCTGCGCGCGGTCGCTTTCGTCGAGAAGCTGCTCGATGAAGGCTGGCTGAAGGAGGAGCGACGGAACGACCTGCGCAAGGTGCGGGTTCATTCGATCCGCAGCGATTGCGCGCTGGAGAACTACTCCGTCGCCTCGAAATTCAATGTCGACCGGCGCTTTCTGATGTCGCTGAAAGCGAAAGGGCGCGCCGTCGCCGATCAATGGCTTTCTGAAAATTTCGAAAGCATCGGCGCTCGAAGCACCGTTGACATCCGGGCGATGTTCGACAGCGGCGTGTGAGTGCGCCATGACAATCCTGTCATGACCGAGGCTTAACTGGCGCCGGCGGACGACGATGCCGATATCCCTCCACGTCAGGCCGGACCGCCTCCTGCTGGTCCGGCGATGTGAAGGAGCGCCGACATGATCCGTACCCTTATCACTTCCGCCGCCGCGCTTGCGATGGTTGCAACCGTCAACGCCGGCGAGCCCGCAAAGAAAGGCGCCGTCAAGATGAAGGCGGCCGCGCCGCAGGCGATGACGATCGACGCCGTCAAGACGCGCGAGGACGCGATGAAGCTTGGCGAGGCCGAGTTCATTCTTGCTGACGCCGACGCGGACAGCTTCCTCAACGAGGCGGAGTTCTCGAAACTTGAATCGATGCAGCCAAAGCCCGCCGGCGCTTTGATCGCGACGCCCGCCGCCGCACCGCCAGCGCAGTTTGCAGCGATCGCCGGCGAGGACGGCAGGATCGCCAAGGAGGAACTCGCCGCGGCGCGGGTCGCCAGCTTCGACGCCGCCGACGCCGACCTCAACCGCGTTCTCAGCGACAGCGAGCACAAGGTTTTCGTCGCCCTCCTTGCGCCGACGACGCAGGAAGCGCCGCAGTTCTGAAGCGTCAATCTTCGCCGCGCCCCGCCCCCGCGGCGCGGCGGGAAGGCCCGCCTCGCGTCCCGGAGGCGGGCCTAGTCTTTCTCGCTGTCGGCGTCCGGCGCTTCTTCCGCTTCGACCGCCGGGATCGCGTAACCGCCGGAAAGCCACCGGTGGAGGTCGACATCGGCGCACCGCTTTGAACAGAACGGCCGATAGGCTTCGCTCTGCGGCGCCTTGCAAACGGGACAGGCGGCTTTTTTCGGCATTCGATCGGCCGGATCAGCTTTCCCGGACATCAAACGTCCTTTCGGGTCTCTCCGTCGCCTCGATGAGGGCGCGCGGACCATAGCGCTCAGCAAGCCGCCCGAGCCATTGCGGACGGTCCGCAAGATAGCGCGCGATGGCGGCGCCAGCCTCCAGCGTGACGCGCAAGCGCGGATGGCGCGAAAGACGCCCCTCGATCGCCGCGACTGCGCGCCTTGCTGTCCAGTCGAGCGTCAGGCGCCGTCCGGCGCGGATGCAACCTTCACTCGCCGGCGCGCTGGCCCGCTCAAGGAGCGAGAAATCCCGGCGCGGCGCGGTGAGGTCGAGAAGTCCGTCCGGGGCGAGCTTTCCAAGGCGGCGCTCAAACGGCGCGGCGTTGTTCTCAAGCTCGGCGGCCAAGGCCTTCCGCGCCGCCGGGGAGGAGGGCGGCAGGAAATCGACGATGACCCGCCCGCCGATCCCGCGCCGCCCGAGTTCGCCGAAAAGGGCGCCGGCGGCGCGCCGGTTCACCGCATCGTTCGGCTTGCGTGACGCCTCCGCCGCGGGGCCCGCATCAACATCGACGACACAGCCGCCCGAGGTTTCCTCGATCGTCATGCGCGCGCCGCCGCCAAGCGCGACCACGGACTCAAGCGCCGCCGCGATCGCGCCTTCAAGATCAAGCGCGGCGACGCGCCCCGTGTCGCAGCTTGCGGTGACGCCGTCATACGCCAGCGCATGCGCCGCATCGGGCTGATCGACGATGATCTCCGCCGGGCCCAAGTCCGCCGCTCGCAAAACGACCAGAAGGACCGGGTCGAATGTCTGGGAGAGAAGCCGAGGCGGCCCCTCAAGCGTCATTGACGCCTGGCGCTTCGGCGACAATCCGCGCCGCCAGTCAGGGTCGAGAACCGCGCCCTTGCCGCCGATCGCCGGTCGTTGCACGTGGAAAAGCGCCGTCGCGCCCTCGGGCGCAGTCGTCGCGCTTCTCCTCAGCGGCGCGAAGCCGTCTTGCTCCGATCCGATGTCGATGAAGACCCCGCCAAGCGCCGGGGATGACGCCTTGATCCGTCCAAGGACGATATCGCCGGTTTCGGCCCGCCGCGGCGCGGTCTCGTCGCCCCGCGCAGGCGCGAAAAAGAAACGCGCGATCTCGCCGTCGGCGACAAGCGCGGCGACGGTCTCCGCCGCGCCGCAGGCGACGAAAAGCCGGCGCGTCATGGCCCGGCGAGCCCCGCACCTTTCAAGAGGTTGAACGTCTCACGCGCCGGCAGGCCGACAATGTTGGTATGCGAGCCGACGATCATCTCGACATGGCGTGCGAACCGGCCCTGGATCGCGTAGCCGCCCGCCTTGCCGCGCCATTCGCCCGAACAGAGGTAATCAGCGATGTCGGCCTCAGAGAGCCGCGCGACCTTCACGCGCGATTCGACGGCGCGAAGGCGCAAAGGCGCTCCAGGGACGAGGAGCGCAACGCCGGTCCAGACGCGGTGCGCCCGCCCCGACAGCGCTTCAAGGCAGAACCGAGCCTGATCTTCCGTCTCCGCCTTGGGCAGGATGCGCCGGCCGCACGCGACCGCCGTGTCCGCCGCGAGCGTCGCCGCATCGGGTGCGCGATCGGCGACGGCGTGGGCCTTCTCGGCGGCGAGCCGCGAGACGTAATCGCGGACAAGTTCGCCCGCCCGCTCGCTTTCGTCGAGATCGGCGCTGATGATCGCGTCCGGTTCGACGCCGATCATTTTCAGGATGTCGAGGCGGCGCGGCGAGGCGCTGGCGAGAACGAGGCGCAAGGGACGCGCCATTTCCTATTTGAAGCGGAAGGTGATCCGGCCCTTGGTCAGATCATAGGGCGTCATTTCAACCTGGACGCGGTCGCCGGCGAGCACGCGGATGCGGTTCTTGCGCATCTTGCCCGCGGTGTGGGCGATAATCTCGTGACCCTGGTCGAGCTTCACGCGAAAGGTGGCGTTCGGGAGCAGCTCCTCGACCGTGCCTTCAAATTCCAGCAATTCTTCTTTGGCCATGCAGTCCTCTGGTCAGGCGATCCCCCCCTCCTGTCGGGGCCGCCCGGCCTTCGGGCTGTTGCGGATCTTTGGGCGGCCGGAAAATGGTCCCGGCGCGGCGCAAAATCAAGGCTGTTTCTTGCCGGCGGGAAAACGGGCGCGGATGCGGGCGGCGAGCTCGTCGCGCACGGACCGGTAGGCGCTGAAAAGCGCGTCGTCGCCGCCGCGCACGTCGCTCGGGTTGTCGGTCGGCCAGAATTCGATCCGGCTCGCCGGCAGCAGGCGGCGCGTTTCGGCCGCGGCCTCCGGCGTCAGCGCGATGACGAGGTCGAACCTTGAAACATCGACGTCCGACAGCGCCTTCGGCTCATAATCGCCGAGCGGAACGCCGATTTCCTCGAGCACCTTGGCGACGAAGGGGTCGGCGCCGCCTTCATAGACGCCAGCCGAATCGACGATCACCTCGGACGCGCGCCCGCTCGCAAGAATCGCGGCGGCCATCGGCGATCGGACAGAGTTCAGATTGCAGACGAAGAGAACCTTCTTGACCATCGACGATTATCGCATGTGAAAGGAGCAGATGAGCGTGAAAAGCCGCCGCGCCGTGTTGAGATCGAGATTGATCTTTTCGGTCAGGCGTTCTCGCAAGATTTCAGAACCCTCATTGTGCATCGCGCGCCGCGCCATATCGACGGTCTCGATCTGCGCGGGCGCGGCCGTGCGGATGGCGTCGTAATAGCTCTCACACAGCATGAAGTAGTCCTTGATGATCTTCCGGAAGGGCGACATCGAAAGATGCACCTGCCCGATCGGCGTCCCGCCCGGTTGCTGCGGGTCGTGGCGGCGCACGTCAAAAACAAGCCGGTTCTCGACGAGCGAGAGATAAAGTTCGAACGGTCCCTCGCCGGCTCCGATCGGCTCGAAAAAATTCTCTTCGATGAGGTCGTAGATCGCGACCTTGCGCTCATGCTCGATGTCGGCCGTCGCGCGCGCGAGGCTCCGCTCGTCGAGATCGATGCGGACGATCCGGCGCGTTTGCTTGTCGGCGTCGTCCGCCATGATCACCACCCGCTACGCGAGACGCAGCATAACCGCGCGGACGAGATGCGTCACGCCTCGTGCTCCGGCTTCAGGCGCGTAATCCACGGCGCGGAGATGTCAGCAAGGCCCGCGTTGACGCTTTCAACGTCAAGCCGGATCGCGCCGCCGCCGGCGAAATCGAGCGTGATCGCGCCGGTTCCGTCCTCGCCCGGGGCGAACCGCAGCGCGAGGAGTTCGAGGACGGCGTCCTTGGCGTCGAGGCGCAGATTGGACTGGCGCACCGCCGTCACGTCGTCGAAATGGCAACCGGTTCTCACCCGCGCATAGGGTCCGCGCCGCGCCTGCCCCGCCGCTTCCCAAATGAACCGGTTGACGACGAAAGCAAAGCGCCGCTGGCGGGGCAGATGCGCGAAGTCGCCGACCTTGCCGACCGCATCCTGAAGGATCGCCGACATCGCCTTGAGGTCCTCGGCGTCCTCGGCGACGAGCCGCAGCGGTTTCCAGTCCTCAAGCCCGGCCATGCTGCGCGCCCTCAAGCCTCGCCCTTGACGCGCTCTATCAGCGCGCCGCAGGCCCTCAGCTTTTCTTCAAGGCGCTCGAAGCCACGGTCAAGATGATAGACGCGGTTTATGATCGTCTGCCCTTCAGCGCCGAGCCCGGCGAGCACGAGGCTCATCGAGGCCCTGAGGTCCGTCGCCATGACGGGCGCGCCCTTTAGGCGCCGGACGCCGCGGACCGTCGCAATCTGTCCGTCTACGGAGATTTGCGCGCCCATGCGGGAAAGCTCCGGCGCGTGCATGAAGCGGTTCTCGAAGATCGTTTCCTTGATGACGGAGACGCCGTCGGCGACCGCCATCAGCGCCATGAACTGCGCCTGGAGGTCGGTGAAGAACCCGGGATAGGGCTGGGTGACGATGTTGACGGACCGGCAGCGGTCGACGACGCGCTTGGCCCTCACCCCGCCCGGTTCTTCGGTCAGGTTGACGCCCGCCTCTTCGAGGACGCCCGCCGCCGCGCCGAGACTGTCGAGCCGGCCGTTCTTCAAGAACAGCTCGCCGCCCGCCGCGCCGGCGGCCATCGCGTAGGAGCCGAATTCGATGCGGTCGGCGATCACTTCATGGCGCGCGCCGTTGAGGCGATCGACGCCGTTAATGGTCACGGTCGAGCGCCCGGCGTTCTCGATCCGTGCGCCCATCGCGTTGAGGCACTCGGCGAGATCGCCGATCTCGGGCTCGCGCGCGGCGTTGGTGAGGACCGTCTCGCCCTTCGCGAGAACCGCGGCGAGCATCGCGTGCTCGGTCGCGCCGACCGAGACGAAGGGAAAGTCGATCTTCGCGCCATGAAGGCCTGCGGGCGCCGAGGCGACGACATAGCCCTCGTCGAGATCGATCACTGCGCCCATCGCCGTGAGCGCCTTGAGGTGAAGATCGACAGGACGCGCGCCGATCGCGCAGCCGCCCGGCAGCGACACCCGCGCCTTGCCCTCCCGCGCGAGGAGCGGCCCCAGCACGTTGAACGAGGCGCGCATCTTCCGGACGAGGTCATAGGGCGCCACGGTCGAGGCGATCGTCCGGGCGCGCAGCGTCAGCGTCGAGCCGTCGAAATCCTGTTCGACGCCGTGCTGAGCGAGGAGCTTCAGCAGCGTGTCGATGTCGGCGAGCCGCGGCGTGTTCTCGATGATGAGCGGGGCGTCCGTCAGCAGCGAAGCCGCCATCAATTTCAGCGCCGAATTCTTTGCGCCGCCGATCGCGATTTCGCCGAAAAGCGGCCGGCCGCCGATGATCGCCAATCTGTCCATGGGTCAGGCTTTATCTTTCTTCGCGCTCGCCTTGCGGCGTCTGAGGTTGTCACGCAGCGCCCTGGCAAGGCGGTCTTCGCGGGAGTGCTTGCCAGTCGCAGCCGCTGGCGGCTTTTCGGCGGCTTTGGCCGGGCTGGGTTCGGGCGCCGCTGAGGCGTCTTCAGGGTCTGGCATCGGCCGGGACCTAAGGGGGGGAGCCCGCAAGGGTCAAGCAGTCAAAGCCGGCCTCCGGCCGGCGCTTTTCAAGCCCCCGGCCCCGGGCTATAGGCCCTGCCTCGTTCGCTGCGGTAGCTCAGTGGTAGAGCACTCCCTTGGTAAGGGAGAGGTCGAGAGTTCAATCCTCTCTCGCAGCACCATTTTTCCACAGCCGCCTTTTCCACCGTCATCAAAGTTTCGCCGCCGCGTCATCGGCTTTTTGCGAATACGGGCGAAGAAAGACTTCGACGCGGGTCCGCCTGCGTTGTTTCTGCGCGATCGGCGAACACCGTTGTGCCCCATCGGGCTTCGCCAGTCCGCAAGTCTTGCTTCGAGTAGATCTTCCCAATGAGTTGCGTTTTTGGGCCGCGCCCGCAAGGAGCGGCCCTTTTTTGTTGGAATCCGGTAAAAAGGCCCGCCGAGGAAGGAGAACCCCCTGCGAAGCGCCGTGATCACCCTGGTCCTGAGCATGCTCGCCGGCGAGGCGTCGGCCGGGGCGGTCGGCGCGGACTGCGCGCTCGGCGGCCGGAAGCTTTATGGCAAGGTCAAAATCGTCGACAGCTTTCCCGACCTCAAGGTCGAGATCGTCCGCAGCTTCCCGGATCTTCGGGTCAAGACGGTGACGAGTTTCCCCGACGTCTGCGGGGAATGGCAATTCGTCGACAGCTTTCCGGACTTCACCGTTGAGTTCGTCGACAGTTTTCCCGACCTCAAGATCGAGATGGTCGAAAGCTTCCCCGGCGTCCCCTGAGGGACGTTTCTCTAACTATCTGTTTTAAATACTAGATTTCAGATTTGTTGCGCCGCAAAAATTGGGATGAACATTCTAGAAGACGGCCTTAACTTCTCGCTCAGTGAAACGAAGCGCCATGAACCGGCGCGGCTCTTGAAGGAAAGGACCCCCCGATGGCCAAGCGCAAGCAATCCAACGAATTCACGCCCGCCGAAACGCTCCGCCGCGGCTGGCTCGCTTACATCGGCGCCTATGGCGTCGCTTACGACCGCGCGAAGCCGGCGATCGAGAAGCTCTTCGGCCGCTATGCCGAGCTCTTCGGCGAGTTCGTCGAAAAAGGCGAAGAAATCGAAGCGACCGCCAGGGAGCAGCTCGTCGATGCGCGCGATCGCGCGAAATCGCTCTACGGCGCCGGCTTTGAGAAGGTCCGGGGGTTCGTTCCCGCCTTCGCCGCAAATGACCGCGCCGAGGAAGTTGCCGCAGGCGCCAAGAAAGCCGTGAAAAAAACGGCCGCCAAGGCCCGCAAAACGACCCGCAAGGTCAAGCGCGCGGTCAAGGAAGCCGTCAAGGAAGCCGCGTAACCGTCTCTCCCCTCCAGTCAGTTGCGTAGCGTAACGAGCGGGGCGTTCATCCGGACGCCCCGTTTTTGCAGCGCGGCGCCGCCACGAGGTTTGCCATCGCCGCCTAATCGTCGAATACTTTCAACGAAGATCCGGCTCGATCCGGACTGGCAGGGAACGGTCTCGGGAGGCACCATGTCGAAGAACAGCGAAGAGCTCGGCGAACGCGCCGCGGAAACGCCGACGGCCCTCAATCCGATCATCGGGGTCCGGCGTTCGGAACTGCTGAAGTCTCTCGGCGTGCTCGTCGGCCACGCCGCCCGCCAGCCGGCGCCCTTCGCCAAACATCTGACCAATTACGGCAAGGACCTCGTCGAGATCCTTAAGGGCGACTCAACGATCGCGCCTGACAAGAAGGACCGCCGGTTTCAGGACCCGACCTGGCAGCACAATCCGCTTTACCGCGCGACCATGCAGTCTTGGCTGGCGATGCGGAAGGGCTTCAACGGCTGGATCGAGGATTCGGGCGTCGACGACGCCGACAAGACCCGGGCGCGCTTCGTGCTCGATCTCGTCGCCGACGCGCTCGCCCCGACCAATTCGCTGATCGGCAATCCGGCGGCGATCAAACGCCTTTACGAGACCGGCGGCGCCTCGGTGCTGAGAGGGCTCCAGAACGCCTATAACGACATCCGCCACAACAACGGCATGCCCTCCCAGGTCGACGGGCGCCCGTTCAAGGTCGGCGAGAACCTGGCGACGACCCCGGGCGCGGTCGTCTACAAGAGCGAGATGCTGGAGCTCATCCAGTATCAGCCGACCACGGAGGAAGTCTATTCCCTGCCGCTGATGGTCGTGCCGCCGCAGATCAACAAGTTTTACGCCAATGACCTGTCGCCGGAGAAAAGCGTCGTCCGCTTCCTGCTCTCGCAGGGCATTCAGGTGTTCGCCGTCAGCTGGCGCAATCCGCAGAAAGAGCACAGCGGCTGGGGGCTTGAAGATTACGTCAGCGAACTCATCGAGGCCTCCGAAGTCGTCCGCAAGATCACCAAGTCGAAGCAGATCAACGTTTCCGGCGCCTGCTCGGGCGGCATCACGACTGCGAGCTATCTCTCGACGCTCGCGGCGCGGCGCTCGTCGATGGTTAATTCCTTTACGCTTCAGGTCTGCGTGCTAGACGCGCACAAGGAAGACAGCGAGGTCGGTCTCTTCGTGTCCGACGCCGCGATCGAGGCCGCCCGCAGACACTCTGCGCGAAAGGGAATCCTCACCGGCGAAGACCTCTCAAAATCCTTTGCGTGGCTGCGCCCGAACGACCTCATCTGGAACTATGTCGTCAATAATTACCTGATGGGCGACAGCCCGCCGCCGTTCGACATTCTCTACTGGAACAATGATTCGACGAACCTGCCCGCGCAGCTTCACTCGGACTATCTCGACATCTATCTCGACAAGCGGTTCGCCAATCCGGGCACGGTCGACTTCCTCGGCCACAAGATCGACCTCTCCAAGGTGACGCAGGACGCCTTCATGGTCGCCGCCGTCACCGATCACATCACTCCGTGGCGCGCCTGCTACCGGAACGTCCATCTTTTCGGCGGCGACGTTAAGTTCGTGCTGTCGAACTCCGGTCACATCCAGGCGCTGCTCAATCCGCCTGGCAACCCGAAGGCGCAATATTTCTCGAATGACGCGCTGCCCGAGTCGGCGGACGAATGGATGGCCGGCGCGCGCCCAAATCAGGGATCCTGGTGGCCGCTGTGGACGCATTGGCTGCGCGCGCGCTCGGGCGAAAAGAAAGCCGCGCCGAAAACGCTCGGGTCGAAAGCCTATCCGCCGCTGTCGAAGGCGCCGGGCGAATATGTCTTTGGTTGACGTCTGATAATGAAAGGGCGGGCGTAGGGTATGAGTACGGATCATTTGCCGGAACTTGGCTTCGTTCAGGTCGAGCTCCAGAAACTGCGCACCGCTGTCTGGCGCGGCCGGGGGAATGGCGCGCCGCTCCTGTTCTTCAACGGCATCGGGGCCAATCTCGAAATCGCCCAGCCGCTCGGGGAACTTCTGCCTGATCGCGACATCATCACCTTCGACCTACCCGGCATCGGCGGTTCGCCGGGGCCGGTGACGCCCTATCGTCCGTGGTGGGTCGCGCATGCGGCGAAGACGATCCTGCTTCATTACGGCTACGACCGCCCGGTCGACGTGATGGGCGTTTCCTGGGGCGGCGGCGCGGCGCAGCAATTCGCCTTCCAATATCAGAACCGGACGCGCCGGCTCGTGCTCTGCGCGACCTCGCCCGGCTCGATCATGGTGCCGGGCAAGATCGAGTCGCTGTCAAAAATGGCGGACCCGCGCCGCTATATGGACCGCGATTTCCTGACTGAGAATTTCAAGACGCTCTATGGCGACGAGCCCTCAGGCGCGGCGCTGTTCGCAGCGCGCATGACGGCGCCCAGCCGCGCCGGCTATGTCTATCAGCTGATGGCGATGATGGGCTGGACGAGCCTTCCCTTTCTGCCGCTCCTGCCGCATGAAACGCTGATCCTCGCCGGCGACCGCGATCACATCGTGCCGGTCGCCAATGCGAAGATCCTGAAGGCAATGATCCGAAGGTCCGAACTGCACGTGTTCAAGGACGCCGGTCACCTCTTCGTCCTGTCGAAGGCGCGCGAAGTGACGCCCGTTCTCAAGACCTTCCTCGACCGGCCCGAGCTCAGCAAAAAGCCCGCGCGCCATTATCAGCCCGCGCCCGCGCAATAGGAGCCGATCCTTGACCAGGAAACCGCAACCAGCCGCCGACACCGCCCGCCGCATCTGGCTCGCCGGCATCGGCGCCTATGGCCGCGCCTTCACCGAGGCGCAGGAGCAGGTGGCCAAGCTGACCGGGGAATCGGCGCGCGTCTTCGACGACCTCGTCGCCAAGGGCGAGGAAATCGAACGCAAGGTCGACGAGGGCCGCCGCAAGATGGCCGAACGCATGGGCCCCGCCGGCGCTTCCTTCGAGGAACGCATCCGCAAGATGCGCGAGCGCATCGGCCACATCGGCGACGACGACAGCGTTGAAAAACGCCTTGCAGCGATCGAGGCGCGCCTTTCCGCGATCGAAGCAACGCTCGGCGCCAAAGGGCCTGTAAAGCGGAAGACGGCGAAAAAGAAGAAGGCGTGACGCGGACCGCGCCCATGAGCGGCAAGGTCAAGACCCGCGATCGCATCCTCAAAACGTCGCTCGCGCTCTTCAACGCGGAGGGCGAGCGCCAAGTCTCGACCGTCGACATCGCCGCCGTGCTCGGGATCTCACCGGGCAATCTCTATTATCATTTCAAGGGCAAGGAAGCGATCATCGAGGCGCTGTTCGACGAATTCGAGGTCGAACTTCGCCAGGTCCTGTCGGCGCCGATGGAGCGTCCGGTGTCGTTCGACGACAATTGGGTCTTCATCTATATCGTCTTTGAAGAGATCAACGACTTCCGGTTCTTCTATGAAGGCATGGCCTCGATCCTCGAGCGCTGTCCGCAATTGCGCCCGCGCCTTGCAAGGCTGCTCGCCCTGAAGCGATCGACGACTCTTAATGTGCTCACCGATCTCGAGGCGCAGAGGCTCGTCATCTTCCATGGCGACGAGAAGGAACGCCTCGCTGACCGGATCGCCGCGCATTTCACCTTCTGGCTGCAATACCGCGCAGCGACGGAACCCGCGCAATCGGATCGCGCCCGCATCAATGACGCCGTCTATGCGACCGTGCTGCAGATCGCGCCCTATCTCGCCGGCGACCGCCGGGCCTATCTCGTCGCCGCGAGCGAGCATTTTGCAGCGACCGGGAAAAAGCGCGTTTGAAAGCCTTTCTAACCCCGCCGCCTGCGGCGCCTTTGTGCGTTGAATCCCCTCGCCCCCGCCGCTAGGGTGCGCCTCGATTTTGGGGTCGTTTCCCCTCCAACTCATTGATTTTCCAAGGGTCTCGCCGATGAAAATCCTCGTGCCTGTGAAGCGCGTCGTCGATTACAACGTCAAGGTCCGGGTGAAGTCCGACGGGACGGGCGTCGACCTCGCCAACGTCAAGATGTCGATGAACCCCTTCGACGAGATCGCCGTCGAGGAGGCCGTGCGCCTGCTCGAAGCCAAGGTCGCGACCGAGGTCCTCGCCGTCTCGATCGGCCCCGACAAGGCGCAGGACCAGATCCGCCAGGCGCTCGCCATGGGCGCAGACCGCGGCCTTCTCATCAAGACCGACGATGAGGTGGAACCCCTCGCCGTCGCAAAACTCCTCAAAGCCGTGTGCGAGGTGGAAAAGCCCGATCTCGTCATCATGGGCAAGCAGGCGATCGATGATGATTCGAACCAGACGGGGCAGATGCTCGCCGCGCTGATGGGATGGCCGCAAGGCACCTTCGCCTCGAAGGTCGTCAAGGACGGCGACAAAGTGAACGTGACGCGCGAGGTCGACGGCGGCCTGCAAACCGTCGCTCTGAAGCTTCCGGCCGTCGTCACGACGGACCTGCGCCTTAACGAGCCGCGCTACGCGTCGCTGCCGAACATCATGAAAGCGAAGAAGAAGCCGCTCGATATCAAGACGCCAGCGGATTACGGCGTGTCGACCGCGCCGCGCCTCAAGGTCTTGAAAGTCGCCGAGCCGCCGAAGCGCGCCGGCGGCGCCAAGGTCGACAGCGTCGCAACCCTCATCTCGAAGCTCAAGAACGAAGCGGGAGTGCTCTGATGGCCGTTCTCGTCATCGCCGACCACAATAACGACGTGCTCGCCGACAGCGTCGCCAAGGCCGTCACGGCCGCGCGGAAGCTCGGGCAGGACGTCGACATCCTTGTCGCCGGATCGAACGCCGCCGGGGCGGCCGCCGAAGCGGCCAAGCTCGCCGGCGTCCGCAAGGTGCTGCATGCGGACGATCCCGTGTATGGAAAGCTGCTCGCCGAGCCGGTGGCGAAACTGATCGCCGCGAAAGCCGGCGCCTATGATGCTTTCCTCGCGCCGGCGACGGCGAACGGCAAAAACATCATGCCGCGCCTCGCCGCCCTGCTCGACGTGATGCAGATTTCGGACGCGATCGCGATCGAGAGCGCCGACACCTTCGTGCGTCCCATCTACGCGGGCAACGCCATCGCCACCGTGCAGTCGACAGATCCCAAGAAAGTCATCACCGTGCGCACCGCGACCTTCAAGGCCGCCGAGGCGACGGGCTCGGCGCCAATCGAGAAAATCAGCGCCGAGGGCGATCCGGGGCTCTCGGGATTCGTCGGGGAGGAAATCGTCAAGTCCGACCGGCCGGAACTCACCGCCGCCAAGATCGTCATCTCCGGCGGACGCGCGCTCGGGTCCCACGAGAATTTCGAAAAGCTCATCTATCCGATCGCCGACAAGCTCGGGGCCGCTGTCGGCGCCTCTCGCGCCGCGGTCGACGCCGGCTACATGCCGAACGACTATCAGGTGGGCCAGACCGGCAAGGTCGTCGCGCCGCAGCTCTATATCGCGGTCGGCATTTCTGGCGCGATCCAGCACCTCGCGGGCATGAAGGATTCGAAGGTCATCGTCGCCATCAACAAGGACGAGGAAGCGCCGATCTTCCAGATCGCCGATTACGGGCTCGTCGGCGATCTCTTCAAAATCCTCCCCGAGCTTGAAGCGGCGTTGTAACGCGCGTCCGACTGCGAAATTTCAATTGTGAGACAACCCCGCCGTCGGCGGGGTTTTTCACAATCGCGCCGCCGCAACAATCGGGTCGTGCCGGAATTCGGCGGCTGCGATGCTCCACGCATCTCATAAGGAGAACGTGATGTCCTTTGTCATCCGCGCCCTTGACCCCGCCGATTTACGCCCGCTGTTTTCGTTGTCCGATGAGGCGCTCGCCGCCCGCGGCGGCCTGCATCCACGCCCACAACGCCATGCATGGATGCTTCGTCGCCGAGATCCGTCGCGCCTGATTTTGCGTCGGCAGGGCGCGGCTGTTAGGCTCGGCACGCGAGCGGGCGCTGCGTAGGGCCGCGCCCTTCGAACCGTCAGGAGAGACTTATGGCCGTCGCCCGCGTATCGGAAATCATCTGCGGATCGCCGAAGAGCTTCAAAGACGCTATCGAAAATGGCATCGAGCGCGCCAACAAGACGCTCAAGAACATCGAAGGCGCCTGGGTCAAGGACCAGTCGATCGTCCTCGACAATGGCAAGATCAAGGAATACCGCGTCGTCTTGAAGGTGACGTTCATCCTCGATGACACGCTGTGACGCGACGCGCCGAGGGAAACGATGAAGGGCGGCCCTCGGAGCCGCCCCTTTTCGTGAAGCGAATTTTTCGGCCTACTGACCGCCGCCTTCGGGGGCGGATGGCTGGGCCGGCGCAGCCGGTGCGCCATCCGCCGGAGCGGCGGGCCCGCCGCAGCTCGAGCGCAGCGGGACCGGACCGGCGTCGACCAGCGCCTTGAGCTGCGCTTCTTGACCGGCGCAATCCTCGGCGCCGCCGCGCAAGCGGCAGACCTGGATCGCCTGCTTCAGGCGCGCGATCTGGTCCTGACGCGCGTCCTCGTTCTGCTGCTGCTCGAGCCTGTCCTGAGCGGCGAGCGTACTCGTGATCGCGTCGATGTAACGCACCCAGTCCGACGCCTGGCGCGCCGAGTCCGGATATCGCTGCGCGTTGACGAAGGCCTGACGCGCGCGCGCGCGTTGTTCGCAGTCTTCCGGCTTGGCGGCGCTGAACCGCGCCGTGCCGATCAGCAGCCAGGCGTCGCCCGTCTTCTTGGCGTTCATGCCGCCCTTGTTGATCGCCTGCGTCAGCGCGCGGTCTGCCGCCGCATATTGTTCGTCCGCGAGCAGCACCTGGCCGAGGCGATAGAAGAGTTCGCCGTCGCCCGCCGACTGCGCGGCAGACTGCAGCACCGGAATCGCCCGCTTGTGCTCGCGCGCCTGGCTCCAGAGCTGGGAAAGGAGCGTGAGATTCTTGACGGTGCGCGCAATGCGGCCCGCCTCCATCTCTCGCTCCATCAATTTGGCGCCGCGATAGGGGTTATCGAAATAGGAATAATAGTTGATGAGCGTGATGAGTTCGGACTCTCGCGTCAGAAGACCCGCGCGGTAGGCGACCTCGAGAACCGAGAAGGCGTCCTGGTCCTTGCCGGTCGTCGAATAGAAGCCCGAGAGCTGTACCCAGTAGGAACGCTCGTTCGGCCAGAGGTTGATCATCTTCTCGAGCAGCGGCCCGCGCCGCGAATTGTCGTTCAGCTCGGAATAGATGAGGTTCAGAAGGTCGTGGTCCGACTTCTTCGGCTCGGTGCGGGCGGCGATCGCCTGCTCCGCCGGTCCTTGCGCGGCCCGCCAGTTCGGCGGCTTGATCTGCGTGTAGGCGGCCGCGAGCAGGTAATAGGCATTGGCGTCGACCGGCACGCCGTCGGCGCGCGCCGACGCGATCCACTGGTTGAGGCCGGTGATCGCCGCCTGATAATTCTCGAGCTGAAACTGGATCTGGGCGATGAAATAGCGCAGCTGGTTGTTCTGGTTGGGCGGCAGGCCGCCGGCGTCGAGCGCCGCCTGGAAATCGCGCAAGGCCCCCTGATAGTCGTCGAGCTGGACCTTGACCGACCCGCGCATCTGCAGCGTCGTCGACTTGTCGTACGGCTTCATGTTCGGCTTCGAAGCGACGAGGTCATTCAGCTTCTGAAGGGCCGGCTGCAATTGCGGCGGCTTGAGGTTCTGGAGCTCGAAGACCTCGCCGAGCACTTTCGCGACGCCCGGATCCAGCGTCTGCGAGGTCCGCCGCGGCTGGTTGTCCTCTTCGCCTTCCTGGGCGTTCCGTCTGTCGATGCGGGAGCCTTCCGAGTTGCCCGCGCTGTCAGGGACCTGCGGCTGCGCGAGTCCGACGCTTCCCACGCCGATCATGGCCCCTGCGGCGAGCGCGCCGGCGATTGCGTTCCTCAGTTTCATCATCTCGTCGCCTTGACCCAAAAAACCTGACCCACGTCTCCGCCGGAGCCGTCCGATCAGCCATCCGACAGTTCGAACGTCACGACCGTCTGCACGCCGCGCCGCCACTCGGCCTTGTTCTCGACGATCTTCGGCTGGTATTTCCAGCGCTCGACCGACTTCGTCGCCGCGCTGTTGAGGCAGCTGTTCGTGGAGTCGATGACGCGCGGATTGGTCGTCGTGCCTTCCGGCGTCACGTCGAACTCGACGACGACCTGCTCCCGCGCCTTGGCGCGCTGCATGCAGCGCTCAGGATATTGCGGCGGAATGCGGACGAGCGGCTGCGCGTCGCGGTCCGGGTTGAATCCGGTGCCGATGTTGAGCTTGACGTCGAGGGTCGGAACCTGCGCGCGAACGCCGTCGAGCGAAGGGCGGTTCGAGGCGTCGACGACCGACGGCGGCGGCGGCGGCGGCGTGTCGAGAGTCGGGCGCTTGAATTCCCGGTTCGCCGAAAGGTCCGTGTCCTTCAGCTGCTGGGTGATCGAAATGTTGAGCGCGTCGCGCTCCTCGTCGAGTTTGGCGTCCTGCTTGATCATGTAGGCCATGCCAAGGAACAGCAGCGCCGTGATCAGGAACGCGCCCGGAACGCCAAGGATCAGTCGGAACAGGGAACCCATCAGCGGTCTCCTTCCCTTCTAGTTCGGATCTTCCGTCGACACGGCGATCTCGTCGACGCCGGCGTTCCGGATCTGGTTCACGACCTCAACGAGGTAGCGCGATTGCGCGCCCGTATCGACCTGAACGACCGCGGTCGCCTTGGGGTTTTCCTGTTTCAGCTTCTCGACGGCGACCTTGACCGCGTCGAGCGGCACTTCTTCCTTGTTGATCCAGATCTTGTTTTCGCTGCTGACCGCGACGAGGATGCCGGCGAGTTTGCGCTCCCTCGCGGTCTGAGCCTCTGGACGATTGATGTCGATCCCCGGCTCCTTCACGAAGGTCGAAGTGACGATGAAGAAGATCAGCATGATGAACACGATGTCCATCAACGGCGTGACGTTGATGTCGTCGCCGCCCGAATCCGACCCTACTCTCTGACGCTTGATCGCCATGCTTTCTTCCGCCGTTTAGATCGCATTCAGCTCGCCCGTTCGGGCGCCGTCATTCCTGCTGCAAGGCGAGCGACACCGCCGACGCCTTGCCGGCATAGGCCTGGTCCATCACAGTCACCGCGATGCCGGCGGGCGAGGTCGGCGCCGCGCTGACGAGCACGACGCCCTTGGGCTCGCGCGCCATGAATTCCTCGACCGTCGGCTTCGTCGACAAGGGGTCGATGATGCGGACATTGTTGACCCTGACGAAGCCGTCCTTCTGAATCGACAGGAGGAGCGCGGGAGGCGGCACCGTCTTGTCGTCGGGCGGCGTGTCTTCGGGGGTCTTGACGTCGATGCCCTTCTCACGGGCGAAGGTCGCCGTGACGATGAAGAAGATCAGCATGATGAACACGATGTCCATCAGCGGCGTCACGTTCACATCATCGCCGGCGGGCGCCTTGTGGGAGCGTTTCTTTGCCATCGGTCCCGCGCTCCTATTTCAGTTCGTCGGCGAGCTTGGTCGAAGCCCGCTCGGCGAAGCGCGGAAACCAATAGGTGAAGAGAACGCCCGACACGGACGTCGCAAGCCCCGCCATCGTCGGCAAGGTGGCGCGGCTGATGCCCTCGGCCATCAAGCGCGCATTCGACGAGCCCGTCACCGCCATGACGTCGAACACATAGACCATCCCCGTCACGGTGCCGAGAAGGCCGAGCAGCGGCACGACGCTGACCAGAACCTGAATGGCGCCGTTGAACTGCGAGTCTTCTTGGCGCACTTCCGAGAGCAGGCGCTCGCGAAATTTCTGCGCCTTCCAGGACGTCTTGTCGGCGCGCGCTTTCCACGCCCGCTTCGCCCGGGCGGCGACGGCGCCATGCGCCGTCAGCCAGTAGATCCCGCGCTCGACGATGAGTCCCCACAGAATGAAAGAGAGGATGAGGATCGCGACGAGAACGGGACCACCGCTCAGGACGAACGCCTGAAGCGCTTCGTAGGGTCCTCGCAGAAAGCCCATGAGAGGGTTCCTTTCGCGTGCTGTCGGCGGCCTAACGGCGGCCGTCGGCGTGTTCGGCGATAATGCCCGCCGCCTGCTCCTCGAGGATCTGGACGACGCGGTTGGCCGCGCCCGAGGCGAAGGCGTGCAGGACCACGAGCGGGATCGAGACGACGAGACCGATAACAGTCGTCATCAGCGCCGTCGAAATGCCCGAGGCCATGATCTGCGGGTCGCCGGTGCCGAAGAGCGTGATCGACTGGAAGGTGATGACCATCCCGATGACCGTGCCGAGAAGGCCGAGCAGCGGCGCGATGTTCGAGGCGATCTTGACGAGATTGAGGCCGCTTTCCAGCTTCGGAATCTCTTTCAGGATCGCGTCGTCGAGCGCCGCCTCGACAGCGGCGACGTCGTTCTTGTTGCCGACGCTCTCATAGGCGAGCATCACGCGGCCGAGCGGGTTCGATTTCGACGCCTTCGGACGGCGCGCCTGCGTCTTCACCGCGCCCGCGGTCGAGGTCAGCGTGAACCAGCGGAAAACGCCCCAGACGAAAGCAAGCGCGCCGATCGCCAGCGTGATATAGCCGATCGTGCCGCCTTGCTGGACGCGCTCATTAAGCGTCGGCGTCTCGACGATGAGGCCGAGCAGGGTGCCGAGCGAGGGGTCGATGACGCCCCTCGTAAAGCCGTCACCTTTGGCGTTTTCGACCGCGCGCGCCGCGCCGGTGACGGCGCCGGCCGGTTGGCGGGCGAGAAAGGCCAGGATGTTCTGGTCGCCCTTGTAGGTGAGGTAACGGCCGCCCGAGAACGCGACGAAGGGCCCGATACGGGTGATCTCGCGAGCCTCAGCCGACCCGTCGGCGCGCGCGACATTCGCCGTGAAGGTCGAGACCTTCGCCTGTTCGGCGATCTGCTGGACGAGCGTCTCGTAGAGGTAGCGGAGCTGGGTTTCGGTCGGCAGCGTGTCCGTCTGCGCGACTTCGCGGAGTTCATCCGTGCGCCCCGGAAATTCGGCGCTGATGATCGAGCCCTGAAGCTGGGCGGTGAGGTCCGCCGCGGCCGACCGTGCGGCGCCGAAGAGTTCCTGGAATTCGCCCTGCTTCGAGGCGAGTTCCTGATCGAGCTTGTCGATCTCGGCCTGGTTCGCCGCCATCGCCGCTTCAAGGCGGGTCGATTCGGCTTCCGCGGCCGCCACCTGACCGCGGACGCGGGCAAGCTCGGCCTGCTGGTTGTTGCGGTCGCGCAGGAAGCGTTCTTCGCGCGCCTTGTTCTCCGCGCTCGATTCAGACCGTTCGCGACGGACGGCCTGGAGCACCTGGTCGAGCGTCAGCTGACGCGCGGCGGGCTGGGCCGCCGTGTCCTGCGCCGCGCCGGGCGCTGCGATGGCGAGGGCCGCGACGCCGGCGATCAGGGAAGCGCCTGCAAGCTTGAGGATATTCATGAGACTGGTTCCTTCAGGATGCTTGTTGCGTCAGCGTTTACTCAGCGGATTTGGTCGGCGCCTTCACCGGCACCGGCAGGAGCGCGGGAGCGGTCTGCTCCTTCGCCATCCTGAGGCCGAGCCGGACGTCCGGCAGATAGGACTTGTTGAGGTTGACCCACGACTTCTGATCCTTGTCCCAAATCTTGAGGACGGAGTCGTCGGCGGTCTTGAACATCAACGCGATGCGGCCGACGCGCAGGAATTCACCGGTGCGCAGCGTGCCGCCGTCGTCGATCGAGCCTTCATAGGAGCCGATGGTGCGGCCGAATTCGTTCTCGATCTGATAGGCCTCGACGATGAGACGATAGCGCTGCGCCGCCGAGAGGCTCGGGTCGCCCATCACTTTGTTGAGACGCTCGACCCGGGCGAGACGCCCGTCAGGGCCCTCGAGGTTGAAGGGAAGGTCCGCCGCGACGAGATCGCCGAAGGTGGCGACCATGTCCTCCATCAGGGGCTGCATGCCGCGCTGGAGCCCGGCGACGTTGTCGATGTCGGTCCGGAGGCGCTGAAGCTGGCGCTGCTGCGCCTGGATGTTGCGGTTGAGCGAGGCGTTATACCGCGTCGCCGCCTCAAGCTGCTTGAGGTTGGCGCGGTAGTCGTTGATGAGCGCCGTCGTCTGATCGTCGAGCTGCTCGATCCGCTGCTGCGAGGCCTTGGCCTCGCGCGCCGTCGCTTCGCTCTCGTTGAGCGCGGCCGAGAACTGCGCGAAGGCAGATCCACCAAAGGCGATCGCGATCGCCGCCGTTGATCCCAGAACCAGTGCTCTCATCTTCATTGCCTCACCTAACGGTTTGCTCCGGCGTCGCTAAAGCAGGGCCCTGCGCGAGCCCTGCGGATTGTTCAGTAGGAGGAAGATCGAAGGGGCGCGCGTTCGCTGAATTGAATCGTCCGCCGCACGACACGAATGGCCACACCCCGACTCGAATTCCCCTTCGGCGATCATGATTGAATGAAACGCGGCGTATTGCAACGAAGAATCGCCTGCAGACGCGCCGCCGAACCCTCCAACCTCGCCCCGAAGCCCGACGATCGCTCGTCACCCCTAGAATGACCTCGGCGCGTTAATCTGTAACAGGCCCTGCCGCGGCGCGCAATATCAGTAAAAAATTGATCCCTGTGCGCCGGAATTCTCTGGCCTGTTGCGGCGGTGCTTCGCAAGCATCCGCCTCTCCAAAACGTAATCCGGCGGGGCGCGCGCCCGATCGCGGCATGGTAAACGGCTGCAAACTGGCTGGGGCGCTAGGATTCGAACCTAGGAATGGCGGTACCAAAAACCGCTGCCTTACCGCTTGGCGACGCCCCAAGAGGAGCGGCCTGATAGCCCCCGCCAAGGCGGAAATCAACGAGGAAAACAGCCCGCAAGGCTTGATTGCCAAGCCCTGACCTCGCCGCTATAGCACCGCCTCCGCCGGAGTGTAGCTCAGCCTGGTAGAGCACTAGCTTCGGGAGCTAGGGGCCGGAGGTTCGAATCCTCTCACTCCGACCAGGCGGACGCCACAGCTGCTTCGAACCTCCATTTGCAAGGAATCGCGCCGCAGGCGCGAGGGGTTCGACTCCTCTCACGCCGACCAGGCGGTCCCCTCCAGCCCTTCGACCAAACGATCACGCACTCTTGTATCGCGCGGCGGGACATTGCTCCGCCCGGCCGGGCTCCCCTACCCTTCGGGCATGCGCCCCGCCCTTTTACTCGCCGCCATCGCCCTTATCACCGCCTGCTCGCGCGATAGTGACGCGCCCGAGCCCGCCGACCGGGTGTTCCGCGGCGGCCCGATCTATGCCGGGCAACCCGGCTCGGCGCCGACCGAGGCGGTCGCGGTCAGGAACGGCAGGGTCGTGAAGGCCGGCGCCGCCGCCGACGTCGCGGCGCTGATTGGTCCCGGTACGGACGTTGTCGAGCTAGGGGGCGCGGCGCTCTATCCAGGCTTCGTTGACGCGCACGCCCATCTTCTCGGGATCGGCCTCAGGGAAATGACGCTCAATCTCGAAGGCGTCGGCTCCGTCAGCGAGCTTGTCGAGATCGCGGCGGCGGCGGCGCAGGAAACGCCGGAGGGCGAGACGATCTATGGGCGCGGCTGGATCGAGACCGGCTGGCCGGAGGGGCGCTTCCCGAACCGCGCCGACCTTGACGAGGCGAGCACGGTCCACCCCATCATCCTCGAGCGCGCGGATGGACACGCGGTCGTCGCAAATTCGCTGGCGCTCGAAAAAGCGGGCGTTTCGCGCGCGACCATCGATCCCGCCGGCGGGCGGATCGAGCGTGACAGCGCCGGCGAGCCCACGGGCATGCTGATCGACAACGCCGCCAATCTCGTGACGGCGCTGGTCGGCGCGCCCTCGGAAGCGCAAAAGCGCGAGGCCTACCGGACCGGCGCCGGCGTCTATGCGGCCTATGGCTGGACGGGCCTTCACAACATGTCGGTCGACCCTGCCGATGTCGCTCTGATCGAGAAGGAAGCGGCGGGCGCCGTCGCCATCCGCGTCTACAACGCGCTCGACCGCGCCGGCTATCCGCTGGTCGCCGGCGGCCCGCGGGAAGCGGCGGAAGGGCGCATCATCACGCGCGCGATCAAGCTCTACGCCGACGGCGCGCTCGGCAGCCGCGGCGCCGCGCTCAAGGCGCCCTATTCGGACGCGCCCGAGACGAGCGGCCTGCTTCTCATGTCGGAAGCCGACGCCCTGCCCTTCCTCAAACAGGCGCTGAAAGACGGCGTGCAGATCGCGACGCACGCGATCGGCGATCGCGGCAACACGCTCGTGCTCGACTGGTATGAGAAGGCGTTCGCCGACGTCCCGCCGGAAGCGCGCAAGATCGCCGATCCGCGCTGGCGGGTCGAGCATGCCCAAATTCTCGATACGGACGATATTGCGCGCTTCAAGCGCCTTGGCGTCGTCGCCTCGATGCAGCCGAGCCACGCCATCGGCGACCTTTATTTCGCGCCGGCGCGCCTCGGCGATGAGCGCCTCGACGGCGCCTATGCCTGGCGGAGCCTTCTCGACGCCGGCGCGAAGATCGCCGGCGGCTCCGACGCGCCGGTCGAACGCGGCGACCCGCTGATCGAGTTCTACGCCGCGGTGGCGCGCAAGGACCTCGAGGGCGCGTCAGGCGCGAACTGGCGCCCGAACGAGAAGATCACGCGCAGCGAGGCCCTCGCCCTCTTCACCGTTGCGCCCGCCTACGCCTCGTTCCAGGAGCAGGACCTCGGCACGATCGAACCCGGCAAGAAGGCCGATTTCACCGTCTTCTCCAAGGACATCATGACGGTGCCGGAGGCCGAAATCCTGACCGCAAAGCCGGTGATGACGGTCGTCGATGGCGAGATCGTCTGGCGCGCCGGCGAGGAATGACGAAAGCGCCTGAAGCCTGCATCGGCTGCGGCGGGATTTTCCTCCCTCGCGAGGGGCCCGTGCACGCCTATATGGAGAGCTCTCCAGCCTGCTGGAGCGCCTTTGGCGAGGTTCTCGCGGCGGTGTACGCCGCGCCGGATGTCCTGCCCGTCCACCGTCCGTCGGTCGAGCCTACGCCGTCCAGCACCCGGGCGGGGAGTCACGGCAGGCGATCCAGTCGGTCGGCCTCCATCTCGCGCGGCTTTACGTCCAGCTTGAGCATCCGCGCCCGCCGCAGGAAACGAACGAGGTCATGCGCGGCTTCGCGACCCGCAAGGCGAGCCTGCAACGCCTGACGCCGCCGCCGCGCTTTTCGATCACGGTCGCCGATGTCGCGCCCTTCGCCGGCGCACCGCCGCATGCGGAGAAGGTGCGCGCGTGGGCACTCGCGGCATGGCATGACGGGCGCGCAGCGCATGAGTACATCCGGCGCTGGGCGACCGGGGGCTGACGCGCTTTCACGTCGCAAACAGCCGGGACATGTCCTCAAAGCACTTGAACTCGAGCGCGTTGCCTGCGGGATCGCGGATGAAGAACGTTCCCTGCTCGCCGGGCTCGCCCTTGAAGCGGATGTCGGGCGCGATGAGGAAATCGGCGCCCGCTTTCTCGAGCCGGTCGGCGAGCGCGCGCCAGTCGGCGGGCGTGAGCACGACGCCGAAATGGCGCGCCGGCACGTCATGGGCGTCGACCTTGTTGGTCTTGGCCTCGGCGCAGTCCTCGGGCGACAGGTGCGCGACAAGCTGGTGGCCGAAAAAATCAAAGTCGATCCAAAGGTCGGACCGGCGGCCATGGCGACAGCCGAGAAGGCCGTGATAGAAGTCGTCGGCGGCGGCGAGGTCGTCGACCGCGATCGCAAGATGGAAGGGCGGCATGGGCGCTTTTGTCATCCGGCTCCTTGTAGCGTTCTGCCTCCTCGCGGGCTATCTCCTCGTCGGACTCAAGGCGGAGGCTTTTGACGTCATGACCGACAAAATGATCCCGCTCGCACCGCAATTCTGGGTCTCGCCGCAGATCACGGCTGAAGACCTCAAGACCGCCAAGGCCAAGGGCGTGACGCTCGTCATCAACAACCGCCCCGACGGCGAGGAGCCGCGCCAGCCGAAGGGCGCCGAGATCGAGGCCGCAGCCAAGGCGCTGGGCCTTTCCTATGTTGCGATCCCGGTCGGGCCGATGGGCGTTTCAGCGCAGCATCTCGACGCTTTCGATGCGGCGATGAAGGCCAACAAGGGCGGCGTGCTCGCTTATTGCCGCTCCGGCACGCGCTCGACCGTCGTGCGCGCGATGAGCGAGGCGCGTAACGGCCGGCCCGTCGACGAGATCATCTCCGAGGCTGCGGAGGCCGGCTACAATATCGCCGGCCAGCGCGGCGCGCTCGAATCCCTCGGCCGGTAGGACTGGCCGTTAACCATAACCGTTAACCCTAATTATTTCTTGACTTTTCTCCGGGCTGGCGCTATCGTTCCAGCTCGCGCCGGGGTCGCCTTTCCGGCGCGTTTTGCGTTCAACGCCGCGGGCGACCGCGGGGCTCTTTGACAATCCGGCGCCGGCGCGCAGCTCGACGATCGTTGGCCGCATGCCGAAAACAGCGCAACGGAATTTCCCTTCCGCTCACCTCCTTGCGCCTGAAAGAGCGGATGGCGAGCATCGCCTTGAAAAAAATCTGCGCATTTCCTTCCCGCCCGAAATACGCATTTTCAGGCTGGAGGCCGCGGAAATACTGGAAAAACCAGAGCAGCGCGTGAAAAATTCTACGCAGAATTTGCGCCGCTACAATGTCTCCTGGAATCGCACGGGCCGGCCCAGCGCCGGTGCGAGGAGCGCGTTCTCCCACATAACGCGACGGCCGCGAATGATCGTCCCGACAGGCCAGCCGGTGACGCTCATCCCGTTGAACGGCGTCCAGCCGCAGCGCGAGCGCGACCAGGCGTCGGTGATGGTTTCGCGGCGTTTGAGGTCGACGACGGTGAAGTCGGCGTCATAGCCGGCGGCGAGGCGGCCCTTGCCGGCGATCCCGAAAATGCGCTGCGGCCCGTGGCAGACGAGATCGACGAAACGCGCGAGCGAGAGGCGCCCTTCCGCGACGTGGTTCAGCATCACGGGGACAAGCGTTTGCACCCCCGGCATGCCGGAGGGCGAGGCGGGATAGGGTTTGGCCTTTTCCTCCAGCGTGTGCGGCGCATGGTCGGAGCCGATGACGTCGAAGACGCCCTGCTGCACGCCCGCCCACAGGCCTAGGCGATGACGCGCTTCACGGATCGGCGGGTTCATCTGCGCCTTGCCCTTGAGACGCAGGTAACAATCAGGGGCTTCCAGCGTCAGGTGCTGGGGCGTCACCTCGGCGGTCGCGATGTCCTTCGCGGCCGCAAGGATCGGGATCTCCTCCGCCGTCGTCACATGCAGCACATGGATGCGGCGGCGCGCCTCGCGGGCGAGCGCGATGAGCCGCCGCGTCGAGGAGACCGCCGTCTCGACCGAACGCACCTCCGGGTGCGAGGTCCAGTCGCCCTCGCGCGCGAGCTTTCTCGTCTCGCGCAGGATGAACTCGTCCTCGGAGTGAATGGCGACGCGGCGAACGCCGTTCTCGAGGACCGCCCGCACGCCGGCGTCGTCTTCGACAAGAAGATCGCCGGTCGAGGCGCCCATGAAAATCTTGACGCCGCTGACGCCCGGCATCCGTTCAAGCTCGGGCAGGTCCTTCGGATTGTGGTGCGTCGCGCCGACGAAGAAGGCGTGATCGCAGTGCATCCGGCCCCGCGCGCGCGCGAGCTTGTCCTCGACCGTCGCATTGGTGATCGTCAGCGGCGAGGTGTTCGGCATTTCAAAAACCGCCGTCACGCCGCCCATCACCGCCGACAGCGAGCCTGATTCAAGATCCTCCTTGTGCGTCGGACCGGGCTCGCGGAAATGCACCTGCGTGTCGATGACGCCGGGCAGCACATAAAGGCCGCGGCAGTCGATCGTCTCGCCCGCGCTCGCCGCGTCCAGCGCCCCGATCTCGGCGATGACGCCGTTCCTGACGCCGATGTCGCGGACCCCCTCGCCGTCATGATTGACGACCGCGCCGCCTTTCAGAATGAGGTCGAATGTCCTGATCATGCGCCGCTTCTAATCCGGCGCAGGGAGAAAGTCAGGCGTTGCGACGCGCCGCAAGGATCGGCGTGACGTAAAGCCCGAGAATGACAACATTGAAGAAGACGTTGGGCGCATTCCCTGACAGGACCGATCCCGTGCTGTCGATGACGAACCAGGTGAAGACCGAAGCGAGCGCGGCATTGAGAATGCGCCGGTCCCCGGCCTCCAGCGCCGGGGCGATGAGAAGCCAGTTGAGGACGCCGAGCGCTGCAAGGACGCCCCCGCCGATGGCGCTCATGAATTTCGCCGTCGGGTTGAGCGCGCCGGGGTTCCCGTCGATCGGCCAGCTCAGCAGGTCAAACATCCAGGTCACCGGCGCGTCGAAGCCCGGAATCGCGCCCGACGCCCACAAAAGGCCTCCGGCGATGAAGCTGAAAAACAGGTTGGCTCGGAAAATCAGGACGGCGGACCTGGCGGACATGGCTGGTTTCTCCTTGCGCGGCCCGGTCATGTCGCCGCTCGGGCGGCAGGAAAACAATTACCTTGGAGGTAATGGTTCTGCACTGCGCCCCGGCTATCCTCAGGCGCCTTGAGGGAAGGATCGATGGAACGGACTTTCGGCGACGTGCTGCGCAACTGGCGGCGGGCGCGGCGCATGAGCCAGCTAGACTTGGCGCTGGCTGCTGACGTCTCCGCTCGCCATGTGAGCTTCCTCGAATCGGGCCGCGCCGAGCCGAGCCGGGCGATGGCGCTGCGGCTCGCCGCCGCGCTCGACATGCCCAAGGCCGCCGCGAACGAGGCCTTGCGGTTGGCGGGCTACGCGGCCGCCTATCCGGTGCTGCCGCGCGATGCGGCCGATCTCGCCCCAATAAGGCGCGCGATCACGCTCACCTTGACGAACCACCAGCCCTACCCGGGAATCGCCATCGACCGCTGGTGGGACATCCAGCAGATGAATGATACGGCCCATGCGCTTTTTTCGGCGCTCGGCGCCGGGCCGAACATGATCGACTTTCTGATCCTTCTCGGCGATCTCGGCATCGTCGAGAACTGGGAGGAGACGGCGTTTTTGTCGCTCCAGAGGCTGCGGTCGGAAATCACGCATCTCGGCGGCGACGGTCGGCTTTCAGAGTACGCCCGCAGGCTCGCCGCCCATCCGCGCCTCAAAGCGGCGGATGTTTCTTTCCTCGACCTCGACCAGGCGGTCATCCCGACGCTCTTTCGCCTCGGCGATCAGCGCGTGTCGGTGTTCTCGACGATCGCCCTCTTTGGATCGGTCCAGGACGTGGCGGCGAGCGAGATCCGGATCGAGCTGATGTATCCCGCCGATGACACGACGGACGCCTTTTTCCGATCCATTTCAACGATCTGACGGAGGCTTTGATCCGGCGGGCGAACTTGTGCTGAAGTCCGCCCCGGGACTTTCGGAGCGCTCCTGTTGGACAGACTTCCCGCCGGCCAGCTTACGATGTTTCTCGTCTTTTACGTCCTCGCGCAGGTCGCGATCGGCGTCTGGGCGGGCCGCGGGGCGAAGTCTGAGACCGACTATTATCTCGGCGGGCGCGGCATCGACTTCCTGCCCCTGACCTTGTCGATTTTCGCGACCTGGTTCGGCGCGGAGACCATTCTCGGCTCGGCGGCGGCGATCGCCGAAGGCGGCCTTGCGGGCGCCCGCGCCGAACCTTTCGGCTATGCGATCTGCCTCGTTCTGATGGCGCTTTTTGTCGCCAAGCCGATCAGGAAAAGCAACTATGTCACGATCTCGGACTTCTTCCGCGAGCGGTACGGCAAGAAGGCGGAGATTGCGTCAGCGGTCGTTTCCGTCATTATTTCGGTCATCTGGGCGGGCGCGCAGCTTCTCGCCGTCGCGGCGATCCTTGAAACTGTCGTCGGCGTTCCCGGCTATGTGACGCTTCTGGCCGCCGCCGGCATCGTCATCTTCTATTGCTATTTCGCGGGCCTCAAGGGCGACATCGCAACCGATATTGTCCAAGGTATTTTCCTTATAATTGGGATCGTCGTTCTATTCCTCGCGGTCGCGGGCCGCGCGGGGGGGATTGAGGCGCTCCTCGCGTCCATCAAGCCCGAACAGCTGCGTCTCGTCGCCGAAGGCGAGTCGCTGTTCGCGCGGATCGACAACTGGATGATTCCCGTCATCGGCAGTCTCGTGACGCAGGAGGCGCTGACGCGCTTCCTCGCCGCGAGATCGACGCGGACGGCGCAAACGGCCTGCCTCGCCGCCGCCTGTCTATATCTTGCGCTTGGCATGCTGCCGGTGCTGATCGGCCTCGGCGGGACGCATCTTCAGGTCCCGGGCGCGGTCGGAGACAATTACATTCCCGCGATGGCGCTCGAATTTCTGCCGCATTTCATGGCGATCGTGCTCGTCGGCGCGCTCTTCTCGGCGATCTTGTCGACGGTCGATTCAAACCTTCTCGCCGTCTCTTCGCTTGTGTCGATCAACCTGATGCGGAAGAGCCATGCGCGGCGCAGCGAGAAGGAACAGCTGCAGATCGCGCGGATAACGACGGTTCTCGCAGGGCTCGGCGCGCTCCTCGTCGCGTTCTCGGGCTCTAACATCTATGAGCTTCTCGCGATGACGTCGATCTTCGGCCAGGGCGGCATTCTTGTCGCGACGATGATCGGACTGCGGTCGAAATTCGGCGGATCATCGGCGGCGCTCGCCTCGCTCTTCGCCTGCGTCGCCTTCAACCTCGCGACGCTCCTCTTCCTGCCGATGATGGACGCGATGAACGAAGGCGCGACGGCGGCCAAGGCCTTCGCCGCCGTGCTCGCCGGCGACGTCAAGCCGATCGACGGCTTTTTCCTGTGGTCGATCGTCGTTTCGATCATCGCCTATGTCGGCGTCGCCGCAGTCGCGAAGAAGCCGGCGTCGCTGAAAGCCGCCTGATGGCGCAGGCGCGCATTCGCCTTGATCAGCTGCTGGTCGAGCGCGGACATTTCCCCTCACGCGCCCGGGCGCAGGGCGCCATCGAAGCGGGCCTCGTGACCGTCGGCGGGCGGGCGATCATCAAACCGTCACATTCTGTTGATCCGGATGCAGATGTCATTGTTATGGGGGACGTCCACGATTATGTCTCGCGCGGGGGCGTAAAGCTCGCCGCAGCGCTGGACGCGTTCGCCCTCGATCCCTCGCAGCGCGTCTGCCTCGATCTCGGCGCCTCGACCGGCGGCTTCACCGAGGTTCTCCTGCGGCGCGGCGCAAGCCGCGTATACGCCGTCGATGTCGGGCGCGATCAGCTGCACCCGGCGATCGCGGCCGAC
>JBKBLR010000010.1:0-91238 GCA_046296195.1 Parvularculaceae bacterium | reverse complement strand
GAGGAGCTGCAAAAGCGCGCCCGCTTCGTGAAGATCACCAATGCGGGCCTGCGCGAGAGTCACGTCCACGACGTGCAGATCACGCGCGAGGCGCCGAATTATCCGACGCCGGTCTAGGTTGTCGGCGGCGGCCGGTCGGAGGTAGGGATCGGGCGACGTCCCCGCAACCTTCCGGCCGGCCCATGTCTCCTCATCTAAGCCCCATCCTCCTTCTCATCGCATCGAACGTCTTCATGACGCTCGCCTGGTACGGGCATTTGAAGTTCAAGTCGGCGCCGCTCCTCATCGTCATCGTCGCCAGTTGGGGGATCGCCTTCGTCGAATATTGCCTCGCCGTGCCGGCGAACCGCATCGGCCATGCCGTCTATTCGGCGGCGCAGTTGAAGACGATTCAGGAGGTCATCACCCTTGTCGTCTTCGCGGTGTTTTCGGTCATCTATCTGAAGGAACAGCTGACCATCAATCACGCCATCGGCTTTTGTCTGATCGCGCTCGGCGCATGGTTCGTGTTCAAATCCTAGACGGCGAGGTCGCCCAGCGCGTCGATCAGCGGGCCGAGATGTTTCTCATAATTCTTCCAGCGCGCGACGGCATGGGTGTAGACGGGCTGGCGCACCTGCCAGGCGCTGAAGGTTTGCACATGCCGCGCCGCCGGCGCGCTTGCCCCGTTGTCGTCAGCGCCGAGCCCCATCGCTGATTTGAGGGCCGCCGTCCCGCCGGCGACGTCGCCGATGAAGGTCTCGTACCGGACGGTGACGAGGTTCTCGAGCCGCTCGCGCCACAGCCGCATGTTGGCGTCATAAAGGCGGTAGAAGTGTCCGAGCGTGTCGAGCCGCAGCGAGTATTGGTGCGCCGCCCTTAGATCCTTGAAATAGCAGGAGAGGCAGGTGTCGATCGGGTTGCGCCGCGTTTCGACGATGAGCGCGTTCGGAAACATCGCCGCGATCATGCCGGCATAGCTGAAATTGAGGAGGCTCTTGTTGATGTAACGCTCGGCCGCCGGCCAGCGCGCCTCATATTTTTCACGATAAAGCCGTGCAAGGCCGCCGAACGCGATGTCGGGCGCCTCGGCGCACCAGTCAGGATAAAGGAGCCCGCGCGGATGGGCCCGGGTCATGACGCCCGACATGCGGATGATGTCCGGGATCTCTCCAAGCCCGACAATGCGGGGATCGGCGGCGAGCTTTTCCTCGAGGAGCGTCGACCCCGACCGCGGCATGCCGATGATGAAGACGGGCTTCCGGCTCTCATCGCCGTGCGGATTGAGGCGCTGCAGCCGCTCGCGCGTCCAAACCCGCTCAACCGCGGCGAAGAAGGCTTCGTGCCGTGCGCGGTCATAACGCGCGGGCTGGCAGCCATTGGCGCGCGTAAAGGCGTTGAACGCCGCGTCATAATCGCCGATATCGTCGAGCCATTTGCCGATCGCGTAGTGCAGATTGATGTAGTCCTCCGATCCCTCCGGCGCACGCTCGGCGAGCGCCCGCGCCCGGTCGATCAGGGAATCGCCCGGCTGCGCCTTGGTGATCGACGACAGAAAGTGAAAGGCGGCGGCGTTCGCAGGCTCGATCTCCAGCGCCTTAAGGAAGTGCAAGCGCGCCGAATCGAAGTCGCCGGCGAGCGACTTCACATAGCCGAGATTATTGACAAAAGCGGGATCGCGCGGGTCGAGCGCGACCGCATTCTCGTAGAACGCTTCGGCTTGCGCAAATCGATGATCGGCGGACAAGACGATGCCCATCGCATTATGCGCGGCGGCGCTTTCGGGCGCTTGTCGCAACGCTTCTTCCGCCAGCGCGCGCGCCCTTGCGATTTCGGCCTCGCCGGAGAGCGCGATCGCGTTGTCGATCAGGGCTTGAAGCGCCGGCGGGTTGTTGGGGGCGGTCATGCTGACGTTCGTTAGGGGCCGCCCGTCGCGTATGCAAGCGCCGTTGCGGCGAGGAAGGGGCCCCGGTATGGAGCCTTGCGGTTCAACCCCAGGATTTCATCCATGCGCATGGCCGGCCGCGTCAGCGCGGCGATTGCAGTCCTTGAGGATTTCGAGCGCCGCCGCGTGCCGTTGAAAACCGCGCTCGCCGACTGGGCGCGCGGCGCGCGATACGCCGGCGCGAAGGATCGGGCGGCGATTTCCGGCCTTTGCCTCGACGTGCTGAGGCGCCGGCGCTCGCTATCTTCGGCGATGGGCGATGAGAGCGTGCGCGCAGCGCTCCTTGCGCATCTGCGTCTCGATCAGGGGATGGCGATCGAGGTGATCGCCGCGCTTGCCGCGGAGACGCCGCATGGGCCGGGCGCCTTGTCCGAAGCTGAATCGGCGGCGCTGCCGGCTCTCCGGCGACGGGGAGCGCAGGACGGCGCGCCGCTTTCGGTCAGCGCGGACTTTCCGGCATGGCTCGAGGGAGCCGCGGAACGCGCCTTCGGCGCCGACGCGCAGCGCGAGATGGCGGCCTTCACGTCACGCGCCGACATCGACCTTCGCCTCAACACGCTGAAAGCGCCGCCGGAGAAGGCGCTCGCAGCGCTCGGCGCGGTCGGCGCTGCAGCGGCGCCGTTTCTGAAGACGGCCGCGCGCATCGCCGCGCCGGCGAGCGAGGACCGCGCGCCGTCGGTCACCGTCATTCCGGCCTTCAACAAGGGCTGGGTCGAGGTGCAGGATCTCGGCTCGCAAATCGCCGCCGCAGCGGCCGGAGCTGTCGAGCGTGCGCAGATTCTCGATCTTTGCGCCGGCGGCGGCGGCAAGACTTTGGCGCTCGCAAGCCTCATGAAGGCGACCGGGCAGCTTTACGCCTATGACAATGACGCCCGTCGCCTGCAGCCGCTTTACGAGCGCGCGCGCCGGGCGGGCGTGCGCAATCTCCAGATCGTCAATCCGGCGACGGATGCGGCCGCGCTCGCCGCGCTCGAAGGCCGCATGGATGTCGTCTTGGTCGATGCGCCCTGCACGGGTTCTGGCACCTGGCGGCGCCACCCGGACACCAAGTGGCGCCTGACGCCGCAGCAGCTCGAACGCCGCATCGTTGAGCAGGACGCGGTGCTGCGCGAGGCGGCGCGGTTCGTGAAGCCGGGCGGGCGGATCGTCTATGTCACTTGTTCCTTCCTGATGGAGGAGAACGAGGATCGCCTGTCCGCCTTCATGGGCGAGCATATGGGCTTTGACGAAACGCGCGCGCTCGACGCCATCAGAGCGTCTGGCCTCCTCCTCGACGGCGCCGAGGAACAGCTGAAGCGCTGGGAAACGCCGTCAGGCGCATTGAGGCTCACCCCGGCGCGCACGCGCACGGACGGGTTCTTTATCGCAACGCTCACGCGGCGCTGACGCTTACGCCGCGAAGAGCGCCGCCGTCCGCTCGATGAACCAATAGGCGGCGATGAGGCCGAGGGCATAGCTGAAGGGCCGCGCCATAACGGCGCCGCCCTGCGATAGGGGCAAGGAAGCGGCCCGGCGCGCAGCATGGATCGCGCCGAAGACAGCAAGGATAATCGCGACCTGGCCGGCCTCGACGCCGAGATTGAAGAAGAGAAGCGCCGCGGCCTTCTCCTGCACTGGCAAACTGATCTCGGAGAGGGCGGCGGCGAAGCCTGCCCCATGAACGAGCCCGAAGGCGCTGGCGACGATCGCCGGGCGGCGCCAGGCGATCGTGGTGCGGTTCCCGCGCGCGATCTCCGCGGCGAGAAAGACGATCGACAGGGCGATCACCGCCTCGACGGCGGGAACGGAGACGCGGATGACGTCGAGCGCGACGAGGGCGAGAGTCAGGGAATGGGCGATCGTGAAGCCCGTCGCAGTGACGACGGCGCGGCGGAAGGATCCCGAGATGAAGAGAAGGCCGGCAAGGAAAAGGAGATGGTCGATTCCCAGCAGAATGTGCTCGACGCCGATGACGAAATAGCTCTTGGCGACGCCGGCGAAGGATTCCGCCTCGGGCAGAGGCCAGGAGGTTTGATCCGGTTCAAGAATGGCGGTGCGGGTCATGTCATCGCCAAGCCGGGCGCGGACGATCGTCGTGAGCGACGGATTGAACACAGGCCAGTCGATCATGAGGCTGACGCCGGAGAGCCCAGAGCATCGGTAATCGGCCTCGAAGGTTCGTACGCCGCGCCGTCGCTCGCTGACTGGCGTGCAGGGTTCGCCGAGCCTGACCGAGGGCGCGTTCCCGGCATCAACGGAAGCGGGCGCAACCGCTTTCAGCGCGACGGCGCCGTCCTTGGCGATGATCTCGACGAACAGCGGGCGCGATTCATGCGCGGCGGCCTCGCCGAGAAGGGCTGCGATCGCCGTGATCAGGCCAATAACGAGCGCGCGCATCAGCGCCGGTCGCCAAGGCGGTTGACGACCGCGTAGCGCGCGACGATCGAGTCGATGGCCCGGTCGATCGCCTGCTGGCGGCGCTCCTCGACGAGATCGGCGCGGACGAGATCCTTGATGTCATCAAGCGGCGCGAGACGCGCGGGCGTGCGCGCCGTCACGAAGAGAAGATGCTCGCCATAGTCGGAGGAATAAGGCCCGATCCATCGCCCGAGCGGCGTCGCCGGATCGAAGGCGGCCTCTGCAGCAGCGGCCCCGAGCTGGCTCTCGATATAATCGTCGGTGCGGTCGACGTAGTTCCGGTGAAAGAGGAAACGCTCGCCATAGCGCAGGGCGTCGTCAAAGCCCGCCTTGTCGGTTTCGAGCCTTTCGAGCAGCGCGCGCGCGAGCGCCCGGGCTTCCTCGCGGGGACGTTCCTTCACGGACAGGAAGACATGCGTCAGCGTCGCGGCGGGCGGCGAGCTATAACGCTCCTTGTTCGCCTTGTAATAGGCGTTGATGTCCTCATCGGTCGGCTCGGCCGTCAGCGCTGCGGCTTCGGCGAGGAATTCCGCCTTCTGCACCCGGCGCTGGCGGATGACATAATCGCCGGCGTCAAGGCCGAGCGCGCGCGCTTCGCGGTCAAGCGCTTCCTCGCGCACATAATCGGCGATCAGCCTGTCGCGCGCTTCGGCGCTGAGGCCGTCGAGCAGCGCTTCGGCGGCTCCGGGCTCGAACGCTTTTGAGCGATACTGGATGTGGGCGAGGAGCGCGGCGCGATCGACGATGATCGTCTGGTCGCCTGAGCCGGGCGGCTTCGCCGCGCTCGCGATGATAAAGAGCGCCGCGCCCGCTGCGAGGAAATGCGTCAACGGATCCCGAAGCAGCGCGGCGAGCCGCATAAGGGTCAAGAGCCCGGTGAATACCAGATCGGCGAGGTGTAGGCGCGCTCCTGGATCGCCGCCGCATAGCCTTCGGGCGGCTCGATTCCGAGCGCTGCGGCGTCATAGGTTGAATTGCGAGGCGTGGGAATTTCGAGGACCCGCACATAATAGAAGGCCTTCTGCGAAGCATCGAAATCGGGATCGCGCCAGACGGTCGCAAGTTCCGCCGCGCCGATCGTGTTGCGATAGCTCGCCGACGCGATGTCGACCGTGTCGCCGACAGGCGTGAGCTTTCCTTGCGGAGCGCGATCGCGCCCGGCGCTCCAGGCGACGTCAAAGACCTTTTCCCGCGCCTTGCCGTCCGGCCCGAGCCAGCCTTTGACGACCTGCACGCGGTCGAGATTGGCGCCCTTGGGATCCCTCACGGCCTGGATGAGGAAGGTCGGCGTCGCGCCTGTGCCGGAAAGGTCGCCGCCCATCGGCACGCCCTTGGCGTAGCCGGTCGCAGCGAGATCAGCGCTGGCGAGGTCGGCCTCGGTGAAATTAAAGCCGCCGAAGAAACGTACGGCGATGCGCGGGCCGGTTGTTGCGTAGACCTCGCGGCGTTTGAAAGCGGAGAAGATCTCCTCGCGCGTGTTTTCCCTCGCCCACACGGCGGCGAGCCCCGAGGCCGACATGTCCCAGCCCGAAATCTGCGAAACGACGGCGCCCGCCGGCTTGTTCTCGGGGATAACGTCGAAGCCGAACTTGCCGGTGAAGTTGTTTTCTTCCGCCGAGGGAAGGCCGCTGTGGGAATCGGTCGAGCCGATCATGCCCAGCTTGTAAGGATTGACGCCGAGCTTTGCTTCGAGCTCGAGGCCCGTTTTCAGCGCGCTGCGGACATAATCGGCGCTTGTGACAGTCGGCGTGTGTTCTGCGTCCTGACGCGCTTCGATCAGCTGCCCGAAAAACTCGAAACCGGCGAACTCGTCGTCCGGCGACAGGATCGGATGCGTCTCGGATGTGCCCTTGATCTGCGTCACCTCCGCCACCGGCTCCCAGCTGGCGCGAAGGCGCGCGTAATCTGCAGTGATCGGCCGGCCTTCATTGTCGACCGTGGCGAACATCCGTCCTTTCGAGATGTTGGAGTTATGGGGGATCGAAACGAAATCGGCGCCCGTTTCGGCGTGGGTTCTGTCAAGCCAGCGCCAGAGGTCTTCCGGGTTCCCGCTGTCATTGGCCGAATAGGGCAGGAAGGCCTTCGCCCTTTCCGGCGCCGCGTCGGTGATGACGATGCGGTGAAGGTTCGCCCCGTTCGGCGTCGGCGTGTATTCCCAGGCGACGAAGGTCGTGAACCTGCCCGGCGTGTTGTGCTTCGTCGCGGCGTCGAGATTCTTCACCCAGAAGGAACGGAACAGCTCCTCGTTTTCGAGTTCATCGAGCAGCGACGGGTCGGAAAGGAGCCAACGCGTCGCGCGCGCGCGGAGGTCCGGCGCCGAGGTCAGGTCCTGCCAGCGCCAGAGGAGGACGTCGCCGAGACCAGGCTTCTTCGGCCGCTTTTCCGGCGGCGTGTCGGCGAGCGTGATCGCGAGGATGAAGAGCCCGAAGGCGTCCTCATCATTGCCGGCTTTCTGAAGTTCGATGAGGCGCTTGCCGAGGCGGGTGTTGGCGAGGCGTTTGTCGCCTTGCGTGAACAGGGCATAGGGCGTGCCCATCAGTTCGGCGTGATCGGAGACGGCGAGGAAGTCGAGCGGGGTCTGCAACTGCATCCGCGCGCGCGAATAGGGGTGGATGACGGGTTCGCCTTTGGCGAAGCGGTAGGCGGTGTCCGCGTCCGCCGTCCGATTCTGCAGGAAATAGGCGTCGACAGAGAGGTTCGTGTGCAGGTGCGTGTCGCCCCAGAGAAGCTGGTCTGGATAGTCCTGCGCATGGCCGGCCGCCGTCACGCAGATTGCGGCGATCGCCACAGCCGTTAGAAGTCTCGTCATCATCCCTGCCTCCTCGATCGTCGCCATCGTGCCGCGAAGCGCACGGACCCTGCAAGGTTTCTTGGCTGTTCAAGCGACGGCGATCCGCGTTAGAGACGGGTCATGACCGGAGCCGGCAATCTTCGAATCGGGACGCGCGGCAGCGCCATGGCGCTCGCCCAGACGCGCGAGGTCGCGCGGCTGCTGTCGCTCGCCTTCCCGGGCTCGGCGCCCGAAGTCGTCACCTTCACGCCGAGCGGGGATCGTGACCAGGTAGCCAAGCTTGACAAACATGGCGGGAAAGGCGGCGCCTTCGTGGGCGAGCTGCGCGCCGCGATGGTCGCGGGCGAACTTCACTGCGCCATGCATTCCCTGAAGGACATGCCGGGCGACCAGGAGACGCCGGGCCTCGTCATCGCCGCCTACTTGAAACGCGACGCCGCCGAGGATGCGATCGTTTTGCCTGTGGGCGCCGATCCGGTCGAGGCGATCGACCGGCGTCGGCTCGCGGGCATGAAGATCGGCACCAACGCGGTGCGGCGCGCCGCCTATCTGAGGCGGCTGTTTCCTGAGGCTGAAGTCATTCATTTCCGCGGCGCTGCGGACACGCGCCTGAAAAAGCTCGACGAGCGCATTCCCCAGAAACTCCCCGACGGCGGCGAGGCGGGGCCGGCCGACGCGCTCATCATGGGCGCCTCCGGCCTTGAGCGCATCGGCAGGGCGGCCCGCATCTCGCGCATCCTGTCGTCGGAGCTGATGCTGCCGGCGGTGGGGCAAGCGATCGTCGCGGTCGAGTGCCCCGCAAGCGACTGGGCGACGCGACAAGCGCTCGCCCGCATCGACCATGCGGAAACGCGCGCGATCGCTGAAGCGGAGCGCGAAATGCTGTGGATCCTCAACGGTCATTGCAACGCGCCAATCGCGGGCTACGCGAAAGTGGACGTGACGCGGCTCAGCCTCAAGGGCGCCGTCATCAGCCATGACGGGCAGACCATTATTGAGGCGATGCGCGAGGGGCCCATCGACCGCCCGCGCGAGCTCGGCCGCGCGGTGGGGCTGGAGCTTGTCGAGAAAGGCGCCAAGCGGGTCATCGAGGCGGCCCGCCCCTGACCAGTCAGTTTCGCCGGTTCCTGACGAGGTCGTCGACGACGCCCGGTTCGGCGAGCGTCGTCGTGTCGCCGAGATTGGAGAGATCGTTCTCTGCGATCTTTCGCAAGATACGCCGCATGATCTTCCCCGACCGCGTCTTCGGCAGGGCCGGTGCGAACTGGATGATGTCGGGTCTTGCGATCGCGCCGATTTCATTCCGGACGTAGGCGGATAATTCCGCTTCAAGCGTTTCAGAGGGCGCCGCGCCCTGCATTAGCGTCACATAGGCGTAGATGCCCTGACCCTTGATGTCGTGCGGATAGCCGACGACGGCGGCCTCCGCGACCTCGGGGTGGGCGACGAGCGCGCTTTCAACCTCCGCCGTGCCGATGCGGTGGCCGGAGACGTTGAGGACGTCATCGACGCGGCCCGTGATCCACCAATATCCGTCCTCGTCGCGCCGCGCCCCGTCGCCGGTGAAATACATGCCTGGATAGGTCGAGAAATAGGTGTCGATGAAGCGCTGGTGGTCGCCGAAAACGGTGCGCATCTGGCCGGGCCAGGAATCGAGGAGCACGAGATTGCCACTCGCCGCGCCCTGGATGAAGTTTCCGTCGGCGTCGACGAGCGCCGGGCGCACGCCGAACAGCGGCTTCGTCGCCGAGCCGGGCTTGAGGTCGGTCGCGCCGGGCAGGGGCGAAATCAGGGCCCCGCCCGTTTCCGTCTGCCACCAAGTGTCGACGATCGGGCAGCGCGTCCGGCCGACCGTGCGATAATACCAGAGCCAGGCTTCCGGATTGATCGGCTCGCCGACCGTGCCAAGAAGGCGCACCGATGAAAGGTCCGCGGCGTTCACGGGGCCTTCGCCCTCGCGCATCAGCGAGCGCAGCGCTGTCGGCGCGGTATAGAAGATGTTCACCTTATGCTTCTCGCAGACGCGCCAGAAGCGCGAGGCGTCCGGATAGGTCGGCACGCCTTCAAACATCAGCGTCGTCGCGCCATTCGCAAGCGGACCGTAGACGATATAGGTGTGCCCGGTCACCCAGCCGACATCGGCCGTGCACCAATAAGTCTCGCCGGGCCGGTAATCGAACACCGCCTCATGGGTGAAGGCGGCGTAGACGAGATAGCCCCCCGTGGTGTGAAGGACGCCCTTGGGCTTGCCCGTAGACCCTGAGGTGTAAAGGATGAACAGCGGGTCTTCGGCGTTCATGATCTCGGGCGGGCAATCGGGAGACACATCCTCGCGCGAGGCCTCCCACCAGAGATCGCGTCCTGGTGTCCAGCCGATGTCGCCGCCGGTGCGCCTGACGACGAGGACGAGCCGCACCCCGTCCGCCTTGGCGAGCGCAGCGTCGACATTGCGCTTCAAGGGAATGCGCTTGCCGCCGCGCAGGCCTTCATCGGCGGTGATGACGGCGACGGCGCCGCAATCCTCGATGCGGCTTGCAAGGCTGTCCGGCGAAAATCCGCCGAAGACGACGGAGTGAACCGCGCCGATCCGCGCTGCGGCGAGCATCGCATAGGCGGCTTCGGGGATCATCGGCATATAGATGACGACGCGGTCGCCGCGTTTGACCCCGCGCGCCTTCAGGATGTTCGCCATCCGGCAGACTTCGCCGTGAAGCTCGGCATAGGTGATGCGGCGGTCGTCCTTCGGGTCATCGCCTTCCCATAGGATCGCGACATCATCCGCGCGCTCCGGCAGATGCCGGTCGATGCAGTTCACGGAGGCGTTGAGCCAGCCGTCCTCGTACCAGCGGATGCGGAAGTCTTCCTTCCTGAAGGAGACGTCCTTGATGCGCGTCGGGAACGTCACCCAGTCGAGCCGCTCGGCGATCTCCGCCCAGAACGCCTCCGGGCTCTCGATCGAGCGGCTATAGGCGCGCTCGTAGGATTCGCGCGTCCAGAAGGCGCGCTCTGCGGCGGCGGGCTTTACGGGGATGATCTCGCTCATGGCTGGCGCGGCGTCATTTCTTCGGTTTCAGGATCGCTTTTTTCTCAAGGAACTCCTCGACGCCGTGCACGCCCCATTCGCGTCCGTTGCCGGATTGCTTGTAGCCGCCGAAGGGGGCGGTGACGTCGACGCCGGCGCCGTTGAGATGCACATTGCCGGTCCTGAGGCGCCGGGCCACCTTGCGGGCGTGATTGATGTCTCCGCTGTAGACATAGCCGGAAAGGCCGTAAGGCGTGTCATTGGCGATGGCGACGGCGTCGTCTTCGTCCTTGTAGGGAATGATCGACAGCACGGGGCCGAAGATCTCCTCGCGCGCGATTGTCATGTCGTTACGCACGCGCGCGAATACGGTCGGCTTGACGTAATAGCCGCGCGTCAGGCCCTCAGGCTTTCCGGGGCCGCCGGCGACGAGCTCGGCGCCTTCCTTGAGGCCCTGTTCGATCAGCCGCTGGATCTTCGTCCACTGCGTCTCGCTGGCGACGGGGCCGATGGTCGTGCCCTCGGCGTTCGGATCGCCGGGCTTCACCTTCGCGGCCGCCGCGCGCGCGATCTCGATCGCCTCGTTCATGCGCGATTCCGGCACTAGCATGCGCGTCGGCGCATTGCAGGACTGGCCGGAATTGTTCATGCAGGTGAGGACGCCGATGGTGACGGCGCGCTGGAAATCGGCGTCGTCAAGGATGATATTGGCGGACTTGCCGCCGAGCTCCTGCGCGACGCGCTTGACGGTCGGCGCGGCGTTCTTCGCCACTTCGACGCCGGCGCGCGTCGAGCCGGTGAAGGAGACCATGTCGACATCGGGATGCGACGACATCGCGGCGCCGACTTCGGGACCCGTTCCGTGAACGAGGTTGAAGACGCCTTTGGGCACGCCCGCCTCGTCGAGAATCTCGGCGAAGAGGTGACCGGAAATCGGCGCGACTTCGGAAGGCTTCAGCACCATGGTGCAGCTGGCGGCGAGCGCCGGCGCGACCTTGCAGGCGATCTGGTTCGCAGGCCAGTTCCACGGCGTGATGAGCGCGCACACGCCGACAGGCTCGCGCAGGAGCCAGTGCGAGCCCTTGTCTTCTTCGAATGCGATTTCGTCGAGCGCCGATAGCGCCGTCTGGAAATGGCCGAGCGAGGAGGCGGACTGCGCCTGGATCGCGAGCGTCTTCGGCGCGCCCATCTCCTCGGTGATCGCGCGCGCCATGTCTTCATTGCGCTTCAAATAGACTTGGATGATGCGCTGCAGAAGCGCCTTGCGGTCGTCGACCGTCGTCGCCGCAAAGCCCTCGAAGGCGGCGCGCGCAGCCTTGACCGCGCGGTCGACATCGGTCGCATCGCCGAGCGCGATCGTCGCGCAGGGTTCTTCCGTCGCCGGATTGATGACGTCGAGCCGGCCGCGGCCATGCGGCTCGACCCACGCGCCGCCGATGTAGAATTTCGTGAGGTCGCGCATGGCGGAAGTCTCCTCTTGCTTGTCGGTTCAACAATCGGCCGCGGCCGCTATGATTGCAACAGATAGAGGGGGCAGGGGTGCAGCTTCTCTTCCAGCATCGTGTGCCCGACATAGACATAGTCCGGCGGCTCAGGCGACGCCGTTGAGAAGTCGGCGAAGATCTCGCTTGCGTAGACCCGCCCCGGCGCCGTTTCCGGCCGGCAAAGCGCCGTGACGAGAGATTTCGCGAGCGCTTCGGCGTCGCCATCGGGGGAAAGGCCCGCATCAAGCCAGAAGCGCAGCGCCGGATGACGGGGTGCAAGCGCGCGCGCCGCCTTGATGGCTCCCTGCGGTTCGGCGAAAGCGGCGAGAAGGCCGTTCTCCGCCCTGGCGGCGAAGGCGGCCCCGGCCGGCCTGAGCTCCGCAGCGCCGGGTCCGTCTATCACCAGCGCAGAGAAAACCTGTCCACGCGGATCGTCGTTGGCGGCGGCGGCCGGCTTTTCCCAATCGAGCGACGCAGACGTTGCAGCAAGGCCAAGCGATCGCCAATGGCGCTCGTTGCCATGGCTGATCGACGGATCGTCGGTTCCCCGCCGGCGGACGGCGAAAAAACCGAGCGCTTGACCGTCGAGCGCACGCGCCTGCGCAATCGCCTTGCCCATCGATACGCGCGCGCCGAGCGTATAGGCGGCGGGCCCGATGCGCGCGGTTCGGTTCCATTCGATCGTCTGGGCGCGCTCAAGGCAGGTGATAAAGCGTCTTCGCCATCCATCGCCGTAAGGCGCGACTGACCGCGCCAGGAAAGCTTCCGGCGCCAGCGGCAACTGGATGTTAAGCGCAACGCCCGCCTCGATAAGCCGCTCGGCGATGATGATGTCCGCGCCGGCGGCGAGCGCGCCAAAGGCCGAGGCGACCTCGTGGTCTTCAAGAAAATCATCGATAGCACGGGCGAGGGCGTCTTCGTCAGCGCCTTCAGCGACAATAGGCCCGGAGAAATAAAGTGCGCCGCGTTGCGGCAGGGCGCGGTCGATCCACGCGGGGTCGAACGCCAGCGGCGCGGCGAGGCGGCGCAACTGCTTGCGCGTCGTCGCAGCCTTGCCGGGACTGAAATCATCGGCGCCGCGCGCCGCCGCGAAGGCGCGCTCGGCGCCGGCGCGGTCGCCGGCGATCAGCAGCGCTTCGCCGAGCGAGGCGCGGGCGTAATACGACGGATCATCCTCATCAATCGTGTCGAGCAAGGATTCGCACGCCGCAGCGACCTTCCTTGCGATGTCAGCGGCATGCGCTCGGTCGCCTGCCATGGCGAAGCTCGCCGCCGCGCTGACGCCCGGATAATATCCGCCGGTTTTCGCATAGACGGCCTCATAATCCCGCGCCGCGATCGCCAGCAGCGCCGCGTCCGGCGGGTTGGTGCGGCACGCGACATCGCGCCTCAGGCGCGGCCCGAGGCAGAGGATGTCTTCATCCGATGCGTTCTTCGCAAGCTGGAAGCTGTCAAAGAGCGCGAGCGCCTCGTCGAGCGCGCCGGTGCGCGCCAGCGCCAGCGCCGCCCGGTGCTTGAATCGGTCGTCGCGGGGACTGCGTCGCAGCGCCTCCAGCGCGAGATCGTATGCGACCTGGTTGAGACCGTAATCGAGATGCGCGTCTATCTCCCACAGGGCGTCAACCTCCGGCGTCGCGATGCGCGCGGCGCGACGCTCGCCGGCGATCGCCATCAGCCGCTTGCGGTTCTCGATCGTGATGTCGCCAGTCTTTGTCTGAAAGATGAGTCCGGACTTCTCCCACATGGCGAGCGTCCGGTTCACATGCTCGCGGCTGACGCCCAGCATGTCGGCGACAAGGCTCTGCGACAGCCTGCCGATGACGACGGTCGGCTGCCAGCGATTGCCCGCGATCATCGCCGCCATCTGCGAGAAAAAGGCGGCGAGCCGCATCTCAAGCGGGCTCTGCAGCGCGAGCGCGAAGCGCGTTTCGAGTTTCGACTGGCGGATCGCGAGCGTTGCGATCGCCGCATCGGCTATTTCCTGGCTGCGGCGAAGGATGCGGCGGAAATCATCGACGGGCACCGCGGCGGCGGTGACGTTGGAGAGCGCCCGCAATTCGCGCGCCGCGTCTTCGCCGGACACGGCCGGCTTTTCCCGGAAAGCAGTGTCGATGGCGATCGCGTCGCCCGCGCCGAAGAGCCCCACGAGGACGCTCTTTCCGCCTTCGACCTCCGCCGCGAGCTTGGCGACGACGCCTGTTTCGATGACATAAACTTCAGGGCCCTTGCCCTTGGGCGGCGCGAGGACGCCGCCGCGCTGCACGGCGAGGTTGCGCGCCGCCCGGGCGAGCTCGGCGAGGTCGTCCTCGGCCGCGCCGCGGAAAGTGGGCGAGGCCGCGAGGATGCGGGCGAGCCAGGTGCGTTCGGCGTCTTTCGGCTTCGGCATCGTGGCCTTGCGATCCGGAAACAGGGAATCGCCTGGCATCATCGGCAAAGACCTCGACGCGGGCAACGGCGGGAAAAACCGACCGAGAGTTGCAGCGCGCCTGCCGCGCAATCGTGGAAACGGCCGAGAGCATTCGGCCGTTTCCAGATTCGCTCCCCCAAGCAAGGCGCTCGATCAGGGCAAAAGGAGCGCCTTCCCCCGCCGGATGAAGGTCTCGGGGCTTTACAGGAGGGGCGGCGATGAGACCCTCATCCGTAAGAAGAAGGTAATCCCGCCGCGGCCGCGCGGCTGTGATCCAAGTCACGGATCAGCCGAGATAGCCGTTTTTCCCGAGATGCTCGACGATCGCGGCGGCGGCGGCTTCGGCCGTCACCTTCGACGTGTCGAGCGTGAGTTCCGGATTTTCCGGAGGCTCATAGTCGCTGTCGATGCCGGTGAAGTTCCGGATCTCGCCGCGCCGCGCCTTGGCGTACAGGCCTTTGACGTCCCGCTTCTCGCAGACGGCGAGCGGCGTCGAGACATAGACCTCGATGAACTCACCGTCCTCGAGGAGCTCGCGCGCCATGCGCCGCTCGCTCTGGAAGGGCGAGATGAACGAGACGAGGACGATGAGCCCGGCGTCGACCATCAGCTTCGCCGTTTCGGCGACGCGGCGGATGTTCTCGACCCGGTCGGCGTCGGTGAACCCGAGATCCTTGTTGAGGCCGTGGCGCACATTGTCGCCGTCGAGCGTATAGGTGTGCCGGCCCATGTCATGGAGGCGCTTCTCGACGAGATTGGCGACCGTCGACTTGCCGGCGCCTGAAAGGCCGGTGAACCACAAGACGCAAGGCCGCTGGTGCTTGGCTTCCGCGCGGGCGCGTTTGTTGACGTCGAGATCCTGCCAGTGGACGTTCTGGGCGCGCCGGAGCGAGAAGTCGATCATGCCGACGCCGACAGTGTTGTTCGTCCGCTTGTCGATGATGATGAACGACCCGGTGTCGCGATTGTCGCGATAGGGATCAAAGGCGATCGGCGCCGAGGTCGAGATGTTGCAGGCGCCGACTTCGTTCAGCTCAAGCGTCTTGCCCGACATGTGCTCGAGCGTGTTGACGTTCACCTTGTGCTTCAGCTCGGTGACCGATCCCGAAACGATGCGGTTCGCCGTCTTGAAGAAATATTGCCGGCCAGGGATCAGTTCGTCGTCATGCATCCAGATGATGTGTGCGGCGAGCTGGTCCGATTGTTCGGCCGGCGCGCGCCCGGCGCACAGGATGTCGCCGCGGCTGATGTCAATCTCGTCGGCGAGGGTCAGCGTCACGGCGCGCTGCGGGCCTGCGACGGGGAGATCGCCGTCCATGCTGACGATGCGCGTAACGGTCGAGCGCCGGCCTGACGGCGCGACGACGACCTCGTCGCCGGGCTTGACGACGCCGGACGCGATCGTGCCGGAGAAGCCCCGGAAATCGAGATTGGGGCGGTTGACCCACTGGACCGGCATGCGGAAAGGCTTCTCCTCGCGGTCCGAAGCGACCTCGATCGTCTCGAGATAGGGCAGCAGCGCCGGACCGTTGAACCAGCGGGTGTTGGCGCTTTTCTCGGTGATGTTGTCGCCTTCGAGCGCCGAGATCGGGATGCAGACGATCGATTCAAAGCCGAGCTTTGCAGCGAAGGCGCGGTATTCCGCTTCGATCTTCTCGAAGACGCTCTCGGAATAGCCGACGATGTCCATCTTGTTGATGGCGACGACGATGTGCCGGATGCCGAGGAGCGAGCAGATAAAGGAATGCCGCCGCGTCTGTTTCAGGACGCCCTGGCGCGCGTCAATGAGAATGACCGAAAGATCGGCGGTCGAGGCGCCGGTCGCCATGTTGCGGGTATATTGCTCGTGGCCCGGCGTGTCGGCGACGATGAATTTCCGCTTCTCGGTCGAGAAGAACCGATAGGCGACGTCGATCGTGATTCCCTGCTCGCGCTCGGCGGCGAGTCCGTCGACAAGCAGGGCGAAGTCGATCTTGTCGCCCTGCGTGCCGACCTTTTTCGAGTCCGCCTCGAGCGCGGCGAGTTGGTCCTCGTAAAGCAGCTTGGTGTCGTAGAGGAGCCGCCCGATCAGCGTCGACTTGCCGTCATCGACGCTGCCGCAGGTGATGAAGCGCAGCATCGACTTTTTTTCATGCGCGTCGAGATAGGCGAGGATGTCGTCTGCGGCGGCTGCTGCGGCGTGGGCCATATAGGGTTCCGGTATGGGGCGATTTGCGTCAGGTCTGTCGGGTCAGCGTCGGGTCTCTTTTTTCGCAGGCGAGCGAAAGACACCGACGGCGGCGAGGAGGAATGCGACGCCGCCGACAAGGGTCCAGGCGATGTCTTGAAGGTCGAAGGTCGCCGCGGGGATGGCGATCTGGGCGATTTCCCAAGCGAGGAGGCCGGAGACGCCGATGGCGGCGCTGACGAGCGCCGTCCTTACCGGCGGTGCGTTTCTGGCGATGCCGACGGCCATGATGAAAATCGCCGAAGACGCGGCGAGCGCGCCGAGGGCGTTCGGGGCGACGTCGAGCGCGAGCCGGGCGAGGCCTTGCGCATCAGCGCCAAGGACGCGCCCGTGGTCCTGAACATATTGGTATAGGAGCCCCGGCGCGATCGCGAACAGCGCGAAGAACGCCGCGGCGCGCGCCGTCGACGGCTTTCCGGAAGCATCGGTCGCAACCGGCGGGGCCATCAGAAATACCCTTCCTGCTTCTTCTTCTCCATCGACGCCGACTGGTCGTGGTCGATGACGCGGCCCTGGCGTTCGGACGAGGTCGAAACGAGCATCTCCTGAATGACTTCGGGAAGCGTCGTCGCGTTCGAGCGGACGGCGCCGGTCAGCGGATAGCAGCCGAGCGTCCTGAACCGCACCATTTCCATTTTCGGATTCTCGCCCTTGGCGAGCGGCATGCGGTCGTCGTCGACCATGATCAGCGCGCCGTCGCGCTCGACGACCGGGCGTTCGGCCGCGAAATAGAGCGTCGGGATCGGAATGTTTTCGCGGTAGATGTATTGCCAGATGTCGAGCTCGGTCCAGTTGGAGATCGGAAAGACGCGGATCGACTCGCCCTTGTGGATGCGCGTGTTGTAGATCGACCAGAGTTCCGGACGCTGGTTTTTCGGATCCCAGCGGTGCTGCGCTGAGCGGAAGGAGAAGATGCGCTCCTTCGCGCGGCTCTTTTCCTCGTCGCGACGCGCGCCGCCGAAAGCGACATCGAACTTGTATTTGTCGAGCCCCTGCTTGAGGGCTTGCGTCTTCATGACGTCGGTGTGGATCGCCGAGCCGTGGGTGAACGGTCCGACGCCCTGACGCACGCCCTCTTCGTTGATGTGAACGATGAGATTGAATCCGAGTTCCTTCGCGATCCAGTCGCGATGGCGATACATGTCCTTGAACTTCCAGGTCGTGTCGACATGCATCAGCGGGAAAGGCGGGCGTGAAGGGAAAAACGCCTTCGCCGCCAGATGCAGCATCACCGAGGAGTCCTTGCCGACCGAATAAAGCATCACGGGGTTCTCGGCCTCCGCCGCGACCTCGCGCATGATGTGGATGGCCTCCGCCTCGAGCCGGTCGAGATGCGACATGTCGAGCGCGCCGCGACCAGCGCCCGGCTTGCGCCCGCCCGACCGTTCCGGCCGCTCGAAGGCGGGGGAGGCGATGAATTTCCGCTCCATGCCGGGGATCGGCCCGGCGGCGCGCTCGATGGTCTTGCCGCGTTCCAGCTCGCGCAGCCTTTCAAAGGCGGCGTCGAGCGTGCGGACGGTGAGCTGGCCCCCGGCCTTCAGGCGCGACAGGCCCTTGCCGTCATTGAGCAGCTTCCGCGAGACGGTCGACAGCGAGAGGTTTTCCCGCTCAGCGAGTCTTTCGGCCCTTTCCATGAGGTCGGCAATGGTCGGCATTGGGCACATTCCCACAAACTAGGCTGTTAGCCTATCCGATTCCACCAAAAAAGTCAAGTGAGATGTGGGAATGGCGCGTTCTGTCGTCGCGCTTACCCCATTTTTCGGGATTTCATGGGATATTAACCACAACTGGCTGTGGGATCAGTCCAAGCGATAAAATCCGACCTGCGCGGCGCCATAGGTCCTGCGATCAACTTCTGTGAAGCCTTCAGCGGTGACGGGCGGCTCACCCTTCCCCTGCTCGACGATCGTGAGCGCGCCGGGCGCGAGCCAGCCGCCCTTGCAAAGCGCGGCGAGCGCCGGGCCGCAAAGGTCCTTGCCATAGGGCGGATCGAGGAAGGCGAGCGTGAAGGGCGCGCCGACGCCGGCGGGCTTGTCGCCAAGCGCTTCGGCCCCGCGCCGGTGGACCCGCGTTGCGCCGAACAGACTTAGCGCCTCGACATTGTCGCGGATGGCGCCGCGCGCGGCTGCATCCGTTTCGACGAAGAGGCAAAACGCCGCCCCGCGCGAGAGCGCTTCGAGCCCGAGCGCGCCCGAGCCCGCGAAGAGGTCGATGACACGCGCATTTTCAAAGGTGAAGCTTTCACGATGTGCAAGGATGTTGAAAACGGACTCGCGCACGCGGTCGGCGGTCGGGCGCGTTTCGCGCCCCTTCGGCGCGACAAGCGCGCGCCCAGAAAATTTCCCGCCGATGATGCGCATCAGGACGCGCCGCTATTTCTCATCGTCACGCTTCGCCCCATCGAGCATTTTCGCCGCGCGCTCCTTCTCCGTCCGGTCGCGCGTTTTCGCGGCCTTCGAGCGGCCAAACTTCGCGCGGTTCTCCTGGGCGCGCTTTTCTTTCTCAGCGGCGGCCTTCTTCTTTCGCGCCCGGTTGAGGTTGACGATGTCGCTCATAATCCGAGCGCCTCGCAGGTCTTCGCCCCGAGCTGTTCTTTCAGCTGCTTCGGCGGCACTTCCTCGATCGCGCCTTTCGGCAGGGCGCCGAGCTGAAACGGCCCGAAGGCCGTGCGGATGAGGCGGTTCACCTTGAGCCCCAGATGCTCCATCACCTTGCGGATCTCGCGGTTCTTCCCCTCGGTGATCGAGGCGGTGATCCAGACATTGCCGCCCTTCACCTGATCAAGGCTCGCGCGGATCGGCTTGTAGGCGACGCCGTCGATGACGACGCCCTTCTGCAACGCATCGAGCCGCGCCTGGTCGACCCCGCCATGGGCACGGATGCGATAGCGGCGGATCCAGGCGTTCTGCGGCAGCTCGAGCTGACGCTCGAGCGCGCCGTCATTGGTGAGGAGGAGGAGCCCTTCGGTCGTCAGGTCGAGCCGGCCGACCGAGACGACGCGCGGCAGACGATCGGCGACCGCTTCGAACACGGTCGGGCGCCCTTGCGGGTCCTTGTGCGTCGTCACAAGGCCCGACGGCTTGTGATAGCGCCAGAGGCGCGGCGGCTCTTTCGCCTTGACGCGCGTGCCGTCGACCCTGACCTCCATGCCCGGCAGCACCTTGAAGGCGGGCGTCGTCAGGATTTCCCCGTCGACGGTGACGATCCCCTGTTCGATGAGTCTTTCGGCCTCGCGGCGCGAGGCGACGCCGGCGCGCGCGAGATATTTCGCGATCCGCTCCCCGCCGTCCTCTTTCGGCGCCGCCTTGGCGGTCATGGTTAAGCCGTCCTTAATCAGCGCAGCGCATATGCTCCGGTGAAGCGCGATTTGTCGAGTAGAGGGGTATGGATCTCAAGGAAGAACGGGCGATCGGGGGCGATCCCGCGACGCACTGGTATTACATCTCGAAAGGCCGGGCGATCCGGTCGCTGATCGGCGAGGACCACCATGCCCGCGTGCTCGACGTCGGCGCGGGGTCCGGGGTCTTTTCGCGCATGCTGACTGCGGAGGGGATCGCCGGACGGGCGATCTGCGTCGATCCGAACTACACCGACGCGCAGATGAAGGCGGCTTCGAACAACCGCGTTTCCTATGTCCGGTCTGTCTCTGAGACCGACGCCACGCTCGTGCTGATGATCGACGTCATCGAGCATGTCGACGACGATGTCGCCCTTGTCGCCGACTATGCGAGGATGGCGCCGGCCGGCGCGCGCTTCGTCCTTTCGGTTCCGGCGTTCAATTTTCTGTGGTCGTCGCATGACGATTTTCTCGACCACCGCCGGCGCTATACGCTTGAGACGCTCGAAAAGACCGTGCGCGCAGCCGGCCTTGCGCCCCTTTCGACGCGCTATTTCTTCGGCGCCCTTTTTCCGGCGGTCGCCGCCCTGCGCCTCGCGGACCGGGCGCTGAAGGGCGACAAGGAGGCCAATGCGAGCGCGCTGAAAGCCGCGCCCGGATGGCTCAACCGCTCGCTCGTCGCCATTCACGACCTTGAGCGCGCCGCGCTCTTCCCCTTCAACCGCATCGCCGGAGTCACCGCCTTCTGCCTCGCCGAGAAGCCGGCGCTGGAGAATGAGACGCGCGCGGCCTAAAAAGCCGCGCATGACTGTCGTCTCCGACGAAGAAATGATGCGCCGCGCGCTCGATGAAGCGCGCGCCGCCGCCGACGCGGGCGAGGCGCCGATCGGCGCCGTCATCGTCAGCGCGGGGGGCGAGCTGCTGGCGGCCGCCGGCAACGCGCCGGTGTCGACGCTTGATCCGACGGCGCACGCCGAAATCCGCGCGTTGCGCGAGGCGGCGCGCAAGACCGGCAATTACCGGCTCGCCGGCGCGACGCTCTATGTGACGCTCGAGCCTTGCGCGATGTGCGCCGGCGCCATCTCCCATGCGCGCATCGCCAGGCTCGTCATCGCCGCGGACGACGCGAAGGGCGGCGCGGTCTTTCACGGTCCGCGCTTTTTCGAGCAGCCGACCTGTCACTGGCGCCCGGAAACCGTCCGCGGGCCCTATGCGGTGGAAGCAGGCGAACTGCTGCGGGCCTTCTTCCGCGCCCGGCGCTGATCAGTCGAGCGCCAGGATCTTCCGGACGAGATCGAGGTCCTGCGGCTTGTCGACGTCGATCGCAGCCTCGGCGGTCGAAAGCGGAATGAGGCGGGCCGCGACTTTCGTCCGCTTCCTGATCGTCGCTTCGAGTCCGGCCTTCGTCATCGACCCGGTGAGGTAGGAAAGCGCGGTGAAAACGCCGATGGCGCGCGCCATCGCGGCGGGGTTCTTGCGGTTCGCTTCGAGCCCGCGCCAGAAATCGGCAAGGCCCTTCGCGCGCGCGCCGGCGAACCAGAAGAGATTGGCGCCGGAGAAGCTGAAATCCTTCAGCCTGATGAAGGTGCGCTTCGAGCCGGGAAAGCGCTGCTCATAGACGGCTCGCTCGACGCAGGCCGCCGCCGCATCGCTCTGCGTCGCCTCGTCGAGGAAGCGGCGGACCATGTCGGCGGTGAGCAGCGCATGGTCGCAGGTGGTGACGAGCAGGCCGCGCCCCTCAGGCGCTGACGCCATCGCGGCGAGGGCCGTCGTGGCGGGCGATCCCGCCGGATCAGCGAACGACCACTCCGCGATCCCGGCGAGCGCCGCGCCGATCGGCGCGCGGACGTCCGCGGGCGCGGCGATCGCGATCTTTTCGATGCGCGCCGAGGCTTTCAGCGCCTCGATGACGCGCCGGATGAGCGGCTTGCCGCCAGCGGTGAGAAGCGCCTTGTGGGGAACACCCTCGACGCCGGCGAGCGGGTCGGTCTCGCCGGCGCGCCGCCCGGCAAGGACGAGCGCGTCGATCTTGCGCGCGGCGTTGGTGACAGGCGGCGTCGGCATAGGGCGGGCGCAGGGCTTCGGGCGAGGGTTTCGGCGCGCCCGCCCGGGCGGTCAAGCCGGGTTGAAGGATAGGCCCGCCCCGAGAGGAATGCGCAACAGGGACGCCTTGCCGAAGCGGCTGAAAGAAATTGAAGGAGTTCGTGCGCCGCTCGACGCAGTTTTATGACGTTAATGTGTAGCCTAGATTTCATTTTTATGACGTAGTGTCGGGGCGCATGGGGCAAAAAGGCGACGCGGCCTCCCTCGGAAGGGGGCATAAAGGCGGCTGATCTCCTCCCGGCGTCTGGCAGTTGAGGAGAGAGTCGCGACGTGACGGCCATTGGTCTCATCATCAACGAACGCTCCAGCCGCGTTCAGTCGATCCTGAGCGACCTTGTTCATGTCGTGCGGCAGTTTCCGTCCGTGCGCTGGAGCGTTCTCGACGGGGTCGAAGGCCTTGACCGCACGCTCGCCGATTTCAACCGGGCGCGCGTCGACACGGTCGTGGTCGCCGGCGGCGACGGCACCATCCAGGCGGCAGTCACCGACGCCATCAACCGGCGCCGTTTCGATCATTCTCCTGACTATGTCGCCGTGCCCTGCGGAATGACGAATGTCATCGCGGCCGATTGCGGTCTGCAGGGATCGCCGATTGATTCGCTCGACCGCTTCCTGTTCCGGCGCACGAAGGGCGAGGTGAAGCGCGTGCGTCGTCCGCTGATGGGGATGCGCATCGGCGATCGTGAGCCGGTCTACGGATTCTTCCTTGGCGCCGGGTTTTTCACCACCGCGGTCAAATTCAGCCGCTCCGAGATTCAATCAAAAGGCGCAAAACGTTCGCTCGCGATGGGCCTCACCATCGGCGGCGCCATTCTCAACACCGCGCTCGGCGAAAAGCCTTGCGATCCGCCGCTGGTTGCTGACCTGCGATCGGCGAATGCGCCCTTTGACGGGCCGCAGCCGCTGACCATGGCTTTGATGACGACGCTGAAAACGCTCGTGCTCGGCGTTTATCCGTTCTGGGGCACGGGCGCCGGCGGGCTCGCGGTGACGACGATCGGCTTCCCGGCGCATAAAATCCTTTCAGCGGCGCCGACCGTGCTGCGCGGCAAGTCGCGGCCCTGGTTCCGCGCCGCCGGCCTTGAAAGCTGGCGCGCCGACGCCCTTGACGCCGATTTCGCCGGCACGATCGTGTTCGACGGCGAGTTCTTCGAGATCGCGGCCGGCGAACGCATGACAATCGAAACGACGCATGACGCCGGCTTCCTCACCTGAGCGGCGCGCGGCACTCCTCGCTTACATCGGCAGCGTTCTCAGCCTTCCGGCTCCCGATCCGGCGAAACGGATCGCGGCGGCGCTTTCCGAGCGCTATCCGGGCGCGGCGATTTTCCTTTACGGCTCGGGCGTCAGCGTCAGCGCGCATGAAAATCCGTCCGACATCCTATTCGATTATTACGTCATCGCTCCTGAGTATGAAGGCGCGATCGAGGGCGCCTTCGAACGCCTCGCCGCGCGGGCGCTGCCGCCCAACGTCTATTATGTCGAGATCGATGCGCCGGAAGAGCGCCTGAGGGCGAAATATGCGCTTCTTTCCATCGCGGCCTTTGAGCGGCTCGTCAGCAGGCGGACCTTTCATTCCTATTTCTGGGCGCGCTTCGCCCAGCCGATGCGGCTCGTCGCATGCCCGGAAGCGCTGCGTGGGCGCATGAGCGAAGCCGTCGCGACGGCGGCGGAGACGTTTCTAGAACGGGCGAGGGGGCTTGCGCCGGAAGGCGCCGGTTGGCGCGCGGTCTGGCTTGCGGGCATGAACGCATCCTATCGGGCCGAATTGCGCGCCGAGGACGGCGGACGCGCAGAAAAGCTCCTCGACGCCTATGGCGAATGGCCGTCGCGGACCGCCGCCCTCGCCCTGCCGGAGGTCGCCGGCGGAAAGCGCGCCGCTCTGGCCTGGCGCCTGCGCGCCGTCGCCGGCGGCTTCCTGTCGGTCGCGCGGCTCCTCAAGGCGACGACGACCTTCAAGGGCGGGCTCGATTACATCGCCTGGAAGGTGAAGCGGCACGCCGGCGTCGATGTCGGCGTTCGCCCCTGGGAGCGCCGGCATCCCTTCATCGCCGCGCCGATCGTCGCCGCCCGCTATTACCGTCTGCGCGCGATTGCGCGGCGTTGACCGCTACTTCCTGGACGCAAGGCCGAGACGCCCGCCGACGCGCAGTTTCTCCCACCACGGACGGTTGGCGAGATACCATTCGACCGTCCGGCGCATGCCTTCCTCGACGGTGACGGAGGGCTTCCAGCCGAGCTCGCGGCTGATTTTCGTCGCGTCGATCGCATAGCGCAGGTCGTGGCCTGGCCGGTCGGTCACGAATTCGATGAGGTCGGCGTGGGCGTGGTTCTTCGGCTTCAGCTCATCCATCAGCGTGCAGATCATGCGGACGAGATCGATGTTCCGCCGTTCGTTCCAGCCGCCGATGTTATAAGTCTCGCCGAGCCGGCCCCTCTCCAGCACCGTCAGCAGCGCCTCGGCGTGGTCTTCGACATAAAGCCAGTCGCGCACATTCTCGCCCCTGCCGTAGACGGGAATCGGTCGGCCCTCGAGCGCGGCGATGACGACGACGGGGATGAGCTTTTCCGGAAACTGATAGGGCCCGTAATTGTTCGAGCAGTTGCTCGTTACGACCGGCAGGCCGAACGTCTCATGCCAGGCGCGGACGAGGAAATCGGACGACGCCTTCGAGGCCGAATAGGGCGAGTTCGGCGCGTAGGGCGTTTCTTCGGTGAAGAACCCGGTCGGCCCCAGCGTGCCGTAAACCTCGTCCGTCGAGACGTGATGAAAGCGGAAGCGGTCCTTCGCCGCCCCGGAGAGCGCGTCGTAATAGCGCCGCGCCTCCTGCAGCAGCGCGAAGGTGCCGACGATGTTGGTTTCGATGAAGGCGCCCGGCCCGTCGATCGAGCGGTCGACATGGCTCTCCGCCGCCAGGTGCATGATCGCGTCCGGCCGGTGCGTTTCGAGCGCGGCGCGAATCGCCGGCCCATCGCAGATGTCGGCCTTCACGAAAGCGTAGCCGGGCCGCGCGTCATAGCCGGCGAGATTGTCGAGGTTCGCCGCATAGGTGAGCTTGTCGACATTGACGACTGAAAGCCCCTTGTCGAGCGCGCGGCGCACGACCGCCGACCCGATGAAGCCCGCCCCGCCCGTAACCAGAATTTTCATGCCTGATCCCCGCAGGACGCTGCTTCTCGCCGCCCTCATAGGAAAGTTCAGCGTTCGGCGCCACCCGTCTTGGTTAACAGCGCGTCAGCGCGCGCAAAGCAATTCGATTTGATGCCCGGCGCATCCCTTGCGACCATCGCGGCATGAGACCGTTCGCCCTTTTCGCTGCGATCGCTTTTGTCGCGCCGGCTACGGCGGCGGACATCGCCGTCGGTGACGCGCGCTCGCTCGACGCCGCCCTGTCGCGCGCCGCGCCGGGCGACCGGATCCTCCTGGCGCCCGGCGCCTATGGCGACCTCGCCCTCGGGCCGAGGCGCGGTAAAGGCGCCGTCACGCTTGCTGCGAAGGATCCGTCGGCGCCGCCGATCTTCCGCTCAATCCTTATGCGAGATGCGGAGCAGGTGACCCTCGACGGCCTTGCGGTCGTCTTCGGCGTCGCCGCCGATCCCCCGGCGCAAAGCGCCGTCGAGGTGCGGCGATCATCGTCGATCCGCCTTCAGGGGATGCTTGTATCCTCAGCGGACAACGGCGTCGCCGGCGATGACGCCTATGGCGTCTTCATCCGGGACAGCCGCGCGGTGACGATCGCTGAATCGACATTCAACGATCTCTTTCGGGGCGTCGCCGTCTTCGACTCGGACGATGTCGCTGTGTCAGGGAACCGCTTTTTTCGCATCGGCTCGGACGGCGTCGTCGCGCGCGGCGCGGTCAGTCTCAGCGTCGAGAACAACCGGTTCACCGATTTTACGCCGGCCGATCCTTTCCGCTGGCATCCCGATGCGATCCAGCTCTGGTCGCGCGGCGCGGCGCGGGCGAATGAACGAATCATCATTCGCGGAAACATCATCCGCCGCGGCGCCGGCGGCGCGACGCAAGGCGTCTTCATCAAATCGCCGGAGATCGCCTCGCGCAGCATCCTGATTGAAGGCAACTCGATAGACCAATCGATGGGGCAGGGGATTTTCGTGCAGAACGGCGTCGATGTGACGATCCGGAACAACCTCCTCTCCGCCGCCAAGCCAGTCATTCATCCGCCGGCGGTCGAGGTGCGCGCGCCCCATCAGGGCGCCGTCGTTGAAGACAATGACGCGCCGAAATTTCGGCTGCCAGCGGGCGTCGCCGCGCGCGGAAACCGGATCTCGCCTTAGAGCGGCGTTGCGCAAAAGCGTCCGCAGTTTTGCGCGGGCGAGGCGCGACGCGGCGAACGCCGCGACAATCAAAAACCTGACCTGGCGCCGTGATTCCGGATCACGGCGCGACGAATTCAACCACGTTCTGGGAAATACGAGTCGGAGACCGTGGTCATGAGCGTCCGCCTGACGCGCGGTTTCTTCCTAAAACCGCTTCGCACCCTTCGGCAGGCGCCCTAACGCGCGCCCGCCTTCTCGGCGTAGCTCCACGCCATCGCGGCGAGCGGGGGAACGCTCTCGCCCATCTTGATGCCTTCGGGCGATGAGGCGTTGCCGGCAAGCGCGCGCGCATAGACGCCCTGCGCGATCGAGGCGAGGCGGAACATGTTGTAGGCGAGGCAGTAGTCGAAATCAGCAAGGCTTTTGCGTCCCGTCTTCTCGCAATAGCGCTGCGCCGCCTCGTCGAGCGAGGGGATGCCGAGCGCCTTGAGGTCGAGGCCGGCGAGGCCGCCGCGGATGGTCGGCGGAAAATGCCAGACCATCAGGAAGTAAGTGAAATCGGCGAGCGGGTGGCCGAGCGTCGATAGCTCCCAATCGAGCACCGCACGCGCCTTCGGCGCGGTCTTGTCGAAGATGACATTGTCGAAGCGGAAATCGCCATGGACGATCGCCGTCGCATCATCGGCGGGGATGTTCGCCGGAAGCCATTCGATCAGCCTGTCCATCGCCGGAATGTCGGCGCTCCGGGCGGCGGCATATTGCTTGCTCCAACGGTCGATCTGGCGCGCGAAATAATTTCCGGGCTTGCCGAAATCTGTAAGGCCCGCCTTGCGGTAGTCGATCATATGGAGCGCCGCCGTCACGTCGACGAGCTCCATGAAGAGCGCGCGGCGGCCTTCGGGCGCGACATCAGGGAGGCTCGCGTCCCAGAAGATGCGCCCGTCGACGAAATCCATGATGAAGAACGCGGTGCCGATGACGCTGTCATCCTCGCAATTGGCGAAAGTGCGCGGCACGGGGAAGCCGAGCGGGCCCAAGGCCGACATCACGCGGTATTCGCGTTCGACGGCGTGCGCGGAGGGGAGAAGTTTTCCGGGAGGCTTCCGGCGCAGGACATATTTCCTCGCCGGCGTCGTGAGGAGATAAGTCGGGTTCGACTGGCCGCCCTTGAATTTCTCAACCTTGAGCGGGCCTTTGAAGCCCTCGACATGGGCCTCCATGTAGCGCGCGAGCGCCGCCTCGTCGAACTTGAGGCGCTCCGGCGTCGCCGTGACGCCGGTGAAGTCGGGATTGGCGGCGCTCATCAGCGTTCCTCAGGATTTGGCGAAATGTTCGAAGACGAGATAGCCGCCGATCAGGACGAAACCCGCGCCCGCGATCAGCTTCAGCGGCAGGAAGGAGAGCCAGCGCTCGGCCGCTGCGCCGAGAATGACCGCGAGCCCGGTCGCGGTGATAAGCGCGAGCGCTGCGGCGAAGAACACGGTCGCATGCGAGGTGCGCCCGTCGGCGGCGAACAGCATCGTGGCGAGCTGCGTCTTGTCGCCGAGCTCGGCGAGAAACACGGAGAAGAAAATCGCGAAAAAGGCTTTCATGCATCTACCGTTTTCAGCTTGCGGTGGAATTCGAGAAAGGCGGCGAGCACGCGCTCCGGCGCTTCCGTGTGCGGATAATGCCCGATGTCGTCGAACAGGACGGCGTCGGCGTTCGGCACTTGCTCGAGGTAATAGCGATAGAGATGGGCGCCGGAGACAGGATCGGCGCCGCCGTCGATGAGCCGCAGGGGTGCGCGCGCGGCGGCGAGCGCGCCGACCCAGCGCGCCCGATTCTCCCGCCGCTGCGGAATGTAGGAGAGCAGCTTGTGCAGCACGCGCCGGCCGCCGCCGGCGTTGATCATCGCCCAGTGGGCGGCGATCTCGGCGTCCGACGCTTTCGTCGCCGGGCCGTAGATTTCATCGAAGGTCTTGCGGAGCTTCTCCTCCGTCAGCATCAGGCCGAGAAGAAAGCCGACGGGCGTCAGGCCGAGCTTCTGGATCGGGCGCGCGCGGTGCTGTTCGGGGAACAATCCGCCATTGAGAAACACCATCGACTGGACGACGAAGCTCAGCGAGCCCTCATTGTGGCGCGCCAGCAGCTCCTGCCCGACCGTGTTCCCGTAATCATGGGTGAACACATGCGCCGAGCCGGCGCCCAGATGGGCGAGCAGGGCCTCCTGGAAGTCGGCCTGCATGGCGATCGAATAGGCGATGTCGCGCGGCTTGTCCGACAGGCCGAAGCCGAGCATGTCCATGGCGGCGAGACGGAAATGGCGCCGGAGGCCGTCCCAGACGAAGGTCCAGTCCCAGGAAGAAGTCGGATAGCCATGGATGAGAAGCAGCCAGGGCTTCGTCTCATCGCGTTCGCCGCTCGTCCAGTAGGCGAGCCGGCGCCCGCCCGAGACCAGCGCCTTTGCTTCCTTCGACCATCGTTCGACGGATTTCATGGCGTGGAACTTTACAGGAAGGACTTCAGCGCGCGCCAGCCGATATCGCGGCGATAATAGCCCTCCGGCCAGTCGATCGAGGCCGCGCCCTTGTAGGCGCGCTCGACCGCCTCGCGGATCGTGCGCCCCGTCGCGGTTATGTTGAGAACCCGCCCGCCGGAGGCGACGGGCGCGGCCGGCTCGCCAGTCGTTCCGGCATGAAAGACGACGACCCCCTCGCAGCGCTCGGCCGCGTCGATCCCCCTGATCGCCGAGCCCTTCTCATAGGCGCCCGGGTAACCCTTCGCCGCCATCACGATGATGGCGCTCGCCTCCGGCGACCAGTCTAGCCCGCCCGCCTTCAAGCTTCCCGTCGCCGCGTCGTGAAAAACGGGAAGGATGTCGGATTTCAGAAGGCGCATCAGCGCCTGGCATTCGGGATCGCCGAAGCGGGCGTTGAATTCGATGAGCTTTGGGCCGTCCCCGCCGATCATCAGCCCGGCGAAGAGGACGCCGCGATAGGGCGTTCCGCGGCGGCGCATTTCTGCGAGGACGGGCTCGACGATGCGCGTCATCGTCTGTTCACGGACGGTCTCGGTGAAGACGGGGGCCGGGGCGTAAGCGCCCATGCCGCCGGTGTTCGGCCCCCTGTCGCCGTCAAAGGCGCGTTTGTGGTCCTGCGCGGCGATGAGCGGCAGCGCGCGCGTTCCGTCGGTGATGACGAAGAAGCTCGCCTCCTCGCCGCTGAGGAATTCCTCGATCACGATTTCGGCCCCGGCCGCCCCGAGCGCGCCGCCGAGGAGGCTCGCGGCCGCCTCATCGGCCTCGGCGAGCGTTTCCGCGATGATGACCCCCTTGCCGGCGGCGAGCCCGTCCGCCTTGACGACATAAGGCGGGCTCATCCGGCGGAGCGCCGCCTTCGCTGCGCCGATCTCCGTGAAGCTGCTGAACGCCGCGGTCGGGACGCCGGCCGCGCGCGCAACCTCCTTCATGAAGGCCTTCGACGCTTCAAGGCGCGCGGCGGCGGCGGAGGGCCCGAAACACGGGATAGACCGCTCGCCGAGACGATCGGCGAGGCCCTTTGCGAGCGGGGCTTCAGGGCCGACGATGACGAGATCGACGCGGCGATCCACGGCGGCCGCCACAATCGCGTCAAGGTCTTCGGCTGAAGCCTTCACGGGCTCGCCGCAGCGATTGAGCCCCGGATTGCCGGGCGCTAGATAGAGTCGCGTCAGAAGCGGGCTCTGCGCGATTTTCCATCCCAGCGCATGCTCGCGACCGCCGCCGCCGACCAGCAGGACCTTCACAATCTTACGCTCCCGGTATCCTTTCGCGTTTAGGCGTCGCGCCTCTCAGGATCAATGCCGACAGACACCCTGACAGACGAGCGGCCGGCGGAACGCGAGACGATCGCGGCGCCGCGCGCGCTCGCGCCGGAGGAGATCGTCGACGCGCCATTCGAGCGCAGCTGGCGCCTTCCATTCCCGCCGCGTGCGAAAGGCGCGCTCGAACGCTCGCTGCCGGCAGCGCTGGCGCGTGAATTCAGGCGGGCGGATCGCGACATCGCCCGCATTGCGGCGCGCCTCGGCGAAACACCGCTCCGGCGCCGGCGCGCCGCGCTCGCTGGATCGCTGGCGCTCAATGCGGCGATGCTGCTCCTGCTCGCCGTTTATGGGCGCGTTCATATCTTCGTGCCGAACAAGCCGGCGGAGTCGATCTCGGTCGTCTATGTCGATCTGCCCCCGGCGCCGATCCCTGACCTCCGCGATCCTGTCGTGGCGCCGGAGCCCGAGCCGCAACCCGTTCCCGAACCCGAAGTGCTGCCTGAGCCGGAACCGGAGCCGGTTCCAAAGCCGAAGCCCCCGGAGCCGGAACCTGAAAAGAAGCCGGCGCCCGAGCCCCCGCCGCTTGATCTTACCCGCGCGCCGGATTTCAGCCGACCATCCGACATCGAGAACGCGCCCTTCATTCCCGATCAGCCGGCGCCGGACGCCGCCCCGGCGCCGCAGGAGCGGCCCGGCGAGATCGTCGTCGAAGGCGAGCAGGCGCCCGCCGAGGAGGCGGCGCCGCTGGTCTCGGTCGAGCCCGAAGCCCGGCAGGCGCGCGCCGAGGAAGACGCCGGCGATGAAAAGAAAGACGAGACGGACGAGGGCGCCGGCGAACGCGCCGCGGGCGAGCGGGAGGCGCGCGACCAGGCGCCGCTCGCCGAAACACGAAAGGCCGCGCCGGAAAAACCCTCAGGCGACGACCTTTTCGACGCGGAGCCGGTGTTCAGCGGGCGGCGTTTCACGCTGCCGCAGGTCGACCTCCCAAAGGGCGATGTCCCCTCAAGGCCCGGCTCCTCGGGCGTGATGGCGATCTTTTGCCCCGAGGAATTCAAGGACAAGGACAAGGCCGCCGAATGCGCCGGCCGCACGGAGATTCGCTCGGGCTGGCGGCCCGGCGCCTCCGGCGAGGACTTCTCGAAGGCCGCCTCGATTCTCAAGCAGCAGCGCGAGCAGGGCGACTTCTCGGGCGACTCGGTGCGCTATGGAACCGACCTCGCCCGCGCCGCCAATGAACGCGCGCGGCAGGCCGACATCGAGGACTTCCGAAAGGGACAGGCGGAAGACCTCGGCAAGACCGGCATCGCCGGCGATCCGGCGGCGGGATTACGACCGGACCTCGTGCCGGCGGCGCCCGAGCCCGGCTGGACGCGGCGCGACGATCCCCTCGTCAACAAGAAGGACGTTGAAAAACTTCGGCGCGACCTCGAAGAAGCCGAACGCCGGCGCAATCCCGATGGGCCCTGAATTATCGGTGATTGACAATTGCAAGGCTTTCCTGAGATCAACCTCAAGAAGACAAAAGCCGCCCTAATCTCGCCGCGACATCGGCGTGTTGAAATGACGATGTGTTCGTCATTCGCTGCGATGAGCTTTTGGAACGGCGGCGGCATTCCAGGGAGGCGCAGGTGCAATTGTTCCGAAAACCTGCTTCGGTCGCCGGCGCTTTGGCGGTGTCGGCCTGCGCCCTGTTCGGGGGTGAGAAGCCGGTAACCGCAGACGTCGTCATCAAAGGCGAACTCACCTATCGGCAACGGATTGCGCTGCCGGAGGACGCCGTCGCCGTGATCGAGCTGCGCGAGGCCGGTTCGACGAGCGCGCCGATCGCCGAATGGCGCATGGAGCTCAACGGCCGTCAGGTCCCGATCCCGTTTGACCTGACGGTGAGCCGCGAAGCGCTCGCAGCCGCTTCGGCGCCTGAAGTCCGCGGCGGCATCCTGATCGGCGGCGCGCCCGTTTGGGCGAGCGATCCTCAGGGGGTCAAAGCGGCGACCGGCGCCGTATCCTTGGGCGCGCTGGCGCTCTATCCATGGACGCCGATCGCCTTTGCGACTGAGTACCGGTGCGCCGTCGCGCCAGTCTTGATCGGCGTCATCGATGAGAAAATGACGATGCGCGTCGGCGGCGAAGACTTCGCGCTGAAGGAGGCGCCGGCCGCCTCAGGCGCCAAATACGAAGCGGAGAGCGATCCCACGACCTGGTTCTGGTCGAAGGGCGAGGAGGCGACTGCCTCGGTGCGCGGCGAGATGATCGGCGGCTGCAAGAAAGCAGGCGGAGAATCGACGATGTCCGTCCTGGAGGCGCGCGGCAACGAGCCGGGCTGGAACCTCGAGATCGCCGGTGACATTGTCGTCCTGATATCCGACTACGGACAAACGCGAGTCGAGGCCAAGGCCTCGAAATCCGTCAAGGGCGCCGTCAAGACGTGGCGCGCCAAAGATCTTTCCATCACCTGGGAGGAAAAGATCTGCGCCGATGACGCGACGGGCATGCCGCATCCGGCGGCGGTCACGGTGATGCACGCCGGAAAAACTCTCCGCGGCTGCGGCGGCGAGCCGAAATCGCTGCTCGTCGGCGGCGAATGGGTGGTCGAGGATATCAATGGCGGCGGCGTCATTGACGATTCGCACGCCAGCCTTCTCTTCGATGATGAAGGGCGCGTTTCAGGATCGAGTTCCTGCAACCGATATGGCGCCAGCTACACGCTCACCGGCGAAGGCCTTGCCATCTCTCGAGCCGCCGCGACGCTGATGGCCTGCGCTCCGGCGCTCATGGATCAGGAACGCAAATTCTTCGACACGCTGGCGAAGGTTTCGGGCTTCTCGATCGATCCGACCGGGGCGCTCATCCTGACGACGCCGGACGGCGGCAGGATCCTCGCGCGGCGTTGAACGCGAGCCCAGGCTCCCCCGTGAGCACCGCCCCTTGATTCGGAAACAAGGCGCCCGATCAGTTTGTTGATTGTCGCAACGTTCGCGCGCAACCGCGGACAATATTGCGCGCCCCGCGCCAACCGACGGGCAAGGGCCGCCGATCAATCAGCCGGACGACCCGTCAGCCCCGGAGCTTGATGATCTCCGCCGAGCGGCCGAGCGCACGCATGGCGGTCTCGACGATATGCGGGGCGTTCAACCGCGCCTCGTCATACATTTTCGCCGGGGTGTCCTGGTCCTGGTAGATGTCGGGCAGCGTCATCGTCCGCACCTTGAGGCCGTTGTCGGTGAGGCCCTGATCCGACAGGAAGTGGAGGACGAACGCGCCGAAGCCGCCGCGCGAGCCTTCCTCGATGGTGATGAGCGCCTCGTGATGCCGGACAAGCTGGCGGATGAGGTCGTGGTCGAGCGGCTTGGCGAAGCGTGCGTCAGCGACGGTCGCGGAAAGGCCGAGCGTCTCGAGCGCATCCGCCGCCTTCATCGCTTCGGCGAGGCGGGTGCCGAGCGATAGGATGGCGACCCTCGTTCCTTCACGGACGATCCTGCCCTTGCCGATCTCCAAGACCTTGCCGACCTGCGGCAGGTCGACGCCGACGCCCTCGCCGCGCGGATAGCGGTAGGCGATCGGGCCCTCGTCATAGGCGGCGGCCGTCGCCGTCATGTGCACGAGCTCGGCCTCGTCCGAACACGCCATGATCACCATGTTCGGCAGGCAGCCGAGATAGGCGATGTCGAACGAGCCCGCATGCGTCGCGCCGTCGGCGCCAACGAGGCCGGCGCGGTCCATCGGAAAGCGCACGGGCAGCTTCTGCAGGTCGATATCGTGCACGACCGAGTCGTAAGCGCGCTGCAGGAAGGTCGAATAGATGGCGCAGAACGGCTTCATGCCGTCGGCGGCGAGCCCGCCGGCGAAGGTCACCGCATGCTGCTCGGCGATGCCGACGTCATAGCAGCGGTCGGGGAAAGCCTGCGCGAAGAGGTCGAGCGAGGTGCCGGAAGGCATCGCCGCGGTGATGCCGACGATTTTCGGGTCCTTCTCGGCTTCCTTGATGAGCGCCTGTGCGAAGACCTTCTGATAGGCGGGCGCGTTCGACGCCGCCTTGTGCTGCTTGCCGGAAACGACGTCGAACTTGACGACGCCGTGGCCCTTGTCGGCGGCGGCCTCTGCGGGCGCGTAACCTTTGCCCTTCTGCGTCACGACATGGACGAGCACCGGCCCGTCCTCCATGTCGCGGACGTTTTCGAGCACCGGGATCAGGTGGTCCATGTTGTGGCCGTCGATGGGGCCGACATAGTAGAAGCCGAGTTCTTCGAAGAGCGTGCCGCCCGTCACCATGCCGCGGCCATATTCCTCAGCGCGCGCGAGTTTCTCGAACAACGGGCCGGGCAGGCGCTTCAGCACCTGCTTCGAAATGCGGCGGACGTTCTGGTAAACCTTGCCCGAAGCGGCGCGGGCGAGATAGGCGCTCATCGCGCCGACCGGCGGCGCGATCGACATGTCGTTGTCGTTGAGGATGACGACGAGCTTCGTCCCCAGCGAGCCGGCGTTGTTGAGACCCTCATAGGCCATGCCCGCCGACATCGACCCGTCGCCGATGACGGCGATCGCGTGGTTCTTCTTGCCGAGATGGTCGCGGGCGCGCGCAAAGCCGAGCGCCGCCGAAATCGAGGTCGCGGCGTGCGCGGCGCCGAACGGATCATATTCGCTCTCGGACCGCTTGGTGAAACCGGACAGACCGCCGCCCTGACGCAATGTGCGGATGCGGTCGCGCCGCCCGGTGATGACCTTGTGCGGATAGCACTGGTGGCCGACGTCCCAGACGAGGCGATCGTCGGGGGTGTTGAAGACGTAATGGATCGCTACGGTCAGCTCGACGACTCCAAGGCCGGAGCCGAGATGGCCGCCGGTGACGGAAACGGCGTCGATGACTTCCGCCCGAAGCTCGTCCGCGAACTGGCGGAGCTGGTTCTTGGGAAGCTTGCGGAGGTCCGCCGGGACCTTCACTAGGTCAAGGAGCGGCGTTTCGACGGCCATGTGCGATCCCCTTCCGAATTCAGCCCAGCCGGGCGGCGCCGACGGCCGGTCCGCCTTCTTACGCGCTGCGGTGCGGAATGCCACCCCTCGGGGGCCCCAAATGGCCCCAAAAGGGGTGCTTTTGAGGCGCGCGCGGCCGCTAGGACACGCGCAACGACCGCAAATCGACGTCCTGTGAGAGCCGACGGGCGCCATCCTCGCCATGGACGGCGAGGGTCAGCGACCGCCCTCGCCAGTCGATGTCGATTAGGCCGAAATTCCGGTCGCGCCAGACCGAACCGATCCGCCGCGCATTGGGCGGGGTGACGGGCCAGACTTCGGTGAGGCCAGACGAGGTGAGGTCCCAGATCGGGTAGGGCGTATTCACATCAAGCATCGAGATCTCGCCGTAATGGGTGTCGCCGCTGATGCAGACGAGACCGTTCGCCCGCCGCCGGCGGGTCACGTCAAACAGGCGCTGGTGATCCGTCGCATAATTGATCCAGCCTTCCCATCCCGGAAAATCGGCGATCACCTGAAGGCTCGATCCGAGGATCCGGATATCGGCCGGCGCAGCGAGCTGGTCTTCAATCCAGCGCCATTGACGATCGCCGATCATCGTCGCGGCGGCATCCGCAATCCGATCGTAGGGACCTGGGACGTCAAGCCCCTTGGCGGCGAGCTCGCGCGCCCAGTCGTCATAGACCTTGCCGCCGAGGTCGAGCGTTCGGATCGGCGTGCGGTTCCAGCGCAGGTCCGGCAGGATGATCTGCACCCGCCGGCCCGCCGGACCGAAGACATAAGAAGCGTAAACGCCGTCGCGCGTGCGGCGCGGGCTCGACGCGCTCTCGCCCCAGAAGTCGCAGAACTGGCGGCGGCTTTCTTCCTTCATCGGATAGTCGGCCCCGGCGTCGTCCTCCCCGTAATCGTGATCGTCCCAGATCGCGAGAATGGGCGTTGACTCCTTCAATTTCTGAAAGCCCGGCTTGGCGGCCAGTTTGGCGTATTTCGCCGCCATCACGCCGGGGTCGCGCGTGTCGGCGTAGATGTTGTCGCCGAGGAAGATGAAGACATCGGGCCTGGCCGCGAGCACGGCGTCCCAGATCGGCTGGTCCTTTTCCTCCTTCGCGCAGGACCCGAACGCGATACGGGTCAGCAGCTTTCCGCTCTCAACGTCGGCGGCCCGCAGACGCCCCGCCGATGCCGGGGCGACGCCCGCCGCGGCGATCGCCGCGCCTGCAAGAACCGCGTCGCGGCGGGAAATCACGCCGCCGGCCTTGTGGTCGTCGTCAGCCATGGACACTCTTCTTTCAAACAAAAAAGCGGCCGGACGGATTCCCGCCCGGCCGCAGTCTGGAGGGAACGTTAGAACGACTTGCGCAGCGTGATGAACCACTGGCGCGGCGCGCCGGCGATGAGGGTCTGGGCGTCGCCGGCGTTGACGAAGCCGTTCGTGCCGAGCGTGCCGACATAGTTCTTGTCGAACAGGTTCGTGACGTTGACCTGCGCCTCGAGGCCGTCAAACACGCCGCCCGTGTTGAGGCGATAGCCGAGCGATGCGTCGACGATCAGGCGTCCGTCGACGCGGCCGCCATTGTTGGTGTAGGTGAAATAGCGGTCGCTGAGATAATTCGCGCCGATCGACCCGAACAGCGTGCCGTCGTCGTAGACCGCGTCGACGTTCATGATGTGCTTGGGCGTGTTGACGACCGTCGCCCCGTCGGTGGCGGCGACGACGGCGCCGGAAGCGTTCACGACGTCGTCCGTGTATTCGGAGTTGTTGTAGGAATAAGTCCCGATCACCGAGATCGCGTCGGTGAACTGGTAGGCGCCGATGAACTCGGCGCCGAAAGTGCGAACGCCGCCGACGTTTGACAGAAGCGCGGCGTTGCCGACGATGCCTGGGCCCTGCGCCACGGCCAGAAGACGGTCGTCGAACTTCACGTAATAGGCCGCGATGCCGAGCTGGTAGCGCGGTCCGGTCGTCCGCAGACCGGCTTCGAAGGTCTGCGATGTTTCGGGTTCAATATTGTCGCGGACGAAGTCGAAGGCCGCCTGGCTGCGGGCGCTGAAAGGCGTCGCGCCGAAGGGCGAGGAGACAAAGGCCGCGGCGTTCTTTGAATAGGATGCGAAGATCTCCGTCGCGTCGGAGAGCGCGTAATTGACGCCCGCCTGCGGCAGGAAATTCTTGTCCGTCTCGATGACGCCGCGGACATTGGAGTCCGCGCCAATGACCGGCGGGGCGTTGTTGATCGCCGTCGTCCGTATCTCGTTTTTGACGTCGAGATTCTTGAAGCCGGCGGACAGCTTCAACCGGTCGGTGATTTGCCAGACGTCCTGAACGTAGAAGACGAAAGTCTCGGTGTCGAACGTATAGGCGAACTGGGTGAAGAAGGGGTCGGTCTGGAACTCATGGAAGTTGCGGTTCGGCGCGGCCCGATCGAGCGCATAGAAACGGCGCGCGAGCTTGAAGTCGTTTTCCTCGATCCACACGCCGCCGCTGATCTCGTGTCCGCCAAGCGTCAGGCCGAGCGAGGCGACGACGCCGTTGCGGAAGATGTCGTACTCCGTCGTCCGGAGCGACAACGGCGCGTCGGCGACCGTCGCGCCCGGCGTGTAGGCGTTCGGCGACGCGCGATAGGGCGTGCCCCAAAGTCCCTGACCGCCATTGTCGTGGAAATAGCCTTGCACGGCGACCTTGGCGATTTCGCCGAGCGGGAGCTCGAATTTGGCGTAGCCCAGCTTGTCCTTGCGCAGGCCCGAGGCGTCAAAATAAGCGTCGTCGACGCTGGCGATAGGCGCAGGATAGGTCGTCCCCGCGGCCGGATTGGTCGGCGCGACGCCCGTATCGCCCCTGTTGTGCGCGATATCGGCGACATTGACGGCGAGCGCGTAATTCGAGCGGCCGAAATTGTCCCAGTCATAGCCGAGGCGAGAGATCATCTCGAGCGAGAGGTCCTGATAATCCTGCTCGCGGCGATCGGACTGGCTGTAATAGGCGGAAAGCTGCGCCGCGCCGATCGGCTGCACGAATTTGAACGCGAACGCTTCAAGGTTTTGCTCGCCTTCGCCCTTCCACTTGTCCGTCGTGCCGTAGGCGTAGCTGCCGTAAAGCCGCGTGCCGAGCTGACCCCATTCGCCGGTGTCGACGCTGGCGTAGCCGCGCCAGGCGTTATCAGCGCCATAGGTGCCGGCGAGTCTGATCCCGAACGACTCCGACGGATCGCGGCTGAAGAATTTCAGCGCGCCGCCGAGATTGTTCGACGCGGCGACGTCGAGCGCGCCGGACCCTTGCGCAAGCTCCGCACGGCCAAGGTCTTCCCCGATGATGGCGCGGGAAATATGCAGACCGTTATGGTTGCCGTATGACATGTCGCCGAGCGGGACGCCGTCCAGCGTAAAACCGAGCTGCTGCTGCGCAAAGCCGCGAATATTGATGCGGACGGCCCACTCATAGGCGCCAAACGCGTCTCCCCCGGATACGGCGACGCCAGGCAGCCTTTCGATCAGGCGAATGGGGCTTGCGCCCGGGGGAAGACGGAAGGTGTCTTCGACGACGATCGACTGCGTCTGCCGCGTTTCGCCGCGGCCGATCACAAGGATTTCATCGATGGCGGCCGCCGACCCCGATCGGCTCGCTTCATGGGCCCATACGACGTCAGAGGCGTAGATTGACAGCGACAGCGCGGCGGCGCCGGTCATCAAGACCGATTTCATGATTTTCTCCACAAGACCCCAGCAAAGCCCGCAGACTTCGGGATCTCCCCACGATCCTCGTCTCGGACGGGGAGCCGCGTAAGCGCGGGCCGTGAAAGATCGATGAAGCGCTGATGAACTTTTCTTGACGGAACTGCGCTTGGGCTCGTCCGTATGCGGAGCGAAAAGCGGATCAGTCGAAGCTCGCCGGTTCGGCCTTCGGCTTGCCGTCGCCGGAAACGACGATCTTTTCGATCCGTTCCTGCGCCGATTTCAGCTTCGCCTCGCAATGGGCCTTGAGGGCGGCGCCGCGCTCGTAAAGCGCGATCGATTCCTCAAGCTCCACCGAGCCGGATTCGAGCTTTCTGACGATCTCTTCGAGTTCGGCGAGCGCCTTTTCGAAGGAGACGCCGTCGAGGTCAGGTTTCTTGGCCATGCTGTTTCCTGCGGCGGATCGGGGGCGTTTTCAAGGCCGGTCAGGCGTGGAGGCGGACGGGAAGCCGCTCATAACCGAGAACAAAATTTGACTGAACGAGCTTGGGCTCGCCCGTCACCTCGACCCATGAAAACCGCTTCAGGATCTCTTCCCAAAGGATTCTGAGCTGCATCTCGGCGACGCGGTTGCCCATGCAGCGGTGAATGCCGAAGCCGAAGGCGACATGCCGGCGCGCGTTCTCGCGGTCGATGATGAGGCGGTCGGGCTCATCGAACACGCGCTCGTCGCGATTGCCGGAAACGTACCACATGACCACCCGGTCGCCCTTGGCGATCTTCGCGCCGCGAAACTCGACGTCGCGCAGCGCCGTCCTTCGCATATGGGCGAGCGGCGTCTGCCAGCGGATGATCTCCGAGACCATGTTGGGGGTCAGCGACGGATCGGCTTTCAGCTTTCGGAATTCGTCCGGGTGGAGATTGAGCGCATAGACGCCGCCCGACATCGAATTCCTTGTGGTGTCGTTGCCGCCGACAATAAGGAGCATGAGGTTGCCGAGGAAGTCGATCGGATCCTCGATCATCCGGGCGGTTCCAGGATCATGCGCCATCAGCGAGATGAAGTCGAATTTCGGCGGCGCAGAGGCGCGCTCCATCCACAGCCGCTGGAAATAGGGAAGGCATTCTTCGGCGAGGATGCGCCGCCGTTCCTCGAACGGCAATGAGTAGTTGCCGACAAGTTCGCTCGACGTCGACACGTCCGACCAGAAGGGGAGCAGCCGCCGGTCCTCCCACGGGAAGTCAAAGAGGGTCGCCAGCATCTGCGTCGTCAGCTCGATCGACACGCGATCGACCCAGTCGAACTCCTCGCCGACCGGCAGGCCGTCAAGAACGGCGCCGACGCGCGCGCGCATCAACGCTTCAAGCTCTGAAAGCCGCTGCGGCGCCACCGCAGGCTGTGCGGCCTTCCTCTGGATGTCGTGGACGGGCGGGTCCTTGGCGATGAACATCGTCGGATGGAACTCGGGCGACTGGTCGCCGACGACGATGTCGCCTTCGGAAGAGAAATCTACATGATTGGTGTCGACAGCGACGATGTCCTCGTGCCGCGTCACCGACCAGAAGGGTCCTGTCGGCCCCGTCTTCGAATAATGGATGGGCGCCTCGTCACGCAGGCGTTTGAAGATCGCGTGGTGGGCGCCGGTCTGGAAATAATCCGAGCGGCTCGGGTCGAGGTCCTCGAGCGGCGCGCTGATCAGGCAGGCGCGCGGGGCGGCAAGCGCTTCAGAGGCCATGGACCGGCTCCAGATGGGGCGGGCAAGACGCTATCACGCGCGCGCGCGCTGCGCATGCCTCTTCGGCGCCTATTCCGCAGCAGCTGTCGCGCGCTCTCCGGTTTCCGCGGCGCGCCGGTTACCCGCCGGCTCGTAAATGCGCCACGACCAGAAGCGGTTAGAGCCTTCGCGGCTGGCGCGCCGCCAGCCGAGCGCCCGAAGGCGCTTGTCGAGCATCCAGTTGAAATAGCCATGCGCGCAAAGAAGCACGTCGCCATGGGCGGTCTCGCGCGTCAGCCTCGCGATCGCCTGGTCGACGCGGCCCCAGGCCTCGGCATGGGTCTCAACCCCGCCCGGCGCGTAGCCGAAGACCCAGAACAGGCGGCTGATGACGCCCCACTGGCCCGGCGACAATTTCAGCAGAGGCACCGGCGGCGGCGGCAGCGGCGCCTCGACGAACAGCGGGTCGGCCGGAACCTCGCGCCCCCCGCGCGTCGCCTGGCGCGCCGTCTCGATGGCGCGGGGCAGGGTCGAGGAGAGAACGGTCGTCGCGGTCTCGGCAAGGTCGATGAGGCTCTGCGGCGGGCGTTCGTCCGGATGCAGGCCGCTCGCGTCATACTGCGCCCACCAGTCGCCATAGTCCGCGGCGCTGATGCGCACGTCGCGCGACAGGTTCGGGCGGCCATGCCGCGCGGTGATGATGCGCCCCGTCATGTCGATCCGTTGGCCCTGCGATGCGTCTTATCGCGCGGTTCTCAAGCCCGCATCAAGGCCGCGACATGGGCGCTTGCGGAGCGGGCGAGCGCGCCGAGGTCATAGCCGCCCTCGAGCAGCGACACGACACGGCCCTCGCAACAGGCGTCCGCAACGCCGAGAAGCTCGCGGGTCACCCAGTCGAAATCGTCTTCGACGAGGGCGAGGCCGCCGAGAGGGTCGGCCCGGTGGGCGTCGAACCCGGCCGAGATGACAAGGAAATCAGGCCCGAAATCGGACAACGCGGGCAGGAGCTGTTCGCCCCAGACGCGGCGGAATTCCTCGCCGTCGGCGCCGGTCGAAAGCGGCGCGTTGGCGATGTTGTCATAGGCGCCGCGGTCGGTTGCGCGCCCCGTGCCGGGATATTGCGGCCATTCGTGGCTCGAGGCGTAGAAGGCGTTCTTGTCATTCCAGAAGATCGCTTCCGTGCCGTTGCCGTGATGGACGTCGAAATCGACGACGGCGACGCGCTTTGCGCCATAGGCTGCGCGCGCATGCAGGGCTGCGATCGCCGCCGAATTGAAGAGGCAAAATCCCATCGCCCGATCGGCCGGCGCATGGTGGCCCGGCGGGCGCGCGGCGACGAAGGCGTTTCTCGCCTCGCCGGCATAGATCGCATCGACGGCGGCGACGCCGGCGCCCGCCGCGCGCAGGGCGGCGTCAAGCGAGGAGGGACCCATCACCGTGTCGGGATCGAGCCGGACCATCCCGTGCTCTGGCGCGGCGGCGATGAGCGCCTCGACATAGGCGCTGTCATGCGCGCGCTTGATCGCTTCCAAATCGGCGCGCAGCGCCGTGCGGCGCAGAAGCGGCGAGAAGCGGTCGCCGGCGAGCGCCGCCCGAACCGATTCATAGCGTTCGGCGCGCTCCGGGTGGTCCGGCGGCGTTTCGTGGCCGCCGAAGCTTTCGTGCTCATAAAGCAGCGTGGGCATGCCCGCTCCTTGAAGCCTCCGCCAGAACCATACGCGCTTGCGCTGCGGGGCGGAACCATCGATCCTCCCCGCCGCAAGCCTTCAGGAGACAGCGTCAATGCCGCAATTCGACATGATGATCGTTGACGCCGAAGACGTCGCGGGGCGCGACATCGGCGAGCATGTCGCCGGAAAGCCTTTCCGCGAAGGCGGCGGGGACGAGACCTATCGCTGCGGCATGTGCAAGACGAAGCTGATGGTCAATGTCGCCCACCATGACGCTCACGGCGCCGTCATCAAGTGCGGCAAATGCGGGCGCATCAATATGGAAACGCATCACCACCATCATCATTGACCGGCGCGCGTCAGCCGTTCAGCGGCGAGAATGCGATACCGGCCAAGCGCCCATCGGCCTTCGATGGGACCGCCCTGCAGGACGGGAGTCGGATAAAACAGGGTGACGAGCCGATCGCGCGGCGCGTCGAAGGCGACGGCAAGGCGCTCGCGCGTTCTCCAGGCAAGCCCGTCCACAATACCAGCGTCGGTCTCGATCGCTGCAAGCAGCGCTTCCCCGTTCGCCTCGATGCGCACCGAAGTGAGGTCGCCGCCGTCGATCGCGACGCGCCCGTCGACAAGAGCGCTCGTTTCAAGCCTTGAAACGATAGCGGCGCCATCGATCCCTGCTGTCAAACGCAGGCCTTCGCCGCCGATGGTTGCGACCATCAGCGACAGGCCGTCAAGGGCGGGACCGCACGAACCATAGAGCCCTTTTGCGAAAACAAGGCCGACGCCGGCATAGTCGCCGTTGGAGATCGTCCGGCGCAGCTTATGACCGGGCCCGAACGGCGAGATATCGATATGACCCGAACAGGCGACCCGCCCGGTATCGTCGCTTCAACCCGCCAGCGTCCGTTCCAATCCCCGGATCATCCTCCGATCAGCGTCATCTCGTGCGTATTGGCGACGCTTGGCTGCGGAAGGGCGCTCGCAGCCGCTCTCGGCCTCTCACCCTTCGCGGCGCCGGTTCCGGACGCCCTTGCGCCTAGGCGGCCTTGGCGCCGAGCGCACGCATGTCGTCGATCCATTTATGCCGCGTCTCTTCGCTTGACGCATTGACGCCGCCGAGGACAGTATGTCGGACCGGACTGAAACCGGAAATTCCGAGCACCCCGCGCTCGATCGCCTTCAATCCGGCCTGGTCCATGAGCAATGAGAAAGCGACCGACGGCATGCCCATGGTCACGACGACTCTTGCCGATTTGCCCTTCATGAATTTCTGCGGCCACGCCTTGTCGGCCTCGGCCTGGCTCAGAAAAAAACCCGCGCGGGCGGATTGCTCCATGAAGGCGCGCGCCTTCGCCGGCATTCCGCCTAGCCACAAAGGAAAGGCGATGACGAGATGATCGCAGTCCCGGATCGCAGTGCGCGCAGTTGCGATCGGTTCGGGCGGCGGCGTTGCGAACGCGTCCGCCGATGCGAGCAGCGGTGGATCAAAATCGCAGATATTTAGCCGTGATACTTGGTGCCCCGCATGCGCTGCGCTGTCTTGATAAGCGTCGCACAGCGCATGGATGAAACGCTGCGGTGCGGGATCGGGATGACAATCGAGCAGGCAAATCCGGGTCATTGTTCACTTCCTCTAGCAAGACCCCCCTTAAGGAAGAGCATATCCGGGCGCGCAATCTTTTTCTTGCACGAAACGGTGACACGGGCCGCGCCGCGTGGCCGATTACTTCATTCGCCTCGCGAAAAGAGACCGTCGAGCCTGCCCACACCTGTCGCTTACGCTCGACAGGCGCCGTCCGGCATTCCGCTTCGCTCCCGGAAGCAGGGCTACCTCGACCGTCGACATCGGCCACCGCAAGCACCCCTTCACCCTCCGATCATCGTCGTCTCCAGGGTTTCGGCGACGCCCGGCGGCGGCGTCGCGTCGGCCGGCACGAAGAAGTCGGGGAAGAGTTTTCTCGATGGATCAACGCGATACTTCGTGAAGTCCTTGACGCCGTGGGCGTAAAGGAACGTGTCGTCGATCAGGAAATTGCCGGTGAATTCGCGCGCGGGCTTGGTGAAGATGAGATGCGCCGCGTCCGACAGGATCTCTACGGTGCGCGAGCCCTTGATCATCGCATCGCCGCCGAGCGCGAACTCGACCGCCGCGGTCGCGATCGCCGTGCGCGGCCACAGCGCGTTGAAGGCGACGCCGTCATTGCGGAACTCCTCCGCCATGCCTAGCACGCACATCGACATGCCGTATTTCGCCATGGTGTAGGCGACATGCGGGCCGAACCAGCGCGGGCTCATGTCGAGCGGCGGGGAAAGCATGAGGACGTGCGGATTGGCGCTTTTCTTCAGGTGCGGGATGCAGGTCTTTGAAACGAGAAAGGTCCCGCGCGCGTTGATCGAGTGCATCAGGTCGAAGCGCTTCATCTCGGTCGCTTCCGTGCCCGTCAGCGAAATCGCCGAGGCGTTGTTGACGCAGATGTCGACGCCGCCGAACGCCTCGACGGTCTTGGCCACCGCCGCCTGCACCTGATCTTCGAAGCGGATGTCGCAAAGGATCGGAAGCGCCTTGCCGCCGGCTTTCTCGATTTCTTCGGCGGCGGTGTAGATGGTGCCGGGCAGATGCTTGTGCGGCTCGGCGGTTTTCGCTGCGATGGCGATGTTGGCGCCGTCCTTGGCGGCGCGCAGCGCGATCGCAAGACCGATCCCGCGCGATGCGCCGGTGATGAAAAGCGTCTTTCCTTTCAGCGTGCTCATGCGGTTCTCCTGTGATCCGGGCCGTTACATAACAAGGGAACGCCGGGATGGCACGAGGGCTTGTCAGGTCTTCCCGCAGGCGTTCCAGCGCAAGTTCAGGACATCGATCCGCGGGGGGATGTTGAACCGCATCGGCAGGCCGACCATGCCCGTCCCGGTCGTCACGAAAACCGGACCGCGCTCGGTCTCCTTAAACCCGCCGAGCGTCAGGCGGCACATGCTTGGCAACAGCGCGCAGGTGACGATGGGAATGTTGATCTGACCGCCATGGGTATGGCCGGCGATCATCAGGTCGACGGTCTGGCGCGGCAGAAGCGTGCGGATAGTGGCGGGATTATGGGTGAGGATGAGCCGGGGGGCCGCGCCGCGCTTCTCGAGCAGCCTGAGCTCTTGATGCTCCGCCCACAGATCGCTGAGGCCGGCGATCTCGATCTGTTTTCCATCGACATCAATCGTCGCGACTTCATCGTCGAGCACCTTGACGCCGATGGTCTTCAGCGCCTCGGTCAGCGGCGCGCCGACGTCGGGGCCCGGCAGGCCGACATCGTGATTGCCCATCACCGCGTAGACGGGGGCGTTGATCCTGCCCAGCGCCGCGAAGGCCTCGTTGAAGCGTTCGGGCTTCAGCCAATAGGTGAAATCCCCGGCGATCATCACAAGATCGGGCGATATCGCGTTCACGCGCCTTGCGATCCGTTCGATCGGCATCGCATTGCCGAAGAGTCCGAGATGGGTGTCGGAAAAGACGGCGATACGCGCCGCGCCAGCCTCGCCCATGCAGCGCTCGAGCGCGGCCTCATGCTCGCGGGTCAATAGAATGCGCGGCTCGATGAAGCGCGCATAGGCGAGCGCCGTCAGCGGGGCGAGGACAAGCGCGGCGGCAAGGCGCAATCGCCCGCGCCGTTTCACGATCGCCCATCCAAGCGCGATCGCCGCCGGGAAATAGAGATAGCTCGTCCAGTAGACGGCGAGCTTCAGGTGTTCGAGGACGCCGACTTCCATGATCGCGCGGTCGCTACAACCATCAACCTGTCAGCGCCGCCGGATCGAGGCGCGCGACCGCTGCGGCCCCCGCCGTCACCGCCGGGGTAAGGCCCGTCGCCTCGGTGAGGTAATTGTCGGCGTAGAAGCGGGCGATGGCGATGCGGCCGCCGAGATAAGCCTTGTCGGCGCCCGGTTCATTGGCGGCGAGGGCAGCGGCGGTCGCCCCTTTCGCAAGATAATAGCCGCCGACGACATTGCCGAACTGCTTGAGGTAGGGGACGGCGCCCGCGAGCGCGGCCTCCTGATCAGTTTTCGCCGCCTCGAGCAGCCAGTCGGTCGAGTGCTTGAGCGCGTCGCACGCCTCAAGAAGGCGCGCGCCGATGACCTGCAGCTCTGTTCGCTTGCCCGCCTTGGCGATGGTTGCGACTTCCTTTGCGTCCTGGATGAAGGTGTTGGCCGCTGCGCCGCCGTCACCCTGCAATTTCCGTCCGATGAGATCGATCGCCTGAATGCCGTTGGTGCCTTCATAGATGGCGGCGATGCGCGCATCGCGCATGTGCTGCGCGGCGCCCGTCTCCTCGACATAGCCCATGCCGCCATGCACCTGCACGCCGAGCGAGGCGACGTCATTGGCGCGATCGGTCGACCAGCCTTTGGCGATCGGGGTCAGCAATTCCTCTAGCGCTTTCGCCTTTTTACGCTGCGATTCATCGGGCGCATGCCGGGCAAGATCGTAATTGACCGCGGTTGCAAAGCAGATTGCGCGGCTCGCTTCGACGAGCGCCTTCATCGAATAAAGCATGCGGCGCACGTCGGCGTGTTCGTAGATCGGAACCATGCCGCCGCTCTTTACGCCTGCGGCTTTGCCTTGACGGCGCTCCTGCGCGTAAGCCAGGGCGCGCTGGAATGCGGCCTCGGCCACGCCGACGCCCTGCACGCCGACATCAAGGCGCGCGGCGTTCATCATCACGAACATGTTTCTAAGGCCCTTGTTGGGCTCGCCGAGCAGCGTGCCGACGCATTCGCCCCGCTCGCCGTAGACCATGACGCAGGTCGGCGAACCGTGGAGGCCCATCTTCTCCTCAAGCTTGATGCATTTGACGTCGTTGCGCGCGCCGATCGACCCGTCAGCGTTCACATGATGCTTCGGAACGATGAACATCGATATGCCCGCCGTGCCGAGCGGGGCGTCAGGCAGGCGCGCGAGCACGAGATGCACGATGTTGTCGGAAAGATCGTGGTCGCCATAGGTGATGAAGATCTTCTGGCCGCTGATGCGATAGGTCCCGTCGGCGGCCGGAACGGCTTTGGTGCGCAGCTCCGAAAGGTCGGAGCCCGCTTGGGGCTCGGTGAGGTTCATCGTGCCGGTCCACTCGCCGGAGACAAGCTTCGGCAGAAAAGTTCTTTTCTGACCGTCCGTGCCGGCATGAAGGATCGCCTTCACGGCGCCGGTCGTCAGAGTGGTGCCGATCGCGAAGGACATGCAGGCGCCGTTGAGCGCATCGACGAGGGCGACCGCCAGCGTCTGCGGCAGGCCCTGGCCGCCCCAGTCCTCCGGGAAGGCAAGGCTCGCCCAGCCGCCGTCAACATAGGCCTTGTAGGCTTCGCGGAATCCGGGGCTCGTCCTGACGACGCCGTTCTCGAGCCGGGAAGGGGTGCGGTCGCTCGCCCAGTTGAGGGGCGCGATGACGCCGTCGCAGAACTTCGCCGCCTCGGAAAGGATGGCGTCGGCGATGTCAGGCGTCAGGTCCGGATAGGCGCCTGAACGCATCAGCGAGGGAAAGCCCGCGATATGGTCGAGCGAGAAGCGGAGGTCGCGGACGGGCGTCGCAAAGGTCATCGGCAGGTCTCCATCCCGGATTCGGCAGCTTGTCTTGTCCAACAATCCTTGAGCCGCCGCTAGCGCTGATCTGCGGGAGAGACTACCTGTCGCGGCGCCATGAGTTCCGACGCCGCCGAGATCGCAAAGGCCGCCGCCATCCTGCGCGCAGGCGGGATCGTCGCGATGCCGACCGAGACGGTTTATGGCCTCGCTGCCGACGCGACGAACGACCTCGCCGTCGCGCGCGTCTACGAGGCGAAGGGTCGTCCTGCGTTCAATCCCCTGATCGTCCATGTCACCGACGCGCGCATGGCGAAGCGTTACACGGAGTTCTCGCCGTTCGCCGAGCGGCTCGCGGCGGCGTTCTGGCCGGGGCCGCTGACGCTGGTGCTGCCGCTTCGGGCGGACGCCGCCATTTCGTCTCTCGTAACCGCGGGGCTCGACACCATCGCGGTGCGAGCGCCGGCCCATCCTGTCGCGCGCGCGCTCATCGCGGCGGCGGATCGCCCGCTCGCCGCGCCGAGCGCCAATCCTTCCGGAACGGTCAGCCCGACGCGCGCCTCCCATGTGCGCGACGGCCTCGGCGCGAAGGTCGATCTCATCCTCGACGGCGGGCCGTGCGCGGTGGGCGTCGAATCGACAATTGTGAAGATCGATGACGATCGCGCGACCTTGCTTCGGCCCGGCGGCGTTCCGCGCGAGGCGATCAAACAGGCGCTCGGCGCGTCGCTCGCCTCGCCGACGACAGGCGCGGTCGAGGCGCCCGGAATGCTCGCGAGCCATTACGCGCCGCGCGCGCGCCTGCGGCTCAACGCAGAACGCCCGCGCGCGGACGAGGCTTACCTTGCCTTCGGCGCCGCGCCGGCCGACCATCCTGACATGCTCAACCTCAGCCCGGCCGGCGATCTCGTGGAGGCGGCGGCGAACCTGTTCGCCCATCTGCGCGCGCTTGACGCGCTGTGTGCGGCGAAGGGCCTGTCCGGCATCGCCGCCGCAACCGTGCCGATGAAGGGCCTCGGCGAGGCGATCAATGACCGCCTCAGCCGCGCCGCGGCGCCGCGCAAAAGCGGCGCGACGATTTAGCTCGGCTTTCGAAAGCGCAGGGCGAACTGGTCCGTCCGGCCGCGGATCGCCGGGTCGAAGACTGTCGCCGTTCGCGGATCATCGGGATTGGCGAGAAAGTCGCTTTCCGCCTCGAGCTTCAGTCCCGCCCGTTCGGCCATCCGCACGACGATCGCCCGGTCAATGCGATGAAGGTCGTGCCCGGTGGAGTCCGGCGCGCCTGCGAGCGCCGAATGGTCGATGACGGCGAAGACGCCGCCCGGTTTTAAAATGCGGAAAATCTCCGCATAGGCGCGGGTCGGATCGCCAAGAAAGGCGCCGTCTCCCGGCATATAATAAAGGTCGTGCGGCCCCTGGACCCATGTCACGACGTTGACGCTGGCGTCCGCGGCGTCGAGCGCGTCGAATGGGGACAGGGACTGACGCACATTGGAAAGCCGCCCGCCGGCGAGGCGCGCGTCGATCTGCTCGCCGACGAAAGCGCGAAAACCGGCGGGGTTTTGCATGACGACGGCGCCCGACGGTCCGGTCGCGTGCGACAAAAGCTCCGTATACCAACCGGCGCCGGCCTCGATTTCGAAGACTGTCATGCCGGGGCCGACCTGAAAGAAGGCAAGCGCAGCGGCCGGCTTGCGGCGCTCATCGTCGGCGCGGTCGGCTTCCGGTCGGCGCGCATCGGCGACGGCGGCCGCCGCGACGGCGGCGTAGTCGACCGCCGGGGTCGCCGCCGCGGCGATCGCCGGATCCTCGCCGACCGGGGCCGCCGCCGTTTCGGATTTTTGCGCGCAGGCGGCGGCGACGAGGCCGCACGCCGACAGAAGAAGGATTGGTCTGCGCATTGTTGTCTCTCCCTCAAGGCGCGTGCCACATTAGCGTCGAGGGCCGGCGGGGTCCAAGAAGCAATCGGCGCGGCTTGACCTCGTTTGACCGCCGCGCGCACTCTCGTGAAGGGAGAGTCGATTGGCATGAAACCCCTTCCAGCAGGCGCCGCCGAAGCGATCGCGACCGTTGTCGGCGCCAAAGGCGTCGTTAATGAGGGCGACTGGGCCGCCGTCAATACGGAGTGGCGCGGCCGCTGGCGCGGCGCGCCATCCATGGTGGTCGCGCCCGGAAGCGTCGAGGAAATCGCCGCGCTCGTCCGCCTGTGCGCGGAGCGGCGCATCGCCGTCACGCCGCAAGGCGGCAACACCGGGCTCGTCGGCGGCCAGATCGCGACGAATGGCGAGGTGCTGATCCTCATGCGGCGGCTGCGGCGCGTGCGCGCCGTCTTGCCGCTCGACAACACGATCGTCGTCGACGCCGGCGTGACGCTTGCTGAAGCGCAAGCGGCGGCGGCCGAGGCGGGTCGCCTCTTTCCGCTGTCGATCGGCTCGGAAGGAAGCTGCCAGATCGGCGGCGTCATTTCGACCAATGCCGGGGGCGTCAATGTCATCCGTTACGGCAACTGCCGCGATCTCGTTCTCGGAATCGAGGCGGTGCTGCCGTCGGGCGATGTCTGGAACGGCCTCAAGCGCCTGCGCAAGGACAATACAGGTTATGATCTCAAGCAGCTCTTCATCGGCGGGGAGGGGACGCTCGGCCTCCTCACCGGTGCCGCGCTGAAGCTGTTTCCCGCGCCTCGGGAGAAGCTGACGGCGTTCGCCGGCGTTCCATCGCCGGATGCGGCGCTGCGCCTTCTTGCGCGCGCACAAGAAGAGTCCGGCGGCGCCGTCACCAGCTTCGAGCTGATGTCGCGAGCCATTCTCGCGCTCGTCCTGAAGAATATCGCTGGCGCGCGCGATCCGCTCGTCAGCGCCCATCCTTGGTATGCGTTGGCGGAGTTTTCCGCCGGGCGGGCGGGCGCACTTCGTCCTATGGCGGAGGATTGGCTCGCGGCCGCGCTCGCCGCTGGCGAGATCGACGACGCGGCGATCGCTGCGAATGAGGCGCAGGCGAAGGATTTCTGGCGGCTGCGCCACTCGATGTCGGAGGCGATGAAGCCCGAGGGCGGTCAGGCGAAATATGACGTGTCCGTGCCCGTCGCCTCGGTTCCGGCGTTTCTTGCCGACGCGGACGCCCGCGTCGAACGCGCTTGTCCGGGCGCGCGCATCGTCGCTTTCGGCCATATGGGCGACGGCAACATCCATTACGACGTCCTGCAGCCGCCCGGCATGAGCCGCGAGGATTTCGCCGCGCGCGAGGGAGCGATCGAGGAGGCGGTCTACGACGCCATCGACCGTTTTGACGGCTCGATCTCGGCCGAGCACGGCGTCGGCCTTGCGCGGCGCGCCGATATAGCACGCCGCAAGTCCCCGGCTGAAATCGCCATGATGCGCGCGGTCAAGAAGGCGCTCGATCCCTTGGGGATCATGAATCCGGGAAAAATGCTCTGACGGGGGAGGGGCTCATGAAACCTGGGGCTTTATCCGCAGCCATGGTCGCCCTCTTTGCAGCCGCCGGGTGCAAGCCGGGCGAACTCTTCGTGCATGACGAACCAATCGTCGGGCCCTATCGCTTGCGCGCCGCAGCCAGCGCCGCCGAGCTTCATATTTGCTATGAGCGCAAGAACGGCGCCTGCGACCTGCGCGTCCCGGGACGCGTGTTCGCGATCGGCTTTGACGACGACTTCGTGGCCGCGGCGGTCCATCCGCTGGGCGACCAGTCGAAGAAGGCCTTCTATTACGTCGTGCGTGATTTCGACGGACCCAGCGCGGACGTGATGCGGGCCGTGCGCGGACCGTTCGAGAATGAAGACTTCGTCGAGGAAATGAAAAAGCACGGCGTGGCCGCGCCTGATGTGGTCGTGCCGCGGCGTTGATTTTTCCGCGCGCCCGCGCCATGCCGGATCCATGCTGATCCTGCTCTCCCCCGCCAAGAACATGAATTTCGACGATGCGCCCCGAGGCCTGTCGCCGACGGTTCCGGAATTTCTGAAGGACGCGCGCGAACTCGCCGCCGCCGCGCGCGCCCTTTCCGCCGCACAGCTCGCAAAGCTCATGGCTATCTCGCCGAAGCTCGCCGAGCTCAATCATCAGCGATTCCAGGCGTTTCGCGGCGATGGCAAGTCGAACGTCCAGAAGCCAGCCGCGCTCGCCTTCAACGGCGATGTCTATCTCGGCCTCGACGCCCGGACGATGACCGCGGATGACTTCGCCTATGCGCAGCGCCATGTGCGGATCCTGTCAGGGCTTTACGGTCTCCTGCGTCCGCTTGACGCGATCGAGCCCTATCGGCTCGAAATGTGCTCAGACCTCAAGAATCCGCGCGGCAAGAACCTCTATGAGTTCTGGGGCGACAGCCTCGCCAAGGCGATCAATCGCGACGTCGCCGCGCACGAGGACCGGACGATCGTCAATCTCGCCTCCAACGAATATTTCTCCGCCGCCGCCGCGGCTGCGCTTGAATTTCCCGTCGTGACGATGTCGTTCAAGGAAGAGAAGGACGGCAAGCTCCGCTCGCTGCAATTCTTCGCCAAGCGCGCCCGCGGGCTGATGGCGCGCTGGGCGATCGACAATCGCATTTCGCGTGCGGAGGACCTGAAGCGCTTCTCGGCGGGCGGTTACAAGTTCCGCAGGAAGGAATCAGGGGAGCATGACTGGCTTTTCACGCGGCCTCAACCGCCGGCGAAAGAAGCCTGAAGCGCGGCCTCAGCCCGCAGACGGAGGATCAGCGCGGCGAATCTCAAGCTCGACGCCGCCGGCGGCGAGGCCGCGCCAGCCGACATTCGCCTTGTTGTAGACGACGCCGTCTTCGCGAAGGATGAGCACATCGCGGAAGCCGACGCGCCGCTTGCCGCCGCTCTTCATCGGAATGTCGACCCGGTATTCGAGCCGGAACGCAGCGCCGTCCTGGAACCCGCGCGCGGTCCCGACGACATCTTCGCGCGTTCCCGACCATTCCCCCGTCGACAGCTTGCTCAAGCGCCAAGTCTTGCGGTCCTTTTCACCGTCGTCATACTCGAAGTTCTCAACGAGGATCAGCGTTTGACCATCATACGTCCCGTCGAGATAGGCGGTGAAGGCGCGATCAGCGCCGGTGATGCTCTTGAAACGTCCGCGCCCGACCGTCTTGCCGGCAAGATCGCGTTCGATGACGAAGGGGCGGGCGGCGGCCGCCTCCTTTGGAATCGCCGGCCGCGTCGCGCAGCCGGAGGCGGCCAGCAATGGCAAAGCGAGGGCGGCGAGCAGAGGGGCGGAAGCTCTCACGCGGAAAGGCCTTTCTCAAAAACCCAGCTCTTACGCGTCGCCCGCCGAGACGGATTTGTCTCGCCGCTCCGCGCCTTGCGGTTCCGGCGGCCGCCGCCTCACGCCGGAAGCTGGTAGCCCTTGAACTTTTTGCGAAGCTCGGTCTTCAGAACCTTGCCCGTCGCGCCGAGCGGCAGCTCCTTCACGAACTCGACCGCGTCGGGCCAGGCGATCTTGTCGAGCTTGCCTTTCACGAAGTCGCGGATTTCCTCGGCGCTCGGGCTTTGTCCCTCGCGCGGGACGATGATGAGCAGCGGACGCTCCTGCCAGCGCGGGTGGGCGACGCCGATGACGGCGGCGTTGGCGACGGCTGGGTGCATCATCGCGGCGTTCTCGATATCGATCGACGACACCCATTCTCCGCCTGTCTTGATGACGTCCTTGGCGCGGTCGGTGATTTGCAGGTAGCCCTCGGCGTCGATGATGGCGACGTCGCCGGTGTCGAACCATCCGTCAGCGGTCAACGCATCCGAGTTCGCCTTGAAATAGGATTTCACGATCGACGGGCCGCGGACTTGAAGACGTCCGTCGCTGACGCCGTCATGGGGAAGCGCATGCCCGTCCTCCGACACGATGCGCATGTCGACGAAGGGAAGCGCGCGGCCTGCCTTCAATTGGTATCGTATCTTCTCGTCCGGCGGCAGGCTGGCGATGTGCGGGGGCAGCACGTTGACGGTGCCGATCGGGCTCATCTCCGTCATGCCCCAGCCCTGCTGGAGTTCGATGCCGTGCCGCGCAAAGCCGCGGATCAGCGCTTCGGGCAGGGCGGAGCCGCCGCAAAGCCCTTTTCTCAAATGCGGAAGCTTCATGCCGGTTTTCTCAAGGTGCTGCAGCACTGCGAGCCATACTGTCGGCACGCCGAGCGAGTAATTGACCTTTTCGGCGGCGAAAAGCTCGCACAGCGATTCGCCATCGAGCTTCGGGCCGGGGAAGACCTGCTTCAGCCCGATCATCATCGCCGAATAGGGCGTGTTCCAGGCGTTGACGTGGAACATCGGCACCACGGGAAGAATGACATCGCCTTCCGTGCAGCCGAGCGCGGTCGGCAGGCAGCTTGCGAAGGTCTGGATGACGCAGGATCGATGCGAATAGACGACCCCTTTCGGATCGCCGGTCGTTCCCGACGTGTAGCACATGGCGACGGCGGTGTTCTCATCGAACTCCGGCCAGTCGATGTCGACAGGGTGTCCCGCTATCAGGTTTTCGTAGGCGTCATCGCCCGTGCCTGCCGCCTTGGCGTGCTCCTCATCGGTGAGGAGAACGAAGCGCTTTACTGTCGTCAGCTTGGAGCGCAGCGCCGAGATCAGCGGCGCGAAGGTCGTGTCGTAGAAGAGCCAGTCGTCTTCGGCGTGATTGATGACGAAAGCGGCGTTATCAGGACCGAGTCGCGGATTGATGGTGTGCAGCACTGCGCCGAGCCCGCCGACGGCGTAATACATCTCGAACTGGCGATAGGTGTTCCAGCCGATGACGCCGATGCGGTCGCCACGCTTGACGCCGGCGGCCTGCAGCGCGTTCGCCAGCTGCGCGATGCGCTTGTAGGAATCGCCGACCGTATAGCGGTGGATCGGGCCCTCGACCGTGCGCGTGACGATTTCGGTCTGGCGGAAATTGCGGACGGCGTGTTTCAGGATTTCCGTCGTCAGCAGCGGACGGTCCATCATCAGGCCCAGCATGGCGTCATCCCTCCCAGAATGTTTGTCGATATTGGCGCTTTCCTGAAAACTATCGGGAATTCAGGGCCGTCGGTCAATTTCCCGCCGCTTCCCGCGTCCGGCGCACCGGACTAAGGTCTGCTTATGAGCGATTCACATAAGCCCCGCGCGCTTGACGGCGTCCGCGTTCTCGACCTTTCCCGCGTGCTCGCTGGTCCGTGGGCGAGCCAGCTGCTCGGCGATCTCGGCGCGGAGGTGATCAAGATCGAGCGCCCGGGCGCGGGCGACGATACCCGCGGCTGGGGTCCGCCCTTTCTTCGCGACGAGGCCGGCGCTTCGACCGATGCGGCCTATTTTCTCAGCGCCAACCGGAACAAGAAGTCAGTGGCGATCGACATTTCAGCGCCGGAGGGCGCCGATCTCGTGCGCCGCATCGCCAGAACGAGCCATATCGTTCTTGAGAACTTCAAGGTCGGCGGCCTGAAGAAATACGGCCTCGACTATGCAAGCCTTACAAAGGTCAACCCGGCGCTCGTCTATTGTTCGATCACCGGCTTCGGGCAGACGGGGCCCGACGCGCCGCGCGCCGGCTATGACTACATGATCCAGGCGATGGGCGGCCTGATGTCGATCACCGGCCAGCCTGACGGCGCGCCCGGCGCCGAGCCGATGAAAGTCGGTGTCGCAGTCGCCGATCTGTTTTCCGGGATGTATGCGTCAACAGCGATCCTCGCGGCGCTCCGCCATGCCGAACGCACCGGCGAAGGCCAGCATGTCGATGTAGCGCTCTTCGACTGCCAGATCGCAATGCTCGCCAATCAGGCGTCGAACTATCTCGTCTCCGGCAAGGCGCCCGGGCGGCTCGGCAACGCGCATCCGAACATTGCGCCCTATCAGGTCTTTCAGACCGCGGACGGGCATGTCGTGATCGCCGTCGGCAATGACAGCCAGTTCGCCGCCTTCGCGAAGGCGATCGGCGCGCCGGCGCTGGCCGAGGACGAGCGTTATCGGACGAACCGCGCCCGCGTCGCCGCGCGCGAAGACCTGATCGCGGCGATCGCTCCGCTGATGGGCAAAAAGGAAACGTGCGCCTGGCTGTCGATCATGGAAGCCGCCGGCGTGCCTGCAGGCCCGATCAACTCGATCGACCAGGTGTTTAGCGAACCGCAGGCGAAAGCGCGGGGCATGACGGTTCCGATCGCGCGCGCGGACGCCAAGGGGCTCTCGATGGTGCCTCATCCCGTGAAATATTCGGCGACGCCGGCGGTCGCCGATCTGCCGCCGCCGATCTTGGGCGCGCATACCGACAGCGTGCTGGCCGCGTTCGCCGATGCAGAAGAATTGGCGCGCCTGAAGGCGCGGGGAATCGTCGGCTGACGCCGCCGGTTGCGCGCGTTGCGCGGCGGGGCGCGTTGCTTTAATTTTCAAAGCGATTGATGCGGAGACGCCCGGCCATGCAGGATTCGCTTCGAGACGCGCTCGCGGGCGAGGTCGCCTATGTGAAAGCGCTCGCGGAAGAAGGGCGCAACGCGCCGCTCGTCGGCGGCGTGCTTTATGTCATCTGGGGCGTGGTGATGGCGGTCGCGGCGCTCGCGACCTTCGCCATTGAATCGGGACTCATCGCTGCGCCGTTTGTGGGCGGTCTCTGGTTCTGGATTTCGGCCTTCGTGGTCGGCTGGGCCGCGAGCTTCTTCTTCGGCGCCAAGAGCGCCCTGAAGCCCGGCGCGCTCACCGTCGGCAACAAGACGGCGCGCGCGGCCTGGATCGCGGTCGGCGTCTTCATGTCGGCCTTCTGGATCGCGGCGATGCTCTTCAAGGCGCGCCTGGCCGCCGCCGGGTTCGAGCCGAAATTCCTGTTCGGCCTGATGTTTCCGCTCGCCTTCGGGCTCTATGGCATCGCTTTCTTCGCGACCGCCGCGGCGGCCCGCCACCACTGGATGCGGGGGTTCGCGGTCGCCTCGTGGCTGTTCGCGGTCGCTGCGCTCTATTACATCGGCGATGCACGACAATTCCTGATCGGCGCGGCGGGATCGCTTCTGTGCGCCGCGCTTCCCGGACTCCTACTGATGCGCCGCGAGCCCTCCGAGATCGTGTGAGGCCATGGCCCGCGTCGATTTCGATTATCACGGCATTGACGACGCCATCCATGGGCGGGTCCGCCTCGCCGCGATGGCCTTTCTGTCCGGCGCAGGCGAGGCCGATTTCGTCGAACTTCGCAGCAGGATCGGCGGCACGGACGGCAATCTCCTCATTCATCTGCGAAGGCTGGAGGACGCCGGCTATGTCGAGGTCGAAAAAAAGAGCGCAATCAAGGGCAAGTCCCGGACGATCTACCGGCTGACGCCCGCCGGTCGGCAGGCCTGGATCCGGTACATCAAGCGCATTGAGGCGCTGATCGAGGCGGGCGCGCGGCGTTAATCGCGCCGTGTCACGTCAGTGTTCGCGCTGCGCCTCGCGCCGGGGCCATTAAGGACGCGCATGATGATCCAGAAGGGAACCACGATCGCCGCGCCGAACAGAAAATAAGTGAAAAGATTCGTGAGGATTTCGCCGACCGAATCGCCGAGCCATCCCAGCAGCCCGCGGAAGAAGTCGAACACGCCGCTCCAGAACTCGCGCGGCGACACGCCCCAAAAGGCGAGAAACGCCCCGACGATGATGCTGGCGATGACGAGCTTGATCATCGTGCGGCGCGGCTGCGGCCCGATGATTCTGCGCCCCAGTTCGTTGTCAGCCATCGACCCGCTCCCGACCGCCTTCCTTGCGGCGGCGGCAGTCTAAACGAAGCCGGCGGGCGGCGAAAGGCGCTGCGCGCCGGCTTTGCCCAAGGCCCGTCAAGACTTATTCGTCCGTGATCGGCTCATCCTCAAGCCAGCGGTTGACGCCCGTGACCTCGCATTTGACGGAGTCGCCATAGCTTGACTTGAAGACGAGGCTCTCGCCCGGCTTGACGCAGGCGCCGCCGTTCTCCGCCGTGACGCTCTCGGCGAAGATCATGACGTTCGGCGTGCACTTGCCCTTGAGGTGGAAGAACGCCCTCCCGCCTTCGACGCGCGCGATCATCACATTGTCGCGCGAGTCATAGGTCTCGATCTCAGCTGGGTTGGCGAGGCAGGCCGAACTCAGCGGCTCAGCAAGGCTCGGATCGTCGAGTTCGAATTCCACGACCGGCGCCGGCGGCGGCGCCGGCGGCGCCTTCTTCTTCGTGTCGCGCGCCAGCGCCGGCGACGCCGCGATCGACGCAGCGCAGATCAGGTAAGCCCATTTCATAAGTGAAAAGCCCCAAAAGCTCGGCTTGTCGCGGAGGCGCTTCCCCCGACCGGCGCACGGACAAGCGGCGCGATTCCTGCGCCGCTTTAAGCCGGACTTCAAGGGGTGAAATCGTTCCCTTACGGACTATTATCCGTCGCGACGTCGTCCGCGCCGTCCTTTTTCGGGGCCGCTTTCGGGTTCCAGCGATGAATTTCGACGATGACGCAGCGAGTTGCATTCGGGAAGCTGAAGTCGCCGAACGCGGAATCGCTGAAGACGAGCGAATCCCCGCGCGTGACGCAGCCGCCGCGCGGGCGATCGTCGATGGCGACGGCCTGCGCGAACCGCAAACGGTTGTAATTGCAGGCGCCGGCAAGGCTTACCTTGTACCAGTCGTTGACTCCACGTTCGAGAAGAACGGCGTCGTCCTCATCGTCGATGGTGCGGAAGCTTGAAATATTGCGGGAAAAGCAGATCTGTCGGACTTCCTCGCCAAGCCGCGGGTCGACCTTCTCGCCCGCGTCTACTCCTTCCGCCCGCGCCGCGCCGACAACGCCGGCGACGGCGATGGCCGCCGATGCGGCGGCAAGCGAAAAAAACCCCTTATGACGGCTCAATCCTTTGACCGTATTTGCCATAGGTCACTCCGTTGGGCCCCAGCAGCGATGGTTTCCGCCGCAATTGCGGAAGGATTGGGGCAAAGCGAGGTCAGGGGCGGCGAACAAGAACGCGATATAAAGAAATCCTTATATCCTTCTTGGCGCCCCCGGCGGCCGGTGCTATAGCGCCTCGCCAATTTCAGCCCGAACCGGAAGGACCCCGCCCATGCCCGCGCCCGCGCACCACGATTACGTCGTCAAGGACATGAGCCTCGCCGAGTGGGGCAGGACCGAGATCGAAATCGCCGAGACCGAAATGCCGGGCCTCATGGCGACGCGCGCCGAATATGGGCCGAAGCAGCCGCTGAAGGGCGCCCGCATCGCCGGCTCGCTCCACATGACGATCCAGACCGCGGTGCTGATCGAAACCCTGCAGGCCCTCGGCGCCTCGGTCCGCTGGGCCTCGTGCAACATCTACTCGACGCAGGACCACGCGGCGGCGGCGATCGCGGCCGCGGGCACGCCCGTCTTCGCGTTCAAGGGCGAGACGCTGGAGGAATACTGGGATCTCTGCGACCGTATTTTCGATTTCCCGAACGGGGAAACGGCGAACATGATCCTCGACGACGGCGGCGACGCGACGCTGCTCGTCCTCCTCGGCGCTGACGCGGAGAAGGATCCCTCGCTCATCGCCAATCCTTCGAACGAGGAAGAGCGCGCGCTCTTCGACACCATCAGGCGGCGGCTCGCAAAGCAGCCGAACTTCTACTCGAATACCAAGGCGAACATTCGAGGCGTCACCGAGGAAACGACGACCGGCGTCCTTCGCCTCTATCAGCGCCAGAAAAAGGGCGCGCTTCCCTTCCCGGCGATCAACGTCAACGACTCGGTCACGAAGTCGAAATTCGACAACAAATACGGCTGCAAGGAGAGCCTCGTCGACGGCATCCGGCGCGCGACCGACACAATGATGGCCGGCAAGGTAGCGATCGTCGCCGGCTATGGCGATGTCGGCAAAGGCTCGGCGGCGTCGTTGAAGGGGGCCGGCGCGCGCGTCCTCGTCACCGAGATCGACCCCATCTGCGCGCTCCAGGCCGCGATGGACGGTTTCGAAGTCGTCACGCTCGACGAGGCCGCGCCGCGCGCCGACATCGTCATCACCGCGACCGGCAACAAGGACGTCCTGACCGTCGATCACATGCGCAAGCTGAAGGACATGGCGATCGTCGGCAATATCGGCCATTTCGATAATGAAATTCAGGTCGACGCCTTGCGCAATTTCAAGTGGAAGAACATCAAGGACCAGGTCGATCTCGTTCAGTTTCCCGACGGCAAGCGCATCATCCTGCTGTCGCAGGGCCGCCTTCTCAACCTTGGCAATGCGACCGGGCATCCGTCCTTCGTGATGTCGGCCTCTTTCACGAACCAGACGCTCGCGCAGATTGAGCTGTGGACGAAGCACGGTCAGTACAAGAACGAAGTCTATGTGCTGCCGAAACACCTTGATGAGAAGGTCGCGGCGCTTCATCTCGCAAAAGTCGGCGCGAAGCTGACGAAACTCTCGGAAGCCCAAGCTGACTATATCGGCGTCGACGTCAACGGACCGTTCAAGTCGGATCATTACCGCTATTGAGCCCGATCCCGATCGGCCCGAAGCGCAGCCCTCTCGACAACGAAGGCGCCCCGCCTTAGCCTGCCCCTCTTCCGGTTGGGGTGCTTTGGCGGGGGCCTGAATTGGAGAATGGTTGGAGCGCGCTGACGTCCGGCGCGAGCGGGCTTGCGGCCGGCTCCGCAATCGTCGTGACGCTGATGGGCGCGGCCGCAGCGCTGATCGTTGCGCGCAACGCTCGCTCCTCGCTCTTCAACCGTCTCTTTATCGTCGTTGCGACGACGTCGGCCTTCTTCTCCGCCGCATCCTCGGCGATCGGCTTTTCGCTCATCACCTCGCAAGAGACCGCGGACTTTTTTCGCAACGCCATCCTGCCGCCCGCCTTCGGCGTTTTCGTTTTTTTTCTGGGGCTAGCGATCTGGATCGGCGGCGCCGATCTCGTGCGCCGGCCCGACTGGTTCCGAAACGCGCCCGAAGGCGCACTGACGGCGATATTGCGTTTCGTCGAGCGCGCCGTGAAAATATTCATCATCATTCCGATCCTGTCGCTCATCCTATTTGTCGTTTCGACATGGACGACGGTCGTCGGGATCGCCGGCGTCGATGCGGTGCGCTTCACCTACGCGGCGGAGATCCAGCGATTGCAGGCGGAATGCGCCGGCATCGTCGCCTGGCGCCAGCGCGACCGCGCCGTGCTTGAGGATTTGAGACTTTCGGTGCGCACGACCGCCGACGCCGCGCGCCGCGAACGAGAAGGCGGCTTTCAGACCGGGGCGGCGGGCCGCGGCGCTGTCGCCGCCTACATCGAAGGCGTTGCCGCCTGGTATGCGGCGGTCGAAGAAAGCGTCAGCGCAGCGCTCGTCGCGGACGATCCGACCGGACTTTCCCCCTTCACGCCTGACATCTGCGCCCGGAAGGCCGACGCGTTGCGCGCGCGCCTCGCCGCGAACGCCTATGATAATTACGACCGCTGGGCCGCCGGCTTCGAGAAGGAGTTCAACGACTTCATCATCGTTCTCAATCGCTGGCGGCAGGACCGGCGGATTGAGACCCTCCTTGAGACCCAGCTCGCCGCCTTCGACCGCGCCAATCCGAAGCCGGTCGCCGGGATCTCGCCAGCGCAGACGCGCGCAATCGATCAATATTCTGACGAGGTCACCGGAGCGCTGAAAAGGTTCCTGTCGGCGCAGCGTCGCAACAAGCCCGCCCCGCCGATCCCCTCAGAAGCGGAGAAATCGCCCGAGCGCGGCCTCGACATCGTCACCGCCATGGTTTCGTCGAAGCCGCCACCCTTGGAGACGCAAAAAAGGACCCCGCGCACCGCTGAAACCGTCGCCGCCGAGCGCATCGCGCCGCTCTCGGAGCTGACGCCGCGCGACGCGGTGCTGAAGCATGCGCAGATCTTTTCCGACGTCTGGGCGCTCGCCATCGCATGGGATTATGCAAGCTTCGTCCTGATGCTCGCATTTCTCTTCTTTCCGTCTGCAGAACGCGCAACAGCCCGACAAGACGATTGAAAACCGCAAACGGAAAACAGCCGCCGAACGCGCAGCGGCGGCTGCATGAGCGTTCACGCTTCTCCGTTCGATCAGAACCTGAAGCCGACGCCGATGCCGGCGACGATCGGGTCGAGGTCGATGTCTACTGTGTTGATCGCGCCGCCGGAATTGAGCGTCGCGGTGGTGTCGATCTGGATGTACTTAACGTCGGCGTTCAGGAACCAGCGGTCGCTCAAGGCGATGTCGAAGCCGGCCTGATAGGAGACGCCGACGCTGTCATCGACATTGACGCTTGTCGGTCCGAGCGCGCCGACGAGCGCACTTGATGCGTCCTCGCTGTAAAAGATCGTCCAGTTGACGCCGACGCCCACATAGGGGCGGAACTTTCCGCCCGGGTTGAAATGATACTGCAGCGTCAGGGTGGGCGGCAGGGCCATGACGTCGGCGAGTTCGCCAAGGCCGGCGAGCGTTCCCTCGCCGATGATGTCATGCGGGCTCGTTGCGAGGATGAGTTCCGCCGCGATGTTCCGGGTGAAGAAATAGGTGAAGTCAAGTTCCGGCACGACAGCGTTCTCGACGCCGACCTGGCCGCCGGGAAATCCCGGCAGGACGTCGGAAGTGTTCTCCGTCGGCGCGACCACGATGCCGCGCAGGCGGACGAGCCAGTCCCCCTGTTCCGCGGCGGCGGCGCCCCAAAGAGTCGGAATGACGGCGGCGAGAGCGAGTGAATTCCTGAGCATTGTCGTTCCCCTCAATGGTTGTAGCGATGGTCGCTATCTGGGCGGATCGCCCGGCAAGGACTTGACCAAGGTCAAGCAGGGCGCCGCCAAAGGTCTGCGCCTCAAAAAATTCCGCCGGCGTGGGTTTCCGATTTTGATTTAGATCATCTGACCGCGAACGACGGACCGTTAGCGTGATCGGCATGAAGGCCGAGTGGCGAAAATATCTTGACGCGCGCACGCCGCGCTACACGAGTTACCCGTCGGCGCTTCATTTCGATTCGTCCGTGTCGGGCGGCGATCTTGCGCAAAAATGCGCCGAGGTCGACCTTTATGCGCCGATCTCGCTTTATATTCATGTGCCGTTCTGCCGCCAGCTTTGTTGGTATTGCGGCTGCGCGATGCGCGTTGAGAACGATTACGGTCGCGCGCTCGATTATGTCGACGCGCTGATCCGCGAGATTGCAATGCACGCCGCCGCGCTAAAGGGACGCGGACGCCCCGCCAGCGTTCATTTCGGCGGCGGCACCCCGAATTATCTCAAATGCGAAGATGTCGAGCGGATCCTTTCATCGATCGAGGCGCAGTTGGGACTCACTGACAGCGCGCATCTTTCAATCGAGCTCGATCCGCGCATCCTGCGCCGGGAGGACATCGACCAGTTTGCAGCGATCGGCTTCAAGCGTTTCAGTCTCGGCGTTCAGGACTTCGATCCTGCGGTGCAGGAGGCGATCAATCGCCTGCAGGGGTTCGATCTTGTCGAGGCGTGCGTCGGCGAAATCCGTGCGGCCGGGATCGATGATCTTTCTTTCGACATTCTTTACGGCCTGCCGCGGCAGACGCTCAAGAGCTTCGGCGACACCCTCGATAAGGTGACAGCCTTGGGGCCGGATCGGGTTTCAGTGTTCGGTTACGCGCATCTGCCGGCTGCTTTTCCGCGCCAGCGCCTGATCGAGGAATCGGCGCTTCCGGGCGCGGAGGCGCGGGCCGGCATGGCCGAGCTCGCAGACTGGAAGCTCCGCGCCGCCGGCTTCCGGCGCGTCGGCTTCGACCATTACGCCAAGCCTGGCAATGCGCTCGCCTGCGCGGCCTCCTCCGGGCGCCTCAAGCGGAATTTTCAGGGGTTTGCGGACGATCCTTCGCCGACAACGATCGGTATCGGCGCATCCGCGATTAGTTTCGTCGACGGGCTTTATGCGCAGAACGAGAAGAATGTCGGCACCTATGTCGGACTCATCCGGCGCGGCGAATCGCCCGTCGTCCGCGGCCTTGCCCGGACTCGGCGGGAAAATGTCGTCGCGGCGGCGATCGGGGACTTGCTGTGCGGCATGTCCGCCGATGTCGGCGAAGTGCTCCGGGTCGCCGCCCCCGCCGAGGCGTTGCGCATTTGCGCCGCCCTTGACCGGTTTGAGGCTGACGGCGTCATCGCCTGGCAAGGCGACAGGGTGAGCGTCGCCGAGGACGCATTCCTGCTCGCCCGCGCGGTCGCGGCGGCGCTCGACCCCTACGCCGCGCCGATGGGCGGCATGGCGCCCGCCGTCTGAGCGCCTTGCGCGAATGCGCCGCACATCTGGCCGCCCCTAGGGGCTTATCGGCGCGGCGCATTGTGCTAGGTCTGATGCATGGGCTCAATCGACCACCGCGCCGGGTCTTGCGCCGCCGAAAAGCGGCCGGCCTCCTGCGACCTCTGCGCCGTTCGTGAACGGTCGATCTGCGCCGATCTCGGACTCCGGGAACTCGCACAAATCGAAAAAACGATGGCGCGCCGCACCGTCGCCAAGGGGCGAGCGCTCATGGAGGAGGGCGCTCCGAACGACAGTCTCTATGTTGTCGTGCAAGGAAGCTTCCGTCTCACCAAGCATCTCGAAGACGGCCGCCGGCAGGTCACCGGATTCCTCTTTCCGGGTGATTTCATGGGCGTACGTGCGACGTCAGCGAGCGCCTATACGGCGGAGGCGCTTGAGGACAGCCATGTCTGTCATTTCCCGCACAAATTCCTCGACCAGATCGCGGCCGACTTCCCAGGCGTCAAGGACCGGCTGATCGCGCGCGGCCAGACCGAATATCACAAGGCGCAGGACCATATCGTGCTGCTCGGCAAGAAGACCGCCGAAGAACGCGTCGAAAGTTTTCTGCAGCTCATGGCGCGGTCGATCGGCCGTGACGTTGACGGAGACGCGACCGAGACCCCCTTGCCGATGCCCCGCCAGGATATCGCCGATTATCTGGGGCTTCGGCTCGAAACCTTGAGCCGCACGCTTGCGGCGTTGAAGAAAAAAGGCGCGATCCGCGATCTCGCCCGCCATCATGTGACGCTTCCTGGCTAGCCGGTTCGTTTCAGCTTTGGCGCCTTGCGCTCCGACAGACATGCGATGTGGCAGGATGAATGCGAGCGGTCGTCCCGCCGGCCGCCGCCGCCGCTGAAATCGATCTCGATGACGCTGCGTCCCCCATCCGCGCATAAGGGAGCCCGGACGATCCACGCCGGCCTCGCACTCGACAGCGCAGGCCCCGATGCGAGTGCGGCGCACGCCGCGCCGCACGCCAGAACATAAACTCTTATTCGGTTCGACACCGGACGGACCAGCGGCTGCGACAAGTAGACAATAGCAGCGATCTCGGCACGGCGTTGATTTAGGTCAAGGCGGGCTTTCGCCGGTCTGCAACAAGGCTCGGGCCGTCATGATAAGAATCAATGGGGACTATGCAATGTCGAACGAAATGACGCCGGCGGGCGGCAAGGGCGCGGATGTGCTGCTCATTGCGTCAGCGCTTGGCGTGATGGCGCTTTGGTCGGTCTTCACCGCTGCGCGCACCATCGATCCCATGATGGCGACGCACGCGATGATTTTCTTCGCGGCGAGCGTCATCGGGGCCTTCGGCCTCGTCAGCTATCTGACATCGTCAGCAGGCGCGGACGCCGGCCGCTACGAATTCGGCGTTGTGAAAGCCGGCGTCTTTGCATCCGTCTTCTGGGGGATCGCTGGATTCCTCGTCGGCGTCGTGATCGCCGCCCAACTCGCATTCCCCAATCTTTTCTACTTCCCCGATCTGTCGTGGACCAATTTCGGAAGGCTGAGGCCCCTTCACACCTCAGCGGTCGTTTTCGCGTTCGGCGGCAACGTTCTCATCGCGACCTCTTTCTATGTCGTCCAGCGCACATGTCGCGCACGACTTTGGGGCGGTCTTGCGCCGTGGTTCGTCTTTCTCGGCTACAACCTGTTCATCGTGATCGCCGCCACCGGCTATTTGATGGGCGTAACGCAGTCTCGCGAATACGCCGAGCCGGAATGGTACGCCGATCTCTGGCTGACAATCGTCTGGGTCGTTTATCTGCTCGTCTTTCTTGGCACGCTGCTGAAGCGCAAAGAGCCGCACATTTACGTCGCGAACTGGTTCTATCTCGCCTTCATCGTGACCATCGCGATGCTGCATGTCGTCAACAATCTCGCGATCCCGGTCTCGCTGACGAGCGCCAAGAGCTACAGCCTCTTCGCCGGCGTGCAGGACGCGCTGACGCAATGGTGGTACGGCCACAACGCTGTCGGCTTTTTCCTGACCGCCGGCTTCCTTGCGATCATGTATTATTTCATTCCGAAGCGGGCGGAACGGCCGGTTTATTCCTACCGCCTGTCGATCGTCCATTTCTGGTCGCTGATCTTCATTTACATCTGGGCGGGGCCGCATCACCTTCACTACACGGCGCTGCCCGAATGGGCGCAGACGCTCGGGATGACCTTCTCGATCATGCTGTGGATGCCCTCATGGGGCGGCATGATCAACGGTCTGATGACGCTTTCCGGCGCCTGGGACAAGCTGCGGACAGACCCCGTGCTGCGGATGATGGTCGTCTCGGTCGCCTTTTACGGCATGTCGACCTTCGAAGGGCCGCTGATGTCCATCCGCGCCGTCAATTCCTTGTCGCATTACACCGACTGGACGATCGGGCATGTCCATTCCGGCGCGCTCGGCTGGGTCGGTTATGTCTCCTTCGGCGCGCTCTACTGCCTCGTGCCCTGGTTATGGAACCGCGAGAAACTCTATTCACGCGCGCTTGTCGAATGGCATTTTTGGATCTCGACGCTCGGCATTCTTCTCTACATCACTGCGATGTGGGTCTCCGGCATCATGCAGGGCCTGATGTGGCGCGCCTACAACGAATTCGGCTTCCTTCAATATTCCTTCGTCGAGACCGTCGCCGCGATGTATCCTTATTATGTCATCCGGATGATCGGCGGATTGCTGTTCCTGCTCGGCGCGCTGCTCATGGCCTACAATCTCTGGCGCACCGCGCGCGGCGACGTGCGCGAGCGCGAATATGCTCGCGATGCGCAGCTCGCCGCTGTTCCGGCTGAGTGACGGGGGACGCCAATGCTTGACAGACACGAATTTCTTGAAAAGCGCGGCCTTATTCTGACGATCGCGATTCTCGTCACCGTCGCGATCGGCGGCATCGTTGAAATCGCGCCGCTCTTCTACCTCGAATCGACGATCGAGAAGGTCGCGGGCGTCAGGCCCTATTCGCCGCTCGAACTTGCTGGCCGCAACATCTACATCCGTGAGGGCTGCTATGTCTGCCACTCGCAGATGGTGCGCCCTCTCCGCGACGAAGTGGAGCGCTACGGCCATTACTCTCTCGCCGCGGAGAGCATGTATGACCATCCGTTCCAGTGGGGATCAAAGCGATCGGGGCCTGACCTGGCGCGCGTTGGCGGCAAGTATTCCGACGCCTGGCACCAGCAGCACCTCATCGATCCCCGCAGCGTCGTCCCGGAATCGGTGATGCCGCCTTACGCCTTCCTCAACAAACGCCCGCTCGATTACAAGGAGGCCGCGGCGTGGCTTAAAGCGAACCGGATGGCCGGCGTTCCCTATTCGGATGAGATGATCGCCAACGCCGAAGCCGACCTCAAGGCGCAGGTCGATCCCTTTTCGGAAATCTACGACCAGTTCAGCGCCCGCTATCCGAAGGCGCAGATCCGCGATTTCGACGGCGATCCCGCCGTCATCTCGGAGATGGACGCTCTTATCGCCTATTTGCAGGTGCTCGGCACGATGGTCGATTTTTCGACTTACAAGGCCGAAGAAAACTATCGGTGAGAGTCATGTACGAAACTTTAGCGCGCTTTGCACAGACATGGGGCCTCGTCATTTTCGTCGTCGCCTTCGCATTGGTGCTTCTTTACGCCCTCAACCCGCGAAACAAGGCGAAGTTTGACGAGGCGAAGAATATTCCGCTGAAGGAAGAGGACTGACATCATGGCGCAGCGTGAAATCGACGAAGCCTCCGGCGTCGCGACGACAGGCCATGTCTGGGACGGGATCAAGGAGCTCAATAACCCCTTGCCGCGCTGGTGGCTGATCATTTTTTATGCGTGCGTGCTCTGGTCCGTCGTCTACTGGGTGCTGATGCCGTCCTGGCCCGGGCTGACGGGCCATTTCGCCGGCACGCGCGGACACTCGGAGCGCAAGAACGTCGCAGCGGCGGTGTCGGCGCTTCAGGCTGACCGTCAGGAGCAGATGGCGCGACTCCTTGCGATCGACTCGATCGCGGCGGTCGAGCGCGATCCGGCGCTTCTCGAATTCGCGCTCAACGCCGGCGCCTCGCTGTTCGGCGACAATTGCGCGACGTGCCATGGCGCAGGCGGGCAGGGCGCGAAAGGCTATCCCGCGCTCGTCGACGATGACTGGCTGTGGGGCGGAACGCTTTCCGACATCCGCCGCACCTTGCAGGTCGGCATTCGCTCAGGCCATCCGGAGGCGCGGATCAATGTCATGCAGGCCTATGGCGAGCTCGGGGTTCTGACAAGCGCGCAGATCGACGATCTCGCCGATTACATCTTCAGCCTCTCAGGTCGGGAGGCGGACGGCGCGGCGGCGGCGCGCGCTGCGCCGATCTTCGAGGAGCAGTGCGCGGCGTGCCACGGCGCCGACGGTCGCGGAAACACAGAGCTCGGCGCGCCGAACCTCACCGACGCGATCTGGCTTTATGGGGGCGAGCGGGCGGACATCGTTCAGACCTTGCGCCGCGGACGCGGCGGCGTGATGCCGGCCTGGAGCGGACGGCTTTCCGAGGCGCAGATCACGGCGCTCGCCGTCTATGTCCATTCGCTTGGGGGCGGCGAGTAGCGTATGGTCGCGCCACGTGACAGAACTTGACCTCAAGCTCGCTGCGCGGTCTTTGAAGGCCGCAGAAGCCGCATTCGGCGTCGCCATGATCGACGCTGTCGCCGTCAACAGCGCAGCCGCGCGGCAACTCTACAAAAAGCGCGAGCCCATTTATCCAAAGCTCGTGCACGGGCGCTTCCGGCTGCTCAAATGGGCGATTCTCATCGCGACGCTCGGCGTCTATTACATCCTGCCATGGCTTCGCTGGCCTCGTGGACCGGCGGAGCCGGATCAGGCGGTGCTCGTCGATTTCGTCGGCGGGCGGTTCTACTTCTTCTTCATCGAGATCTGGCCGAGCGAGCTTTACTTCGTCACCGGCCTTCTCATTCTGGCGGCGCTTTCGCTCTTCCTGGCGACGGCGCTGTTTGGCCGCGTGTGGTGCGGCTACGCCTGCCCGCAGACGGTCTGGACCGATCTCTTTATCGCCGTTGAACGGCTCATTGAGGGCGACCGCAACGCCCGCATCAAGCTCGCCAAGGCGCCATGGTCCGCCGAAAAGGTCCTGCGCAAGGCCGCCAAGCATGCGATCTGGCTCATTATCGCCGCCGCGACCGGCGGCGCCTGGATTCTTTATTTCCATGACGCCCCGACCGTCGCGTCGCAATTCTTTCGGGGCGAGGCGTCCCCTTCCGCCTATCTTTTCGCCGGCGTGTTGACCTTCACGACCTATATGCTCGCGGGGTCGATGCGCGAGCAGGTCTGCACCTATATGTGTCCCTGGCCGCGCATTCAGGCGGCGCTGACGGACGAAGAGTCGCTGCAGGTCACCTATCGCGCCGATCGCGGCGAGCCGCGCGGCCCGCACAAAAAGGGCGAAAGCTGGCAGGGGCGCGGCGATTGCGTCGATTGCAAGGCTTGCATCGCGGCGTGCCCGATGGGCATCGACATTCGCGACGGCGCGCAGCTTGAATGCATCAACTGCGCGCTCTGCATCGACGCCTGCAACGAAGTGATGGCGAAGGTCGGGCGCCCGCGCGGCCTCATCGCCTACGACACGGACAAGAACATGGCGCGCCGCAAGCTCGGCGCAAAGCCGCAATTCAGGATCCTTCGGCCACGGACGATCCTCTACGCCGCCGTGCTCGCCCTTGTCGCGGCGATCATGCTCTTCGGCCTGTCGGCGCGGGAGACAATGCATCTCAGCGTCTTGAAGGACCGCACGCCGCCTTTCGTCAGACTGTCTGACGGCTCGATCCGCAACGCCTACACGTTGAAGATCACCAACAAAATGAGCGAGGAGCGAACATTTGTCGTGCGGCTGGCAGAAGAAGGCTCGTTCGCCCTTTCGGCGATCGGCCTCGACGCCGATGACGGCGCCCTTCGACTGACGATCGCAGGCGATGACGTGCGACCCTTGAGAGTATTCGTGACAACGCCGCCAAATGCGATCAAGGAGTCCTCGGCGTCGCTGCGTTTCAAGGTTGAAGACGCCGCTGGCGATTCGGCCGACGCGGAAGCCATTTTCATGACGGGGCGAGCTCAGTGAAGGCGCGCGCGCAATTGTCCGGCGGACATGTGCTGGGCGTCCTGCTCGGTTTCTTTGCGCTTATCCTCGCCGCCAACGCGGCGTTCATCTATTTCGCCGTCAAGAGCTACCCCGGCGAGAAGGAGCAGAAGTCCTATCGCCAGGGCCTGCTTTACAACGAGGTGCTCACCGAGCGAGCGTTACAAGCGGCGCTTGGCTGGAGCGCCGCAATCGAAGAGATCCTGACGGAGGGGTCCGACGCCGCGCTCATCGTTTCCTTCCACGCCGCCAATGGGCGGCCGCTTGAGGGCCTCGTGGTCGCAGGGTCCCTGCAGAGGCCGGCGTCGAGCGAGGGCGCGCAGGAATTCGCCTTTGAACCCATTGGAGGCGGACGCTACCGGGCCGTTGTCGCCTCGCCGCGCGGTGCCTGGGACCTCACCGTAGTCGCTTCCTCCGCCGCCGGCGACCGGCTTCAATTCACGAACAGGGTGGTCCTGCCATGAGCGCCAGCAGCGCCTCTGTCGCTTGCCCGAGCGGTCTTGAGCCCGCCGCTCCGCCTGATGTCGGCCGTGTCGATGCGGCGCCCTTCGTGCGACGCCGGAACGGGATTGCGGAGCTCGACCTGGCGATTTTCGGCGCCAAATGCGCCGGATGCATCGCCAAGATCGAGAAAGGGATGATGGCGCTCGACGGCATGGAGCGGGCGCGACTTAATCTTTCGACGGGGCGTCTGTCGCTCGCTTGGAAAGACGGCGCCGTGACGGCCGCCGATGTCACCGGGGCGATCGAGGCGCTCGGCTATCGCGCAGCGCCGTTCGATCAGAAGCTTGTCGAGAGCGATCACGACAGGGAGGGAAGAAGCCTCCTGCGCGCCTTGGGCGTTGCTGGCTTTGCGACGGCGAATGTCATGCTGCTGTCGGTGTCCGTCTGGGCCGGCGGTGCGGACATGGGCAAGGCGACGGTCAGCCTGATGCATTGGGCCTCGGCCGTCATCGCCGTGCCGGCGGCGCTCTATGCGGGCCAGCCGTTCTTTCGGTCCGCTCTCGCCGCGCTGAAACATGGGCGCGCGAATATGGACGTGCCTATTTCGCTGGCGGTCATTCTCGCGCTCGCGCTCAGCATCCATGAATTCCTCGCCGGCGAGCTGCATACCTATTTCGACGCCGCGGTGATGTTGCTCTTCTTCCTGCTCATCGGCCGCTATCTCGACCATCGCCTGCGCTGGCGCGCGCGCGCGGCGGCTCGCGACGTCCTCGCCCTGCAGGCGGCGACCGCGCGCCGCATCAGGGAGGACGGCGGCGTTGAAAGCGTTCCGGCGCGCGACATCAGAGTGGGTGAACGGCTCATTCTCGCGCCGGGCGACCGCGTCCCCGTCGACGGCGTCGTTGCGGAGGGCGCTTCCCATGCCGACCTCGCCCTCGTCACAGGAGAGAGCGCGCCGGTGAAGCGACAGAAGGGCGACGCTCTCAACGCCGGCGTGGTCAATCTTTCCGATCGTCTGATCATGACGGCGACCGGAACGCTGGAAACCTCGCTTCTCGCCGATCTTGCGCGGTTGATGGAGGCGAGCGAGCAGACGCGCGGCCGCTATCGTCGTCTCGCCGATCGCGCAGCGGCCCTTTATGTTCCTGTCGTTCATTCGCTGGCGATCGCAACCTTTGCGGGCTGGCTTCTGCTGACGGACGCCGGTCTCCGCGTCGCGGCGCTCAACGCGATCGCCGTTCTCATCATCACTTGCCCCTGCGCCCTCGGACTCGCGGCGCCGGCGGTGCAGATTGTCGCCGCCGGCCGGCTGTTCAGACGCGGCGTGCTGGTGAAATCCGGCGATGCGCTCGAAAGGCTCGCGGACGCGCGGACGATCATTTTCGACAAGACGGGCACGCTGACCTTCGGCCGCCCCGCGCTCGTCAACCGTGATGAACTGCCGCCCGGCGCGCTCGCCGCCGCAGCGGCGGTCGCACGGATCAGCCGGCATCCGTTGTCGCGGGCCGTCGTCGAGGCGGCCGGACCCGGGCCGGCGGCCGATGACGCCGTCGAATTCCCCGGCCTCGGTGTCGCAGGCACTTGGCAAGGCGCGCGCGTCCGGTTCGGCGCCGCCGACTGGACCGGCGCACGCCAGGAAAGCAATGCCGCGCGGATGGCGTCATGGTTGAAAGTCGGCGATGCGGTCCCTGTTCAGTTTGTTTTTGAGGACACGCCGCGCGCGGATGCGGCGGCGGTCATTCGCGCGCTGAAGTCGAAGGGGCTCGAGCCCGAACTTCTCTCCGGCGACGTCTCGCCCGTGGCCGCAGCCTTGGCGAGCGCCGTCGGCATTGATCGCTGGCGCGCCGAGGTCGGCCCAAAGGAGAAGGCCTCGCGCCTCGCCGAGCTCGTCGCCGCGGGGACTCGCCCGGCGATGGTCGGCGACGGGCTTAATGACGCGCCCTCGTTGATGGCGGCGCATGTTTCGCTGGCGCCGGGCACGGCCGCATCGGCGAGCCAGTCCGCTGCCGATTTCGTCTATCTCGGCGAGCGGCTCGACGGCATAGTTGAAGCCGTCGACGTCGCCCGCCAAGCGCGGTCGCGAATGATCGAGAATTTCTGGTTCGCGGCGCTCTATAATTTCGTGGCGATTCCGATCGCGGTGTTTGGGCTAGTGACCCCTCTCATCGCCGCAGCGGCGATGTCAGGGTCGTCTGTCGTCGTCATCTTGAACGCGCTGCGCCTTGCCGGCAAAGGATCGACGGCGCGATGAGCGTCCTCATCTATCTCATTCCGATTGCGCTTTTTTTGGGCGGCCTCGGGCTTTTGGCCTTCCTTTGGGCGCTGAAGTCCGGTCAGTTCGAGGACCCGGACGGCGCCGCAGCGCGCATTCTGCTCGACGACGACCTCGAGGAGGATGACGACAATCAGAGGCCGCGGATGTCGCGATAGGCGTGCCAGCTTGCATGGCCGAGCAACGGGAAGGCGAGGGCAAGACCGACGAACAGGGTCGCGACGCCGGCCGCCGTGATGACGGCGATCAACCATGCCCACAACATCATCGTGCCCGGGTTCCGGCTCCAGGCGCGCAGGCCCGTGGCGACCGCCGTGAAGGCGTCGGTGCGCTCATTCATCAGCATCGGGACGGAGACGACCGTGAGCAAATAGATCCCGAAGGCGATGAGTCCGCCGACGGCCGTCCCGACGGCCACCATGGCGATGCCGGGCGTCGTCGTCAGGGCGAAGGTCATGAACTCGCTGAGCGGCATGTAATTGCCGTTGGTGAAGAGCGCATAGAGCAGCATCGCAAGCCGCGCCCAAACCATGGCGGCGAACATCAGGAAGAAACCGATGAAGGCGAGTTGCAATGGCGCGCGCGGTCCGGCGAACCGCACCGGGAAAATGCCCGGCGCTTCGCCGGCTTCGATGCGCCGGCTCATTTCATAGGTGCCGACCGCGAGCAACGGGCCGAAGATCGCGAACATGCCGAAGGCGACCGGAATGAGCGAGGCGTAGCCCGATCGCCAGAGCATCCAGATGATCGCCACGCCGCCGCCGATGACGAGCGCGCCATAGCCGATGCTGAGATGGGGCGCGCGCATCAGGTCACGAAAGCCAGCCCCCAGCCAGCGCCAGGGCGCATCGATCGTCAGCGTCGGCGCGGCGGCGGTTTTTGATCCGATAGCGCTCATGATCAACATCCGAACCGATTTTCTGGATGGCTGATTGATCTGGGTCAAAAAGCCAGATCCGGGGCGCGGCGCAACAGAGGATCTGGGTGGTACCGCCTCCCGGGATCGAACCGGGGACCTCTAGATCCACAATCTAGCGCTCTAACCAGCTGAGCTAAGGCGGCATTCCAAGGCGGCGTTCTAAGGACCGTCGCGGGCGCGGAACCTAGTCGCGGCGGGGCGCCGGCGCAACTATCTCAGAAGGGCGATTTCCCGTTCGAGCTGGGCGATCCGGGTCGAATCCGCCGGGTGGGTCGACAGGAATTCGGGCGGCGAGCCCTGCTTCTGGGCCGCCATCTTGCGCCAAAATTTCAGGGCCTCATTCGGATCGTAACCGGCGCGGTGCATGTAGCGAAGGCCGAACTTGTCGGCTTCGAGCTCGTGCTTGCGCGAAAAGGGGAGGAGGAGGCCGACCTGCGCGCCGACGCCGAGCGCAGCCATGGCGAGCTGCCCGGTCTGGCTGCCGGTTCCGATCGCGGCCTGCGCGGCGGAAATTGCGACGCTCGACCCCACCTGCTGCGAATAGCGTTCGCCCGAATGGTTGTAGTTCACATGCGCGACTTCATGGCCCATGACCGTCGCGATCTGCGCGTCGTTCTCCATGATTTCGAGAATGCCGGTGTAAAAGCCGATCTTGCCGCCCGGCAGCGCAAAGGCGTTGAGGTCCTTCGAGGCGAAGACTTGCACCTCCCATTCGGACGGATTGCCGCCCGAGGCGGTGATGATCTTTGGCGCGACGCGCCGCACGCGATCGACATATCGAGGATCGCTGGTGATCTTTTCCTGTTTCTTTAGATCCGCCCAAGCGGAGGTGGCGAGCTGCGCCATCTGTCCGGAGGAGACGAAGACGAGCTGGCTGCGCCCCAGGTCCTCATTATAGGTGCAAGCCGCAGCAGCGGCGGCGCAACCGCAGCCCATGAGGGACAAGGTTTTCCGGCGCGTGATCGCGGTGAAGGGGTTGGCGGCGGGCAGGGGGGCGTCGCGGTCCATGAACTTGCCTCCTCTTGAAAGCGGAGGAAATGCTAACGTAGCGCGTTTGCAGGAACAACGCCTCTCGATTAGGGCTCCAGCACCGAGTCCCAGTAGAGGAAATCCTGCCAGCTCTGGTGCAGATAGTTGGGCGGAAAGGCGCGACCGCGTTCGTTGAGTTCAAACATCGACGGCCGCACCGGCTTTTTCGCCGGGAACATCTTCGCCTGCTCGGGCAGGCGCCCGCCTTTCTTGAGGTTGCACGAGGCGCAGGCGGCGACGATGTTCTCCCATGTGGTGCGCCCGCCTTTCGAACGCGGGGTCACATGATCGAAGGTGAGATTGTCGCGCTCGCCCGAGCCGCAATACTGACAGGTGAAGCCGTCGCGCAGGAAAACGTTAAAGCGTGTGAACGCTGGCGCGCGGGCGTGGTTCACATATTTCTTCAGGGATACGACCGAGGGCAGCCGCATCTGGAAGGTCGACGAGCGAACGACGGTCTCATACTGCGCGACGACGTCGACGCGGTCGAGGAAAACCGCCTTCAGCGTGTCCTGCCACGACCACAAAGAGAGCGGGAAATAGGAAAGCGGCCGGAAATCAGCGTTCAGCACCAGAGCCGGGCAACCGTCCGGCGCGTGACGGATCACCTGCATCGCCGGCCTCCGATACGCGGAGCAGCGGTGAACGTCCGCCACGAACCCCTGACCCAACCGGTGCGACTGAAGACAAACCCTCCTGACAAGCGCCGCCAGCCTAACCGACAACGGGCAGCTTGGGGAAATTCTACCTGATTCCCCGTGACCGGTTTTTGACAATTTTCATGAAAATTGCGGCGAAGCCACACCCCTAGATCGGCGATCGGCCTTTCAGATGGGCGTAGTAGGTCCACAGGACATGCGCCGCCACCCCGCGCCACGGGCCCCAATCCGCCGCCGCCTTTTCGTCAAGAGACCGCTGTTCAACGGATGCGCCAGCCGCCGCGCCATAAGCGTGTTTCAGCGCGACGTCGTTTGGCGGCCAGATGTCGGCGCGCCCCTCACAGAAAAGAAGATAAATCGACGCCGTCCATGGCCCGACGCCCTTAATGGCGACAAGGGCCGCGATCGCCTCGTCGTCTGGAAGGCGCGACAGGCCAGCCAAGTCGATGGCGCCGGCGGCGACGGCCGCCGCCGCCAGCGAGACGTAGCGCGCCTTGGGGGTCGAAAGGCCAAGCGCTCGCAGACCTTCGACGCCCAGCGAGGCGACGAGTTCGGGCGACCGGCAATCGACGCTTTCAAGGCAGCGCCGCCAGATCGCTTGCGCGCTTGGAACAGAGACCTGCTGCTCGACGATGATGCGGAAAAGCCCTGCAAACCCGCCTTCGCGGCGCCGGATGACCGGTGCGCCAATGGCGGCCGCCGCGCGTTTCAGCGCCGAATCCTTGCGCGCCAGCGCGCGTAAGGCTGGCGAGACATCTGAAAAGACGTCTATGGATGTCGATCGGCGCGCCGCGGTCAGAAGGAGACTTCCGTGAGCAGCCGCCGTGCATCACCCTTAAGGTCGTCGAGGAAATGTCGGGCGGTGAACTCGCCCACGGTGACGCCGCTGTCGGCGATCGACTGCAGGGGCTCGATGAAATGCGTTTCGTCCGGCGCCATCGCGCCCCGCCTGGCGCGCGCCTTGAGCCCGGCGCGGGAGATCTCGATGACGTCCTTTGCGACGTCCTGCACGGTTCGCCGGCCGACCTTGGCCTTGAGGCCGTAATGGGCCGCGTCGAGGCGCAGCTGGTCGCGCATGTCCGCGGTCCAGTCCTTCGCCACGTCCCAGGCGGCGTCGAGCGCGGCGCCGTCATAAAGAAGGCCGACCCAGAACGCCGGCAGGGCGCAAATGCGCGACCATGGGCCGGAATCGGCGCCGCGCATTTCAAGGAAGCGTTTCAGCCGCACCTCCGGGAACGCCGTCGACATGTGGTCTTCCCAGTCGAGGATATGAGGACGCTCGCCAGGGACGACGGACAGCCTGCCGGCGAGAAAATCCCGGAAGGAAAGGCCTGCAGCGTCGATATACCGGCCATTCCTGCGCACGAAATACATCGGCACATCGAGTAGATAATCCCGGTAGCGGTCATAGCCGAAGCCGTCGTCAAAGACGAAGCGCAAAAGGCCCGTGCGATCAGGATCGGTGTCCGTCCAGATGTTCGCCCGCCACGACGCCCAGCCGGAATCCTCGCCTTCGACGAGCGATGAATTGGCGAACAGCGCCGTTGCGATGGGCTGCAAGGCGAGCGAAACGCGGAACTTCTTCACCATGTCCGCTTCGCTGGAATAGTCGAGATTGACCTGAACCGTGCAGGTTCGGTGCATCATGTCGAGGCCGAGGCCGCCGACCTTCGGCATGTAGTCGCGCATGATTTTGTAGCGCGCCTTCGGCATGCGGGGCATCTCATCGCGCGTCCAGATCGGCGTGAAGCCCATGCCGAAAAAGGCGATGTTGAGCGGCTCAGCGACAGCCTTCACCGCGTCGAGGTGGCGCGAGACTTCAGCGCAGGTCTGATGGATGGTCTCAAGCGGCGCGCCCGAAAGCTCGACCTGCCCGCCGGGTTCGAGCGACACCGACGCGCCTTCGCCCTTGAGCCCGATCGGCGTTTCGCCCTCCCGGATGATCTCCCAGCCGGTCGTCTCGCTGAGCTTTTCGAGGATGGCGCGGATGCCATTAAGTCCTTCATAGCCGACGGGCTTCAAGGTGTCCCGACAATAGATGAACTTCTCGTGCTCGGTGCCGATCCGCCAGTCCGCCTTGGGCTTTTCGCCGGACGCCATGAAGGCGGACAAGTCCTCGAGCGATTCGATCGGCGGCAGGGGGCCGGTCGCCTGACGTTCTACGCTCAAAAGACGCCTCCGGTCGCACTGAGTTATCGTGTGGCATCGCCGTTTAGCGGCCCCGGCCGCGACGGCCAAGCGAAATAAACTCACGCGCGCGCGAGGTCTCCGGCCGCGGCCTGCCACAGCGTCAGCGAGACAATCGCGGCGGTGTCGGCTCGCAGAATACGCGGCCCGAGCGTCGCAGGGGCGACGTAAGGCAGGCTTCGCAGCCAGGATCTTTCTTGATCGGAAAATCCGCCTTCAGGTCCGATCAATAACCCGGCCGGGCCGTCGCCGCGCCGCCGGATGACGTCGAGAAGCGGGTCGGCGCGCCCCTTCGCGCCGCCCCACTCCTCGCCCGGCTCGTCGCCCGCCTCGTCGCAATAGTAAAGCGTACGCGCGCGATCCCAATGGAGCAACGCGCCGGGCAATTTCTCGGACTCACGAATGGTCGGGACCGAAAGCCTGCCGCATTGTTCAGCGGCTTCGCGGGCGATGGCGGCGAGTCGGTCCGTGCGGAGACGATCGGCGTTGGTTCTTTCCGTGATGACCGGCATGAAGAAGCTTGCGCCGAGCTCCGTTCCCTTCTGGATGATGAGTTCGACAGCCGCCCGCTTCACCGGCGCGAACACGATCCCGACATCGGGTTCGCGCGTCGGCGCCCGCCGCTGTGCGCCGACCGCGGCGAGCGCGCCTCGCTTGCCGATTTCGGCGAGCGTTGCGTCGAACTCACCGTCACGCGCATTGAACAGGCGGATGGCTGCTCCGGCCTCGCGCCGCAGGACGTTCCTCAAATAATGAGCCTGGCCCGGCGACAGCGCTGCGCCGGCGCCGTCGCTCAGCGGCGCGTCGAGATGAAGACGAGGGATCATGGGTCGGATTTTAGCGTCCCCTTGGCGCAGATGACATGGGGCCCCTGGCGAATTACATCGACCTCCATGACCGCAGCGACGCCCGACGCCCTCAAAGGAACCTGGGTCGACCGGCATGCGCCGGCGCGGGCGCGGCCTTTTCTGCGCCTGATGCGCGCCGACCGGCCGATCGGAACCTGGCTCCTCCTCATCCCCTGTTGGCAGGGGCTCGCTCTCGGCGCGATCGCTGCGCCGCCTTCGCTGCTGACGGCGCTTTCCTATGCGGCGCTGTTTGCGCTCGGGGCGGTAGTCATGCGAGGCGCCGGCTGCGCCTATAACGACATCGCCGACCGTGATTTCGACGCAAGGGTCGCGCGGACGGCGTTACGCCCCATTCCTTCAGGACAAGTCACGGTGAAACAGGCATGGTCGTTTCTGATCCTGCTGTCGCTCATAGGCCTCGCCGTTCTCCTCCAATTCAATCAATTCACCATCCTGCTCGGCGTCCTGTCGCTCGCCCTCGTCGCCGTCTATCCGTTCATGAAGCGCGTCACCTGGTGGCCGCAAGCCTGGCTGGGGCTGACCTTCAACTGGGGGGCGCTCATGGGTTATTCCTCCGTGGCCGGAGCGCTCGATTTTGCCGCGCTTCTCCTTTACGCTTCCGGCGTCGCCTGGACCCTTGGCTACGACACCATCTACGCCCATCAAGACAAGGAAGATGACGCGCTCATCGGGGTTAAGTCCTCCGCCCGCCGCCTCGGGGCGAAGACGAAGCCTGCGCTGGCTGCGTTCTACGGCGCGGCGCTTCTCCTCGCCGCGTCAGCCTATGTCGTCGGCGGCGGGCCTAAGGCTGGACTGGCCTTGTTCCTTGCGGCGGCCGTCCATTTCGTCTGGCAGGTGAGGTCGGTCGATATTGACACGCCGGAGTCCTGCCTGACGGTCTTTCGATCGAACCGTGACGCAGGTCTCCTCACGCTCGCGCCCTTTTTATTGGCGGCGTCGATCGCGCAGGTATAGGCCTTGAGCCTCGCCTAAGGATTGAAAGTCGCCGCCCATGATTGACCGCCGATCCCTTCTTTTCTCCGCGACCGCCGCCGCTCTTGCGACTCGGGCGCATGCGAAAGAACAACTCATGCAGCCAGACACGGCCAAGATTCCCGACTATGACAAATGGCAGCTTTCCGACCGCGAGTGGAAAGAGCGCCTGAAAGGCAAGGGCGAGGCCTACGACGTCTTGCGGCGCGAGGCGACGGAGCGTCCGTGGACAAGCCCTCTCAACGAAGAGAAGCGTGAGGGCGTCTATGCGTGCGCCGGCTGCGGCTATGACCTCTTCCGGTCGGACCAGAAATTCGATTCCGGCACCGGCTGGCCGTCGTTCTTCGATGTGTTGCCGAATGCGATCGGCACGAAGACCGACTGGAAGCTGATCGTGCCGCGCACGGAATATCACTGCGCGCGTTGCGGCGGGCATCAAGGGCATGTTTTCGACGACGGCCCCTCGCCGACAGGACTTCGATATTGCAACAACGGCGTCGCGCTGACCTTCAAGCCGAAAGCCTGACGGCTCAGCCGCCGCCGGCGAGAATCGCTTCAAGGCCTTCGCGATAGGTCGGGTAGGCGAGGGTGACGCCGAGCGCGCGTTTCATCAGCGCGTTCGAAACGCGCTTGTTGTCGGCGTAAAAGCTTCGCGCCATCTCGCTCATATTGGCATCTTCAAGCGGAACGAGCGGCGGCGGCTCGACGCCGAGCAGCCGGCAGGCGTATTCAATGACGTCCTGCGGCGGCGCCGGCTCGTCATCCGCCAGATTGAACAGCGCGCCCGAATTCGGACGGTCGATTGACGCCGCGATGGCGGCGGCGATGTCGTCGACATGCATGCGGCTGAAAACCTGGCCGGGCTTGTAGATGCGCTGTGCGCGACCCTCCCTTATCTGGTCGAAAGCGGATCGGCCTGGGCCATAAATGCCGGGGAGGCGGAAGATCACAAGCCGATGACCATGCTTCGCCGCGAAGGATCGCCAGGATTCCTCAGCGGCGATGCGGGCGCGCGCCCGCGAGGAGGTCGCACGCAGGGCCGAGCGCTCGTCAACGACCGCGCCGCCATAGTCGCCATAAACGCCGTTCGTAGAGAGATAGCCGATCCAGGTCGGCGCCGCCTTTGAAAGCGCCCCGCCGGCTGCGGCGAGCGCCGGGCAACCGCGTTCATCGGGCGGGGTCGAGACAAGAACTGCATCGACGCCGTCAAACGCAATCGACGCCACCCCTTCCGCGGTCCACGCCGCCGGCTCGATCGCCTCGGCTGCGAGGAATGGCGCCTGATCGGCGCGGCGGTGCGTTCCTGACAGGCGCCAGCGCCGTGCGCTGAGGCGACGGGCGAGCGCCCGCGCAACGAAACCGTAACCGAGAAAAAGAATCCGTTGCTCGCGCATTTCTGAAGAACGGTCGATCTCCGCGCGACGTTGGCCTTGACGGCGCCGCAATTCAAGCTTTCGAAAGGGCTCTCTGGCGAAGATCGTCATCGCCAGCCTGTCAGGAGCCTCCCAATGCATCGGCTCTTCGTCGCCATCGCGCCGCCGCCTGCGATCATCGACGCGCTCAGCGATCTTCAAACCGGCTTTCGGGGCGCGCGCTGGATCCCTGATGACAACTTCCATTTGACGCTCGCCTTTATTGGAGAAACCGACCGGCATGGCCTTCAGGAAGCCGCTTCGGCGCTCGCCGGCGTCGCTGCGCCTGCATTCGACCTGAAGCTTGCGGGCTGCGGCTATTTCGGCGACCGCAAACCGCGCGCGCTGTGGGCGGGCGCCGTTTCGACGCCGGCGCTCTCGCATTTGCAGGCGAAAGTCGACACGGCGCTGCGGCGCGCGGGATTCCTTGAGGAGAAGCGAAAGTTTACGCCGCATGTGACGCTCGCCTATCTCAATGGCGCGGCAAAGGAGGAGGCGGAACTCTATTGCGCCGAGCACGGTCTCTTTAGCGCAGGGCCGTTTCCGGTTGACGAGTTCCACCTCTTTGCGTCGCATCTCGGCGCGGAAGCCGCCCATTACGAGGTCGTGGCGAGCTACTCGCTCTCCGCGATGTGATCGAGACCGGCGCGGCCCCCTTTTCGAGGAGGTCGAGCGCATCCTCAAAGCCCTTTTCGCCGCCGAAACAGGGGTCAGGCGTTTCGCGGACGGCGACGTCTGCAAAATCGAGGAAAACCCAGATGGCGCATTCTCGGTTCGGCGGCGCCATGGCGAGCAGCTCCGCCTGATTGCGCAGCTCCTTCATCAGCAGCATATCGAAACTGCAGAAGTCCGCGAACCCGACCTGACGGGCCCGATGGCGATCGAGGCGGAAGCCGCGCCGAGCCGCCGCCTTGATCACTCGCGAGTCGGCGGGGGCGATTTGGCGCACGCCCCCGGCGCCTTGCGCGCGCAAGATGGCGTCAGCGGTCGGAAAGCGGCAGATATTCCCAAGACAGACGAACAGGTCGCGTTTCATCCTGAAATCGCTTCTAAGTGATCACGGCCTCCTTTGGCAAAGTCGTCAGCCTCGTTAGGATGCAGGCCCGTTCAGTCGGAGAGGAAAATGTCTTACACGACTTCAAGCATCGCCGCCGCCGCAGTCGATCAGATGTTTCGCGCCCTCGACGGCATGCTCGGCAAGGCGGAAACGCACGCCAGGGCGACGGGCGTCGAAGACACCGTTTATACCGGTTGGCGCCTTGCGCCCGACATGTTCACCATGGCCAGGCAGGTCCAGATTGCGTGCGACATCGCCGTCCGCGGCCTGACGCGACTGTCCGGCGCCGAGCCCCCGTCCTTTCCGGACACGGAAATCACCTTCGCGCAATTGAGGGAGCGGGTCGCCAAGGCCCACGCCCATATCAAGGATCTCGATCGCGCTAAGATCGACGCGGATCCCGACGGCGACATCACGGTGCCGATGCGCGATCAGGCGATGACGATGAAGCGCCGGCAATTCCTTCAGAACTTCATTCTGCCGAACGTCTATTTTCACGTCACCGCCGCTTATCTCAATCTGAGGAACGCCGGCGTGCCGCTGGGCAAGAGCGATTTTCTGGCGCGGTGAGCAGGCGCCCAAGCATCGTGGTTCTGACGGGCGCCGGAATTTCCGCCGATTCCGGCGTTTCAACCTTTCGCGATCCTGATGGCGTCTGGGCGAAAACCGACTGGCGCGACGTCGCGACGCCGGAAGGTTTTGCTGCCGACCCGGGGCGCGTTCATGCATTCTACAATGCGCGGCGCGCCGGTTTGAGGAATGTCGCGCCCAACGCGGCGCATGTCGCCTTGGCGAGGCTCGAACGATTGCTTGGCGACGAATTCACGCTGGTGACTCAGAATGTCGACGACCTCCACGAGCGGGCCGGCGCGCGGCGGCTGCTCCACATGCACGGCGAGCTGCTGAAGGCGCGATGCGTATTCTGCGACGCCGTTCACGGTTGGGCAGGCGACCTGACGCCCGAGACGCGGTGTCCGGACTGCAAGGGCGCGGGCGGGATGCGCCCTGACGTCGTCTGGTTCGGCGAAACGCCGCGCTTTATGGACGAGATCGCATCGGCGATCGCCGGCGCAGACCTGTTCGTTGCGATCGGCACATCAGGCTCAGTTTATCCGGCGGCAGGGTTCGTCATGGAGGCGCGCTCGGTCGGCGTGCCTTGCGTCGAGCTCAACCTTGAACCCTCCGAAAACGCCGAGGCCTTCACTGAACGCCGTTACGGACGCGCCGCCGACATCGTTCCTGACTGGGTCGCCGGCCTGGAGGCGGTGATTGCTCAGCGAACGAACTGAATGACGACGGACTTGCCGGATTCCACCGTCGGAACGCCGTCGACGGTGCGCGGGGAAAAGCGCATGTCGTAGACGGCGCGCTGCGCGGCGGAGTTGAAGCAGCGATCGTCGCTCGCCAGAATGCTCGCCGAAACGGGTCTTCCTTCCGCCGTAATCGAAAAGAGGACGGTTACAGCGACCTTTTGGCCGGCGCGCAAGGCGCAACGCTCGGGATATTCGGGGCTCGCGGCGCGCGTCACGCGCGCCGGCACGATGACGGGCTCGGGCGGCGCTGGCGGCGATTCAAGTTGCGCCTCGGCGTCGGCGGGTGCGGCGTCGATCGCCGGTTCAGACTCCGCCGACGGCGAAACGATCAGGACTGGCGGCGGCGTCGCCTCCTCAAGCGGCGCTGGGTCGATTTCAGCGGGCTTCGCCTTCGGCTTCGGTTTCACGCCGGGCGGTTTGACGGCGACGATCGTGATCGGCGGCTCGAACTCGGTTTCAACCGGCGCCGCGGCTTCGGGCGTTGGGAGAGCTTCTGCGCTAGCGTCAATTGGCGCCGCCGGCCCGTCAGCTGCGCCGACGGCGACGTCCTCGGGCTCGCTCACGGTCGGCTCCGAGGTTGCGACAAGCTCCGGGGACCTTCTGATGGCTGGCGTTTCGGCGATAACCGTCGACGGAGGCCCCTTCATTTCAGCTTTGGTCTGCTGGGTCTGAACCGCGCGGCCGGCGAGGAGGGCCGCGACCGCGATAGCGGCGCCGGCGCCGAGCCACGTCACTATTCGGTCCCAGTCAAACCCGCCCGCCGCAAGTCCGGTCCGCTTCCGCGGCGCCGATAGCACAGGTTCCAGCGAAGACGGTGCAGGGCCTGCCGGGCGCGGGTCGTCGCCGTAAGGTGGGGCGGAGACGCGCGCGCGGGCGGATTCACGCATCATCGCCGAGAGCGCCGGGGCCGCCAGCGGAACGAAGCCTGCTTCCTTCTTGTAAGCCTGTGCGAAGGCGTCAGCGTCTAGGCCGAGAAACTGCGCATAGGCTTTTACGAAGCCGGCGGTGAAGGGCGTCGCCGGCAAAGCCGCCTGATCGCCCGCTTCGATGGCGGCGATGTGGGCGGATTTGATTTTCGTGCCGGCTTGGATATCCGCATGGGAAAGACCCTTCGCCATCCTTGCTTTGGCGAGGGCTGGGCCGATCGGCGCGCCGCAGTCCTGATCGAGGCCCTCGAGATCCGGCTCGTCAGCAGAAGCCTTCAGCACGACGACGTCGGCGATGTTCTGAAGCGGTGCAGCCATGGCGCGGGTTCCTCCCGAATCGGTTTCCCGATTTGGGAGAAAGCATTTCCCGCGCCAGTTGTTCGGTTAACCCTCGCCGACAAGGGAGCTGTAAAGCTCGGGACGCCGATCACGGAAGAACCCCCAGCCTGCACGCAGTTCTGCAATGCGGTCAGGCTCGATAGTCGCGGCGATGAAGCCCTCGTCGGTCCTGTTCATCTCGGCGAGGAAATCGCCGCCCTCGTCGGTGATGAAGGAGGAGCCGTAAAAGACCTGGCCGTCTTCGTCGCCGACGCGGTTCGCCGCCGCGACAGGAACCACGTTAGAAACAGCATGGCCGATCATCGCGCGCCGCCAACGCGGCTGGGTGTCGAGCGCAGGGTTTTCGGGTTCGGAGCCGATGGCGGTCGGATAGAGGAGGATTTCCGCGCCTTGCAGCATCATCGCGCGGGCCGCTTCCGGGAACCATTGATCCCAGCAGACGCCGACGCCGATCCGCCCGACCTTCGTCGACCACACTTTGAAGCCGGTGTCCCCGGCCCGGAAATAGAATTTCTCCTCATATCCCGGCCCGTCCGGGATGTGGCTCTTGCGATAGAGCCCCATGATCGTCCCGTCGGCGTCGACCATGACGAGGCTGTTGTAATATTCTTGGCCCGCCTTCTCATAAATCGACAGCGGCAGGACGACGCCGAGCTCCCCGGCGAGCGGGGCGAGCCCCGTCACGACGGGATGTTCCCGGTACGGATAAGCCTGCGCGAACCACTTCGTCTCCTCGCGCTTGCAGAAATATGGGCCCTGGAACAGCTCGGGCGGCAGGATCACCGCGGCCCCGTCCTTCGCGCTCGCCCGGATCAGCTTTTCGACCGTGCGGATGTTCGCCGCCATGTCCTCGCCGAAAGCGGCCTGCAGCGCGGCGACGCGAAGCGTTCTAGTCATAGCGGTCAATCTCCCCGGCGCGGCGCCGAACGACGTTGACGATTAGGATCGCCTCGTTGAAGTTGCAACAACAGCGACGGCGAGGGCCGCGAATTTATGACGAGCCTGGACATCTACTGGTCATTCCGCAGCCCCTATTCGTGGCTGGCGATCGACCGGCTCGCGGACATCACCCGCGACTTTGCCGTCGGCGCACGCTTCTGCTTCGTGAGGCCGCTCGCCATGCGCGAGCCGACTTTTTTCGAGCGCAACCGCCCGCAATGGCTTCCCTACCTCTTCAAGGACGTCATGCGGGAAAGCGCGCGGCTTGGCGTGCCGTTTTTTCCGCCGCGCCCTGACCCCATCGTCATGGACTTGGCGAGCGGCAAGGTCGCGCCGGACCAGCCGCTGATGGAAAGGCTGATGCGGCTCGGCCTTGCGGCGGAGGAAAGCGAGCGCAAGGGGCTCGCTTTCGCGCGCAGCCTCGCGCGGCGGATTTGGGGCGGAACCGAGAACTGGCCGGACCGGGCCCATATGGAGGATGCCGCGCGCGAAGCGGGGCTGTCGCTAGCCGCGCTTGAAGCCTGTGCGGCGTCGAATGAGGCGGCGCTTCTTGAAAGAATGGCCGCGAACGAAGCGGCGCAGCTCGTCCATCACTGGGGCGTGCCGCTGATGGTGCTGGAGGACGAGCCCTTCTTCGGTCAGGACAGGCTCGACAGCCTCATCTGGCGCCTGGAGCAGAAGGGCCTGAGGCGCGCATGACGGGATCGCCGGACGTCAAGGGCCGGGTCGCGCCCGGCTGGCAGGCGGCGCTCGACGCTTTCGCCGGCGCCTTTGCGCGCGGCGAGGAGCTCGGCGGCGGCTTCGCCGCCTTTATCGACGGCGAGCCGGTCGTCGATCTCTGGTCGGGTTGGGCCGACAAGTCGCAAAGTGCTCTGTGGACGGAGGAAACGCTCGTCTGCGTCTATTCAAGCGGGAAGGCGGTCATCGCGCGGCTGATCGCCGAAGCGGTGAGCGCCGGCGCGCTCGATTATGAACGCGCCGTCGCCGCGGATTGGCCGGCGTTCGCGGCGGAGGGCAAAAGCGCCCTGACGCTGGGGCAGGCGCTGTCTCATCAGGCGGGCCTTTGCGGTTTCGCCGAGCCGATCCCGCCGGAAGACTGGACGCGGCGCGAGACAATCGTCGAGCGCATCGCCGCGATGGCCCCTTTGTGGCCGCCGGGAACCGCCGCCGGCTATCATCCGCAGACGGTCGGGTTCATCGCCGATGAGGTCCTCAGAAGGCGCACGGGCGCCGGCGTCGGCGAAACCTTGCGGCGCGACTTCTTCTCCGCGCGCGGGATCGAGGTCCATTGCGGGCTCAAGGCCGCCGAGATCGCGCGCGCGGCGTTCATGACGAAGCCTCCCAGGGCGCCTGAACATCGCAAGAGCTGGTTCACCGAGATCGCTTTCCTGAAGCCGTGGTCGGCGGCCGGCGGCGTAAGCCGCGAAGAATGGATGGCCGCGGCGATTCCCGCTTCCAACATGCATGCGACGGCGAGGGGGCTTGCAGCGCTCGTTCATCCGCTCGCCAACGCCGGCGTCGACATCGACGGGCGCCAAGTGATCGCCCCGGACGCCCTCGCGGCTGCACTGCGCGTGCGGATCAAAGGCGAGGACCTTGTCCTGCCCTTCGCCATCGCCTGGTCTGCGGGGCTGATGGCGAACACCAACGGCTTTTTCGGGCCCTCGCCGGCGGCCTTCGGTCATGCCGGCTTCGGGGGATCGGCGGTGCTGATCGACCCCGAAAGGCGGATGAGCGCGGCCTATGTGATGAATCGGATGTCCCCCCATCTTGCCGGCGATCCGCGCGCGGTCAGGCTCTTTGGGTCGCTCTATTGAGGACGGGTGTGGCCGCGCGCGCAGTCGCCTTGCGGCCGGCTTTCGGCTAAGGTGAGTGTTGGGGGTAGTGAGGGGTCATGAGCATCGAAACCCGTCGCGGTGACGACAGCCTTCCGGCTCGGCGCGTGTTCGGCGACGACGTGCGGACCGCCGCGCCCGGCGCAGCGCCGGTGTTCGGCGCCCGCCCGCCCGGTATTCTCGTGCGGATCGCGAAGCTCTTCGCCGGCCGGGCTCGCGGCGAGAGAAAGCCTTTTTTCGCGGCGGAGCCGCCTGCCGGGGTGCCTGACCCGGCGAAGATTTTTCCTGCCCCCCGCTATTCCGCGGATGGCGAAGCGCTCAGCGGCGGCCAGGCCGAGCAGTATGACCTTGTCGCCGACGAATTGCGCCAGGAAGCGGGCGAGCTGGACGTCGCGGCCGCCGAGAAGGCGTCGGCGCTGGGGGGGAGCCTTGCGCGCAGCCTTCTCGACCAGATGGAGGCCGATGCGGTTTACGGCCTTTCCGCCTTGTTGCGCGGGCTTGTCACGCTGGGTCTCGTGGTCTTTCTCGCGATGCTCGCGTGGCGCGTCGCGTCGCGGCTTGATCCGGCGCCTTTTTCCTATGCGACGCTGTACAGCTTCATAGGCTTCTTTGGCGTCGTCCTCGCCGGGCTTGCCGCCGACGGCGCGGCCGGGGAGGCGAAGAAGCGCTTTGCGCGCGCCAGCGCGGACCTCGAATCGCTCGTCGCGCAGGCGACCGGGCGGTTTCGCGATCGCCTGATCGAGCAGCGCACGGCGATGCAGCTCAACAGCGCCGCGGATCTGCCGCGCGCGATTTCAGCGGCGGCGCGCGCCCGGAGGACGACCGTCGCGGGCTTGCGCTTTTTTGAGCTGTCGCCGGTGATCGGCGCGAAGGAGGGCTATCGCTGCCATGTCCTTGGCGCGGCGATCGCGGATGCGGCGCGCCACCGGCTTGGCGCCGGGGCTCGCATCATCGGACGGTTCTCGGCGATGATTTTCGGGATCGCCATAGGCATCGCGGCGGTGTTTTTTTCGCTGGCCCCGCCGGTCAGCTTCGCCCCGGTCCCGGATTTCGTCGGGACGCTGGCGGCGGCGGAAGCGGCGCGGCCGGGGATCGTGACATTTGCCCTCGCCATTTCGGTGACGATCATTGCGCCGCACATTCTTGGCCCGATGGCGGCGCAAATAGTCGCCGCGGATGATCCTGCTGGCGCCCTTCGTCGCTACAACCTCGTCACAGACGCAAACAGCCTCAAAGACCGCGCCCTCGCGGCGGCGGCGGAGGGCCCGCGCGAAATGATCGAGCGCTTCGCCGACGCCTTGCGCGCGCTTGAAGGCCGGGCCGAGGCCTGGGCGAAGACGGGCGCGCGATTCGGTGAGGACGCCGCGCCTGATGACCCGCCATGGCGGAAAGCGCCAGAAGGCGCCCGCTTTGTGGCGCAAAACTTCGCAAGCGCGCCGCCGACATTTGTCGCTGGCGCCCCGGCGGCGGCGCGGCGCGGATTTTTTTCAAAGTCAGCCCGTCCCGATGCTGCTCCGAAACAAGGCTTTGACGGCGCGCAACCGCCCCCTTGGCTTAAGAATTGAAGCGCACCCTGTGCGATAGCTTAAGACTCTTTTAACGAAAAAGTTCTGTCCTGTTGGTAACTTCATATTGACGGTCGGCGCCGCCTACCGCACTATATCTTGTGTCAGCGTCGGATTCTGATCGAAGGGTTCGATCCTCCGTCGCGGGCCCCGCAAAGCGCGGGAAATCTCTAATAAAAGACGCGACGCCGCCAGCCGGCGCGCCCCCATCGGGGCAACCGGCGACAAGGCTTTGCGCGCCTCCGCCCGGGGTCGGGAAGCATCCGGGGGCAGGCAGACTGGCGAGAGAAAAGGGGTGCGAAGCGATGTCGGCAGCGACGGAAACGGTAAAACTCCTCGAAACACCGGCCCCGGCCCCCGCGCCCGAACCGCGCCGGCCGGAGCTCCGCCTCGTCAAGGACATCGTCCTCGATCACAGCCGCGACGCGCTCATCACCGATTTCGGCAAGAAGACGCTCGACGACCGTTACCTGCTCGAGGGCGAATCCTATCAGGACATGTTCGCCCGCGTCGCCCGGACTTATGGCGACGACGCCGACCACGCACAGCGAATCTATGACTATATCTCGCGCATGTGGTTCATGCCGGCGACGCCGGTGCTGTCGAACGGCGGCGCCAATCGCGGTCTGCCGATTTCCTGCTTCCTGAACGCCGTCGGCGATTCGCTTGAGGAGATTGTCGGCACCTGGAATGAGAATGTGGCGCTCGCCTCGAACGGGGGCGGCATCGGGACCTATTGGGGCGGGGTCCGCTCGATCGGCGAGAAGGTCAAGGGCGCGGGCGCGACATCGGGCATCATCCCCTTCATTCGGGTGATGGACTCGCTGACGCTGGCGATCAGCCAAGGCTCGCTGCGCCGCGGCTCTGCGGCCGTCTATCTCGACGTCCACCATCCCGAGATCGAGGAGTTCCTGGAGATCAGAAAGCCGTCGGGCGACTTCAACCGCAAGTCGCTCAACCTTCATCACGGGCTCAACATCACCGACGAATTCATGGAGGCGGTGGCGGCGGACGCGGACTTCGGCCTCCGGTCGCCGAAGACGGGCCAGGTCCTCAAGACCGTCAGCGCCCGGAAATTGTGGCAGAAGATCCTTGAGGTGCGCCTCGCGACTGGCGAGCCCTATCTCGTCTTCTCCGACACCGTGAACCGCGCGATGCCCAAGCACCAGCGCGAGCTGGGGCTCAAGGTGTCGACGTCGAACCTCTGTTCGGAGATCATGCTGCACACCGGCAAGGATCATCTCGGGCAAGACCGCACCGCCGTCTGCTGCCTCTCCTCGATCAACGCCGAGAAATATTTCGAGTGGAAGGACGACCCGCGCTTCATCGAGGACGTGATGCGCTTCCTCGACAATGTGCTCGAGGACTTCATCCAGCGCGCGCCGGCCTCGATGGCGAAGGCGGTCTATTCGGCGCGGCGCGAACGCTCGGTCGGCCTCGGGCTCATGGGCTTTCACTCCTTCCTGCAGGAGATGGGCGTTCCTTTCGAAAGCGCCATGGCGAAGTCGTGGAACATCAAGCTCTTCAAGCATATCCGCATGGGCGCGGACGCGGCCTCGGTCGCGCTCGCCGAAGAGCGCGGCGCCTGCCCCGACGCGGAGGAGCGCGGCGTCAAGCAGCGGTTCAGCCACAAGCTCGCGATCGCGCCGACGGCGTCGATCTCGATCATCTGCGGCGGCTGCAGCCCTTGCATCGAGCCCATTCCGGCGAACGTCTATGTCCACAAGACGCTGTCGGGCTCCTTCACCGTGAAGAATTCGGCGCTGCAGAAGATCCTCGCCGAAAAAGGTCTCGACACGGACGAGACCTGGGCCTCGATCATCGAGCATGAGGGCTCGGTTCAGCATCTCGATTTCCTTTCGGATCTCGAGAAGGACATCTTCAAGACCGCGTTCGAGATCGACCAGCGCTGGGTGATTGAGCTCGCCGCCGACCGCAGCCCCTATATCTGCCAGGGCCAGTCGGTGAACGTCTTCCTGCCCGGCGACATTGACAAATGGGACCTTCACATGCTGCACTGGACGGCTTGGGAGAAGGGCGTCAAATCGCTTTACTATTGCCGCTCGAAGAGCGTGCAGCGGGCGAGCTACGCCAACGGCAAGAAATCCGAAGCCGCGCTCGACGCCGCCATCCAGCACAATCTCGAAGTCGCCGCGAGCGCGAAGACGGATTACGAGGAATGCCTCGCCTGTCAGTGAGGGGTCAGGCTCTTGGCGGCCTTGCGCTTGCGACCAAGAGCGCGCTCCTTGACGCCAAACCGGGACTTGCTTCCCAGGCTCGCGTGCGCTTTTCGGCGATTCTGTCGATGGACCCCGGATCGCCGCCGGCGTCCGGGGCGCCGGAACGCCGGTGGGCGGAGTAGCACCAAGGTGCGATGACCTTGACCCCTCGCAACCTAGCGAGCGCGGCTGCGCGCCCGCAGTGAAGCGAGGATCGCCTTTCAGCGATCGGATGCGATCGCTGAAAGCCGGCGTCAGTGGAGCCTCATCGACTTCGGCGTTCGGAGAGACGGAACGTCCGCAGGCGGAATATTCTTCGTCCATGCGGGAACTTAACATCCCGGCCGCGTTCGAACGCCTTGTTCCGCCGAACGGCGAGCACAGGCAGGTCGCCGGCGCGGAACGCCGGATCAGGATTGTCGAAGACGTCGGCGCTCATTTCAGCGCCGCCGCGCGCCGCTTTCGGCGTGATCCTGAACGCCGCGGCCGGGAGAGCAGGACTTGGAGGCGCGGCTGGCGCATCAGTTATGGGTTACCCTTACTGTTCCTTCGCGCAAGGGACGGCGCCCGCCTTGCCCCCCGACCCCCCGCGCCGCCTGGGCTTTTGGCGGGCGCGGGGGCTCGTCATCGCGGGGCGATCGCCCCCGAAGGTTCGGGAAG